>JAKAKS010000043.1 GCA_021813405.1 Nitrospirota bacterium
CAATCAACCTATTAGGGCTTTGGGAGGCAGGGGACACACAGTACTCAGGATTCTTAGACCCAGGACGCACTAAGTCCTCCTGCCTTTTTCCCTTTCTTTTATAACATACAGTGCGGGTAGGTGGACGGACTCCACTCTCCATAACGGCCGTTCACAAGCGCTGATTTTTTAGTCAGTTAATTCCGTATTTCTTCAGGAACTCCCGGGCAGGTTTATTTCCAAGTTTGGCCGCTTTTTTTATGGCGCTTAAAGCATTTGCGGAACCGCCCATCCTTTTATAGGCGACTGCCATGGCAAAATAGGCCTCGCCATTTCCAGGATTAAGCCCGGCGGCGCTTTTGAAATCCACAATTGCCTGCGAATAATTTCCCAGCGCTGCATATGCATAGCCCCGGTTAAAATAAGCCTTGAAATATTCCGGGGCGGCATTGATCGTTTTTCCGTAATAATCTATGGCGCGTCCATAATCGCCCAGATGGCCATAGGCATTTCCGCAGTTAAACAGGGCCTCAACAAATCCAGGGCTTATTTCGATTGCCTTGTCATAGTATCCAATAGCTTTCCTGTAATCTCCAAGCGCTTCGTATGCGTTGCCGTAATTGGCATACGCAATGTAATTATCATCTGTAACCTTCAGGGCGTGACCAAACAGTGTAATGCTGTTTTGCCAGTACCCAGTCTGCCGCCAGGTAACTATTGAAAGACAGGCAAGCGCCAGCACGCCGGGCGCAAAAAGGGCATTACCCCGCACACGCCACCGTTGCAGAAGCTCCGGTATCCCCCATGCCACCATTATAAAAAGACCCGTAAGGGGAATATATGTATAGCGGTCAGCCATGGCCTGGCCGCCCACCTGCACGATTCCGATTACTGGCAAAAGCGTAATGAGATACCAAAACCACCCAAGCGCCAGATATCCGTGCCTCTCTGAATTCCGGAAGGCCAGCAGCAATACTGTCATTGTAATGCCGCACAAGACCAGGCCGGCCCCGGCAACCTCCAAGGCCGGAAAAGATTTTGGATAAGGATAAAAAACAGCCAGGTTCTCCGGCCAGAACATTTTTTGCATATAGGCCAAATATGAAAAAATGGCATTTGCAATCCTGATGCTCAAAGGCTTTAAACCAAGGGATTGAACAGCTCCGCCTTTCCGCTGGGCAATATACGTAACAATGCCGGAGAGCGCCGAAAAAAGAAAAAGCGGAATTTTTTCCAAAATCAGCGAGCGCATTATTCTCCATTTAGACCCTGTCCTGACATATCCGCATTGAAAGCGCTGAAGGGGCCAATAGTCCAGAAGCAGAAGCACCAGAGGAAGCGTCACCAGCATGGGCTTTGCCATCAGCCCAAAAACGAAAAACAAAATAACAGGCAGATACCGTTTTAATACGGGGCGTTCAGCATACCGGACGTATGCAATCATGGCAAGCATCCAAAAGAAAGCAGACAGCACGTCTTTCCGCTCGGATGCCCATGCAACGGACTGCACATGAAGCGGATGCAGCGCAAAAAGCGCTGCAACAAAAGCGCTGCGCCAAACCGATTTGGTCATCCGGTGAAAGACAAAAAAAAGAAGCATGGTGTTTGCAATGTGAAACAGGAGATTAACTGTATGGGCGCCAGCCGGATTAAGCCCGAAGAGCTGAAAATCCAGCATATGTGAAATCCATGTTACCGGATGCCAATTGGCGTTATAAAAAGTTGTGAACGCCCAACGAACCGCCTGGGGGGTAATGCCTTGCTGTATATGGATATTTCCGGTTACATATTTAGGGTCGTCATAATTAACAAATGCCGCCCGGGTGACATTCCAAAAAGAGATAAAAGTCACAATGGCAAGTGAAATATAAATAAGCGGGACACGGTTTTTCTTGAGCATTGGTTTTTCAAAACCGGCAAATAGAGTATAAAAAAAGATTGCACGGCATGTCAAAAAATGAAGGCTCTTCAGGCTTCCCTGTGGGCAAAAAGGGCCCTTGTATTAGCCGTTTATGTTTGTCTTTGAAGTGCCTGGCAATGCGGGAGCGGTTAGTGAGCGCAGCGGGCCGCGCGTGCTTGCGTCTGCACTCTCAGTAATTCCTTCTATACAGACTTATCCGGTAAGCCACCCCTCCGGATGCAGTTTCATCAAATCCGTCCTCCAGCGCCGGTCCCTGGACCATAAAACTCTTATCCCGGCCCACTACCATAACGGCTTCAAGATGGTAATATCTGCCAACAATACTTTCGATGCGGGCCACGTATGGGCTGGCTGCCTTCAAGTCCACACCCAGAGAGGGGGAAAAGGGGATATCGATTATATATTCCGGCGGATTGCCCGCAAGCTCCTTCCAGGTCTTTATCAGGCAATCGGGATACCTTGGGTGAGTGGGCATGATATGCGCCCACCAGGGGTAAGGTGTTGCATTCATGCGGCGGGAATAGAACAGGATTTCAGGCTCCGACCCTATTATGAAAACCCGTGCGTCCGGTCCGGTGCGGGCGGAGATATATTTGGCAATCTGTTTGGCTTCAGGAAAAGGATTGTAGCCAAAAAGGAGCCCGCTTATCGCATCAGGGTTTTTTTGGAAATAATATTTGCCGCTGGCCCAGACTGGAACCAATATAAGCAGGGCCGCCATCAAGGGGTATGCGATTTTCCTGAGGGTGGCACGCGTGTTTGCCAGAATGCCGCTTGCCCCGAAGCCGGCTGCCAGAGAGGCCGCAGGCAAAATTTGGGCAAAATAATGCGGATACCCGGCCCCAGGCAAGGCCCCAATGAATGAAAAACCAAGAAATCCCAGAATAAAATATCCCTTGCCGTCTTTTTTTAAGGCCGCGTAAACCGCTGAAAACAAACCAATGCCCAGCACCGGAAAGTCTTCCATAACAAGTCTGTGGAGGCTGGTTTTTAAAATGGTTAATTTGGTTGCGTAGGTAAATGCCTTGCCATAATAAAAATCATAAATAAAATTCCAATAAAAAAAATCCGGCAAGGCCTTTTTGAAATAGAAATAAGCAGTGATCATGGCGGAAACAGCCAGCCCACCCGCAAACCATAGAAACAAACCGGATAAAAGACCGGGCCGGGGCTTTTCCCTGCCGGCCGCTCTCAATGAAACGCAAACATATATAAGAACAAACAGGATGCTGAACACGGCAGATTGCTTTGTCCAGCACGCCAGAGAACCAGATACTCCGCTTGCCAATAAGTAAGCCGGCGCCCTCCTTTGAACAGCCAGCACCGCAAAAAGCAGGCTTAAAGTTATGGGCAGGAGCATGAACATTTCCATCGACGCGGTAAACCCCAGTATTGCCGGTGATGAACTGAACACGGCGTATACCAGGGCCGTCCAGAACGCAACGGATGCCCGTTTCCACAAAACCCTGGCCAGAATGTAAAGCGAAACAACGGTCAGGAAATTATAAATATGCAAAAAGATATGGATGCCGGCGGAAGTAGAGGGAACAAACAGCAGGGCCAGTGCATACAGGAAGAAAGCCAGGGGGGGCTTGCCGTCCGCAATGTCCCTATAAAGGACACCGTGCTTTAATATGACCTGCCCGAAATAGCCGAATGAGCCTTCATCCCTGTTAAGGGGAACATTTATAAAATGCACCCTGGCAGCAACATAAACCGGCACAATCAGCAACCACGGCAGGATTTCCCCGAGGGGGAATCCCGCACTCTTTGCCCGCCAGTCAAAACATGTAATTCGCCCCATTATATTGAAAAAATGTTTCTCCTAAAAGACTGGCAGAGACAGTGCTACAAAATGGCAAGGCACTGTGCCTGCTTATTTCTTGTGGCAGTCCTCACAAAGCTGGCTTTTATTGAGCGTGTCTCTTAAAAACGGGTATGTGCCATTTACATCAGCCGGATTCCCTTCATTATGCACATCGTGGCAAGTGGCGCATTCCATGCTTATACGGTGCCCTAATTGGAAATCCCAGTTGTCCGTGGGGCTGGGAAAAAACAGGAGGTGCGAGCTGGCCACAACATTTTCAATGGGGACGAATTCGGGATCCGGGTTTGCAAGGGTGGACGTATAATCCATACTTACCGGATGATCGTTTGCCAGGTCCATCACGCAGTCAGGCTGGCCCGGATTGCACCCGCCGATATTAGGGTTCATCCCACCCCCCGCAACAGGACTGTCCGTGGTATAGGGCCCACCTATTCCGCCTATCTGGGAATAACCCTTAACAATCTGCAAGCCTCCCCCCACACCCCTAACGCCATCCGATGGATAATTCGTCAGCACATTCATGGCCCCCACCCCGTCGTGGCAACTAAGGCATAAAAGCGAATAGATGCGCAGATTGGTGGGCGCATTTGTAAAAGTGGACGTGGCATAAGGCGTATAGGAAACCGCGTTGGAAAGGCTTCTGTTCCAGAGAAATTCGTGCTGGTCCATGCTTCCGGAATTCCATATGCCGGCGGATGAAAATGTTGTGTTCGATGCAACCGGCGCCGGAGTGGCGTTAATGGCGCCATGCGGAGTATGGCAAAAAACGCACACCTGTTCAGTCTGGTATGTATATTCTGAGGCCGCGCTGTTTACAGACAAATCGTGCTTGGAGCCCACAACGCCGGAAACCGAGTCCGCATGGGATTTGCCGCCAAACAGCATTAAAACACATATCAGGCAGATGCCCGCAATCAGATAAAGTCCGCGATGATTTACCATGGCCACTTCATCGACCCCATCGGGCCAGTTATCTGCGTCATGCCATGATCGGCCCCATGGCAGCTCAGGTAACAGTAAGGTTTGCCCGCCTGGTAAGAAATCATGAGCGGCCCGCCGGCGGACCCGTTTGTCACCACGGAGGTATCAAACTGGATAAGGAAGCTGTTTGTGGTGCTGCCGTGCGCCGTATGGCAGTCATGGCATGAAGCCTGCTCGTAAACAATATGAAATTTATGGGCCTGAAAGCTCTGGTCGCCCAGTATGCTGTTTCTATCGTGGCAGCCATAGCAAAGCGCATAAGCCTCCGGTGATTCAGGGCCGTCCAGCGTATTGTATTGCCTTACAAGTATCGGAGCGTAATCGGAACCGTGAGGGCCTATCGGGCCAGAGGGGTCGCTGTTACCGTGGCAGTCTGTGCATTTTATTGTGCTTGCCGTGGTATATCCCTTTGTAAGGCTTGGCACCTGCATGTTCCTGCCTGGAAGCTCTACCGGATGATAGGACGGGTTCATCGGGTTGAATAACAGCCTTAGATTTTCAGCCCCCGCCGGCTTGTTTGCACTGTCGGCATGGCAACGGAAGCAGATCTCGTATTCTGCCTGGGCCCTGTCGAGCACTCCAACGGCCGAATATCCCATGGCACCCCTGGTCGGGTTGGACGGCGTATCCTCATGCGGGTTGTGGCAGTCCAGACAGCTTACGTACCTGGGGGCAAGAGGATTGGCCTGAGGCTTCTGCTGGTATCTCGCATAAAGCCCCCCGGTTGTCCAGAAAGGGTGAACGGAAGGCTTCATCCTTAGCGATTCAAGGTCAGTCCTGGCTTCTTCACGAACAGAGGTTTTAATAGTGCCATGACAGTTAAAACATGATTTCTGGCCTCCGCCGGATGAGTGGCAAGACGAGCAGCCACCCGGATTCTGAACCGGGTCCATATGCGTGGGTATGGTGTTATCTGAATTGTCTGAATTATTTTGGGGCGCTGCCATGTTAATCGCCGGCGGCGGACTAATTACCGGTATATTATAGGCCGGCTTTGGCGTATTGGAAACAGGCATTGGACTCAAACCCGGACTTTTTATGCTGGAAACGGGAAGAAGATTCTGCACCGGCTTTGGCGCAACAGGGACGGGCGCGGGGATAAAAAACCCTCTGTCATGATTGACCACCGGCGCAGTTAGCCGGGCCGCAAAAGCTGTACCCACTATTAATAAAACCACGGCTGACACGGCCGGTATCAGCTTTCGCAAACGGAAAAAGCTCTTTCTCATTTCATTTACCCCCCAGGAATTTAAACGCCTGAATCCTGGCATTAAGACTGTCTGAAACGAAAATCCTGTTTTGCCCGTCCACACATATGCCCGATGGCAGGGTAAACTGGCCATAATATGAACCCTGCTGGCCGAAAAACATCATGAGCCTGCCTTTTTTGTCGAATATCTTTATCATGTCCTGGCCGGCATCGGCCACAAATATGTATCCTTGCCTGCTCACGGCTATCCCTTTTATCCTTTCAAAATCCCTGAAATCGTCGCCTATCACACCAAACGCCCCCTTGAAGGAGCCATCAGGTCCGAACATCTGCACCCTGAAATTTCCGGTATCGGCCACGTAAAGGGTCCCCCCCCGGCCTACGGCTGCGAATGTGGGGAAATTGAATTCTCCATTGCCAGCGCCACGATGGCCTATCTTTCTGAGCAGCCTGCCCGAAAGGTCAAATACGCAGACATCGTTGGCCCATGTATCCACTACATACACCAAACCCCTGGCCTGATCCACAGCCAGCCCCGTCGGCCTCAGGAAACCGGCCTTGAAATCAAAAAGATAGGCGCCTTTTTCATCCAATGCAAAAACTTTCCTTAAATCCGGGTCCGTGACATATATTTTGCCACTTCCGCCCGCAACTGAAAGAGGATAAACCATCCTGTCTGAGCCGGCGGAGGTAAAAAAATCGGACTTCATGGTTTTTAAATCCACCATATCAACGCGGCCCGCCCCCGGGTCCGCCACGTAAAGGTTGTCCTTGCTGTCCACAAAAACCCCTCTGGGGGAGACAAGCAGCCCGGAATCCCCTGCTTGCGGAGAAGAAATCACGGACCATTGGCCAGGCGACGGGGCGATAACAAAACCCTGATTTACCCTTGCCATCGACCAGAGGTATTCTATCCTGGGCTTCTCAGGCGGGCCGGGCCAGATTATCCCTTGCGAAAGCGAATAATCTATCTCTGCCTTACCAGCCGTACAGGCGCTGGCGATCAAAAGAAGCAATACGCAAAATCTCTTCATTTGTCCTCTTTCAGGTCTTCATGCGGTTTTAAAAACGGTGTTTTTACAGGTAATAGCAAAAACCTCCGTTTTATTATAACCGCTTTGCCGGCCCGGAACTGCAAAAAGTTCATTTTCCGTCCAGGATTTCTATTTTGGCCCCCTTCTTCAGCCTGCTCATAAGCGCATCCGTCAACTTTTTCTTTTTATCGGCAGTCAGGGAGCTTATTATCCCCTGCTTTACGGTGTTGAAGGAAAGCTGCTGCGGAGGATACACCTGCTCCACTTTAACAATGTTATAACCGTAAAGGGTCTTTATGACTCCGCTGACCTCGCCTGGCTTTAATTGAAAGACTGTTTTCTCCATATCCGCGTCCTCAAGCATACCCCTGTGCACGATTCCCCGGTCCCCTTCCTTTACCCTGTATGGGTCCTCGGAATAGTTCCAGGCCATGGTGCCAAAACTCGCGCCTTTTTTGATCTTGTCCAGTATCTTTTCCGCAAACTGCTTCTTCTTCTGCCAGGCGCTTTCCGGGGCGGCCGGGTCCACCTTGAAGCATATCTCACTGAGCTTGCGCGCCCCCGGCCTGAAAAAGGTCTTTTTCTTTGCTTCATAGTAGGCCCTTGCTTCCTGGTCCGTGACAACAGATTTGTCACCGATCTCTTTTCTTTTCAGAGCCTTTATAAGCCAGCCTCTTTTCAGCAAGGCCCAGTATTGCTGCCTTGTAATGCCGTTCCCCTTTAGCCACATTTCAAACCCTTTTGCCCCGCCCGTCTTGGCAATGACGTATTCTTTTTCGCCTTCCAGCAATTTAGCCGGCATTTTTAGCCCGGCCCTGACCGCCTCCTGGTAACAAAGCTCGTCATCTATCATCTTTTCCATTATCTGGGGCTTATACTTTGCGATTATATCCCGGGTCAACCTGTGAAAAGTAAAAGGTATAACCTGATTAAACGCCTCGACGTAGTCAATCTGGGTTAGGTCCGTCCCGTTGACCTTTGCATAAACCTTCTGTTCAGAGGCAATTCCTGTCCCTGGCAGCACTGCCAGAAAGGCCGCCGCCATCATTGCTGCTAAAACAAGTTTAAGTCTGCTCACTTTCCAGTCCTCCTTATGTTTTTCATTGTCTTACCATAACCTGTTGAATGCCGTCGCCCATGACCTGCTGACGCTCAGCATTACTTTCTCATCAAGTGAACTGCCTTGCGGATTTATCATTTGCGAAAGGGTATAATTTGCGCCAACTGAATATGCGCCAATTAAACAGCTATACGCAGTGGAAATCCCCCTCGTTGCAGTGCCTGCGATCAGATCGCCCGTGTAATTTGCATTGGCAACCAAACTGGACCTGTTTGCAAAACTGGTATTGTATTGGGCATACATTTCGTAGGTCAAAGAGGCAGAGCCGACATGTGACGCATTTTCTGACATCTGTCCATGTACCTGCAGGACTGAAAGGCCAGATAACTGCCACAGCAAATCACCCCCCAACCAGGCCGACTGACTCACGCCGGCATCCATCTGAGTTAACGTGTTGCCCGCGGTGCCCATGGCCATCAAGTCCCATTTTATGGGGTACCGATATTCAGCTGTAGTACTCAGAGTATTAACGTATGGCAGCGCCCCTTTCCCAAAAGAGGTGGCAAAACCGTACACTCCGGTAAGCTGAAGCCGCCCAAGCCCCCTTGACGTGGCCTGCAAGTTAAGTTCCAGAGGCACCACCCCATTGCCCTGGGGTTCGATTCCCGCGCCGCCATACCCGGTATATGCCGAAGCTATAAGGGTAGCATGTTTGTACCGGACGCTTGAAACCTGCCCTCTCAGGGCCAACTCGTATCTGTCTAAATAATGATTCGTGTATGACTGTCTGATGCCTGCAATAGTGGCGGCACTGGTGGAAACGTTAGATAAATAAAGCGGTGATCCCGCAACCGGGGGCGAATAACTGTCGCCAACACCAACTCCGGCATTGAAGGTTGCGGCGTAAAAAGCGGTTTCCGTATCGCTCAGCCTGAAGGTCCTTAGCCTTGACAAGCCGGTTATACCGTTGGCAGAGGCATTATAGGCATACAGGGTTCCGAGCACATTTGATTTTTCTACTTCCCCTCCCAGATTCAACGTGTAATTGAAATAATGCTTGAGTCTGCCGATATAAGCATAATTGCCGGAAAGAATGCCGCCATAATCCGAACCCCAATTATAAAGACTGTAAAAACCGTTCAACCCGACACTAACGGTCCCCCAGGGGAAAGCCCTGCCTACATTTGCGAATAAGTTGAAATTATGAGTGCCTGTTGTATTCTGCGGAGTGCCGATGCCCACATAATTATAAGAAAATCCCAACGAATATGCAGCTATCATCCTGCCATAAGCAGGAGGAATATTATGCATGTCCATCCTAAAATCCGCCAGTGTGGTTGTGAACGGCTCGCTGCCAATTGATTGACTGAAACTGCGGTTAAAATCCATGCTGATTACTGGATAAGTTACCGCGGTAAATTCCTTGTAATCCGTCAACTGGTCCGACAGACTTCCGCCAGCACTACTGCGCCCTGCGGGACTCCAGAATTCTTCGGTTTCCCCGTTATTGCCCGTATTAGCGTTCCCGTCTTCATATCCGTTATTATTGTCCAAACTGTTGTTGCCGCCATTGCCACCATTGCCACCATTGCCACCATTGCCACCATTGCCACCATTGCCACCATTGCCACCATTGCCACCATTGCCACCATTGCCACCATTGCCACCATTGCCACCATTATTGCCGTTATTGGCATTGTTGCCATTTGCATTATTGTTGCCGCCATTGCCGCTGTTTTGAGACTTATTCCCCGCGCTATACATTTGTTCCATGTAAGCGACATGCTGCTGCCTAACCAGATAATCTTTATCGTATTCCACCTTCCTTCCATCGCCTGGCAGAATTCTTAGCACACCCTGCCTCATGTAAGTTGTGGAAAAGCCGTAATAGTAGGCCGAGCCGCCCGGCGCCTTTTCATAACCGAACCTTACAAAAATGGGCTTGGGGAAATATTTCCAGAAATGCGCGGCGGTATTCGGATCCAGGGTATCCAACAGATACAAATTCCCATTCAGTCCGGCCGTGTAGCCCGCACTTGAGTAAAAATTGTTCATGGCCGAATCGTAATACATGCCCGTAACCTCGAATGCCGCCAGCCTGGGGTCATATATGTAACCCTTGAAATGGCTTGTATAGTTTTGAAAGACGGAATAATTGGAAGCGATATCGCCCCACTCTCTCTGGTAAACAAGGCCGGCGGTAAAGTCCAGATAATAATAATGTCCGCTGAATCTGGGAGCCACCATTGCGCCCGCAATTGCCGGAAACAAAATAAAAAATACCAAACAGGCCGCGGCCAAATGGTTTTTGAGCTTCCCCGGCCGCACCTGCTTTCCTGTTACGGCCTGGTCAAATCTCATGAACACCAGTCCGTGCGTTTTTCATGGGCGTATTTTTCCTTCTGCCCTTTAAAGGCATACCGGCCCCACGGCCCTCCAGGAAAGCTATATCCCTTTTTAAAGTAGCAAGAGAACAAAGCAACAGACACGACAAGTCAAAATATGAAAGCAGCACGCCCTGCTCGCTGGCCTCATTGGCCAGCCGTACGGCCCTCCTGCGCCGCAGCTCCGTAATTCCGTATTTATCCAGCACCTCATTATCACCATGGTCTATCAGAGTGAGTTTGAGCTGCCGTCCGCTTCCGTTGGCCGTATATTCTATTTTTCCGAATTCCAATTATTTCTCCATAAAAGTGGCTGGCCCGCCTGCCCTATGGTCATGGGCCTGATACAGGGCCTGCGGTGGCAAAACGCCGGATTCCATCGCCCCGGAATAACTGCGCACCATTTCAGAGCCCGCATTCTCACCCGGCTCTAAACCAAGATTCCTCAAAAAACGCATGTCCCGCTTCAGCGTGGCCTTCGAGGAAAGCATTATCATGCTCAAGTCCCTGTAACTCAGTTTTGCTCCCTGGCAGCCCGCTTCCTGAAGAATGCGCGCAAGCCTCTTCCTTCTGATATCCGGGATGGCCCCGCGGTCATCATCGGCACAAAAAGTAAGTTTTAATGCCCGCATCCTGTTGGCCCCGTCCGGCACCCAATAAACAAGTGTTCCGTTCATTCGTTTCCCCCTTAAAACTTAAAAACTGTGTTATATGCCCAACAATCTGTGCTATATACCATATAATTGCTTCGCAGTAACATGTTCCAGAGTGGCCCTACCTGCCTCAAAAGGCTCATATGAGCCCGTATTTTCATGAAAAAATTTAAACCACATCGCACAAGGTTCGCTCTATAGCATACAAATAGCATGCCAAACGAAAAACCCCTTTGGGCCAGCTTAGCTTTATCTCTCAAACACATTGAATATGAATAAAACGTGAAGATTCTTTGAAGGAATTATGTATTACTGGATTTTGATTTTAAAAGAAAGCGGGACCGGTGTTTTGGGAATTAAACCCGCACTGGAAGGCAAAAATAGAAAGCTCATATGAGCCATACAAAAGCCTGCACATGTTTGCGCAATTTCTGAAAAAAACTGTCCGGCCAAACTCTAGCACACGAAAACTTACAAATCGCTTACACACAAAAGCAGAGCCAATATGTCTTCATCGGTTGAGCCCCTCACTGTCAAAAAAAGCAGGTCCTCAATCTATTCATTTAAATAAAGGGTTTTATTAATAACACTCCCTGGCCTGGAGGCCAGGGTATCTTTTGGGTGCCCCGGCTTCGCCGGATAGCTCCGCTTCGCTGCGGGCGGCCATTCATCCACATCATTAAAGGTTGGGAAAGGCTGGGGTTTTCTGGAAGCTATGATAATAAATTTAAACAGTAGACATTGGTTCCCTCTGTTTTTCCTGCCCCCCCAGCCCGGATAGTAATTGCAACTTCCATCATTTCCATTATTACCATTTAAAAACTTCATTATGGGTCTTTTCACAATGGGTGAGTTTTTTCACCCAACAGTAATTTCATACCGAAAATTTTCCCATTTAGTTTGCATATTGAATTTAAAGGAAATTTATCGTTATTCATGATTTATTCACAGTTGGCATGACGTTTGCTTTACCTTTTGCGCTGTATAAAAAATCCCAAGGAGGTTTTTGTATGAAGAAGGTTTTGCTTTTGGCTATCGTGCTGATACTCGCTATCGGCACAGCGGCTCTGGCCGGCGTTCTCGGATCGCCCCACGACATGACTGCGAATAGCGGTCCGGATGCCAAGGTATCGGGTACCAACCAGGTGTGCGTATTCTGCCACCACCCTCACAGAGGTGAGGTAAAGGGCTGGACACAGGGCACGCTGCTCTGGAACTACAACAGCTCCAACTATCACTACTCGACCACCTACGTGTCTGACTCCATGCCGAACAACACCATGAGCATGGACTCAGACGTTATAAAGGGCAGCGGTGGCCCGGCCGTGTACTCACTGTATTGCCTTGGCTGCCACGACGGCGACACCGGCAACGACACCTTGCTCACAGAGCCGGCAGATGCATCTGTTGACCTTACTAGCGCTGGCTCCTTGGCTGGCATCGGTAGCGCAATGCAGGTAGACACCGACAACGGCGGCTTCTCCCAGTCCAGGGCTATCGGCTCCGGCTACACGTTGAATGCCGAGCACCCGGTCAACTTCACCGTGTTCCAGGCTGATGACATGGGCATAGTCACTCCTTACTCCGCAGCCACCATCACCACTCAGAATGACAGCGCAGAGGGTGCGCCCGGCGCGTTCAGCTACAACCCTTCAGGCACCGCTGGTTATGGCGCCACCGCCAGGGTTATCGTAGGTAACGTGTACAACTCTGACACTTACCCGCTCTTCGCAGGCACGCTGCAGTGCGTTACCTGCCACCAGCCGCACAACAGCAGCTCTAAGAACCTTTCCTTCATGAGGAACGGCACTCAGTCGAAAGACCTGATGTACGAGAGCGCTATGTGCAGGGACTGCCACACCAACAAATAAGTCCCTTTTGCAGCAAACAAAAGGGGGCCTTCGGGCCCCCTTTTTTATTGCCCGGCGCTTTTTAAAGCCGGACGTTGCGCAAATAAACATTTATGCGTTATTCTTTTTCATGTCTGCGGTCACAACGGCGCAAAAAACCACTCTGACACATGTGCTTCTGGTCCTTTGCGTTGCGTTCATCGCATATAGCGGTTGCCTGGCCAACGGTTTTGCTGGTGATGATAACGCAATGATTATCAATGACCATTGGATCAGAAGCTTTTCGTTTGCCGGACAGGCATTCTTTAGCAATGCGTGGGGTTTTGACAAGGACTTTTCAAGTTATTACAGGCCTCTCCAGCAATTGGCCTATATGTTTTTTTATGCCATGTTCGGGTTAAAGCCTTTGGGATGGCACCTGGCCAACATCGCGCTGCACGCCATAAATTCCACCCTGGTTTATTTTATTGCACTCCAGATAATTGCAATATGTTTCAGGCCCGAAACCGGCGCTGCGAAACCAGATTTCCCAAATGAAACGGAGGCTGCCGGCCAAACCCGCTCCGAGGCAAGCCTCAGGATTGGGCCTCTCGCAGCCGCGCTCATCTTTGCCGCCCATCCGATACATGTAGACGCGGTGGCCTCACCTGCCGTATTTCCAGACCTGCTGGCCGCATTTTTCTCGTTCACGGCCCTTCTGGTTTTCATAAGGCGTGCAGGACGGATGACAAACACAAAAGGATACGCCGGATATTTTGCCATTGAGTTTTCATTGCTTCTAGCCGCTTTTTTAAGCAAGGAGCCTGCCCTGACCATGCCATTTGTTTTTGTAGCCTATGATGTCTCGCTAAATAAAACCGCTGATTCCATGACAAGCCGTAAACAGGGAAAGCCAGCAGTCAGGACGCTTGTCAGGTACGCCCCCTCAATCTGCGCCATGGCAGTATATTCCGCTATGCGTTTATACGCCCTGGGAGGGTTCGGCGGAAATGATTTCCACCCGGAAATAGGGCTGGAATCGAATATTTTGAGCGGCGTAAAATTCTTCGCGCTTTATCTTTTAAAGACATTTGTCCCGTATAGCTTGAACGCAGGATATGATTTCCGTCCTGTTTCCTCCTTGCTTCCGCTTGGTTGGCAGCTGCCACTTTCCGCTTTTGCATGCGGGCTTTTTGTATTTTTCTTGTATGCCTCATTCAGGAGGCCCGGAACCGGTTACGGAAAAGGTTATTTTTTTTCCGGCCTTTTTTTTGCCTTGCCGCTTCTGCCTGCCCTCGACCTTCATGCACTGATACAGTTTTTTTTTGCTGAACGATACCTTTATATTCCGCTGGCCGGCTTTTCCCTTGCGCTTGGGATTTTTTTTGAGAGCGCGCTTAACGGAAATCTTGTAAAAACTGCCTTCCCGTCTAAAAAAGCCTCTGCTTTTCTGATATTCCTGATTTTAACTCTGCTGATTGCCTTCTATGGGGCTTCAACATTCGAGAGGACCCGTGTCTGGAAAAACAATTACTCTTTATGGGCCGACATAGCATCCAAATCGCCAGACAACGGCATGGCGCACTTCAATTATGGAGACGGCCTGAAGAAAGAAGGGAAGTTCGACGAGGCTATTGCCCAGTACCGGGAGTCAATCAAACTTATACCCTATTATATGGACGCTTACATCAGCCTGGGCGACATTTTAACGCTGAAAGGTGACAATCAGGGCGCGGCGAAGGTGTATGAGGCCGCCCTTTCAATCAACTCCGGCACAAGCGATGCGCCCCTTATCCGCTACAACCTTGCCCGCGCATATCAGTCCATGGGCAAGATTGACGCGGCCATCGGTGAATACAGGATGATCCTTCAGGAACGCCCCGACCCGGTCGCCTACCGCTGTTTGGCGGACCTGCTATGCCGTTCGGGAAACCGGAATGAAGCAAAGGCTTTATACAGGAAGGCTCTTAAATTGGATCCGATGACCGCCGGCGGCACATGTAAATAGGTTTTTATTATCATGAAACCTGGCGCAAAACACGGTTCCGGCACCGTTCTGAAAACGCTCCCCCGCAAGTTCCTGGTTCCTGCCACAATTATTCTGTTTACCTTCCTGGCTTATTTCAAATGCCTTGGTAATGGATTTGCAGGCGACGACTCCGAAATGATTGTCGAAAATCCATGGATCAAGAGTCTTGCGCTTGCCAGCCGGGCTTTTTTCAATAATGCCTGGGGTTTTGAAAAAATTGGTTCAAGTTATTACAGGCCCCTTCAACAGATGGCCTACATGGTCCTGTACTCTTTATTCGGGCTTAGGCCGCTGGGATGGCACCTGGCAAGCATTGCCCTGCATGCCCTGAACTCTGTTCTGGTTTATTTTTTAGCACGTGAAGTAACAGGCTTATGTTTTTCCAGTACCGGCCACGGCCGGACAGAAAACGGTGGAAGCGCCGCCGGGGCTGGCCCGATTGCGGCCGCCCTCATCTTTGCGGCGCATCCTGTCCATCTGGAGGCTGTGGTATCGTCTTCTGCTTTCCCGGACCTGATGGCCGCGTTCTTTTCATTCCTGGCCCTTCTGGTTTTTATAAAACATTCCGGGCGGTCCGGATACGCGGGATATTTTGTGCTTGAGCTTTCATTGTTGCTCTCCGCCTTTTTAAGCAAAGAGCCGTCCTTTGCAATGCCGCTTGTTTTTGTTGCCTACGATGTCTCTTTGGGTAAATTGGCGCGCCAGCGCGCTACCAGCCCGCAGGCCGGCCAGAAATCCCCAAGGCCGGCAGCTTCTGCCATTATTAAATATATCCCGGCATTATGCGCGATGGTTGCATATTCCTGGTTGCGCATAAATGCGCTTGGCAGGTTTACCGGGGTCGATTACCACCCGGAATTGGGTTCAGTTGCAGACATACTGAGCGGGGCGAAATTCTTCGCGCTTTACCTTTTTAAAACCTTTTCCCCTGTCAATTTAAATCCAGGCTATGATTACCACCCGGTATCGTCCATGCTTCCGCTTGACTGGAAATTCCTTGTTGCAGCCCTCACTACCATGGGTTTTATTTTATTTCTGGCCATGTCATCCAGAAAAAGCAAGTCTTCAGGTATCTGGAACGGGTATTTATTTTCCGGCCTGTTTTACGCTCTCCCATTACTGCCCGCTCTTGACCTGCACGGGCTTGTGGACTTCCTGTTTGCCGAGAGATACCTCTACATGCCAGCGGCTGGCTTTTCCATTGCTTTGGGAATTACTCTGGAGAAATTGCTGCGCGGCAATATTGTAAAACCTGTCCTTCTGCCCAGGAAAGCAGTGTCTTTTGGTGTGCCTATCGTTTTAGCGCCACTGCTTGTTTTTTACGCAGCTTCGGATTTTAAAAGGGCCCCCATATGGAAAAATAACTCCACATTGTGGACCGAAATGCATCTGACATCGCCTGATAATGGATTGGTAGAATTGAATTATGGCGATGTCCTCAGAAAAGAAGGAAGGCTGGATGAGGCTATCGCCCAATACCGTCAAGCCATACGGAAAAAACCATACTACCTGGGCATTTACGTGAACCTGGGCGGCACTCTGATGCTTAAGGGAGACAATGAGGGTGCGGCAAAGGTATTTCAAGATGCCCTGTTCCTAAATTTGGATGCCGGCGAAGCGCCTCTCATTCATCGCGAACTTGCAAATGCCTATCTGGCGATGGGCAAGACAGAGCCTGCCATTGCAGAATTCAGGATAAGCCTTCAGCAATTGCCTGATGCGGGCAGTTACCGGGAAATGGCCGGCTTGCTTTGCAGGCTGGGCCGCAGCGTGGAAGCCGAAAAGGCATACAGGCAAGCCTTTCAACTTGATGGGGCAGGCCCTCTCCATTGCGACAGCCGGCCGTATCAGCACTCTTGACATGTAAATTTAATCCGGTATATAGTAGATAGTCATGCGTTTTCGTAATCTTCTTCTGCTTGCTATAGTCCTCGGTTTCGCGTTTGGATGTGCGGTTAATCAAAAGCGGCCCGATTATAGCGGCATATACTGGCCTAAGGCACCGGACAGGCCTCGAATTCAACTTCTGAAAATAATCTACTCGTCTAAGGATGTAAAACGGGAGGATGCAACCAGCGCGCTTCTCGGGGCTTCCGGCGCAGGGTGGTCATTCATGAAGCCCCACGGAGTTGCCGTCGATGATAGTGACAACGTTTATGTCAGCGATACCGGCAACATTGGAATAGATGAATTCAATCTTGATACCGGTGAAACGTCCTCGCTTACCCCGATGGGTGGCTGGTCTTTGCCAGGGGCTGTAGCCGTTGACAACGCTGATGGGTTGATAGCTGCCGTTAACGGAAAGAAAATAGATATATATGACATAAAAACCCATAAAGACAAATACACCATAGGCCAGAATGGCGATTTCAAGAGGCCGTCCGGGCTTGCCTTTGATCAGGCGAGGAAAATCCTGTATGTCTCAGACTCCAGGGACAATCGCCTGTACGCTTACAGCATCTACGGAAAGCGTGAAAAGGTATTGGCAAAACCCGGGCTTAAAAAAGGAAATGTGTTCTATCCGCTTGGCCTTGCCACAGACGCGAAAGGCAATCTGTACGAAGTGGATTCCATGAACTGGCGCATTAAGGTCTTCAGCCCCGAGGGCGAAGAAATACGCACCTGGGGCAAACACGGGGACAGGACCGGCATGTTCGACAGGCCCAAGGCGCTTGCTATTTCAAAGGACGGTTTTGTGTTTGTTACCGATGCTCAGTTCTGTAATTTTCAGGTGTTTGATGAGTTTGGACACGCCTACATGTTCTTCGGCGACCCTGGAGACAAGCCTGGCAGGTTCCTGATACCGGAGGGCATTGCCGTGGATAACCAGGACCGCATTTATGTAGCGGACTCCGAAAACGGCCGCGTAGAAGTTTTCCAGTTGATGACTGACGCCTGGTGGGCCAAGCATCCAGAAGGGCTTGCTTATTTTAAAACCCATCATAACGGTGGATTTTAGTAAGCTCACGCTTCGGCAAGCAGTTTCCCTCTGAGTTTAAGACTTTCTCACGCGCTCTGTTTAAACCCTGCTTTGATTTTAAATCCTTTAACTGAGCCTTCCAGCATTTCTACCCCGCATTCGAATCAAAAGGCAATTTCTTTTTTAGCATCTTTGCACATATCAATTAGTTCGCTAAGTCCGCGCCCCGGGGCGGCAGTGGGCCGCGCGTGCGTGCGTCTGCAAGTGCCTTGCTGGAAACAGCTCCGGCGCGGGTAATGCCGCAAGGCTAGTATAACGTGAGCCGCGAACGAAGGCGAACACAGCCCCTCGAAAAAAGTAAAACCGGCTATTTAAGATTCAGGTATATCGGCGGACGCCGCAAATAAACAGCAGATGGCCGCTTCACCCCAACCACAGGAAACCCGGTAAAGCCATATACGGCAGTATAGCCAAGCCATAACTCAAAAGCGCTTGACCCACTTGCTAAAATAACCTTTGCGCCTTTCATGCGCGCCGCATGATATATATTAATTTCTTGAAACGAAGCAATTGATGTTCCGTTGACTACGGTTCTGCTTGCATTTCCACCATTTCGCTAATTCGACTATTATATGTTCACCATTGCTTATTTTTACCTCTGCATGAAGGATGAAATTTGCGGGGCTGAAAAGAGCCCGCGCAGAAAATTTTTTCTGCGCGGGCTTTGAATCAGGTGTCAGGCAACTTAAACGGCGGCCTCGCCGCTTTCGCCGGTGCGTATCCTCACCGCATCTTCCATGCTGGAGACAAATATCTTTCCGTCCCCGATGGCCCCGGTGTTAACTGCCTTCCGGATCGTCTGGATTATCTTGTCCGCGTCCTGGTCCTTTACGATCAGTTCCACCTTCTTCTTGGTAAGAAGGGATATCTTGTAGGTCTTGCCCCTCACCTGCTCCTCAAGCCCCTTCTGGCTGCCGTGCCCTTCTATATCGGAGATCATCAGGCCGGGATGGCCCACCTTCTCCAGGGCCGCGCACAGATCGCCAACTTTATTGGGGCGTATTATGGCTTCGATCTTTTTCATCAATAAACCTCCTTTTAATATTCAAGCAGGGGCACGTTGAAGCGTGCCACTTGCTCCATTACAGGGCGTAAACGCCTTTTTCACCGGTGCGGATTCGCATGGCTTCCTTGGCGTCCAGAACAAATACCTTTCCGTCGCCTATACGTCCGCTCTGGGAAACCTCCTGAATAATATCCATCACCTTGGGCAGGTCCCAGTCATTTACCACGATGTCCACGCGCACCTTGGGGATAAAGGCTATAGTATCGGCCACATCGGCCCCGGCGCTCTGGCCTTTCTGCCTGCCAAAGCCTTCCACCCTGGTTGCAGTCATACCGATTATCAGGTCCTCGTCCTTAAGCACTTCCACAAGCACGTTAAGCTTCTCGGGCCGGATTATGGCCGATATCATCTTCATCCCGTAGGTCTTGCTCACGGAGGTCATGATGACGTAGCCGATGCTTATCAGCGCCCAGGCGCCTGCGATGTAGAAGCAGATTTTGGCTTCAAGCTGCGAGTCCTTGTTGCCAGCCTGATAGAGGTAGATTATTGCTACCACCATTATGGCGTTTCCGATGAGCCCCAGCAGCGGGATGAGACCGTGCTTCAGCGCATTGAAATCATTGCGTTTCTTGAATGCTA
Source organism: Nitrospirota bacterium (assembly GCA_021813405.1). GTDB lineage: Bacteria > Nitrospirota > Thermodesulfovibrionia > Thermodesulfovibrionales > JdFR-88 > JAKAKS01. The sequence goes on from JAKAKS010000043.1 coordinate 19,534, forward strand.
CGATAGTCGACACGCAGATGAGGCCGTAAAGAGCAAACGTGCCCATGTTCGAGGCAAGCGTTATACCGGTAAGGCCGTCCACGGACTGAACCCCAATGGCTGCTATGATGCTGGATACAATGACCAGCGTCCAGAGGGCAGTATGGGGCGTTGCATATTTACTGTGCATATAGCCCAGGAATTTCGGGACCTCACGGTCCTCGCCCATGCCGAAGCTCACACGTGCAGCCGTGTTCATGCAGCTAAGAGTAGTGCCAGTCAGGGCAATGGCTACCGTGAACGCCATCGTCATCATCAGGCCAAAGCCTACGCCGCCCAGGAGGGTATTGCCAATGTGCATGGCCAGATCGCCAATGGGCGCGGAAGATGCTCCTGCCGCATCCATACCTGTGAGCGTCTTGCCCGCATTTACTAGCGAGTATTTATCGCTTATCATCGCGCCCGTGGCAAAATATCCGGCCAGATAGACAAGCACCCCCTGGATAAAGAGCGAGAGCATTATGGCCTTCGGGATGTTTTTCTCAGGCTCCTTTGTCTCGGCGGCCAGCGAGGTGCAGCTTTCAAATCCGACCAGCAAAAAGATGGCTATCGTGGACTCAATGAGCACACCGTTCAGCGTGTGGGGCTTCACGACATCCCATGCGCCGCTAAAGGCCCAGTGGGCTGCGTGCTCCGGGTTTGCGATCCTGTACCAAATGGCTAGTCCGGTGAAAATGATCAGCATCGCAAGTTGAGTGATATTGATCCAAAGGGCCGTCATGGTAGAGCCGGTTATGCCGCGATAGGCAATATAGCCCGTTACGAAAGCAAAGACAGTGCCTATTATTACCAGTTCCGGAACCGACAGTGTCTGCCCGGTAAACTGCTGGTAAATATAGCCGATCATTGTCGCCATCATCGCCACGCAAACGCCTGGATAAACCCAGTAATACAGGTGTGCGGCCCACCCGGTAGCTATTTTGACCAACCGGGCCATCGAAACCGGGCCGGCCTTACGCGAACCGCTTTTATTGGCCAGAAATGCCTGTTCTGCGAAATAAACCGCGCCCGCAAAACCCGCCTTAGGATAAATCTTTGCCAATTCCTTGTAAGAGAGCGCCGTCAGAAAGGCGATGACAAGCGCCGCAACCAGGCCCGGCCATATGTCGGACGCAACACTCGCCCCGCTTGGTGCGGCGGCCGAGGCCTGCAACTGATAGGTTAGCCACAGGAGCGCACCCGGCGCTATCAGCGCCATCGCGTTCATCGTGGCGCCCAGCAGGCCAAGCGACTGCTTTACTACAGGTGAATTCGTTTGTTCAGACATTTCAGTTTCCTCCTTGAAACCCTTAATGAATAATCCGTCCTTATCTGCCACCCAGCTGAATTACCAGGCCTCCTGCAATTATCAAGACAAGCCCAAGCCAGGTGGGGACGGCAATGCTCTCGCCGAACAACAAGCGTCCAGCCATAACGCTCACAATGGCAAAGACCCCGACATACACGCCCAGCAGCTTTGAAAAATCCCATTTCACCATGTTGACCGTAAGCCCGTAAAAGCCAAGCACGCCAAAGCCTATTACGATCAAAGTGAGGCCGCCGGACCTTAACCCACGCCGAATCAAGGCGTCCCCGCCTACCTCCAGCACCGCCGCAAGGACAAAAATAAACCAGGCAGCTAACGGCATAAGAATCTGCTCCTGTCCAAGGCGATTAATTCCGTTGATACAAAAAACCTTGCTGTTACCACGTGTACATCACGCCAAGGGCCAGGGTGTCCTGGGACTTCTTTGTGTTGCTGTTAAAGCTGGCCTGGTTGGACCAGTCGTGCCGGTACTCCGGCCTCAGCAGAAGGTTATTAGCCAGCGTGTACTGCCCGGTAATCGTTACCTCCTTCAGGTGCTGGCCGGCAAAGCCGGTCCTTGCGCCCTGCGGGTCCATGAACTCCTCGCCTCTTATCGTGGCGCTTACCTTATCATTGAAGACGTAATTTACATAACCAGCTATCCCATACCACTTGTCATCTTCGCCCAGCCCGGCAAGATTTTTGTCCGTCGCGTAATCAGTGTTCACCGCAACGGTCAGGTTCTTTACAGGGCTTACGGAGCCAACCCAGTCGAACAGGAACCTGTTGTCATGGTTATCCTGCGCCTGCGTTGGGCCGTAAAGGAAATTGAACACCAGGCTCGATGCCGAAGAAGGCGTTACGGTAGTGCTCAAACCATAGGTCTGGCTGTGGTTGTTGCCGCTTGCCACGTCCCAGCCGTTTAAGATATATGCATTGGCCGAGATTTTTGGGCTGAAAGTGTAGCCCGCCATGAACCCGGTATGGGTAAACGGTATCGCGTAATTAAAGAGAAATGAGCGGGAATAGTTATAGTCGCCGCTGGCCTCTATTACCTCCTCGCCGGTAAAGGTAACAAACTTCCCAAGCTGAAGCGTAAGGCCGCTGCCAACGGGCACTGTATAATTTACGTATGCCTCAGTAAGGTCGAACGGCTGATCCGGATTGCTTGCGCCAAGCCCAACCGAATGGATATCCTTGGCAGTTTCGCCAGCCGCAAGCTTTAATTTGTAACCAACCTGCCCCACTGCCGGCGCTTTCAGGAACTGAAGCTCGGCCAGGTCCAGGCTGAACTGGTTGCCGTGGTTGTCGAAAACCCTCCAGTCATTTGTATCATTGCCCTGCAAATTGCCGGTAAAACCGCCTTGCAGATATATGCTCATGCCTATGGCGTTCTTGATGTCACCGGCGGAAAGCGATGAATCAGCCAGTGAAACACCAGTATGGGTAAATACAGCCAGCACCAACAAAGTCAAAACCGCCAAAACCTTCTTCATCTACTTCTACGCCTCCTTTCAAATTATCCGGCTGGGGACCAGTCCCCTTATGCCGTTTTATTATTCCCAGGCGAACAAGACCGCGCCGCCCTGTCACATTTCCATAATCGCCTCTTTCTTAAGCCGGATGCCGTACTTCCTCAGCCTGTAATTGAACATCCGCTCAGACAGCCCAAGGGCCCTGGCCGCCCTGGATTTAACCCAGCCAGACTCCCTGAGGGCGTTCATTATCTCCTTCCTCTCCAGTTCCTCAACCTTTTCTTTAAGCATCATAGCGGGTTCCTCCATGTTATCCCTTATATGAAAAAACCGTGCCAACCCGGAACTGGCCGATTTATAAAGGAAGGGATGCCGCTAAGTATCAGCAAAAATGTTGGCGCCGCCAATTTGGATTTACAATTTCGTCGCATCCAACATAGATTGCCAGCGGGCCTTAAAAAAAGCGTTTATACCGGAGCCCGGAAAAGATTCTTTTGACAGGGCTTTTTCGTATATGGTAAAAAAGTCTTCTATGCATTATTTCTCATATAAACATGGGGAGCTTTATGCTGAGGGCATACCGCTGGCCGAACTGGCTGCAAAATTCGGCACGCCATTATATATATACAGCGCAAAAACGCTAAGGCGGCATTTCACCGCATATGAAAAGGCGTTCGGAGCGGTGCCGCACATAGTATGCTTTGCCATGAAAGCCAACTCCAACTCCGGGGTTCTAAGCACCCTTGCCCATGAAGGCTCAGGGGCTGATATCGTATCCGGCGGCGAGCTGTTCCGGGCGCTGAAAGCGGGCATTCCGGCCGGAAAGATAGTTTACGCCGGCGTGGGCAAAACCGAAGATGAGATAAAACTGGCACTGAAAAACCGCATCCTGATGTTCAACGTGGAATCGGAAGACGAGCTGGAAGAGATAGACCGGGTTGCGGGCCTCATGCGCGTGAAGGCCCCTGTGGCCCTGCGGGTAAACCCGGACGTGGACCCGCGCACCCATCCGTATATCTCCACGGGGATGAAGAAATACAAATTCGGCATTCCTGTTAAAGAGGCGCTGCCTGCATACAAGGCCGCAGCGCGCATGAAGAACATAAGCGTTGTGGGCATACAGAAGCACATCGGCTCACAGCTTACGGAGCTTGAACCGTTTGAGGACTCCCTGAACCGCCTTCTGGCGCTTCTGGACCTGCTTGAAGGCAAGGGGATGAAACTGAAATATCTGGACATTGGCGGAGGGCTTGGCATCCGGTATACCGAGGATGAAAACCCGCCTGCCCCAGCGGAACTGGCCAAAGTGGTGCTGCCGCTTATTAAAGGGAGGGACGTCACGCTTATAGTGGAGCCGGGCAGGTCCATAGTAGGCAACGCCGGGGTGCTTGTAACAAAATGCCTGTACCGGAAATCCTCCGGAGTAAAAGACTTTGTGATAGTGGACGCCGGCATGAACGATCTTGTAAGGCCGTCGCTTTACGGTGCGCACCATGATATCCTGCCGGTACGCAAGGCAAAGAGGCCGCTTGAAAAGGTGGACGTGGTTGGCCCGGTGTGCGAAAGCGGAGATTTCCTTGCAAGGGACAGGCAGCTTCCGGCCACGGCTCGCGGGGAGCTTCTGGCCGTGATGAGCGCGGGGGCTTACGGGTTCACAATGGGCTCCAATTACAACTCACGCCCAAGGCCCGCCGAGGTGCTTGTGGACGGGGATGAGTACCGGCTTGTGCGCAAAAGGGAGACATACCGCGATTTGACTAGGGGTGAAATGTGACCCGCCTTCTGCCATTCACAAAGATGCAGGGCACAGGCAACGACTTTGTACTGCTGGACGGGGTATCTTACGACATGACCGGGCTGGCCCTGCCCACGCTGTCCAAAAGACTGTGCGACAGGCGCTTCGGCATCGGGGCGGACCAGCTGCTGCTGCTGGAGCTCTCACGCTCCGCGGACTTCAGGATGAAAATATTCAACGCGGACGGCTCCGAGGTACAGATGTGCGGCAACGGCATACGCTGCCTGGCATCCTACATATGGAAGCACAACTTATCCAGAAAAGAAACCCTCGATATAGAAACCAAAGCAGGCATTATCAGGCCGTCGCTGTCAAAAGGCCAGGTGGGTACTGCCGCGCTGGTGCGCGTGAACATGGGCGAACCCGTCCTGGACGCAAAGAGGATACCGGTAAACCTGGAAGGCAGGGTGGTGGACTACCAGCTTTCCATAAACGGGCAGAGCTTCGGGATTACCTGCGTATCGATGGGCAACCCGCACGCGGTAATATTCGTTGAGGACGCGGGCGCGTTCCCTGTGCGCCAGTACGGCCCGCTGATAGAAAATCATCCCCTCTTCCCGGAGCGCACCAACGTGGAATTTGCGCAGGTGCTGGACAGGGGCAGGATACGGATGCGCGTATGGGAAAGGGGTTCCGGTGAAACACTGGCCTGCGGCACCGGGGCGTCCGCCTCGGCGGTGGCCTCCATACTGAAAGGGCTTACGGACCAAAAGGTTGCCGTACTGCTTGAAGGCGGCATTCTCCAGATAGAATGGGACGGCTCCGTTGTATACATGACAGGCCCGGCTGAAGAGGTATTCGAGGGTGAGATATACATTTAACAGGAGGTATCATGATGTTTGAAGGCTCTATGGTTGCACTGGTTACGCCTTTCAAAAAGGGTAAAGTGGACGAAAAGGCGCTTAAGAAACTGGTCAACTGGCATATAGATGAAGGCACGGACGCCATAATCCCCTGCGGCACAACGGGTGAATCCGCCACCCTGGATTTCGACGAGCATTACAGGGTGATAGAGGTTGTGGTAAAGGCCGCCAAAGGCAGGGTGCCGGTAATAGCCGGAACTGGCGCAAATTCCACGGCCGAAGCCATAGAGATAACCCGCAAGGCGCTGAAGCTTGGCGCGGACGGGGCCCTTCTGGTATCCCCGTACTACAACAAGCCCACACAGCAGGGCATATACCTGCATTACAAGGCCGTGGCAGATTCCGTGAAGGGATTTCCGCTGCTAGTCTACAACGTGCCTGGCAGAACTTCCTCCAACATCCTGCCCGAAACCGTTGCCCGGCTTGCGGAGATAAAGAACATCGCAGGCATTAAAGAAGCAACCGGCGACATGAAGCAGGCAAGCGAGATACTGCGCCTCTGCGGCAGTTCCTTCACCGTTATCTCCGGCGACGATTTCACCACCCTGCCCCTCTACGCGCTTGGCGGGCACGGCTGCATATCGGTAACGGCCAATATCGTGCCGGGGCTTGCGGCAAAACTCTGGGACACGTGGAAGGCAGGCAATATCGAGGCCGCACGGGCGCTGCATTACAAGATGGAGCCGCTTAATAAAATGATGTTCATAGAGACAAACCCCATCCCGGTAAAGACCGCGCTTGCGTTAATGGGCGAGATACGGGAGGAGTTCAGGCTGCCCCTCTGCTCCATGTCTGAAGACAACAAAAAGAAACTGGCCGCCGTGCTGAAGGCTAGCAGGCTGATATAAAGATAAGCCGCCCTGTTTACAGGGCGGCCTCCTTTCTGGTAAGTTCTTATGATGCTTAAAAAATCCCTGCTTCCGGTCTTACTCACCCTGGCGCTTGCCGGATGCGCTACCGTTCAGGACTACCGGGAGGGCCAGCTGCATTACAAGCTTGGCCTGTCCGCCCTCAACGATGGCCGCTACCAGGCCGCGTTCGTGGAATTCCAGAAGGCGCTCAAATACGACAACAGCAACGAGAAGGTCTATAACGCGCTGGGTTACACTTACATCCAGTTCCAGGAACTGGACAAGGCCAAGGTATCCTTCCAGAAAGCCGTGTCGCTGGACCATAAATACTCCGAGGCATACAATAACCTGTGCCTGGTGGATTACGGCCTGCATCAATACGATGGCGCCATAGCCGCCTGCAAAAAAGCGCTTGCCAACAAGCTTTATGAAACTCCGGACAAGGCCTATTACAACCTTGGCAAGGCGTATTACAGGAAGAAGGACTACCCCGCCGCCGTTACCGCGTTCAAAGAGAGCGTAGTGCGCGTGGCAGACAATTACCCGGCATATTACATGATGGCACTGGCCCTCAATGCGGAGGGGCAGTACGGCCCGGCTGCGGAAGCTCTCTCCAACGCGGTAAAGCTGGACCCCGCCTACCATGGCAACATGGACAAGGCGGAGCATGATTTCCGCAACGGGACCAACCTGCCTGTGGACCGCTCGGACACAGACCAGCTTCTTGAGATATTCAAATACTGATGACGCCGGCAGTTGTTGAGGAACTCATAAAAAAAGCCGGGGAAGCAGCAGCCGCCGCAAGGGCGCCCTACTCCGGTTTCAAGGTGGGCGCGGCTGTGCTTTCGGCGGACGGGCGAATCTTCACCGGGTGCAATATCGAAAACGCCTCGCTTACACTAAGCGTATGCGCGGAAAAGGTTGCGCTCCTCAAGGCCATATCCGAAGGGGCGCTTGGGCTGAAAGCCATCGTTGTAACCTCCCATACCGGGCAGCAGTGTTTCCCGTGCGGGGGGTGCAGGCAGCTGCTGTTCGAGTTCGCCCCGGAGATAAAGGTTATCCTGCCTGCCAAAAACTCGGTGAAGACCTATACGATAAGGGAGCTTCTGCCGGAACCGTTTGTGAAGGAATAGCCCTGCATTCCAGCGTTTTTTTTAGTGTTCAATACGAAATTTACAACATCTTGATTTAAAGGGCATTTTATACTGCCGCCCGTTCAAGCCGTTCAATCAGCCTCCGTTTTTAACGGTTATCAAGCCATTATTGCCGTCCACTTTTCAAAGAGCATCGAGAGGCATGGCCTCCCACAGCGCCATCATAACCCGGCCAGCCATGACACAGTCAATATGACATGCTTCATGAAATTGACGTCATGGTTTTTTGGAATGGGGAATTGATTTCCCCTGAGAACAAACGGAAAAGGGCTTGCACAAAAACTTTTATCATATTTACTGGCGGTGAACCATCCGCACCGTTATCTTCCTGCTGATTGGAAATCCGGACTTCCCCCTGTTAAATCCATTCGTGGGGCAACCCGCTTGAAATTCAAAAGAGCCAAAAGCTATCTCCTCAGCCGATGAAATGGCCTTTGGCGCGGCGTTGGCCTTTTGCCGTATTCATATGAGCCGCGCGGCACAGCCCTGAATTAACCGAAGCAAGACAAGGCCTAATCGCACGCGAACACCGCACGCAAAAAAAGAGCATAACTTGAAATATTGAATTCAGGCATAGCGGCAAACGCCGCTGCAAACGGCAAAAAAGGATTCCGGACAAGCCGGAATGACAGAGCAAAGAAATCTTCTTTTACAGGCGGAAAATCAGAATATACAATAAGCATGCCGCCACCCGTCTTTAATGTATTGTTTTCCACCGGGTTTACCGCTCGCCCGCCTTTTGCCCCAGCCCATGCCCATTTGTTATGATAAGTCATTATGGGTCAATCATTTCTAAGCAAGATATTCGGTACAAAAAACGACCGGGAACTCAAGCGCGTCCTGCCCATTGTGGAGCGGATAAACGCGCTGGAACCGTCTTTTTCGGGGCTTTCGGATGATGCGTTGCGGGGAAAAACGGACGAATTCAGGAAACGCCTGCAAAACGGCGAAACACTGGACGATTTATTGCCGGAGGCCTTTGCGGCCGTCCGCGAAGCCGCAAAAAGAACGCTGGGCATGCGGCATTTCGACGTTCAGCTTATCGGCGGCACCGTTTTGCACCACGGCAAGATAGCCGAAATGAAGACTGGCGAAGGCAAAACCCTTGTGGCCACCCTGCCCGTCTATTTAAACGCGCTGGACGGCAGGGGCGTTCACGTTGTAACCGTAAACGACTACCTTGCCAAAAGGGACGCCCACTGGATGTCCCCCGTTTACGAGTTCCTGGGCATGAAGGTTGGCGTTATCGTCCACGGGCTTACCGACGAGCAGCGGCAGCAGAACTACGGGGCCGACATCACCTACGGCACCAATAACGAGTTCGGTTTTGACTATCTCCGGGACAACATGAAATACGCCATCGAACAGTATGTGCAGAGGCCGCTTAACTACGCCATAGTGGACGAGGTGGACAGCATACTTATAGACGAGGCCAGGACGCCGCTTATAATATCCGGCCCTTCCGAGGAGTCCACGGACAAATATTACAAGATAAACAGGATAATACCCAGCCTGAAGCCCGAAGAGGATTTTACCCTGGAAGAGAAGAACAAAAACGTTATTCTCACGGACGAGGGCAACTCCAAGGTGGAAAGGATGCTTGGGCTGGGCAATCTTTACGACGCAGGCAATATAGAGCTTGTCCATCACGTTTTGCAGGGCCTGAGGGCCCACCACATGTTTAAAAGGGACGTGGATTACGTGGTAAAGGACGGCGAAGTAATGATAGTGGACGAGTTCACGGGCAGGCTGATGCCGGGCCGCCGCTGGTCCGACGGGCTGCACCAGGCGATAGAGGCCAAGGAGAACGTGAAGATTGAAAACGAGAACCAGACCCTGGCCACGATCACATTCCAGAACTACTTTCGCATGTACAATAAGCTTGCGGGCATGACGGGAACGGCGGATACGGAGGCGGAGGAGTTCGCCAAGATATATAACCTGGACGTCATGGTAATACCCACCCACAGGCCCATGGTTAGGCAGGACAATTCGGACCTCATATATAAAAATGAGAAGGCCAAGTTCAATGCCATCGTAAACCAGATAGAGGAACTCCACAAAAAAGGCCAGCCGGTGCTGGTTGGCACAATTTCCATTGAAAAATCGGAGCTTCTAAGCGGGCTTTTAAAGCGAAAAGGCATAAAGCACGCCGTGCTTAACGCAAAATACCACGAGCGCGAGGCGGAGATTGTGGCCCAGGCCGGGCGAAGCGGCGCGGTGACCATAGCAACCAACATGGCCGGAAGAGGCACGGATATAGTGCTGGGCGGCAACCCCGAAGGCACTGTCAGGGACATGCTGGCAGGCAAGGAGGACCCGGCGCCCGAAGAAGTGCAGGCCGCAAAGGAACGCGCAAAGGCCGCCTGCGCCGCAGACAAGGAAAATGTGCTTAAGGCTGGCGGCCTGTTCATACTGGGCACGGAAAGACACGAATCCCGCCGGATAGACAACCAGCTGCGCGGGCGCTCCGGCAGGCAGGGCGACCCCGGCGAATCCCGGTTTTACCTTTCGCTTGGCGACGACCTGATGCGGATATTCGGCTCCGACAAGCTGCACGGCATAATGGACCGCCTGGGCATGGAAGAGGAAGTGCCCATAGAAAACAGGCTGGTTTCAAAGGCGGTGGAAAACGCGCAGAAGAAGGTTGAAGCGCACAACTTCGATATAAGAAAACAGCTTATTGAATACGACGACGTTATGAACAAGCAGCGCACCGAGATTTACGCCTTCCGGCGTGAGATACTGACCGGCGGTGAAAGCCTCCAGGAGCGCATAAACCAGATGCTGGAAGAGGCCGTGGACGAGCTGCTTTACACCTATTGCCCGGAAGACAAGCACGCCGACGAATGGGACATGAAAGGCCTGAAGGACGCGGTTTATGGCACATTCTCCCTCCATCTGGACACAGAGCCGGCCGGACGGGATGAGATGTTTGAAAAGACGCTTCAGGCCCTCAAGGCCCATTACCTTGAAAGGGAAACAGAGCTGGGTGCAGATCTAATGCGCTTTATCGAGAAGACCACCCTTCTTCAGGTGGTGGACACGCACTGGAAGGACCACCTGCTGGCAATGGACCACCTGCGCGAAGGAATAGGCCTGCGGGGCTATGCCCAAAGGGACCCCCTTACTGAGTACAAGAAAGAGGCGTTCGACTTTTTCGAGCAGATGTACATGAGGATCAGCAGCGAAACACTGAGCAGGATATTCAAGGTACAGGTGCGCACCGAAAGGGAAGTCCAGAGAACGGAAAAAAACAGGAATATCATTTACAATAGAGGCGACGGAACGGACCAGACCGTCAGAAAGGACAAGAAAGTCGGCAGAAACGACCCCTGTCCATGCGGAAGCGGCAAGAAATACAAAAAATGCTGCGGAGTAAGCGGCTGATGCTGCTGCTTATCGGGCCTGGCCTTGATTCGTTCCGCGAGCCACTGGAATCCAGGGGCTACAAAATCGGGAGTTTCACATCATTTGAAAAGGCCATCTCCGAGGTCCCGAATTGCAGCGCCATCATTATTGACGGCATAGATTACGCGTCGCTTAAAAAACTCCAGTCCGCCTCAAAGGGCAAGCCAAAGATTCATGTGTCTTTTTCCGGCAGGCCAAGGCGTTCCGTGCTTGGAGAGCCGCTTGCATATCATCTTCAGAATCCAAGCCCGGAGGAGCTTGCCGCCGTAATAAAGCGCTCGATAAAAGATACCGGCACCGTTGCGCAAATAGCAACCCTGAAAGAGCGCAATACGGGGCTTGAAAGCGATCTCAGGTTTTTAGACGACCTCAACAAGGTGCTGAACTCCGCCGCGGACCAGAGCGCCGTTCTCTCGTTTTTAATAAAGAAATTCATGGAGCGCACAGGGGCCGAAAACTGCGCCATGTACCTTTTGAACACCGAAACAGGCGAGCTTTGCATGGAAGACAAGGCGGGGCCTGCGTGGACTGCCGCGGCACGCGTAAACATGCCTGTTAAGGGCGAGAGTGTGCAGGCGGAGGTGGTACGGACCTTAAAGCCCATGCTAATAAATTCCAGCGATTCCCGTATGGGGCACAAACTGGAGCGCGGAATAAGGCACATGACCAAGTCCTACATATGCCTGCCGATGAAAAGCCGCGGCAAAGGCCTTGGCGCGATAGAGCTTATCAATAAAAAAGGCGGCGAGTTCACCAGGAAGGATTTGGCCGATATCCTCCGCTTTACCGACTACATTTCGCTTGCGGTGGAGAGGGCCGTGCTGTATGAAAAAATGCAGGAGCTTGTTATCACGGATGATCTTACAAAACTCTTCAACACCAGATACATGATAAGGAGCATAGAGACCGAGGTCCTCAGAAGCAAGCGCTACGGCAATTCCGTGAGCCTGATATTCATGGACATAGATTACTTCAAGGAAGTAAACGACAATTACGGGCACCTTATCGGCAGCAAGCTTCTGGTGGAGATGGGCCAGTTCATGCTTAAGAATTTAAGAGAGCTGGACGTGGTTGCCAGATACGGCGGGGACGAATTCGTGATAATACTGCCGCAGACCAACCCTCAAAAGGCCGTGCAGACCGCGGAAAGACTGAGGCGCTCCCTGGAACAGCACGTCTTCCTGAAAAAGGAAGGCTATAATCTGAAGGTTACGGCCAGCTTTGGAGTGGCTTCCTACCCCGAAAGCGCCGGCAGCAGGGAGGAACTGATCAGGCTGGCGGACGAGGCCATGTACAAGGTAAAGCACCGCACCAGAAACGGCGTTTACGCCATAGCGGAGCCGGCCCCAAACCATACCGTGGAATAATGGAAACATATGTCACTGGTTAATTACGCAACAAATGAATTGACCCTGAAGATCGTCTATTACGGCCCGGGGCTCTCCGGCAAAACAACAAACCTGCAATACCTTCACTCGAAGATACCGTCAGCAAAAAAAGGGAAACTCCTTTCGCTGGCCACGGAGTCCGACCGGACGCTTTTTTTCGACTTCCTGCCTGTGGAGCTGGGCAAGATAAAGGACTTTACCGTCAAAATCCAGCTATATACCGTACCGGGGCAGGTGCGCTATAACGCCACCCGCAAGCTTGTGCTGAGGGGGGCGGACGCCGTGGTGTTCGTGGCCGATTCGCAGACCGAGATGATGGAGGCCAATATAGAGAGCTACGCCAACATGATTGACAATCTACGGGAAAACTCCCTGGACCCCGGCGATATCCCGGTTGTGCTTCAATATAACAAGCGCGACCTGGGCAACGCCGCCCCCATAGACACGCTCAACAAGGCGTTAAACCCCAAAGGCGTGCAGGTTTTCATGGCGGAAGCCATACACGGGACAGGCGTTGAAGAAACGTTTCAGGCCACGGTAAGGGTGCTGCTTGCAGACTTCAACCAAAAGATCAAACGCGGCCCCGCCGCCAAAATGCCGCCTCCCAAAAAAGAGGCCCCGGCGCCTGAAATTCTGCACGGTTCGGAGCAATACTCCGAATGGCGCGGCACGCCTGAAGCCCCTGCCGGTAAAAACAGGAAACCAGCGCAGCCAAAACCGGCGGAACCTGTAATCCCGGCACCCGAAGAGACGGAAACAACCACGCCCGAAGCCGTCCTGGCCGGTTTCGAGTTCCAGACAGACTGGTCCTTCCAGTCCGAAACGGACATAACGGAAGCCGATGTTATTGGCGGCCTCCCGGAATCAATCGATATTATGGAAGCGGAAGCCGTGGAGATAGAGGAGATGCCACCCCCCGCTTGTGAAGAGGCCGGGAAACCGGAACCGGAAACAACACCGGAAACTGCAGCCAGGCCAAAACAAGAAATCGGGATAAAACCGGCAGCAACGGAAAAGGCCGGAGAAAAGGCGGATATCGCCACGCCTGTTGAAAGACCAGGCGAAGGAAAAACTGTACGCGTAGTGGCCGAAGCGCCTCCACCCGCCATATCCAGGGAAGATATCAGAGAGGAAATACGCTTAAGGACAGAGGCGCTGGAATTGCAGCTTTCAGATATAACTACGGCCATCGTTTCGCTCCAAAAGGCGGTCTCCGATCTTTCGGCAAAAGTAGACGGGCTTGACGTAAATGGCAGCGAAACCGGCCATGCCGTGGATATAGATATCTCCGGCATGGCCTCAAAGCTGGAAGAGGCAATCGATGTGCGCCTTAAAGACATATTCAAAGACACCTTGCCGCCCGGCGCATTCAAAGACACGCTCAGATTGCTCCGGGAGTTAAAAATGTCCCAGGGCGATATCCTCACTACCCTGGAGAAAATGACAACCGCCCAGAAGGAGCCCAGAAAGAAATCCGGGTTCTTCAGGCGCGGCGACGACGATTAGGCCCTTTTTTACCCCTTAAATTCCAGACTCTTGCGGGATCCTGCTGGTATATGGCTTGCTCCCAAAGAAGCCACCCCAGCGCAAAGCGGCCAGCGGCTTCGTTTCTGGCACTCTCGATTCTTTTTACCAATGCCCAATATGTCCTCTGTTTTTTTAGGGGCGGCGTTCGTCTGCGCCAGGGGCAAGGCAAACCAACAGCCAACAAACGGCGTCCTTTTCCCTACAAAAAACCCTGAAGCACCAGATTTCAACAGTCCCTCTTGCCTCTGCTATCATTTGATATGCCCTCCTACGCTATAGTGGTCCATGGCGGGGTTGGTTCCCCACCGGGGCTTTATGACGGATGCCAGCAGGCATGCGAGGCGGGTTTTAAGATTCTTAAAAACCGGGGGAGTGCTCTCGACGCCGTTGTTGCGGCAGTCCGGATGATGGAGGATGACGGAAGGTTCAATGCCGGCCGCGGCTCCGTATTGAGACTGGACGGCAAGACTATTGAGATGGACGCATCCGTTATGGACTCCGGTGGCGGCATCGGCGCGGTGGCCGCGATAAGGGGCGTAAAAAACCCTGTGCTTGTTGCAAGGGAGGTTTACAGCTCACCACATGCGATGCTTGCTGGCGAAGGGGCCATACGGTTTGCGCGGGCTAAAGGGTTCCCTTATTACAGGCGTATAACCGAAGCCGCCCGTCTGCGGCATAAAAAAAATATAGAGGCGTTACTGAATGGAAAATTGCCGCGCTGGAAAGGGAAGCGCGTTGAGGATTTCTGGAATTTCCAGGCCTCTATTGGCCGGACAATAAACGCCTGCGATACAGTGGGCGCAGTGGCGCTGGATAGCAAGGGAAAGTTTGCCGTGGCAAGTTCAACGGGCGGGGCCTCCGCGATGCTTCTGGGCAGAGTTGGCGACACACCGATAACAGGCTGCGGATTTTACGCCGGCCCGGAAGGCGCAATCGCTTCAACCGGAATAGGCGAAGAGATCATAAAAAGAATGCTGGCAAAAACTGTTTATGACAAGGCGGCTTCAGGGCCAGGGCTTGAAAAGGCCTGCGCGGAAGAAATTTCCAGGTTCCACAAGAACATCCCGGTTGGGGTGATAGCCATAAGCAGGTCCGGCCCGGCGGTTGCGGCCAACAGGCAGATGGCCTGGGCGAAATTGATTATTTAACCCGCCCCTGCGGCGGCGTTCGCCGGCATGCCTGAATTCGTATTTACAAGTTTTGTTTTTTTTACTGGGCGGTGTTCGACTGCGTCCGGCCTCGTCTTGCTTCGGTAAATTCAAGGTCTGTGCCGGGCGGCTCACATGAATACGGCAAACGGCCAACGCCGCGCCACAGGGCCGATACGGCTAAATCCCAACACTTTTTCGCTCTTATTTCCCTTATTTGGAAGCCGGAACGCCTCTGCCCTCTTTACATTCTGCCAGCCGTTGTTATTATTTAAAAAGCAGAAGATTTTCCTGCCACTTTGCAACCCTGAAAGGAGAAATAATTATGAAAGCACCAAGGAAATTGCTTATCCTCATGGCCGCGCTGGCTATTGTATTTGCCGGCACGTCCGCGGGGGCTTTCAAGCTAATGAGCAGATATGCTGTGAAACTGGCCGGGCATGACGAAACGCCGCCCGTTTCAACCAAGGCAACTGGCATAGCCTACATAAGGCGCATAGCGCACGACACAAAACTCTCATACATACTGAAAGTGAGGGACATTACGGGCGTTACCATGGCGCACTTGCACCTTGCCCCCAAGGGGCAGGAAGGCCCCCCTGTGGCGGACCTCTACAAAGGGCCTGAAAAGAAAGGCAAGTTCAGCGGCACGCTTGCCAAAGGCACAATAACGGACAAGGACCTGACAGGGCCCATGCAGGGCAAGACCATTAAAGACCTGATAAAAGAGATCAAAGGCGGCAACGTCTATGTAAACGTGCACACGGCGGCCCACCCGAACGGGGAAATAAGGGGGCAGATAAAATAATATACTCCTCCGGTTTACGCATAATTTATTCCCGCAAGTCCGCCGTACCCGCAAGGCGGGGTGGGTAGTGAGCCGCGCGGCACAGCCTTTAATTTATTGAAGCGACGAGGCCGGACGCAGTCGAACACCGCCCCGCGAAAAAAAGGAAAAACTCAAATAAGAGGGCCAGGCATATCGGCGAATGCCGCCGGAAAACGGAACAAAAATGGGCCCGGCCCGGAATCAAGCTGGAATAGCAATCAGGTGATTAAACCGGATAAGCATACAAAATAAAACGAACCTGTTTCAAAATTGATCAGGTTCTATCTGTTGAGGACTTTGGCCGCGTCCTTGGCGAAGTAAGTAAGAATAAGGTCCGCGCCGGCCCGCTTGATGGACACCAGGCTCTCCATCATCACGCGCTCTTCATCTATCCAGCCAAGCCGGCCGGCCGCCTTCACCAGGCTGTATTCGCCGCTTACGTTGTATGCGGCAACAGGAAGGTCAAAGGCGCCCTTTATGTCGGAGATTATGTCCAGATAGGCGAGAGCCGGTTTCACCATTACGATGTCCGCCCCCTCCTCTATATCCAGGGCCACTTCCCTGATGGCCTCGCGCCTGTTGGGCGGGTCCATCTGGTAGGAGCGCCTGTCGCCAAACTGCGGCGTGGATTCCGCCGCCTCACGGAAAGGCCCGTAAAAGGCGGAGGCATACTTGGCCGCATAGCTCATCACAGGTATATTGGAATGGCCTTCTTCGTCCAGGGCCTCGCGTATCGCGCCCACCCTGCCGTCCATCATGTCAGAAGGGGCCACCATGTCCGCCCCGGCTTTCGCATGGGACAATGCCTCGCGGACAAGAAGATCTACCGTGGGGTCGTTTAAAACCTCCCCATGCTCCACTACGCCGCAATGCCCGTGGCTGGTGTACTCGCACAGACATACGTCGGTTATCACGTACATGTCCGGGACAGAGTCCTTAACCGCCCTGATTGCCCGCTGCACTATGCCGTTGCCGTCGTATGCGCCGGAGCCTGTATCGTCCTTAACATCCGGAATGCCAAACAGGATGACCGAACGTATGCCAAGCAAAAAAGCCTCTTTCACGTTTTTTACGGTCTCGTCCACGGACTCCTGGTAGCAGCCGGGCATGGAAGATACTTCTTTCCTTACCCCTTTGCCTTCAACAACAAATAGCGGGTAAATGAAATCGGAAGGAACAAGCCTGGTCTCCCGGAGCATCTCCCGGATGACCTCGTTCTTCCTGAGCCTCCTCGGCCTTTGCAAAGGGAACATCAATGGCTTCCGTGGCTTCCGCAGCTCCCGCAATCCGGCGCGGAATAATTTGGGGAAGTGTTTTTAAGAACGAAGCCGGAGCCCCCGCCCTCTTCCACAAAATCCATCTCTGTGTCTTTCAGGTTATTAAGGGTCTGTGCGTCCATATAGACTTTAAGACCGTTTTTCTCTATGGTCTGATCGTTCTGGCCGGCTTTTTCTTCTATTCCTATTCCATAGGAAGGGCCACACCCTCAGCCGCCGCCCTGTACCGTATAGATCCTGAGGCCGTGGCCTTCTTTTCCCTCGCCCTTCAAAAGCTCCAGCGCTTTCAGGGCCGCGTTATCTGTGATGCTGAACATTGGTAAGCGAACCTCCGTTGATTTACAAGATGCACACGGGTGTGATAGCACCCCTGACTCTCATAGAATAACTTAAACACAGGCCAAAAAACAATTATTTTTCACCCGCTTACGATATTATTAATTTAAGTGTTTATAATTAAAGTTTATGAATCCCCTTGAAATCTTCAATATATATTATCCCCCTGGCTCTGCGGCGCGGGAAATACTGCTTGTCCATTCGGAAAGCGTTGCTGGCAAGGCCCTGGAGATAGCCCGAAGGGCATCCGGCCAGCCGGACCTGGATTTCGTTTACGAATCTGCCATACTGCACGACATAGGAATATACCTTACGCACGCGCCAAAGATCGGCTGCTTCGGAGAAAAGCCGTACATATGCCACGGACACCTGGGCGGGAAACTACTTGAAAAACTCGGTTATCACCGGCACGCGCTGGTGGCGGAGAGGCATATAGGCACAGGGCTTACTGCCCTGGATGTGCGCGAACAGCGCCTTCCCCTGCCCGAAACCGATATGACCCCGCAGACCCTTGAGGAAAAGATTGTGGCCTTCGCCGACAAGTTCTTCACCAAAAGCAACCCGGATAAGGAACTGGCCATGGACGAGGCCCGGAAATTAATCAGCCGTTACGGCGAGGAGAAACTGGCGGTTTTCGATTCCTGGGTAAAACTGTTCGGGTGACTGGAGCGCAATTATATACCCAGCGCCGCTACTGAAAAAAACGCTGTTGGCCGCTGGTGAACGAGTTTTTTAAAGAGACGCGGAGAAAAATTCCGTACAAGCCGGGGCCTTCAAAAAGCCGTAGCTTTTTGGGGTGGAAGCCGGAATGACAGAGCATGGAAATCTAAGCAAGCCTCTTTTTAGGCTTATGGCATTTGAAGCAGGAGAACTTGGGAGGATGATTTGGCTTCAGGGCGTTTGGCTTGCCCGGCCCGTGGCACCCCATGCAGGCCGCGTTTGTATCGGTGACGGTAGCGGCGGTAAGCCCCTGATGCGCGGCGTCCAGCGGAATCTGCGGGAACTTCTTGCCGGACAGGGCATAAAGCACCCCCACAACCACCAGCGACACTATGATATACACGGCCCAGCTTTTCATGCGCTTATTCTAGCAGAAACAGGCAAATAACGGAAAAGGCTGTCCAAAATAAAACCCTCCCCCTTGAATGGGGAGGGTTGGTAGAGTATGAAAAGATTTTTTAATCTTTAAACTTTGCCTTTAAGTACGGCAGCAGCCCGCCCTCAAGAATCAAATCCGCCTCACGGCCTGACAAGTTCGGCACTACCATGAAGGAAGTCCCCTGCGTAAGATTTTCCACCATGAAGGCCCGGTTCTGCCGCACGGCCTCTCTAAGGCCCGCCGCCTTCAGCCTGTCGCCCTTGCCTATCTTCTTGTAGTCCTCCGGGTTTTCAAACGCAAGCGGCAGGATACCGAAGTTTATCAGGTTGGCCCTGTGTATCCGGGCAAAAGATTTGGCGATAACGGCCTTAACCCCAAGATACATCGGGGCCAGCGCCGCATGCTCCCTGGAGGAGCCCTGCCCGTAGTTTTCTCCGCCTATAACAACACCGCCGCCATTGGCGGATACCGCGAGTGCGCGCTTGCTGAACTCCGGGTCCAGCCCGCTGTACACGAATTCCGATATGGCCGGTATGTTGGAGCGCAGCGGCAGGACCTTGGAGCCGGCGGGCATAATGTCGTCCGTGGTTATGTTGTCGCCCGTTACAAGAAGCACCTCGGCCTCAAGCGCGTCACCCGGCTTCTCCTTCACGGGCACGCTCTTTATATTAGGCCCCTTCACTATCTCCGCCTTCCCGGTGGACTCTTCAGCCGGGGGGATGAACATATTGTTGTTTACCGGGTATTCGGCAGGCTCCTTGGCGCGGCTGACCTTTATACCGGAAGTTTTTGGGTCTGTTATCTCGCCTTTAACCGCAAACAGGGCGCACAGAAGCGGGTTTGCCAGGTAAACCTGGGCGTCCCTGGTCCCGCTTCTGCCCTTGAAGTTGCGGTTGTACGACCGTATGGAAACATGCCCGGAGCCCGGCGCGCCACCCATGCCGATGCACGGCCCGCAGGAGGACTCCAGCAGCCTAACACCGGCCGCCAGCAGGTCCTTCACCACGCCGTCTCTGGCCAGCATCGCCGCAACCTGCCTGGAGCCGGGGTTCAGAAGCAGGCTAACCCCGGGGGCTATCTGCCTGCCTTTCAGCACAGATGCAACTTCTTTTAACGCCATGTATGAGGAGTTGGTGCAGCTTCCTATGCACACCTGGTTTACCTTTGTCCCGGCCAGCTCGCGCACGGGCTTCACGTTGTCCGGGCTGTGAGGCATGGCGATGAGGGGTTCCAGCTTCGAAAGGTCTATATCAATCGTTTCGGCGTATGCCGCACCGGGGTCCGCTGAAAGCTCCACCCAGTCCTGCTCACGGTTCTGGGATTTAAGGAAGTGCAGTGTTCTTTCATCGCTGGGGAAAACCGATGTCGTTGCCCCAAGCTCCGCCCCCATATTCGTTATGGTGGCCCTCTCCGGCACGCTAAGTTCCTTCACGCCAGGCCCGGCATACTCGAATATGCGCCCTACCCCGCCCTTCACGGTAAGCCGCCTTAAAAGCTCCAGTATTATGTCCATGGAGGCCACCCACGGCCTCTTGAGTTTGCCTTTAAGGTTTATCCGCACAACATCGGGCATCTTAAGCTCGAATGGTGAGCCAGCCATCATCGCGGCCGCGTCCAGCCCGCCCACACCAATTGCGATCATGCCGATGCCGCCGCCCGTGGGGGTATGGCTGTCCGTCCCAAGCGCTATTTTGCCGGGGGCCGAAAACCTTTCCAGATGTATTTGATGGGATATGCCGTTTCCGGGCCTGGAAAACCACGCGCCGAATTTGGAAGCGGATGTGCGGAGGAACTCATGGTCATCAGCGTTCATGAAATCGGACTGGAGCATGTTGTGGTCCACATAAGAGACCGCGAGCGGCACTTTTACCCTGCTTACCCCTATGGCCTCGAACTGAAGCCAGGCCATCGTGCCCGTGGCGTCCTGGGTATAGACCTGGTCCGCCTTAATCCCTATGCGCTGCCCGGCCTGCGCCTGGCCGCTTGCCAGGTGGGCCTCTATTATCTTTTCAACAAGATTTTTTCCCATATAAAAGAGCCGTTTCCTTACCCTTTCGTGAAGATTTCGGACGCCGGAAAAAAAGGCGATACAGATTAATTTAACACAGCAAACGGCCTGCGGCCAAATTGGGAAGATTTTTTGCCTGGCCAGGCGAAAGCCCATATAAAACCTAATAATTGTAATTTGACTTTAAATGGGAGTAGAATAGCCTTCGTGACAGCTGATACAGGTTTTAATATGAGGAACGGCGCAAAACTTTTAACCGCATTTATGTCGCTGGCGCTTATTCTGGCGGCTGGCCCGGCACAGGCATCCGGCCAGGAAAAGCACGGCATGGCAAATGCCGCTTACATGGAGATGCTGCATCTGCACTCGCTTATGGACCACGGCCTTGAAATGGTTGCCGAGGGGTCCAATATAGTGATGTTTTCAGAGCAGGATATTGCCCCCTCTCTTGACGAGATGACCATGGAGCATGGCCGCAAGATGATACTGGAAGGCAAGGCCGTGATAGAAAAGACACTGAAGATGGCCGCCGCGCAAAAGAAGGTTTACAGAAACAGGCTATTTATAAGGTATATCGGCGACCTCGGAAACGCGGAGATTGCCTTTGCCAATATGTCGGTAAAACTGGGCAAGATAGGTATGGCAGGGCCGGCTGACACAAAGGCGCGCCATATACGCGTGATGATCGATCATACCCTGGTGATGGCCGCACAGGGGGCGGACCTTGTAATCACGGGGCACATGGGTATGCCAACCGAGGATGCATATTCGGTAGAACACGGTAAAATGATGCTGTTTGACAGCAGGACCATGCTTAGCATGGTGAAGGGCAAGGAGGCCGTGGATTTGCGCGATAAAAGCAGCGCCATGGAACAGACGCTTGCCGCCTGCAATGCCGCCAGGCGGATAATTGACCTGCTTGGAATGATGCCAGGCAATGAAGCCGCCGTCAGATAAGGCTTTACCGGCCTGCCGGGCTTTAAACCTCTAATTACAGTTTCAAGTTGACACGCACATGCATATCCGTAAAATATCGTCATGACAAAAGGCGCTTTGCTCGCCCTGATTGCCGTGGCTATGGCGCTGATGGCCCCTGTTTCCATCAATTTCTCCCCCGAAAAGGACGGCGTTTCATTTATGGCACTGGACGTCTGCCATGCAAACGGCCATTTTGCCAAAGCCAGCCAGGATACGGCGTGCTTACGCAAGTGCCCCGTTTTGTTCCATAAGCCGCAAACAGGATCACCATTGGCCAGCCCGGCCGCACTGCCCGCCCCGTTTCTGGCGGCTGCAGAAAAAGACCGCCCGCCGTCCGCCTGATTCCACTGGCAAATTAGACAAACGTAAGGATTATATGAAACTCTCATGTCCGGGGCCGTGGCATGGAATATAATTTGTTTCATAACTGAGCTGCCTTCTGAATGCCGGGGCAGGAGTGAAAGAACGGAGGGAATTGCAGTGGGAAAAGACAAAGAGATGCACGTGGGCGCTGCTGAAAGAAAAACCGCCGCGCCGCGCGGAGGCCGCGGCAGGCTGTCAGCGGCCGTAATCATCATATTCATGGCCGCGGCACTCCTTACGGAATGCCATAGCGGGCCGCCAAAGATAAGCATCGAAAACGCCAAGGCCGTCATGTCAGCAGGCATATACGGGGAGGCCATGGTGACAATGACCATTAAAAATGTAGGCGGCGCGGACACGCTTACAGGCGTTAGCACAAACATCCCTGGCGCAACGGCCACGTTCCATATTATGGAAGGCCAGCGCATGGCGCCGGAGCGGACGGTGGATATTCCCGGGAAAAAATCGATGATATTCAAGACGGGGGGCAGCCATGTAATGCTGGAGAACATGCCAAAAAGCATGGCGGCCGGAACGCCTTTCACATTAACGCTTGATTTAGCCAAATCGGGCCAGAAGCAGCTCCATCTGACTCTTGAAAAAGCACCGGCAATGCCGATGAACATGTAAGGAGGCCTTTAAATGAGAGCCCGGATATTGTATTTGGCGCTGCCGGTACTGCTTGGCGTATTTATTGTGCCGGCACCCTCCTGGGCGCACGGATTTGCGGGAAAGAGGTTTTTCCCGACCACGTTCCAGGTGGACGACCCTTTCATTTCGGACGAGTTCTCGATTTTGATAAACGCAATAAAGCAGCCCGGAGACGCACCCAATGACTCAACGGAAATCAATATCGACGCTTCAAAACGCCTCCTGCCCCATTTCGGGTTCGAGTTCCACGAGGCCTATCAGCATCTAGGCTCAAGCAACGACGGCTCCGCTAACGGATGGGAAACGTTCGGAGTGGGCGCCAAGTGGCAGTTCCTTACAGATGAAAAACACGAGGCAATAATGTCTCTTGGCACCGATTTGGACGTGGGCGGCACAGGGGCCAGGCAGCTGGGGTCCGAACCATTCACCACCATCTCGCCAGGGCTGTTTTTTGGCAAGGGTATGGGTGATTTGCCGGATTCGGTCAACTTCCTTCAGCCAGTTGCGATAACAGGGCTAATCCAGCCAAGCTTCCCCACAAAAAACGGCGAGGAAGGCGACCTGAACTGGGGATTCACCTTCCAGTACAGCTTCATCTACCTGGAGGATTTCGTAAAGGACATCGGGCTTGGACAGCCGTTCAAGCGCATGATATTCATCACCGAGTTCCCTATGACAACCTGCCTGGACTCTGGCTGCGCCGGGCATACTACCGGCACCGTGAATCCTGGCATCGTATGGGCCGGAAAATCAGCGGAACTGGGCGTTGCCGCCGAAATCCCGGTGAACTCCGGATCCGGGCATAGCGTGGGGGTGCTGGGGCTTGTTCATCTGTTTGTGGACGACCTTTTCCCGCAGAGCCTGGGAAAGCCGGTATTCAGATAATGACTTTGCTTGCAGGGCGCGGGGCCGCCTGCCTGATGGCGGCCCTGATTTTCTTTATGACCGCCGCATGCTCCAGACTGCCCTCGTACCCTCCTGCCCGCGTGGCGGGAGGGCATGCCGTAGTAAGCCTGGCGGAACTTACGGAAGGCATGCCGCGTTTTTTTACATATCATTTCCGCAAAAAAACGGTAAACTTTTTTGTAGTAAACAACGGCGGAAAAGTAAGCGCGTATCTGGACGCATGCAACAAGTGTTATATCCACAAAATGGGATATCAGGCGGGAAAAGGCACTGTTACTTGCAGGTATTGCAGCCAGGTATACGGTGTGAAGGAACTGGACACGCCAACAAGCTCATGCTGGCCCATAAAATTAAAGGGCGTTCAGCGGGGCGGGGATTACCTCATCCCGCTTTCGGAGATTGAAAACGGCGCAAGCAAATTCTAAGCGGGGAGGACATTAGGATGAAAGCGGCAATCAGGTTTGTACTGGTTTTTATTGTGCTGGCCGGCTGGTTTGCTCCCCGGATGGCCGCGGCGCATGCCTTCCCAGACCATTCAGACCCAAAAGTAGGCTCCAGCGTGAATACATCCCCTGCCATGGTGCGCATCTGGTTCGACAGCGATCTGGAACCCGCCTTCTCAACTATTATGGTGCATAACACAAACGGCCAGATGGTTGACAAGGGTGACAGCCGCGTGGACCCGTCCAACCCGGCCCTCCTGGAAGTGAGCGTGCCCAACCTGCCGCCGGGCAAGTACAAGGTGTTATGGGATGTGGTGGCAAGGGATGGCCACAGGACAAATGGCGATTACTCGTTTACTGTTAATAAATAAGGGGGAGTGCGCATGGTAGCATCTGTTGCCTGGACTTTTTTTGTGCTGGCCGGGTTTGCGCTTTTTATGGGTAGCACGGTGTGCCGCCTGTGGGTACTGCCCCGGCAGGCAGGATGCGACGGCGACGTTATCATCCACAGGAGGATACGGGCGCTGGAAGGCCTGGGGGTCTTGCTGTTAATTGCAGGGGCGCTCTTCGGGCTGGCAGCACGCTCCCTGGAAATGAGCGGCCGCCCCATGTACGATATCTTTACGGTATTGCCGGTAGTGCTCAACCGCACCCATTACGGGACAGTATGGAAAACCGGCGCGGTCTGCATACTGCTGTTGCTGGGGTTGTGGACTGCCGGCGGTAAATTGTCGCGCTTGCGCCCATATCAGCTGTTTACATTTGCCGTACTGCTGGTGCTGGCTGCAACCAGAAGCGCAGCGGGCCACGCGGCAGACAAAGGGGATTTTACCGTCCCGGAGATGGCCGACTGGCTGCATCTGCTGTCTGCGTCGGTTTGGGGAGGCGGCCTTATCATCCTTTCTTTTGCCGTTCCGCCCGGCCTCAGCTGCATTGAAGCCGAGTCCCTGAAGGTCCCGCGCGCTGCGGAGATGGTGTCACGGTTTTCAGCCATGGCCGGAGCGGCGCTGGGCATGATGATTATTACCGCATATTACAACGGAAACCATTATGTAAAGACCTGCGCCCTGGCCACCGGAACAGGCTACGGGCAAACGGTGCTGGCCAAGATGGCCCTCCTGGGCCTGCTTGTTGCACTTGGCGGCTATAACCGTTATATTAGTCTGCCACTTTTAAGAAAGCTTGCCGGTTATCCTGAGACCGGGTTTGTTTACAGGCACGTGGTAAAGCGTTATTTTTCCTTCCTCATCCCAAAGTGGAACGATGATAATGCAACTGAAAAATTTGTTAGGAAGGTAAGGGTGGAGGCGGTTATTGTTTTGATTGTTTTTCTCCTTGCTTCCATGCTAAGGCATGGCATGCCCGCGATACATGCCCATCCCATGGGCCGGCCAGGCGCCGGCCCGGGTATGCCCATGCCGCATCACGAAGGAATGTAAGGAGTTTACTGTGGCCACCAGGTACGGGTCTCTTATAGAAGCCTTCATTGAACAGGCACGCGGCGCATGGGCAAGGCCGGCCGTTTCGGATACCACCGGGAAAAATCTGACCTATGGCAAAACCCTGACCGGCGCTGTTTTACTGGCTGGGCTTATAAACAGGGCCGCTTCCGGTGAAAACTATATAGGCGTGCTTCTGCCGCCCTCGGCCGCCGGTGTGGTTGCCAATCTTGCAGTCACGCTTTCAGGCAGGGTGGCCGTAAACCTGAACTATACATTGCCGCCACAGGCGTTCCGTTCCGCAATGGACCAGTGCCGGATAAAACACGTCCTTACGTCAAGAAGGATGATCGAAAGGTTTGGCGGCCTTCCGATGCCGGAGTCTGTAATTTTTCTGGAAGACGAAATTGCCAGGTTCACGCGGATGGACAGGATGAAGGCGGCCCTTAAAGCGCGCTTCCTGCCATCAGGCTCGCTTGTGCCCCAAAATGCCCACGCCGGTTCACCCGCAGCCGTGATCTTTTCATCTGGAAGCACCGGCGACCCCAAGGGGGTGGTGCTTTCCAACGGGAACTTACTTTCAAATGTGAAAGGGATACAGGCAACCATCCGCACGCAACCGTCCGACTCCATATGCGCGGTGCTGCCGTTTTTCCATTGTCTGGGCTATACCGGCACCTTCTGGTTTCCGCTTCTGGCAGGGTTTAAAGCCGTATACCATACAAGTCCGCTGGACACGGCCACCGTGGTGGAAACGATACGCGAAAACAGGTGCACCATGCTGCTGGCCACACCCACCTTCCTTTTAAACTACATGAAAAAGGCCCGCGCACAGGATTTCAGCTCCCTCCGGCTGGTGATTACAGGTGCGGAGCGGCTTAAAAAAGAAGTTGCCGGCGCTTTTGAGGCCAGATTCGGCGTCCGCCCGATGGAGGGCTATGGGGCAACCGAATTGTCACCCGTTGTTTCCCTGAACGCGCCTGACAATCCGGGCGAGGTAAATCATAAGGAAGGCACGGTTGGCCGCCCTCTGCCGGGGATAAGCATAAAGATTGTGGCCCCCGAGTCAGGTGAACCCCTGCCAACAGGGCAGCATGGGATTATAAAAGTAAAAGGGCCAAATGTAATGACGGGCTACCTGAACAAGCCCGGCGAGACGATGCGTGTTATTGAAGACGGCTGGTACGATACCGGCGACATCGGATTTATGGACGAGGACGGTTTTTTAACCATCACGGACAGGCTTTCTAGGTTCAGCAAGATAGCGGGTGAAATGGTGCCGCACCTTGCCATCGAGGATGACCTGCACAATCGCCTGGAGATTGAACAGGCGCTTGCGGTAGTGTCCATGCATGATGCGAAGGGGGAAAGGCTTTTAGTGGTTTACACATCCGGCGCTGTGGATGCAGACCGCCTGTCCATGGCAATAGCGGAGTCCCGCCTGCCCAACCTCTGGAAGCCAGGGCGCAAGAGCCTGCTTCCTGTGGAGTCCCTTCCTGTCCTTGGGAGCGGGAAACTGGATATCAGGGGATTGAAGGAACTGGCCCTGAAAATGCTGGATAACAGCCGCGAACCGTGATCTGCAAACCATTGGCCGCTCACTAAAAACGGGCACGCAAATCTGTATTTCGCACGGCCCCGGCCCGGCAGGTTCTTGTAAAAAAAACGATAAAATGTAATTATATGCAATGCTCTTTTGCTCAAGAGGGGTTGTCTTGTGAACGGTTCCTCAGGGGAATTATTCCAAAGAGGTATTGAGCTTCTGGAGAAAGGCGATTGCCTTAGCGCGCTTTCGGCATTCGAGAAATCCCTTGCCACTAACGGCTATACTGCCGCCTGCCAATCCTATATATCTTTTTTGAAAGCCACCGAAAGGGGGCAGCTTAACGCGGCGATATCAGAGCTGGAAGACCTGGCTGGCAAAGCGCCGGATGAGCCTGCCGTTTACCTTAACCTGGGCAAGCTTTATCTTAAAGCCGGCCGGAAGTCACAGGCCATAGAAACCTTCCGCAAGGGGCTTGGCTGCGGCAAGATGCCGGAGGCCATAAGGGTGCTGGAGCAGCTTGGCACACGGAAGCCGCCTGTTTTCAGGTTCCTTTCAAGGGACCATTTCCTTAATAAATATTCCGGAAAGCTGCTTAAAAAGCTTGGCCTGCGATAGCAGCCGGTCACACTGCCGCTCCCATATGTTGAAAAAACCCCTCCCGGACTGTTTTAATACATAGGTATGCTTAGGGCCATAGAGCATAAAAACGGCGCCGTTCTTATACTGGACCAGTCCAGGCTGCCACATTCCATAACGGACATCAAATGCACAAGCTGGCGGCAGGTGTCCCGCTGCATAAAAGAACTGAAGATACGCGGGGCACCGGCCATTGGCATAGCCGCCGCGATGGGCTATGCTCTGGGGGCAGAAGAGATAAACGCAAAGGACGCGGGGGTCCTCATTGAAAAACTGGCGCCCGTGTTCGAAGGGCTTTTTGAAAGCAGGCCGACGGCGGTAAACCTGGGCTGGGCCCTCCAGAGGATGATGGAAAAGGCGCGCCTGCTTGCCGGAGAAGGCCGCACCGTCCGGCAGATAAAGGACGCCCTGTGGCGCGAGGCCGGGCTTATACATAAGGAAGACATAAGGATAAACAAGGCCATAGGTGTTTGGGGCTCGCAATTCATAAAGGATGGCGACGTAATACTTACGCATTGCAACGCCGGGGCGCTGGCCACCGGGGGCTACGGTACGGCCACCGCGCCAATATTCCTTGCCCACAAGCAGGGCAAGCGGATACACGTGATAGTGGACGAGACAAGGCCGGTTTTGCAGGGTGCCAGGCTTACCGCCCTGGAGATGCGCGAGGCCGGGATTCCCATGACGCTGATAACGGACAATTCCGCGGGCGCGCTGTTGCACCAGGGGCGGATAAACCTGGCCATTGTGGGCACGGACAGGACCACAAGGAACGGCGACGTGGCAAACAAGATAGGCACCTATTCAGTAGCCGTGCTGTGCAAGGAAAACAAAGTGCCTTTCTATGTGGCCGCCCCGCTTTCAAGCATAGATTTCTCCATGCGCTCCGGGGGGCTTATACCGATAGAGCAGAGGCACGAGGACGAAGTGTTTTTTGTAAGAGGCAAGAGGATAGCCCCAACAGGGATAAGGGCCGCCAATCTTGCCTTTGACGTAACGCCGGCCAAATACGTTACGGCGATAATAACCGAAGTGGGCGCGTTCAGGCCGAACCAGCTGAAAAGGATTGCATCGGGCAAGGGGGCCGGGCTGGACACGGTGAGGTATGTTCCTTGATAGCAAAAAAAATTGATTCGGATTTCAAACGTGTTTTCGAGACTTACGACAACGAGCTGACCCTGGTGGAGAAGGAACTGCGTGACCTTTTTGCAAGCAATGTTTTTGTTATCCCGCTGATAGGCAAGTACATAACCGACGGCGGGGGCAAAAGGATAAGGCCGCTTTTTCTTGTGGCCAGCGCCGGCCTTTGCGGATACGCGGGGCAAACGCATATTCCTTTGGCCGCGGTAATAGAGTCCATACACACTGCTTCTCTTCTCCATGATGATGTGATAGACGGGGCGGACATACGCCGGGGGCGTACCGCCGCGCAGGGCATCTGGGGCAATGAGGTTGTGGTGCTGGTTGGGGATTACCTGTATTCAAACGCGCTCAGAAAAGCCGTCTCCTGCGGCAACACCCAGATAGTTGGCGCGCTGTCAAATGCGGTAAGCTCGATGACCGAAGGCGAGCTCCTTCAACTGGAAAAAACGGGCGACCCCCATATCACAGAAGACGAATACCTGAAAATAATATCCCTGAAAACAGGATTTCTGATTTCCACGGCATGCCGGATAGGGGCAATACTTGGCGGAGTTTCCCCGGAGCACCAGGAAGCACTTGCTAATTTCGGAATGAAGGCCGGCACTGCATTCCAGATAGTTGATGACCTGCTGGATTACATGTCCGGCTCCGGCGTGTTCGGGAAAAAGCTGGGAAAAGACCTGGAGGAAGGCAAAATAACTCTGCCGCTTATATACGCCCTGGAAAACGCCTCCGGCGCCGAGCGCAGGGAGATGGAAGCCCTTATAGAAGGCGGTCTTTCAAACGGCGGGCTGGACGCCGTCCGGGCAATGCTGGAAAAGCACAGGGCCATAGAAAGGGCGCTGGCAAAAGCGGAGCATCTGCTGTCTGAAGCCAAAGCCGGGCTGGAGCAGTTTACGCCAAATCCGGCCAGGCAGGCCCTGATGTCGCTTGCCGATTATGCAATGCACAGAGGTCATTAAGATGCACCCGATTGTAAAACTGGCCAAGGCATCGGTGGAGCAGTACGTAAAAAACGGAAACACGCCGGACCTGCCAGACAGCCTGCCTGAAGAGATGCTAAACAAGGCCGGGGTGTTTGTATGCCTTAAAGTAAACGGGCAGTTGAGGGGCTGCATAGGCACTATAGAACCGGTTACTGATTGTGTTGCGCAGGAGGCCGTCAGAAACGCCGTGGCCGCCGCCGTTTCCGACCCCAGATTTTTGCCTGTGGGCCAGCACGAGCTTAATTCGATTGAATATGCGGTAGACGTGCTCTGCCCTGCGGAAAAAGTGGCAGGCACTTCCGAGCTGGACCCCATACGCTACGGCGTGATAGTAAGGAAAGGAAGGCGCAAGGGGCTTTTATTGCCGGATATAGAAGGCGTGGACTCCGCAGATGCCCAGGTGAGCATTGCAAGGGCCAAGGCCGGCATTGCGCCGGACGATAAGGACGTGGAAATTTACCGGTTTGAGGTCAGGAGATTTAAATGAGCGGTCTCCCGGATAGGGGAGATACTTCTCAGACCACATTGCCAAAGCTGCTGGTACGGCTTCACCGCGCCCGGGCGACGGGAACGCTCTCGGTCAGTTCAGGCGCACTCTTAAAAAAAATCTTTTTTAAAAAAGGCTCGGCCATATTCGCGTCTTCCAATTTCGAGGACGACCGGCTTGGCGAGATGCTGGTGAAGTCCGGCAAGATAACCGTTGAACAGTACGACCGCTCCGTGGGACTGCTTAAAACCGGCAAGAGGCTTGGCGCGATACTTGTTGAGCTTGGCTATATAACGCCCAAGGAGCTTTTCTGGGGGGTCAAGTACCAGGTAAAGGAAATAATATACAGCGCCTTCCAGTTCGACAGGGCGGAATACGAATTTTCCGAGGACGAGCACGGGCAGGACGAAGTGATCACGCTTAAGATGAGCATGGGCAACCTTATCTACGAGGGCGTGAAGAGGATAGAAAACTGGACCAGGATCAGGAAAGAGCTGCCAGCCACCGAGTCTGTGCTGAAACTTAATGACGACCCGCTTAGCCTTTTCCAGGAAGTAGAGCTATCGCCCACGGACAAAAAGATACTTTCCCTGGTGGACGGAAAGAGAAACATTAAACATGTAATCGAAGACTCCTGGCTGAACGGGTTTGAGGCTATGAAGATACTGTACGTGCTGTGGTCCATAGGCATCCTCACGGAAAAAAAAGTGGAGGGCGCGGCCATATCCGTGGACGAGTTGTTCAGGCCCGTTTCAGAAGGCGAGGAAACGCTCCGCAGGCGGGTGGAAGAAATGGAAAAGAGGGTTGCCTCCGGAAGCAGTTACGGGCTGTTGGGCGTTGAGCCGGAGGCCGGGCTTGACCAGATCAAGAAAAACTATTACCGCCTTGCCAAGGAGTTCCATCCGGACCGCCTTTTTGATTCGGACGATTCCGTACTCAAGGACAGACTGTCGGCCATCTTCGATTCCATTACAGACGCCTACAACTCCCTTAAAGAGGCGGCTTATTTAAGCGAGGAGGCGTTTATCGGAGAAGGAGCCGGCGCCTCAAGGCAGGCGGAGTCTTTCGCCGGTGACCCGTTTGGCGGGCAGGACGCCTTCAGGCTGGACGATCTGGACGAAACGCCGGCAAAAAACACTGATTCTAAAAAAGACGAAGAAAAAGCCGCCCAGGAGCATAAGCATGGGCTGGAAACGCTTAAATCCGGTAATGTTAAAAAAGCTTTGGGCTATCTGAAACTGGCAACCGAATTAAACCCCAGAAAAGCAGAATACTGGAGCGTCCTGGCGCTGGCCTGGATCAGAAGCGGCGGATCTGTCAGAGAGGCGGAGCATGCCCTCAGGGAGGCGATAAAACTGGACCCTGGCAAGGGGGACTATTACGCCAACCTGGGGCTTTTATTCATGAAGGCTGGCAGTACACAGGATGCCAAAAAACAGTTTGAGATGGCCCTGGCCCTGGAACCTGGCAATCAGAAAGCCAGACAGGGCCTGAAACAGATCAGGTAAATCAGGCATTTGCGGCGAGGCTGATACTCATGAATTTTAATGCGGGTGAGATATGGCACAAGACTTAAAATCGGCTAATCTCAAAGTTTCATTTATCGGCGGGCCAATGCCCCTTAATCACTTGAGCAGCCGCTCGCGGAAAATACATGCTTTTTTAAATAAATTTGGCGCCGGGGATTTTGCAACCGGCTTGGTGAGGCCGTTTGTCTCCGGAAGGCTAATGATGCTTAAAAAGTAGTTTTTTGCACTGCCTGCCAGCCTTGACATTTCCCATCCCATGCTATTAAATACTGAGTATCGCAGGCGTCCGGAAGGGCACTGGCCCCATGGACAATGAGGGAATCCCGTAAGGTGAAAAACCAAATCGGGAGCGGTCCCGCCGCTGTAGCCGGGGACGGACCCCCAATAGAATGGCCACTGTGCCGGAAAGCATGGGAAGGCTTGGGGGAGCAAGGAAGATCCGGAAGCCAGAAGACCTGCCCGCGAAGCGAAAAAACCTTTCCGCGGAAGAGAGGCAGGCAGGTTTTTAAAAAACTGCCTTGGGATGAAGAAGCTGGGTGCAATCCCGTCGAAGCGGTAGAGACGCAAAAAAGCGTATCTACATGGTCCTTCGCCGGGATTTTTTATTTGGAGGTGAAATGTTAAAACTGGTTCTGGGCGGCGCAAGAAGCGGCAAAAGCTCCTTTGCCTTAAGCGAAGGTGAAAGGTTCAAAAGCCCGCGGGCGCTTTTGGCCACAATGCAGCCGATGGATGGCGAAACAAAACTTCGCGTGGCCGCGCATAAGAAGGAACGCGGCAGAAGGTGGAAGACCTTTGAGGAGCCAGTAAAAACAGCGCACCTCATCAAACAGCTTAAACCGGATTTTAATGTGATCATAGTGGACTGCATCACTCTCTGGCTTTCAAACCTGATGCTGAGGAATGCTGACATAACCCGCGAGACGGACGCCTTAATAAAAGCCGCTTGCGCGCCGGGGGCGGTTGTGATTACTGTTTCAAATGAGGTTGGCATGTCCATAGTGCCCGAAAACGCGCTGGCCAGGGCCTTCAGGGACGAAGCCGGCAGGCTCAACCGCAGACTGGCCGAGGCCGCGGGCGAGGCCTGGCTTGTTGTGGCCGGGCTGCCTCAGAAAATAAAATAGGGGGAATTTATGCTGAAAAAAACCCTGAAGAAAATAAAACCGGCTGACAAGGATTTTGAAGCCAAAGCGCGCGCCCGGCTGGACACACTTACGCACCCGCCCGGCAGCCTTGGAAAGCTGGAAGACATAGCCGCAAGGCTTGCCGCGATACAACGGAGCGCCATGCCGGAGTTTTCCGGCAAAAAGGTCATCTTCACATTTTCCGGAGATCATGGAGTTACAGAGGAGCATGTTTCTGTCTACCCGAAAGAAGTTACCCGGCAGATGGTCCTTAACTTCATCCGGGGCGGCGCGGGGATAAACGTGCTGGCCCGGCACGCGGGGGCTGAAGTGATCGTGGTAGATATGGGAGTGGATGCCGAGTTCAAAGAACTGCCGGGCCTCATAAACAAAAAGGTTCTGCGCGGAACAAAGAACATGCGAAAGGGCCCCGCCATGAGCAGGGAAGATGCCGTAAGGTGCATTGAGGCTGGAATCGGGCTTGCCGATGAGTTCAGCCGCAAAGGTTACGGGCTTATGGGCACCGGCGACATGGGGATAGGAAACACCACGCCATCCTCCGCCATAGCCTGCGTGCTTGCAGGTATGCCTGCAAGTAAAGTGACCGGCAAGGGCACGGGGATATCAGAGAAATCGCTTGCGGCAAAATGCAGGGTGATTGAGGACGCCATAGCATTAAACAGGCCGGATCCAACAGACCCCGTGGACGTTCTGGCCAAGGTTGGCGGGGCAGAGATAGGCGGCATTGCCGGGTTGTGCATAGGAGCGGCGGCAAACGGCGTCCCGGTGATAGTGGACGGCTTCATCTCTACGGCTGGCGCACTGATAGCCTACGCGCTTGAACCCCTCACGGCACAATACATGTTTTCCGCGCACCGCTCGCAGGAGCCGGGGCAAAAGTGCATGCTGGATAAGATGGGGCTGGACCCCTTGCTTGATTTGAACATGCGGCTTGGCGAGGGCACGGGGGCAGCCCTTGCGATGCATCTGATAGAAGCGGCGCTGAAGATTTACAGGGAAATGGCCACGTTTGGCGAGGCGGGCGTAATTGGTGAGATGAATGTTTGACGGCTTCTTTGCCGCGCTTGGATTTTTAACCATAATACCGCCCCCGGCCAACAAAACATCGGGTGCATTCGGGGGCGCACCGGGTTATTTCCCGGTTATCGGCATTCTGGAAGGGGCGCTTTTTGTTGTTATCGCTGTCACGGCGCGCGCGATAGGCCCGCTTGCCGCTGCCGGGTTCATAATAGCCGCGCACGCGGTAATCACGGGCGGCCTGCACCTGGACGGCCTTTCAGACACTTTCGATTCCCTGGCTGCCAGAGGGGCCGCGGAAAGAAAACTTGGCGTGATGAAAAGCGGAACTGCGGGGCCCATAGGGGCCGCATCGGTTACGCTTGCGCTTATCTTGAAAACGGCGCTCCTTGCAAAGGCATTATCACCGGGGCCGGGATATTTTCCACCCCCGGCGGCGGCTTTCTTTCTTCCTGTAGCCTCACGATGGGGGATGGTATTTACCATCCTTCACGGCAGGCCAGCCAAACAGGAAGGGCTGGGCGCGATGGTATGCGCCAATACGGACAAGTCCGGGGCAGTTAAAGCCACAATTTTTGCGGCGGCAGCCATTGCGTTATGGATGCTTCTTTTCAAAAACGGGTGGTCCCTGCCTGTTTCGTTTGCTGCGGTTTATGTATTCAGCGTTGTTTCGGATTTCTTTTGCAAGAAGAGTTTTGGCGGAATAACGGGCGACACTATAGGGGCAACATCCGAGTTGTCCGAGATAATCTTTCTGATACCGGCATGTACAGGCTATTTCTCATAAGGCACGGAAGAACACGCATCGAGGGCCGTTATAAAGGCCTTCTGAACGTGCCGCTTTCACCCGAGGGCGGCAAGGACGCGCTGTCCGCTGCAAAGATAATCAAACGCGTGCTTGGGGACCAGCAACTGGATATAATTTATACCTCCAGCCTGATAAGGGCTTCTAAAACGGCGCGGATAATCTCGCGGGAATTCCCGGGCGCGGGCAGGCAAAAATACTGCAACGTGGAAAAGATGGATTCCCTGCGTGAAAGGAATTTCGGGAAATGGGAGGGGTTGCGGTTTGACGAGATTGCCAACCGATGGCCCAAAGAGTTTGCCAAATGGGTAAAGGACCCGTTTAAAAACAGGCCCGTGGGGGGCGAGCCCACAGCGCGCCTGAAGGACCGGGTTATCTATGCGTTAAAAGAGATAAACAAAAAGACCGCGGACGGCCAGAATATAGCGTTGGTCTCGCACGGGGGCGCGTTGCGGGTGATGATAGCCCGGCTGCTTGGCATACCGTACAAAAACCTGTTCCGCGTGGATTTTGCCCCCGGAGGGGTTACGCTTATACATATGCACGAAATGGGCAGATCACCCGTTGCCGCGTTTATTAACCTGTACAGGGAGGTTGCCGGGTGAAGGCCCGTTCTCTAATGGTGCTTGGCACAGGTTCCGGAGTGGGCAAAAGCCTGATAACGGCCGGCCTGCTGAGGATATTTTCCGATATGGGCCTGAAGGCGGCCCCGTTCAAGGCGCAGAACATGGCGCTTAATTCGTTTGTTACGCTGGACGGAGGTGAGATCGGCAGAGCTCAGGCCCTTCAGGCGGAGGCCGCAAGGGTTGAACCCACCCGGCTCATGAACCCGGTGCTTCTGAAGGCGACGGGCGAGGCGGGATGCCAGGTGATAGTAAACGGCGCGCCGGTGGGCAACATGTCCGCCAGGCAGTATTACAGTTACAAGGACCACGCATGGAAGGCCGCAACTTCTGCCTATGACGGACTCAGCCGCCAATACGAAGTAATCGTAATGGAGGGCGCGGGAAGCCCGGCCGAGATAAACCTGACGGACAAGGACATCGTAAATATCAAAATGGCCGCGTATGCGGAGGCCCCCGCCATCCTGGTTGGCGACATCGAAAGAGGCGGCGTATTCGCCGCGCTGTACGGCACGCTTGAACTGCTGGGTGAGGATTCAGGATGGATAAAAGGCACCGTGATAAACAAGTTCCGTGGAGACAAGGACATACTGGCGCCGGGGCTTGAGATGATAGAAAAAAAGACAGGCGTGCGCTGCCTTGGCGTGCTGCCCTGGATGCGCGAGATACTGAGTGAGGAGGATTCCCTGGGCCTGGAGGCGTCCGCCAAAAGACATTACGGCAGAAGGCCGCTGCGCATAACCGTGCTGAGAAACGCCTTCATCTCCAATTTCACCGATTTCGAACCGTTCCTGCATGAGCCGGACGTAGAGCTTGTTTATTCCCTGCGGCCAGCCGACATAGAAGGGGCGGACATGGTGCTGATACCAGGTTCCAAAAGTACCTGCAAGGACATACTATACCTGCGCGAAACCGGGGCGGAGGCCGCCGTAAAAAGGGCAGCCGGCTGGGGCGTGCCCGTTGTTGGATTATGCGGCGGATACCAGATGATGGGCCGTGTGGTAAAAGACCCCTCCGGCGTGGAAAGCGATATACGGGAAGCCGAGGGGATGGGGCTGCTGGATGTTGAGACCGTGCTTGAAAAGAAAAAGACCGTCACCCGGGTGGAAGGCGCTTCGCTTGAGAACGATTATGGCCCGATTTCGGGCTACGAGATACACGCCGGGCGCACCGAAGGTGACATAAAACTTTTCAGCCTGAAGCGGCTTGCCTATGAAGACACGGTGCTGGACGGCTCCAGAAAAGCAAACGCATGGGGCACATATATCCACGGAATATTTGAAAACAACGATTTCAGGACAAAGCTTTTAAATGAACTGCGGCAGGCCGCTGGCCTGCCTCTGCGCGAAGCAATAAATTATCAAGAACTGAAGGACGGCGCCATTGACCGGCTGGCCGCCCTGCTGCGTGATAACCTGGACATGGAATACATAAAGGGCCTCCTGTGCATAAAATAAGCCTGCTTGCCGGGGCTGTTGCGATTGATCTGCTGATAGGGGACCCGCGCTGGCTTCCCCATCCCGTGGTGGCCATCGGGGCGGCTATTAACTGGCTTGAGAGGCCGTTAAGAAAAATGTTCAGGCCAAAAACGGGAGGCGTGGTCCTCTGCGCGGCCATAGTTTCCGCGGCATTTGGCGTATTCTATCTCCTTCAAAAATTGTTCAACGCTATCCCTTTCGGGTTTATAGGCACGGCATTCTTCCTTTCCATGGCAATTGCCTTGAGGGGGCTTGTATTTGAAGCGGGAAAGATCATGCTGTCACTTAAAATAGGCAATGTGGAAAAGGCGCGGGAAAACCTCAAGGCGCTTTGTGGCCGCGACACTGATAATTTGAATGAACGGGGAATCATACGTGCAGTAATTGAAAGCGTTGCCGAAAACGCCTCGGACGGAGTGATAGCGCCCGCGTTCTACTACATCGTAGGCGGGCTTCCGCTGGCAATGGCCTACAAGGCGGCAAACACACTGGACTCGATGGTGGGCTATAAAAATGAAAAATACATGGATTTTGGTTGGGCATCGGCCAGGCTGGACGATATTGCCAATTTCATACCGGCCAGGCTCACGGGTATATTCATATCGCTTGCCTCCGGGCGCAACTTTGCCCGCGCTTTAAAAACAATGATGCGCGACGGCGGCAATCATCCAAGCCCAAACAGCGGCAGGCCGATGTCCGCCATGGCGGGCGCGCTTGGGGTTGCGCTTGGCGGCCCGGCGGTTTACCAGGGCGTGCTGGAAAAAAAACCGTTCATAGGCTCCGGAGGTGAGTCGCCAGGGCCGGATTCCGGAAGGAAAGCGGTAAGATTGACGCTTGCAGGTTCGTTAATAGGGATGCTTATTATGGGCGCGGTCTATGCGGCCATATTCCACTAACCCCCCCATCCCATCCCCCGGTGAATTATACCCCGAATACGGGCACGGCGGCCGGTTCTTCAAGGCCGTCCGTGAGTCCGGTGCGCCGGGGATAATAGACTTCAGCGCGTCCATAAACCCGCTGGGCATCTCAAAAAAAGCCCTAAGAGCGGCAACGGATGCTCTTTCGCTTTCTGCCAATTATCCCGACCCGGCTGGCGAAGGCATTATTGACAAGCTGGCCGCGCATTTTGAAATACCGCCTGATTGCATCGTTGCGGCAAACGGAAGCACTGAAATTATCTATCTTGCCCCGCGTGCGTTGCGCCCCGAATCGGCGCTGCTTCACGCGCCCGCCTTTTCCGAATACAAAAAGGCATGCAACGCGGCAGGCGCAAAGGTCTCGGCCGTTTATGGCCTGAGTTTCAAAAAAGAAAAATTCCTGAACGCAATAGCAAAAACCAAACCGGAGATGATTTTTCTGTGCAATCCCAACAACCCCACAGGAGAGCTGATTGCGACAGATGACATATTGGATATTGCCGCCCTAGCCCGCAGAATAAGATCGGTGCTTGTCCTGGACGAGGCGTTCGCCGATTTTTGCCCCGGCTGTTCGGCGCTGCTGGAAACGGCAAGGAACCCATACCTGATAGTCCTGAGATCATTAACCAAGTTTTACGCGCTGGCGGGGCTGAGGATCGGGTTTGCCGCCTGCCATCCGGCGCTAAAGAAAAAGCTGCTGGCCTTCAAGGAGCCTTGGACCGTGAATGTAGTGGCGCAGGCGGCGGCGATAGCCTCACTTGCGGACTTGAGGTACAGAGAAAAAACTCTGGAGCTTATCGCAAGGGAAAAGCGCTACATTGAAGGCAGGCTTGAAAAGGCATCGATATGGCATTTCCCGTCAGCAGCCAATTTTTATCTTGCCCGGATAAAACGGCACTCGGAATTCATAAAAACGGCATTTAAAAAGGGTGTCCTGATCCGGGACTGCTCCAATTTCCGGGGCCTCGCGCCTGCTGACGAAATTGGATACATAAGGTTTGCCGTTAAGGGGCGGAAAGAAAACAGGATGCTTATGGATTTGCTTGAAAACTGGAACTGCTGATTCCAGCCAGCTTTCTTTTTCAGACGTTTGATAACGTACTGGCCATGGACACCATGTTCTTTCCGAGCCGCTTGGACATATAGAGCGCGCTGTCGGCTTCCTGTATCAGCGTTTCCTTGTCCATTGCGTCCAACGGAAACGATGCAACACCTATGCTTATGGTAAGCCTGAACCCACCCCCCATGTTAAACTGGCTTTGCTCCACGGCCTGCCTGATGCGCTCGGCCGCCATCAGGGCTGACTCTGGAGTGCTTTCAACCAGTATCACCGCAAACTCCTCGCCGCCGTAGCGGGCGGCGAAATCGACATACCTTATGGCCTCGGTCATCGTTGCGGCAATTGTCTTCAGGGCCTCGTCCCCCGCCTTGTGCCCGAAGGTGTCATTGAACATCTTGAAATTATCCACATCCAGCATAAGAAGACCCAGATGCTGGTTGAACCTGCGCGCGCGTTCCATCTCGAAATCCAGCTTTTCCTGAAAGGCCCTGTAGTTGTGCAGCCCCGTAAGGCCGTCCTTTACCGCCAGCTCGTGCACCCTCTGGCAAAACTGCGCCTTCTTAATCGCAAGCGCACCCTGATACCCCAGGGCAAGCAGGGCGCTTTCATCGCGCTCGGTGAACCCTCCGTCCTTGTTTGCGGCCATTATCGCCCCAACGGCCTCATCCTGGACAAGCGCTGGTGCGATCATCACGTTTTTTACAGGATAAACCCAGAAAGAGGACCAGTCCTCCGGGGCCCAGTTCCCGGCCAACATGTCCGCGCCGGCCCTGAATGGCGCCTTCCGCTCAAGCGCGAACTTCAGTATGCCGGCTGTGCCCGGCAGCTCCGCCTCGGCCCCGGCAGATGACGGCCCGCCGGAGCGGAACATCTTTATTGCGCCGTCGGCCCCGGAAGTAACTATCGCAGACAATTGCGCGCCGGTAAGCTTTTTGGCCTCCTCAAGAATAGCCTCCCTAAGCGACGCTATATCCAGGCAGGAGGCCAGAAGGGCAGCCGTCTCGCACATTGAGGCCTTCCGCCGCTCTGACTCCCGCACCCGCCCAAGCTCTTTTTTAAGCAAGGCCATGTGCCGCAATAGCACAAGGATGCCAGCTATCAGGACGGCCGTTATGAATATATAAAAATGCAGCATGATTGTTTGTTTTTGATTTTCTGGCTAAAGCTTTGAAAGACCCGGTTTAAAACCCTCTTTGATGCAGCCTGTTTAATGCTATCATTGGCAGGCTCAAAGTCAATCGTTACCTTTATTTTTTATAATCAAAGTGTTGCATATCATCTCCTCCATACCTGTTTTTTATTAGCATACCGGGCAAAATGAGTAGAGCAAGGCCGCTGAATATCCCTCTGAAGGGCCTGATAATCATTCCCCAAACAGAAGCCTGTACGTCTTCCTTGCAATCATCAAATCCTCATTGGCCGGAACCACCAGCACGTCGCATTTCCCATTATCCAATGAAATCTTCCACACGTTTTTTTCATTCCGTTTCCTATCAACCATAATCCCCAGATGCTCCAACCCCTCGCAAACCCTTTGCCTAATAACCGCTGATTTTTCCCCTATCCCTCCGGTGAACACCAGCGCGTCCACGCCGCCAAGCACGGCCGCGAACGCGCCGATTGTCTTTTTAATCTGATAACAGAACATCTCCACCGCAAGCGCCGCCTTTTTATCCGAAGCCTCCTTTTCAAGCAGGGTTTTCATATCTGATGCAATATCAGAGACCCCAAGCAGGCCAGACTCACGGTTAACCAGTTTTTTAATATCAGCAGCTGAAAAACCCTTCTCGTTCATCAGGTAAACCAGCACACCGGGGTCTATGTCCCCGCTTCTGGTGCTCATCATGAACCCGCCCATCGGGGAAAAGCCCATGCTGGTCTCCATCGGCTGGCCGTCCTTTACCGCTGCCATGCTGGCTCCATTGCCCAAATGGGCTATTATCACCCTGCCATATTGCTGCCCAAGCGCGCCCGTCACATATTCATACGATATGCCATGAAAGCCGTAGCGGCGCACGCCCTGATCCCAGAATTTTTCCGGGAACGGATACCGTCTGGCAACCTCCGGCATCCCGGCGTGGAACTCGGAATCAAAGCAGGCGGCCTGTGGAAAATCTTTCCCGTAATGTGCCGCAATCGCTTCGACTGCCTCTATCCCGCCCGGCAGATGAAGCGGCGCAAACGGGATATCCTTTTTTAAAGACTGCAACTCCTCTGGCGTTATCACCTCCGGCTTAACGTGTCTGGGAGCGCCAAGCACTATCCTGTGCCCTGCGGCGGCAGGCGCGGGGAGCATTTCCTTATCCATCCCGCTTAAAGCTTCGTCTACCGCATGCGTAAAACCGGAAAACTCGCGTATTCTTTCGTTTACAACAGGTGCGCTGCGGCGCGTCTCCAGGCGCAAAATGCCCTCGCGCCCCCCAATTCCAGTTGCAATACCCTGGGCGATAACATTTTCCTTATCACGCCCTATTTCATAAAGGGCGAATTTCAGGGAGGACGAGCCTACGTTAATAGAGAGGATATACCGGGTTACCCCTTCCATCTCCAATCCCTGACCTCCGGCATGTCCTGTCCGTAAGTGGTTATATACCGCTCATGCTCCACCAGCTTGTCCCTCATCATCTGTTTAAGGTATGCCGCCCTGTAGCCCAGCTTGGGGACGCGCTCTATCACGTCGGAAACAAGATGGAAGCGGTCCAGGTCGTTTCTTACGGCCATGTCAAATGGCGTGGTGGTGGAGCCCTCCTCCTTGTAGCCCCTTACGTGCAGGTTTTTGTGATTGGTCCTCCGGTAAGTCAGCCGGTGGATCAGCCACGGGTAGCCGTGATATGCGAATATTA
Organism: Nitrospirota bacterium; assembly: GCA_021813405.1. GTDB lineage: Bacteria > Nitrospirota > Thermodesulfovibrionia > Thermodesulfovibrionales > JdFR-88 > JAKAKS01. The sequence goes on from JAKAKS010000043.1 coordinate 61,011, forward strand.
TGGGCTTGTCCGTAGTAAAGAGTATGTCGAACTCGTTTGACGTAAGGCCGTGCGGATGCTCCTCCCTGGGCTGAAGCGTCATAAGGTCCACCACATTTACAAAGCGCACTTTCAGCTCCGGCACGTGCTGCCTCAGGATATCCACAGCCGCAAGCGTTTCCATTGTGGGCACGTCGCCCGCGCACGCCATTACAACATCGGGCTCGCCACCTTTGTCATTGCCTGCCCATTCCCATATCCCGATGCCCTCGCTGCAATGCTTTACTGCCTGGTCCATCGTAAGCCACTGGGGCTGAAGGTGTTTGCCAGCAACTATCACGTTTATGTAATTGCGGCTTTTCAGGCAATGGTCCGTTACGGAAAGAAGCGTGTTTGCGTCCGGCGGCAGATACACGCGCACCACCGATGATTTCTTGTTTGCCACAAGGTCTATGAAGCCGGGGTCCTGATGTGAAAACCCATTGTGGTCCTGCCGCCATACGTGCGATGTAAGAAGATAATTAAGCGAGGCCACCGGTCTTCGCCACGGCACACGCGCGCTTGTGTCCAGCCATTTGGCAAACTGGTTGAACATGGAATCCACTATGTGGATGAAAGCCTCATAGCAGGCAAAAAGCCCGTGGCGGCCCGTAAGAAGATACCCCTCCAGCCATCCCTGGCAGGTGTGCTCGCTTAATATCTCCATCACGCCGCCCTGCGCAGCCATGTGCTCGTCTTCGGGTATCCTTTGGGCCATCCATACGCGATTGGTCTGCTCGAATACCGCGTCCAGATGGTTGGAGGCCGTTTCATCCGGGCTCATTATCCTGAAGACGTGCCGGCCATCGGGCCGGTTAAGTTTATATACGTCCCTCAGCAAATAACCCATAACGCGGGTGGCCTCCGCATGGGCCTGGCCGGGCGCGGCGACATCCACTGCATAATTGCGAAAATCCGGCAGCTTCAAATCTTTTAATAAAAGCCCTCCGTTTGCGTTGGGGTTTGCGCCCATGCGGCGCGCTCCTTTTGGGGCAAGCTCCGCAATTTCGGATTTAAACCGTCCGTTTGAATCGAAAAGCTCCTCCGGCCTGTAACTGCGCATCCAGTTCTCCAGCAGTTCCAGGTGCCCCGGCGCGGATATATCAGGTATCGGTATCTGATGGGCGCGCCAGAAGCCTTCGGTCTTTTTGCCGTCCACCTCGGCCGGGCATGTCCAGCCTTTTGGGGTGCGAAGCACTATCATCGGCCAGGCGGGCATGCTGGCGCCGCCGGCGGCGCGCGCCCTTTCCTGTATCTCTTTTATTTCGGATATTACGGTATCCAGGGCCTCGGCCATTTGATAGTGCATATGGGCGGGGTCCGCACCCTCAACAAAATACGGCTTGTACCCGTACCCTTGCAGAAGTTCCTTAAGCTCATTTCCGCTTATCCGGGCCAGAATAGTTGGGTTGGCTATCTTGTAACCGTTTAGATGCAGAATGGGCAGCACCGCCCCGTCAGTTGCCGGATTGATGAACTTGTTTGAATGCCATGCTGCGGCAAGCGGCCCGGTTTCCGCCTCGCCATCGCCAATTACACAGGCTGCGATAAGGTCCGGATTGTCCAGTACGGCCCCGAACGCGTGTGAAAGCGAATATCCAAGTTCACCGCCCTCGTTTATAGAGCCCGGAGTTTCCGGCGCCGCGTGGCTAGGCACCCCCCCGGGGAATGAAAACTGCCGGAACAGGTGCTTCATCCCGTCCTTGTCCATTGGCACATTTGGATAGAATTCGGAGTATGTGCCTTCAAGCCATACATTGGCCAGCACGGCGGGCGCGCCGTGGCCGGGACCGGTAACAAATATCATATCCAGATCGTAAATCTTGATCACCCTGTTTAGATGGGCATAAATGAAATTTATGCCCGGAGACGTTCCCCAGTGCCCAAGAAGCCTGGGCTTTATGTCTTCCAGTTTAAGGGGGCGCTCCAGCAGCGGGTTATCAAGAAGATATATCTGCCCCGCCGACAGGTAATTTGCCGCGCGCCACCATGCGTTTATTTTTGCCGCCTGCTCCTCAGAGAGCGCCTGGGCCTTTAATGCCACTGCGTCAGCCATATGGACCTCCTTTTTAGGTACGATGTGCTGCTCTCCTAAAATCTAGCTTAAAAGGCATTTACATGGAAGTGAAAACCTCCTATTGACAACCCCCTTTTTTAGTTGCTAAAGTAGTTTAGCACTCTCTGATGGCGAGTGCTAAGAATGAGGGAGGCAGAAGGGACGAGGAGATTGCAATGATGAACGACCGTACCGGGCAAGTCCTTTACACCATTGTCCAGAGCTTTATAGAAACCCATGAGCCGGTGGGCTCCAGGTTCCTGGTAAAGCGGTACAATTTCAATTTCTCGCCCGCAACCATAAGAAACATTATGGCGGACCTGGAAGAGCTTGGTTTTCTTTCGCAGCCGCATACATCTGCCGGCAGGGTGCCAACAGACAGGGGATACAGGTTCTATGTGGACCGGATAAGGCAGATGCACGAAGAAGGCGAAAAACTTACCTCCATGCTGGCGGGGCTTGAATCCGTCCGTGACGACATAGACAGCCTGCTTGAAGGCGCGGCGCGCACCCTCTCTGAAAACTCCAGCTATCTGGGTGTTGCCGCCCCTGCCAAACCAGGCAGGACCACGCTAAACAGGATAGAGCTGTTCGGCTACAAGGGACGGCATATAGCCGTGGTGCTTATAACCAACGAGGGCGTGATAAAGCACAAGCTTATACGAACGGAGTGGGAGATAACCCCCAATAATTTAAGGAGAATATCGGAATACCTGAACTCCGAATTCTCAGGCTATGCTATTGACGAAATACGGCTTAAAATCATAAAGGAGATGTCCAGGGAAAAGGCCATGTGCGACATCCTTATCTCCAAAGCGATGGAGATATGCCGCGAGGCCCTGAATTTCCCGCTTGGCGACATTTACATGCACGGCCTTGCGGAGTTCATAGGCATTCCGGACTTCTCGTACAGGATCAAGGATATTGCCAGGGCCATTGAGGACAAAGGCATGGTGCTGAAACTGCTGGAAAAGGTGTGCCAGGAGTCCGAAGACGGCACGGCCGTGCTGATAGGGTCTGAAAACCCGGTGAAGGAGATGCGGGACCTTGGCATGGTGGTGGCCTATTACACGCAGGATGGCAAACAGGCCGGCACTGTGGGAATTATCGGCCCGATCCGGATGGACTATGCCAAGACCATACGGCTGGTTGAGACAACGGCAAGGTTTATAAGCGATGCACTTACAGATAAAAGGAGCTCCATTTAAATGAAAAACAAGAAGGCGGAGAAGGGCCATAACGACAGCCATGGCGGGCACGCACATGAAACGGACGTGCAGCATGATGCGGTTGAAGCCGGTTTAACCGGCAGCCAGGAGGCTGTTCAGGCTGAGCGCGTGGAAAAGGCGGAGGAAGGCAAGTTGAAGGTGATCGAGCAGGAACTGGATGACCAGAAGGACAAGTACGTAAGGCTGTATGCAGAGTTTGACAATTACAGGAAAAGAATGATCAAGGAACGGGACGAGATTTCCAGGAGGTGCAACGAGGAGCTTGTGACGGCGCTTTTGCCAACTCTGGACAATCTTGAAACCGCCTTCAAACATGCCCAGGACGCCTCCGAGGCCCTTCAGCAGGGCGTGGAGATGACCATGCGGGAATTCAGGCGCACCCTGGAAAAATTCGGGCTGAAACCGATAGATGCGCTCGGACAGCCTTTTAATCCGGAGTTCCACCACGCAATTGCCCAGGAGGACCGTGATGACGTGCCGGACAAGACGGTTGTGGAGGAACTAAGGAGCGGCTATTTATTTAACGACAGAGTCATACGGGCCAGTATGGTTGTTGTATCCAAAGGACAAAGTATCCCAAAGGAGGATTTATAAATGGCAAAGGCGATAGGTATTGACCTGGGCACCACAAACTCGGTTGTCGCCGTCGTTATCGGCGGGGAGCCGGTGGTGATCCCCAATCAGGAAGGCAGCCGCACTACCCCGTCCGTGGTGGCCTTCACCGACAAGGGTGAAAGACTGGTGGGGCAGATTGCCAAGCGGCAGGCGATCACAAACCCGGAGAACACAATTTTTTCAATTAAAAGACTTATGGGCCGCAAATATGATTCAAGGGAAGCCCAGCACGCACACGAGAGGCTGCCTTATAAAATAGTGCAGGCAGCAAACGGGGACGCCCATGTGGAGAGCAGGGGAAAAGCCTACTCCCCGCCGGAGATATCGGCGATGATCCTGCAGAAACTGAAACAGGCCGCGGAGGATTACCTGGGCGAGACTGTTTCCGATGCCGTTATCACCGTGCCCGCGTATTTTGACGACAGCCAAAGGCAGGCCACAAAGGACGCTGGCAGAATAGCCGGGCTAAACGTGCTCAGGATTATAAACGAGCCCACGGCGGCTTCCCTTGCCTACGGCATGGACAAGAAGAAAGAGGAGAAGATCGCCGTTTATGACCTTGGCGGCGGCACGTTCGACATATCCATCCTGGAGATCGGGCAAGGCGTTATCGAGGTGCGCTCCACAAACGGTGACACATATCTGGGCGGCGACGACTTCGACATGAGGATAATGGACTGGCTTGCCGAGGAGTTCAAGAAAGAGTCCGGGATAGACCTGAAAAAGGACAGAATGGCCCTCCAGAGGCTGAAGGAAGCTGCCGAAAGGGCGAAGATAGAGCTGTCCAACGCGATGGAAACGGAGATAAACCTGCCGTTTATCACCGCGGACGCAACCGGGCCAAAGCACCTGCTTATAAAGCTGTCCAGGGCCAAAATGGAACAGCTTTGCGGCGACCTGATTGAAAAGACCATCCAGCCCTGCAAACGCGCTCTGCAGGACGCGTCCATGGAAACCTCCGTTATAGATGAGGTGCTGCTCGTTGGCGGCCAGACAAGGACCCCCAAGGTACAGGCCACCGTCAAGGACTTTTTCGGCAAGGAGCCTAACCGCACCGTGAATCCGGACGAGGTTGTGGCAGTAGGCGCGGCCATACAGGCGGCGGTGCTGAAAGGCGAGGTAAAGGAAGTCCTTCTTCTGGACGTCACTCCGCTTTCGCTGGGCATCGAAACCCTTGGCGGCATATTCACAAAGATAATAGAGAGGAACACCACCATTCCCACAAGGAAAAGCCAGATATTTTCAACGGCCTCCGACAGCCAGCCCGCGGTCACAATAAGGGTGTTCCAGGGCGAAAGGGAAATGGCCTCGGACAACAAGCTGCTGGGCGTGTTCGAGCTGGTCGGCATACCGCCGGCCCCAAGGGGCGTCCCTCAGATAGAGGTGACATTTGACATAGACGCAAACGGCATCCTGCACGTGTCCGCCAAGGACCTGGGCACCGGCAAGGAGCAGTCCATAAAGATAACGGCCTCCAGCGGGCTTTCCGAGGCCGAGATAAAGAACATGACCCGCGACGCCGAAAGCCACTCGGATGAAGACAAGCGCAAGCGCGCCATGGCCGAGGCCAAGAACGAGGCGGACACGCTTGTCTACTCGGTTGAGAAGAGCCTGAAGGAGTTTGGAGACAAGCTCTCGGAATCCGATAAGCGCGAGGTTGAGGAGGCCCTGGAAGCCTGCAAGAAGGGCAAGGAAGAGGCAACTGACCCCGACGCGCTTAGGAAGCTTACGGAGAGGCTCACCCAGGCGTCCCACAAGCTGGCGGAGCATGTCTACAGGAAGGCCGGCGCAGGCGCTCAGGCAGGGGCTGGCCCCGAAGCAGGCGCACAAACAGAACAGCAGAAACCCGGCGAGGAAAAGGTGATGGAGGCCGAGTTCGAGGAAGAAGACAAGAAGTAAAAGCGGCTTAAAATAGCCATAGGGGCGGATTGTTATCCGCCCCTTTTCTTTCCGGCATTTATAATTGCGGGCAGATGGCCCAAGAAAGTCAACTTGAAATTTACCGGAACCTATCTCAAAATAGATACTGAAGCGAAAGAGAGGGGAAATTGCGGAAGACAAGGCCGCGGTTTAAACCTCTTGCAGCCAGAAGCGATTTTGAGATAGGCTCTAAGACCAGCTAAAATAATTTAGGAATGAAAGATTATTACGAAACGCTAGGTGTATCCAAGAACGCCTCCCAGGAAGAGATAAAAAAGGCGTTCAGGCATCTTGCGCTCAAATACCACCCGGACAGGAACAACGGCGCAAAGGACGCCGAGGAGAAATTCAAGGAGATAAACGAGGCATATACGTGCCTCGGCGACGCCAGCAAGCGCGCCCAGTACGACGCCACCGGCACATGCAACCCGGGCGCCGGCATGGGCGGGTTCGATTTCCAGGGCGCTGGCTTTGGGGATGTATTTGAAAATATCTTCGACAGCTTTTTTGGCGGCGGCGCGTTTGGCGCGTCGGGTTTCGGCGGCCGCAGGGGCCCCAGGCCCGAAAGAGGTAACGACCTCCGCTACGATATAGAGCTGGACCTTGAAGAGGCCGCATCCGGTGTAAAGAGAACACTTAAAATTCCCAAAACCGCAATCTGCTCCGAATGCTCAGGAACCGGCTCCAAAACCGGGCGCACAAACACCTGCCCCGATTGCCGCGGCACGGGCCAGGTCCGTTACCAGCAGGGCTTCTTCAGCGTAAGCCGCACATGCTCCAAGTGCGGCGGCACGGGCCAGACAATCACCGATAAATGCTCCAGGTGCTCCGGCGCTGGCAGGGTGAGAGTTGAGCGGGAGCTGACCATCACGATCCCAGCCGGAGTGGAGGACGGCACCAGGTTCAGGATAACCGGCGAGGGGGAACTGGGCACTCATAACGGCCCGCCTGGCGACCTGTACGTGGTTGCCTCGGTTAAAGAACATGCCGTGTTCAAGAGACATGGCGATGACATCCTTGTTGAGCATCAGTTTTCCATCACGCAGGCCATTCTGGGCGCCGAGGTGGAGGTTAACACGCTTTGGGGGCCAGAGAAGCTCCACATCCCCCCCGGCACTCAGCCCGGCCAGACGTTCAGGCTTAAGGGAATGGGTATGCCGCGCCTGCACAAGAAGACCAAAGGGGACCAGATTGTTATGGCCAGGGTGGCTGTGCCCTCCAAACTCACGGCCAGACAGCGGGAACTGGTGGAGGAACTTGCCAGAGAGTCCGGCGAGACAGTGCATAAGGGTGGAGTTATGGAAAAACTCCGCGACATCTTCGCCGCCGGCAGTTAATGCGCCTTTACTATCCAGACCTTTTACCTGACTGCCAAATAGAACTAACCGGAGAAGATTTTAATTACCTCAAAAACGTCCTGCGGGCCGGGACAGGGAGCAAGGTTTCCCTTTTCGATGGCAAGGGCAACTCCGCCCAGGCCGTTATAACGGGCGTATACCCAAACCGGATGACCGTCAGGACAGAAAGCGTCTCCGCCTCCGTGGAAACGGAATCCCAGTTAAAAACAGTCCTGCTGCAAGGAATGCTCAAGGGGCAGAAGATGGACCTTGTGGTCCAGAAGGCGGTTGAACTGGGCGCCACTGAAATTATTCCGGTTATTACCGTCCGCGCCGAAGTGCGCGAGACCAGGAAAATCGACCGCTGGAAGAAGATCGCCCAGGAGGCCGCAAAGCAGTGCGGCAGGACTGTTACACCAGAGATATCCGGACCGCTCGCGTTCAAGGATTGCATAAAGGGTTTTCCGGCCGGCGTCATCTTCTGGGAAGGCGGAGGCTATAGCCTGAAAAAGGCGGGCATTCATAAAACCCACGCAGAGCTGGCCGTTGCCATCGGGCCCGAAGGCGGCTTTACTGAAGATGAGGTTTCGCTTGCAAAGGAATCAGGGTTTTGCGTCTGCTCACTTGGCCCGCGCATTTTACGGGCGGAAACAGCAGCCATCGCGGCCCTTGCGCTTGTGCAGTATCAGTTTGGGGATTTGGGGTAAGCGGCCAATATTACGCCAAGTGCTTCTTCAGGTACTCCCCAGTATAGGAGGACTTACTCTTTAAGAGTTTCCCCGGCGGGCCCTGGAAGACAATCTTTCCGCCATCCTTGCCGCCCTCCGGGCCAAGGTCTACAACCCAGTCCGCGGCGGCGGTCACATCCAGATTGTGCTCTATAACGATTACCGTATTGCCGCCTTCCACAAGTTTTCTAAGCATCAGAAGCAGCGCGGCCACATCCCTGTAATGCAGCCCCACCGTGGGCTCGTCCAGAAAATAGACGAAGCCGGTCTTGGGGGCAAGCCCAAGCTCCGCGCAAATCTTCAGCCTCTGCGCCTCTCCGCCGGAAAGCGTGGTTGCCGGCTGGCCAAGCCTCAGGTATCCAAGCCCGATGTCTATCATCTGTTGCAGCCTGCCCGTTATCTGGTGCTCCCCGGCAAAAAAAGCGCGGGCGTCTTCAACCGTCATCGCAAGCACTTCGTTTATGTCCCTGCCCTTGTAATGCACGCCAAGCGCCTCATGCCCGTACCGCCTGCCATTGCACGCCTCGCATTTGATATAAAGGTCCTCAAAGAAGTACATCTCAAGCTTCTGGTAGCCCTCGCCGCTGCATGCCGGGCACCTGCCGCCCGGCACATTGAACGAGAAGAAGCCCGGCCCGAAGCCGTGCGCCCTGGCCTCCGGCTGGGCAGCATATATCTTTCTTATGGAGTCGAATATCTTCAAGTACGTAACCGGATTGGAGCGCGGCGACCTTCCTATCGGGCTCTGGTCTATAAGGCGCACGCCCCTTATCTTCTCCACGCCTTCCAAAGCGCCAAACGGAAGCGGGTCCTCAGGCTCCAGCCTCAGATGCCTGGCCAGGGCGCGGTACAGTGTCTCCACCACAAGGCTGCTCTTGCCGGAGCCGGACACCCCCGAAACAACAGTAAGCATGCCAAGCGGGAACTTCACGTTCAGGTTGTCCAGGTTGTTCCCTTTTGCGCCGCGCACCCCTATCCAGCTTTCAGCCGCTCCGCCTCTGGGGTCCGCAAGCACTGGCTTGCGCGGGGCCGTTATTTTGGGAAGCGGTATCCGGTCTTTCCCAACAACATATCTTGCCGTTACAGTGTCGGCCTTTAAAAAATCCTTCTTCGGCCCGGAGAATACCACGCCGCCGCCCAGGTATCCGCCGCCCGGCCCAAGCTCAACAATCCAGTCCCCGCTTTCGATTATGCTCTTGTCGTGCTCCACTATTAAAAGCGTGTTGCCAAGCCCGGAGAGTTCGCGCATTATCTGGGCAATTCTATCGGTGTCCCTTGCGTGAAGCCCCACGGTAGGCTCGTCCAGCACATACAAAGTTCCCGTAAGCCGTGATGCAAGCTGGTTTGAAAGGTTCACCCTTTGGTACTCGCCGCCGGATAGTGTTCTGGACTCACGGTTCATGCTCAGGTAACCAAGCCCTACCCTGTCTAAAAAGCCAAGCTTCATCCCTATCTGCCGCAGCGGCTCCCTGGCGGCCTGCGCCTTTTCGCCTGAAAGAGGCAGAGCGCCAAAAAACCCGATCAGGCCGCTTACCGGCATGGCGGTAAGCGCGGCGATATCACGCCCGTTCAGTTTGTATGCCAGCGCTTCCGGCCGAAGCCGTTTTCCCCTGCATTCCGGGCACACCTCGCCCTTTCTGTAACGTGACAGGAAAACACGGACGTGAAGCTTGTACCTTTTGCCCTCCAGTTCCTCGAAGAAATCATTTATCCCGTAAAAGCCCTTGCCTTTAAAAATCAGCTCCTTCTGGGCCTTCGAGAGTTCCCTCCATGGCTTATTCACCGGGAAGCCCGTGCCCTTCAGCGCCTTTAGCATCTGCCTGGCCCACCACTTATAGGAAGGCTTTTGCCACGGCTCTATCGCGCCCTCGGAAAGCGACAGATACGGGTCCGGCACTATCAGCCCCTCGGAATACTTGAGCACATTGCCAAACCCCTTGCACGCCGGGCACGCCCCTATCGGGTGATTGAAAGAAAAGAGTATCGGTGCGGGCTCCGGCATCTCGAAACCGCAGGTGTCGCAGATATTGCCTGAGGAGAATATCAACTCCGGGGTGGCCAGGCCCTCAGAGGCCGCTTCCTGGCTGGCCGCCAGTTTTACCTTCATCTTTCCATGTCCGAACTTGAACGCGCCCTCAACCGAATCCGCAAAGCGCGGCTCGTCCCTTATAACAAGCCTGTCCAGCACCACATCGTAAGGCGGCGCAGGGACTTTTTTGGCTTGGATGAAAGATGGGTCCTCAAGGTCCAACGCCTCACCGTTCAGCATGATCCTGTGGAAACCTTTACTCTTTAGTTCCGCGATAGGCTCGTGGCTTGTAAATATTATGAACGCGCGCCCGCCCGGATGGGCGTCAAGCAGGTGCTTTACAATCTCCGAGGGGGCCCATTTTTTTACCTCCGTGCCGCAAGTGGGGCAGTACGGCACGGCCGTTTTCGAGTAAAGCAGCCTCAGGTAATCGTAAACCTCCGTTGCCGTGCCCACCGTGGAACGGGAGCCCCTTACGGTATTTCTCTGCTCCAGGGCTATGGCCGGGCGGATGTTTGTTATGGTGTCCACGGCGGGGCGGTCCAGTTTTTCAAGGAACAGCCGCGCATATGTGGAAAGCGATTCTATAAACCTCCATTGCCCCTCGGCAAAGACGGTATCGAACGCCAGGGAGGACTTGCCGGAACCGGACACCCCGGTTATAACTATCATCTTGTCGTGCGGGAGAGCCAGGTCTATGTTTTTAAGGTTGTTCTGCCTGGCCCCTTTTATTACAAGCTCATCGAAAGACATCGTTTTATTTTAACATTTGTCTTCCATAATCCCACCCTTGCCTACCTTAAACACCCGCCCCCGCCAGCTAACCTTGTTGCCCGCAAAGCTGACCGCCCATACAAAAAAGCCGGCAATATCCCTGACAGGCAAAAAAACCAGCCACTTGAGCCAGGATTTTTTTCTTATGAATTTGCCATACACTGCAAAAGCGGCCCCATACCTAAACACAAATATTGCCGCAAACAGGGCCGCGGACAAAGGCCCGGGGACGGCAAGGAGATAAGCCAGACCGTAAGTAAGCGCATGGGTGACCCCGTAGCCAAGGTAACCCTTGGGCCTGGACGTCCTGTAAGTCCTGGCCCATCTCAGTTGCCTGGAAAGGTAATCGCCCAAGCCCTCCCTGCCAGGCACAAGGTCCATTATGTAACGGGAGAGCCTGACGCTGCGCCCTGTATCGAAGAGTCTTTTGCCCAACTGGTAATCGTCGGCCAGATAATGCGCAATGGGCCCCCATCCGCCAGCCTCATCCAGCGCGCCCCTGGAAAAGAGCATAGAGGCCCCGAACCCGAAAGAAAGCCCGCCTTCCACAACCCGCGCCACCATGACAGAGGGCATAAAATCCGTTGCTATCGCAAGGGACTCCAGTGCGCTGCCAGCCGAAACCGGCCCGGTTATCCTGTAAAGGCTGGTCACCATCCCCGCACCTTCAAAATATTCGGCCGCTATGGTTTTCAAGTATGTTTCATCCACGCGCATATCGCCGTCGCTGACGGCAATCAGATCGTTTCTGGCTGTTTGCGCCATCTTTTCAAGCAGCGACACCTTCCTGTTTGGGCCGGGTAATGCCCCGGTTACAACCACCTTGACCCTGCCGCCGGTTTCCGCCCCTATCTGCCCGGCTATTTGTATTGCCTGGTCATCTGCATCCTCCGTGCCCACAATAACTTCGTACTCCGGGTAATCCTGGGTGCAGAAGCTTTTAAGGTTTTCGCCGAACCCTCTATCCGCCCCTTTCACGGGCTTCAAGATGGATATTGGCGGATATTGGCTTTCGGGCCGGGCTGGCGGGGCTTCCTGGCGGTACAGGATTATGCAGGCCAGCGCAAATATCCAGTATGCGCACCCCGCGCAGGCAAGGGCAGGTAAAATTATCTTCAGGGTTTCCATTAGCGTATAATTTTAATCCATGGCGGCTGATATTGGGGCATCAAAAATAAAAATCGCAGTCTTCTACGCGCTTGATGCGGAGATGAAGCCAACTCTGGCTATGCTCGGCAGAAGGATGCGTCTTGAACATGGAAATCTTAACCGGTTCGATATTGTGCAGGCCGGCCAGACATGCTTCATAAAAACAGGCATGGGGGTGAAAAACTCCGCCCAGGCCGCGCGGGAGTTTTTATATACATTCAGGCCGGAAATTGTCATCTCCGCAGGGTTCGGCGGGATGCTGTTGGGCAAGGCCGATATAGGCAAGCCCCTTTCAATATCGGCAGTGGAACTCTATCCGGAAGGCGGCAAGCTGGAACTGCCCGATACCGGCCTTTTCACGGGTTTGCGGAAAGCTCCGCTTATAACAATTTCGCAATGGACGCGCAAGGCCGTGCTGAAAGAAAAAATCAGGCAAAAAGAGTTTTTTCTGGCAATTGATATGGAGACGTTCCCTCTTGCCTCGATGTGCCTGGAAAGGAAAATCCGGTTTGCCGGCATCAGGGCCGTTACGGACGGCGAGGACATGGAGATAGATTTTACCCCGGAGGATGTGTCCGATGAGAGCGGGTATTACAGCGCCAGCAAGGCGGCATGGCTTATCGCAAAAAGACCGGCCCTTTTGCCCCAGGCGCTGAAACTTGGCGCAAATTCGCGCAAGGCGGCGGAAGCCATTTGTCAGGCACTCCTAAATATTCTTTAATTTTTAAATACCTTTCTCCCTTTTGTGAGCAGTTGGGTATTGGATCAATGGCCGTGCCAGGGGCCGCAGGGCGGTTTCGCGAAGCGGGCCGCGCGTGCGCACGTCTGCAAGGGTCTTGCTGGAAATAACTCTGGCGCGGGCAAATACGGTGATGCTGGTAAAACGTGAGGCGCGGCCCCAGCGGAGGCAAACACCGCCCGCTGGGAAAAAAGAGAATTAATGCTTACCTAAGCGCAATCGGGTGACCTAAGTTAAACCATTGGATGCGGCTGGATGCGGCGCTTTTAATTCGTTTACGGCCGCAAGGTTTTAGGCCTTGCCAGAAGCATCAGCGCGGGCAGCGCGAAAAGGAAAACCCCCATCCCCGCTATATTGTATTCCCTTATATAAACCGCCACCGCCAGGTTGAAAAGGACAACTGAATAATAAAGCGCCGGGCCAGGAATTGTGCGCGCCATGCCTTGGTTAACCGAATCACGCCGGGCCGTTTTACTGCTTATGAGCTGGAACACACAGGCCATCACAAAACCCACAATAAGCCAGCCAACAAAATTCGAATACGGCACCCCGAAATAAGCCCCCCCATCCGGGTAATAATATATCCTGCCCAGAAACCACCTGTCTCCCCGCAAGGCAACAGGGTCTATAAGGGCATCCAGGTAAACGAAAAAGAAAGAAGACAAAACGGCGCCTGGCAGGTCAAACCGGCCATCCGTTTTCCCCCTGTAAAGGGACACCAGCGAGTAGCTGGCGTACAAAAGGAATACGTAGCTCAAGGAGTCCATGAACGGCACTCCCGCAACCCACAGTTCCCGGCCTTTTGTGGCCTCTATGTACGTATAAAGCCCGTATGGAAATCCGTTGTGGATGGAGCTTACTTCGGACAGCCAGGCTATCAGGTAGCCGGCAACGGAAAATACGGCCGCCTGGCGGAACCCGAACTGGAGCGAGCATGAGATAATGTATGCCGCAAAAAATGCAAAGACATACGGCCTCAACAAAACGGTGCCGGCAAGAAGATTAAGGAAGTGAAACATTCAGCAGGATGTTTTTGCCAAAGGGCTTATTTCCCCAGGTTCCACTTAATCATCCGCATCATAACCTTCGGGCTGGAGAAGGCCAGCCGCATCACCGTGGTCTCGTAACCGCCGTGGACCATGCAGTTTTTGCACCTTGGGTCCGCCCCTTTTTCATATTTTTCCCAGTCGGTGCCGGACATAAGCCCTTCATAGGTTTCATGATAGCCGTCTGTTACAAGATAGCACGGCGATTTCCAACCCAGGGGGCCGAAGGTGGGGTTGCCCCACGGCGTGCAGGGGATTTCCATTTTCCCCTGGAGGAAATCAGCATAAATGGGGGTGTTCATGAAACGGAATTTGCTGAAAACGCTTTGAAGCTGCCGGAACTTGTTTATAATGTCCGTCCTGGTGGAAAAAATATCCTCGCTTACGCTCTGGTAGGCAAAACCCGGCGAAACCAGCATGCCGTCCACCCCGGCTGAAGTAAGCAGGCAGAACAGCTCCTCAAGTTCCGCGGCCCCGGTGTTTTTGTAAACAGTGGTGTTCGTGCTCACCTTGAAATCGCGCTTCTTGGCCTTGGAGATTGCAGACATGGAGGTATTGAAAGAGCCCGGCCTGCCTGTTATCACCTCATGCGTCTTCGCCATGCCGTCCAGGTGAAAATTCAGCGTAAGATTGGGATGGGGCAGCATGTCATCTATAAAATCCCCGGCCAGCAAGCCGTTTGTGCATAGATAAACGTACTTGCCTCTTGACAGGAGTTCTTCAAGCAGAAGTTTTATCTGGCCATACAAAAGCGGCTCTCCGCCGGTAACGGCCACAACCGGCGCGCCGCACTCTTCAACGGCCCGCAGGCAGTCGCTTACATGGAGTTCCCGGTCCGCCGCGGTCCTTATCCTGTCGCACCCGGCACAGGCCAGGTTGCACCTGTGGGTAGGCTCCAGCATCAGCACAAGCGGGAACCTTTTTTTGCCTTTTAACCGGTTTTTCAGAAAATGCCCGGTCATCGTGCCGTAAAAACTGGGCTGAAAACGCATTTCTATCTCCCCCGCCCGCATGTAAAACCATGCAGGCTCAATTTCATATTAGCGGGCCTCTACGGGCCTTTCAGATTTAAAGCCATTTTTCTTTTTTATGTATCCGTTTTCCCGGAACCATATTATGGCATCCTCAAGCTCTCTTTCAACAGGGGCCGGATTGAAGCCAAGCTCCCGTACCGCCCTGGAATTGTCGTAGAACATGTACTTGCGGGCCATCTTCACCCCGGCAAGCGGTATCAGCGGAGGTTTTCGCGTGATCCTTGAAACCGCTTCGTTCAGGTATGCGGCGGCCAGCACCGGCAGGTACGGCAGCCTTACTCTGGGCGGCTCCATGCCGGCAATCCGGCCCACAAGCGCAAAGAACTCCTTCAGCGTGAGATTGGAGTTGCCCAGTATGTATTTCTGGCCGGGCTTGCCGGACTTCATCGCCAGGATATGCCCCTCCGCCACGTCCTTCACGCCCACAAAATTGAGCCCTGTGTCCAGGTAGGCGGGCATCCTGCCGTTAAGGAAATCCACTATCATCCTGCCGGTGGGGGTGGGCTTCCTGTCCATCGCCCCGATGGGCGTGGATGGGTTCACTATGACCACAGGAAGGCCAATTTTAAAAAAATTCTCCGCCTCCCTTTCGGCAAGGAATTTCGATTTTTTATAGTGCCCGCACATGTCCTTGAATCTTACGGGGGTGTCCTCGTTAACCGGGGTGCCGTCAGAGGAGGCCGCAAGCGCACCCACGGAACTTGTGTAAACCACCTTTTCCACCTTTTCGGCAAGCGCGGCTGAAAGCACGTTTACAGTGCCCTCAACGTTTGTCTGGTACATGTCTTCCGGGTTGGGCGCCCACAATCTGTAATCGGCGGCAAGATGGAAGACAAGCCCGCATCCACTCATGCCGCCTATTACCGAATCAATGTCCCTTACGTCGCCTGTGACAAGTTCGGCGCCGATGCGCGCCAGCTCACGCGAAGGCGCAAGCGTTTTGTCTCTTACTAGCGCCTTTACGCCTGTTCCGCGCTTTATAAGCGCCGCGGCCACATGAAAACCGATAAAACCGGAACCGCCTGTGAGAAAGGCCTTCATGCAATGGGGGAGGCCATCGTGGGGCCGGGGGCGGGGATACTGCCCCCATTACCCGGGACAAAACCGTTTACGAACCTGCTTAAGGCCATCAGCGGAAAACAATTTTTATAATTATGGTAGCGGAGCATGAAATACCTTGGGAAACCTGTGCCCGTGAACTCCGGCTCGTCCCATGTGCCATCATATTTCTGGGCATTGAGCAGAAAATTGATCCCCTTGTGCACCTCGCCGGACTGATCCTCCTCCGCCGCCAGAAGCCCCAGCAGGGCCCATGCGGTTTGCGAGGGGGTGCTTGTGCCTTGCCCGCAAAGGGAATAATCCCCATAGGACTCGCAGCACTCGCCCCAGCCGCCATCCATGTTCTGGTGGCCTTTCAGCCACTCCACCGCCCGCCTTACATAAGGGCTGGACATGTCCTCGCCCACCGCCCTAAGGCCCATGAGGACGGACCACGTTCCGTATATGTAATTGACCCCCCATCTGCCCCAGAAAGAGCCGTCGGGCTGCTGCGCGGATTTCAGATATCTGATCGCCTTTTTCACCCTGGGGTCGCCCATGCCAATCCCGGCCTTGCCCACAACCTCCAGCACGCGCCCGGCTATGTCCGGCGTGCTGGGGTCCGTCATCGCCTCCAGGTCCGCATACGGCACCTGGTTTAAAAGCTCGAAATCGTTGTCCACGTCAAATGCGCCCCAGCCGCCGTCCCTGCACTGCATGCCCAGCAGCCAGTTTATCCCGCGCTCTATCCGTTCGCCCATGCCGGGCATGTCCTTATAATCCAGCAGGAACATCAGCACCACGGCGGTATCGTCCACGTCCGGGTACCAGCTGTTGTCGAATTCAAAGGCCCAGCCGCCCGGCTCCAGGTCCGGCCTTTTCACGCTCCAGTCGCCTTTCTTTAATATCTGCTTGGAGGCCAGCCATTCGGCGGCCCTTAAAAGCGAGCGGTGGTCGCGCGGCATTCCCGAATACCGTAGCGCAAGCGCCGTAAGCGCGGTGTCCCACACAGGCGATATGCAGGACTGAAGCACAAGCTTTTCGCCGGAGTCCAGCGTGAAATTCCTGAGCGCCTCCAGCCCGGCCGACATGCGGGGGTCTTGAGGCCCGTAGCCCATGGCCGACAGTGCCAGTATCGAATTCACCATGGCAGGCTGTATGCCGCCCCAGTCACCGGTCTCCTCCTGGTGCTGAAACACCCATTCCTGCGCCAGTTCCATGCCCTTGGCCCTTAAAGGCCTGGGCAGCCCTTCCATTATCTTTGCGGCCCGGTCCAGAACAAAAAAAGTCTGTCTGAGGATGTTCCGCGTAAATTTGATGTCCGTCCAGAACACCTTTTTCTTTTTCTTATGCTGCTTCACCCACGGTCCGGCGTATATCTCTTTTAATGAGAAGTTTTCGGCGCCAACCGCCACTGGCTTCTGGTCCATTACTATCATCAGCGGCACAAATGTGGAGCGCGCCCAGCTTGAAAACTTGTAGATGCTAAACGGAAAGGATGCCGGTATCAGCATCAGTTCCACCGGGATGGACGGCAGACAGCTCCAGGATTCCTGCCCGAAAAGGGCAAGGAATATCCGCGTGAACACCCTTGAAGCCCCGGCCCCTCCGTTTGCAAGTATGAATTGCCTTGCCCTGCGCATCGGGGGGGACTGCTCCGGATACTCAGCAAGCTTCAGCGCCATGTAGGCCTCTACAGTGGCGCTAAGATCGCCCTTGCCGCCCCAGTGTATGGCCCAGGTGCCATCGGGCCTCTGCTCGCTTAAAATGTAATTGGATATTTTTTTGAAGATTTCCTTGTCCCGCAGCCCAAGGAAATAAAGCAGCATCAGGTATTCGGCGGTAATCGTTACGTTGGATTCCAGCTCGTACCACCAGTAACCGGTCTCGTGCTGTTCCACCAGGTAGCGGGCGCGCATCTTCTTTATCGCAGCCCTCGTCCTCTCCAGCAGGGCCGGCGATTTGGTGTTAGGGAAGGCAGCGATATACGCGGGCGCCGAAATATCAGGTTTATTTTTATAGCTCATTATTTATGGAGCGGAACCTGTTGTAATAAAAAATAGCAGAGCCCCTCCGGATTGTCAAAAAGGCCGGCAG
Organism: Nitrospirota bacterium; assembly: GCA_021813405.1. GTDB lineage: Bacteria > Nitrospirota > Thermodesulfovibrionia > Thermodesulfovibrionales > JdFR-88 > JAKAKS01. The sequence goes on from JAKAKS010000043.1 coordinate 78,820, forward strand.
CGTGAAATTGGCAATACATGAGGCTCCCTCCGTTTCCTTTCGTGCCCGGGATACGCCTTACCGGGCGTTATTTTGCTGGCCCGGCCCCGCTTGCCCGGGCTCTTTTGTAACCGTTCGCGGCCGGCTTCCGGCGCCCACCAGCGTTATACCGGCTATGATAACTACCACGCCAAGCCATCTCATGGGCGTTACATCTTCCCGCAAAAATATCCTGGCCAGGATGGCGGCAAACACAAATGAAGCGGCCGTAAGCGGAAGCACATAGCTTAAATCCGCCCTGGCCAGCGCTATAAGGTAAAGAAAGAAAAAACAGGCCAGAAACAGGATACCCGCGATTATCTGGGGGCACGTAAATACGCTTAGAAGCCAGTTGATTATCGAACGGACGTTCCAGTCCGCCTGGCCGATCCTGCTCATCCCATAGCTCAAAAAAGTTTCGCCTACGGACGCAGAGAACGCCGCAAGCAGTGTTATAAGCACGGTCTTCAATCTGTTACTTTCCCCCCTTGCCGGATGAAGCCAGCTCCGCAAAACCGGCCAGCTTCACGCCGGCCTCCTCTATCCGCCGCCTGAGCAGCCCGGAACCAACGGCTTCCATCTCCATGCGCCCGCGTTCAGTTGCCATGTCCGGATGGCAGTAAAATTCCGCCACAGTGCCACCAGCGATTTTAATAAACCTTAGTACCGGTTGGCAACTGCCGGATTTTGCCACATTATCGGTGGTTTTTACGGCCCTGGCCCTGGACAGGTCAATGGAGCAGGAGGCAGATCTGATATACATCCGGCCGGAATACCGTGAATTTATTCCGCCCAGCGCCCTGAAAACTCCCCATTCGGCCATCTTGGCGCCGGATTCCGCGGCGGCCCTTATTGGCTCACGCGTTATTCGTATCCATTTCACCTCACGCCTGGCGCAAATGCGGGAAAGCGAGCGGAAGACAAGTGGATGCATATGCAAATGATGATGCGAATCGGCGTGCGACGGCTTTAATCCCTCCGCCTCAAGTCTGTCGAATTGCGCCTCCATCTCCGCCTGTATCTGGCCGGAGAGGGTTTTCCAGTGCCGCCAGTAATTGTAACCAGCCTTTGCCGGGCTTGCCTCAAAAAAACCGTTATCGTCCACAAGGCCAGGTATTTTGGATTGCGGAAGAACCGCCCTGCCGTCGCATAGCGTTATATGAATGCCGGTGGACAACCCTGGCGTTGCATGCGCTATTTTGGCAGCCTGGCCAAATGCGGCCCCGCCAGCCATTATGCTGGCCGATGTTAGCGCGCCCTTTTCATGGGCGCGGCAGACCGCGTCGTTAACCGAAGGGCTTGCGCCCATATCGTCGGCGTTAATCACCACGTAAAGGGGTGGCATCGGTATAAGCCTACCCCGCTGTTTCCTTTCTCCTTGCCATAAAGGCAAAGAACTCCAACCCTTCCCTGGTCCTCCTGGCAAACGTGTGCCTGTCCACCAGCATCTCTTTCACAATCCTTAGAATAGGCTTCGGGCGCATATAGAACCGCTTGTAAAAACGTTCAACAGCATCAAAAACCGCATCACCCGAAAGATGAGGATACTGGAGCACCGCGCTCTGAATGCCGCCATCCACCAGATCGCTTTTCTTTAGCCAGCCCTCTTTTATGGCCTGTTCATACAGCTCCGTGCCGGGGTAAGGCGCGGGCAGGGAAACCTGTATGCTGTAAGAGTCCAGCTCTATTGCGTAGCGGATTGTGTTTTCAATGGTTTCAGCCGTCTCGCCGGGCAGCCCAAGAATGAAAGCGGCGTGCACCTTAATGCCCAGCCTTTTCGTATCGGTCATGAACCGCTTTGCGCCCTCCACAGTTATGCCCTTTTTCACGTTGTTTAAAATCTGCTGGTTGCCGGACTCGAAACCAACCGTAAGCAGGTTGAGCCCGTTTTCCTTCATTACAGAAAGCGTTTCCAAAGGCACGTTTGCCCTTGCATTGGCGGACCACTTAAGCCCCAGCGGCCCTATCCGCTTTGCAATCGCCTCCACCCTTTTCAGGTCGCCCGTGAAAGTGTCGTCATCAAAAAACCATTCCCTTACCTGCGGGAAAAGCCCTTTTGCCTGCTCCACCTCACGGCATACGTTATCCACGGAGCGGGTGCGGTAATTCCTGCCGCCTATCGTCTGCGGCCACAGGCAGAAAGTGCACCTGGCCTTGCAGCCCCGGCCTGCGTAGATGGCCATGTATGGGTGCTCCAGATAGCCGTTGAAATAATGCTCTATTTTCAAGTCGCGGGCGTATATGGGCGTTGCATAGGGAAGCGCATCCAGGTCCGCAACTGGCGGCCTGTTTGCTGTCCTGCGGAACTCGCCGCCGGAAAGGTACGCTACGCCGTCAGTCTCTTCCAGCTTCTTTCCCTGCGCCAGTTCCTTTATTGTGTAATCGAACTCTCCGGTGCATACAAAGTCTATGGCCGGACAGGCCCGGAGCGTTTCTTCCGGCAGTGTCATCACGTGCGGCCCCACCATGCCAATAACAATGCCCGGCCAGGCCTCCTTTATAAGCCTTGCCACCCTGCAATCGTTTGAGAAGCCGGGCGTGCTGGTATACATGACTATCAGATCGAAACCGTCGCACTGCTTTACAACTTCCTCCACGCCGATATTGGCCGGAGGGGCGTCGATGAGCTTGCTACCCTCTATCATCCCGGCCGGCACGGCAAGCCACACCGGATACCAGAAAGACCTTATCTCCCTTCTGGCCTGATATCTTGCGCCGGCTGCGCCGTCGAACCCGCCAAATGACGGAGGGTTCAGAAAGAGAACTCTTTTTTCTTTTCCATGATTTTTGTTTTGCATTAATCCCGCCTCAAGAGAACCCGTCAGGTTCTAATAAATAAAATGAGCCCTTGAAATATACCATAATTTCATCGGCTTTTTAAGTTTTTTTTGAATTTGAAGGTTTCCCGCCTCCGGGGCAATTTCACACCTTGAAAAACCAAGCCGCCCGGCTTAGAATAGGCTCGTAAATTCCTGTCTTGAAGGTGGCTTGGTATGCGTGAAACCGGATGTGCCAGGGCAAAGGATGGCCTCGCGTTTATCCTGTCCTTAATTATTGCGCTAGCTTGCCTGTTCATTCAGCCTGCCACTGCGCAGATGTACCAATGGAAAGACGCCAACGGCAACATGGTTTTCGGCGACTCCCCTCCACCCGGCGCTGATGCAACTGACAAGCAAATCAGGCTGAACAAGATAGTACGGCCTGAAACTCCGCATAAATCCAGCCCGGTCCGGGCAAGCATGGCGAAAAAGCCTGAGGGTGCCGCAAGCAATGTTCATGTTACGTTATACGGGGCAAGCTGGTGCCCATATTGCAAAAAAGTGCGCGCCTACCTTGTCTCCAGGGGCGTGGACCTCACCGAATATGACGTGGACAATAATAAAGAGAAGGCAAGCGAGGCCCGGATGAAGAGCGGCCAGAACGGAATACCGGTTACGGATGTGGAGGGCACCGTGATAACAGGCGATGATATACCGGCCATATCAAGGGCGATAGAGCAAAAAAGAAGAGAAGGCAATTAAGGGCATGCGGCATAGGTTGCGGGCCGGTTTTATTTGAAAAGTTACATTAAAAGGAGGGTAGGAGGTATGTACAAGTCTATAGCCGTATATCTCATCTTGGCGATCTTCGTCATCGGCATAGTACAGGCGGTCCCTGCCGAGGCGGCGTTCGTTGCGTCTTCAAGCTCTGCCATGTCAAAGATAGACAGGCAGGCCGACATGGACCTGATAACCCATGCACTTGAGATGAAGGCCGTAAGCTCCAGACTGAGCCAGCTTGGCTTCACAAAAGAGGAGATAAACACGAGGCTTGCCAGCTTAAGTGACCAGCAGGTGCATCTTCTTGCGCAGAAGATCGACAAGATACGGCCCGCCGGTGACGGGCTTGCGGTGCTTGGCGCGCTCATCGTAATAGTTTTTCTTGTGGTAGTCATCCTCTGGCTTACGCACCACAAGGTGATGGTCAGGTAACCGATGCCCAGGCGCCGCAAAGGAAACCAGTTTAAACACCGGGGCTTCAAGCCCCGGTTTCTTTCTTCTTGGCGGATCCCTGACCCAGCCTATAGCACTTTTTTAATAGAAACCCGCGCATGCCTAACGAAGTTACGGAGCGGACTGCGTCCACCTACCCGCACTGTATGTTATAAAAGAAAGGGAAAAAGGCAGGAGGACTTAGTGCGTCCTGGGTCTAAGAATCCTGAGTACTGTGTGTCCCCTGCCTCCCAAAGCCCTAATAGGTTGATTG
>JAKAKS010000048.1 GCA_021813405.1 Nitrospirota bacterium
CAGGGCATGTTTTTTTCTCTGTTATCGGCGCTGCTTGTCATCACTGCAATGCAAACCGGAAACTACTGGCTGAGCTTTGCCGGCGGCCTTGCAACGGCCCTTGCAATGATATCGCGCCAGGACCAGGGAATTTATCTTTCGGCGGCCGTTTTGATTTACGCAATGGCTGTCCGGTTTGCCCGTCCGGACCCCGGCATCAAGCCGCGCCTCCTCAGGTTCCTGTGCTATTGGGGGGCCGGGGCATTGGCGCTCATTGTGCCGCTTGGGATTTTTTGGCTTGCTTCCGGGGCCGTCCCTTTTATGATCAGGCAGTTGATCGTATTCCCCGTTACAGATTATGCAAGAACCAGTTCCATTCCCATGCCGCGTTTCGTTAAAGGAGCGCAAATCACCAGTAACGTAATTACCGGCCTTTTCTATCTGCCGCCGTTGATTTTCGCGGTTACGGCATTAGCGCTGCTTATAAAAGCAATACGGCGCCGCTTCCTTTTGGAACATGCTCACGCAACTTTTATCCTGGCCTTTTCCATCTTCTTTTATTGCCAGGTGCTGACGAGATCGGACCTTTACCATCTGCTTATCACCCTTGATCCTTTTTTTGTCCTTTGCGCATGGTGGCTGAACAAGGCGTCCTATGCAGTTCGCGGCATCGTCCCTGGCTCCGGCCAAGGACAAGCTAAAAACATGCGGACTGTTTTTATTTCAACGGCCCTGATTCTGGCCCTGACGGCTGGCGCCGGTTTTTGGTTTTTTTCCCTTACAAAAGAGACATTCATCGGGCCGCGGCAGCAGAAAGTGGAGCCCCTTTCAATTGCCCGGGGAGGCGTGCAGCTAAACCCGGAATATGCGCTTTCATTGAAAAGCATTATAACCGAGATCGAAATTCTGGCAAAGCCGGACCAGTCTATCCTGTGTCTTCCATACCAGCCCATGTACTATTTTCTATCGCAGCGGAATAACCCGACAAGATGGAACTATATATGGCCTGGGGACGAGACGCCTGAAGACTACCGGACCCTTATCGAAGAAGTCCGGCACAATCCCCCGGCCGTGGTCCTGATCAGCGGGAAATCAGGCATGGGCAGTTACGCGGCTTCCGTTTTGGAGTATGTCGAAAAGCATTATGATACTTTGTCATATAACCCTGGATTGACTGTGTATATCAGGCGGAGGGCGTATAAATAAGGCGCGCCGTTTAAAATGCAGGAGTTGCTTTTTTTGGGCAGGCGCCCCGCCTAGGCAACCGGCGCAAATAAAGTTATATTAAATAATGCCTTTAAAGCACGTGTTTTTTGTTTTGGCAGCGGCGTTTCTTTTCCAGGGATGCGCGCATATGCTGCCCACCGGCTCCGACATTACACATTCGCCATGGAGCAGTTTCGGACAGGCCAAGGCGGCCTTCGATAAGATAGAGCCGGAGCGCACCACAAAGAAAGAACTGCCGCAGCTTGGGTTTGATCCTTACACAAACCCCAACATGAAACTGGTTACATATGTGGACCTGATAAAATTTTTTATCCCCAACGCATCCATAAAAATGGCAGACCTGGCTCCCAACGTGCGCGCCTGCATCGAGGCCAGGGACCGGTGCACCGGGTATGAAATTTCCGCCGCGGAAACTTATACAAAGCGCTACGGCAGTTTCCTGGCGGATTTTTTACAGTTCAAGCGCCACACCAGGACGTGGGGATGGACGTTTAATGCTCTCATAGTCATGCAGGACGGCAAAGTAGTCTACAAGCTGTGGAGCGGCCAACCCGATATCAGCAAGGACCAGTTCAGGAAAAAACCCCTCGGCCTGCTCCAGGAACTCAATTTCGCGCCCAGTGTTTCAGGCGTTACGTTTTAAAACAATGCGACAGCGCTACAGTACGACAGTGCGGCAAAAAAGAAAAAGGCTACAGAAAAGGTAAAAACTGCCGCACTGCCGCACTTTATTGCCTGTTTTTCACCAGGCTGTCCACCACCGACGGGTCCGCAAGCGTAGATGTATCGCCAAGGTCTTCCACATCTCCCCTGGCGATCTTCCTGAGGATGCGCCTCATTATCTTGCCGCTCCTGGTTTTTGGCAAACCCGGCGCAAACTGTACTTTGTCCGGCGATGCTATGGGGCCGATTGCGCTTCGCACGTGGCCAACAAGCGTCTTTTTAAGGTCTTCAGAAGGGGCAAGCCCATCCTTAAGGGTAATATAGCTGTAAATGCCCTCGCCTTTTATGTCATGCGGATAGCCAACAACGGCGGCTTCAGCAACGGCCTCATGGCTTACCAGGGCCGATTCCACCTCGGCAGTGCCTATCCTGTGGCCTGAAACGTTAATCACATCGTCCACCCTGCCCATCAGCCAATAATCACCGTCCGCATCCACCCGTGCGCCGTCGCCTGAGAAATACTTTCCGGGGAAGCGGCTGAAATACACGTCCTTAAGCCGCTTGTTTTCGGGGTCTCCATAGGTGCCGCGGAGCATGCCGGGCCAGGGTTTTGTAATGCACAGATAGCCGCCTTCGTTTGTGTGGGCCGGATCGCCTTTTTCATTTACCACCAGTGGGGCCACCCCGGGAAACGGCCTGCACGCGGAGCCTGGCTTCAGCGGCATCGCCCCTGGAAGCGGGGTTATAAGAATGCCGCCAGTCTCTGTCTGCCACCAGGTATCAACGATAGGCAGCCTGCCCTTGCCTACGTTTTTGAAATACCACATCCAGGCCTCCGGGTTTATAGGCTCGCCAACCGTACCAAGAACGCGCAGGGAAGACAGGTCGTGCCCCTGCGTCCATTTTTCGCCCTCGCGCATGAGCGCCCTTATGGCTGTGGGGGCGGTATAGAAAATGCTTGCCTTGTGCTTGTCAACTATCTGCCAGAACCTGCCTGGGTCCGGATAGCTGGGTATGCCTTCGAACATAAGTGATGTGGCCCCTGCCGAAAGCGGGCCGTAGAGTATGTAGCTGTGGCCGGTCACCCAGCCGATGTCGGCCGTGCAGAAGTGGATGTCCTCCGGGTGATGGTCGAATATCCATTCAAATGAAAGGTTGGTAAACAGCATATAGCCGCCCGTTGTATGCAGCACGCCCTTGGGCTTCCCGGTGGAACCGGACGTATAAAGGATAAAAAGCGGGTCCTCGGCGTCCATCTCCTCAGGCTGGCAGAAGTTTTTTATGTCCGGGGCGCTCATCTCGTCGTCCCACCAGAGGTCCCGGCCGGGCGTCATGTCCACTCCTCCGCCCGTCCGCTTTACCACTATCATCTTCTGCACCGTGGGGCTCTCTTCCAGCGCATGGTCGCAATTGGCCTTCAGCGCCACTTTCCTTCCGCCCCTTAGTCCCTGGTCCGCGGTTATAAGGAGTTTGGCCCCGCAGTCGTTAATCCTGTCGCTCAGGGAGTGGGCCGAAAAGCCGCCGAACACCACGCTGTGTATGGCCCCTATCCGGGCGCAGGCAAGCATGGATATGGGCAGCTCCGGTATCATGGGCAGGTAAATTGTCACCCTGTCGCCCTTGGTGATGCCCTGTTTTTTAAGCACGTTGGCAAAACGGTTCACCTCAACGGCAAGCTGCTGATAAGTGTATGTTTTAAACGTGCCCTCGTCGGATTCCCATATAAGCGCGGCCTTGTTCCTTTCAGGCCCGGCAAGGTGCCTGTCCAGGCAGTTATAGCTGGCATTCAGCTTTCCGCCGGTGAACCATTTGATATACGGCTTTTCACCGAAATCGTAGTCCAGCACCTTGTCCCACTTTTTAAACCAGGAGAGCCGCGCCTCCGCCATCTCGCCCCAGAACCCTTCGGGGTCCTCGATGGAGCGCTTGTAAATGGCATTGTACTCTTCCATGCTTTTTATATGGGCCCGGCGGCTGAACTCCGGCGAGGGCTGAAAAACCCTTTTTTCAGACATCAGCACGTCGAAACCCATCAAATCATGATCGGCCATGGCCTGCCTCCTGGTTCCGGAATTTTTTAAAATGTATCTGGATTTTATCATACGCTGCCCGCCCAGCACATCCAGGCGGCCTTTTCCCTTTAATTTAAGGCAGGCGCTTTCCTTGACTTTCCCTGCTCAAACAGGAAAGAATATTGGCGCAACAGCTTTTTTGTAAAGCGAGGCACATCATCAGAAAAAATCCCCCCAGGAAAGAGGACCATATGAAGAGAGCGACTATTTTCAGCATTTTCGCCGCCCTCGTTATCTATTGCATTGCGGGCGCGGCCCAGGCGTCGGCCCAGCCTGTGGACAACCAGCGGGCAGTGGTTACCCAGGCAAGGAAATCCTATTACGACCTGCGCCGCAAGGGGCTTTCCACCTTCCAATGCACAATGACGCCCGACTGGGGGCTGCTGCTTCAGAACCAGGGCCTGCCCCCCGACGCCATCGGCAGGGCCGTTGGCATACTAAACCAGCTCCACTTCATAGTTAAGCGTTGCCGCCGATGACAGCGTAACGCTTACCCACAACGACCTTGCCGGACAGACGGACCGGATGAATGCCGCCCTGGAGCAGATATACGGGGGCATGGAGCAGATGACATCTGGGTTCTTCGATACCTGGAAGCTGTTCATGCTGAACCGTCCTTTGCCTGAAGCAAACAGCGAATACAAACTGGAAACAGCGGGCCCGCAGCAGTATCTGCTCACCTATAAGGAAGGCACGGCGGATATTGCCACCAATATGGGGCAGAACTTTGCCATCAGCAATCTGAAAGTTGTAACACCGCAGTTCAACAGCTCCATCCAGCCCAGCTTTACAACAAGCCCGGACGGATACATATTAAGTGCCTATACCGCCGATTACACTTCCGGCAACCCGGCAGAGGCAACCAAACTCAATGTAACAATGGATTATCAGGTGGTCCAGGGCTTGCAGATGCTGAAGGATCTGAGCCTCAGCGGCACTTACGGCGGAAACCCGTTTGGCGTTAATCTTACGTTTTCAGACTGCACGCTTACTAAAAAATAACGCGGCGGAAATTGCCGCGTGGCGGTACAGGCAAGCCGGCGCGCGGCATCTGGCTGGGCAAACACCACCCTGCCAAAATCGGCAACCGCCGCCGCAATTCTAAGTACCTTTACTTATTGATTCCCCGTATAATGCAATCTTTCCTGGCCGCGTAATCTTGCTTGTATTGGGAAGAGCAGCCCCTGATTATCCCGGGCAGGCCGTCAAGCCAATGCTTCGCGGCTTCCTGTTTCCGGACATTGGGGCCTCCCGTTTCACCAGCCTTTTTAATTTCCGGAGTGCCTGAAGCGGACCTGGTTTGGGGTTTTTTCGTTTCCAATGAATTCGACGCTGCGAATTCGCCGGGAGCACACGATATTACAGCAAAGGCAATTGCAACCAGAATGGTGAATCTCAATATTGAAGAAGACAGTCTTTTTTTATTCATCGGTTCTCCTGAATGATAGTTTAAAGCTCAGTTTAATCACCGCCTTTAATAAACAAGCCCTGTCATTAAGTTTTGTACCAGCATTCCACAGTGAATTGCAAGAATTTTCCGCATATATTCAACGCCGGGGCAAAAAAACATATCATGACTTCTGTCCTATTGACAATGTCATGCATTGGAGGGTTAAGATGGCGATGCCGGAGGCAACCGGCCTGGTTACTCAGTTTTGTTCTTTGAAAATATCGCGCTGGGAAAGGCGAAAGCCGGTTTGGAATCGGGGTATTTGAACAGTTTGAACAGAAAAATCTGGGAAATGCTTTAATTACAGCCTGTTGCGAGTTTCAGTTTGAACATATAAAAAAAGAGTCTCAGGCGCCCGCGGCCTTGTATCCTGGACAGCCCTCAAAGCCTGAGCACCCGGCCTTTCTCAGGCGGCATTCCTTATTGCCGCATACGTGAATGCCGGTCTTACGGGCCAGGGGTTTTTGGGCCCGGGACACCGGGCTGGATTTGACGGGGCTATTTTCCTTTTTCCTGTCCATTGGTTTAAGCATTTTATCCTCCTATCGAGGACATGCGCCCCGGTATCGCGCTGCCGGTCTTCCGCCCGGCAGGCTTCCTGAGGACGGCCTGTTTCAGGATGTTCTCTATCTCGTCCGGGCTGGCGCCGGGGATTATCTCCAGCTCATCTGCCGAAAACAGGCACGGCCGCAGCTTACCGGAAGACGTAAGCCGCATCCTGTTGCACCTGCCGCAGAAATGATTGCTGACCGGGCTTATAAATCCGATTATCCCTTTTGCGCCTTCCAGTCTGTAATTCCTTGAAGAGCCGCCCTCCCCCTCAAACAGCAGCCTCCTGCCCTGGCTGCGAAATGCCGTGGCCACCTTCTCCATAGTTTCCACGGACGGGACGGCAAGGGATTCAATGCCGGGATTTTTGTGTCCGGCAGGCATAAGCTCTATAAAGCGCACATGCACAGGCCGGTCTATCGTCAAAGCCGCAAAGCCGGCCGCCTCCGAATCATTCACCCCTCTCAGGGGCACCACGTTTATCTTTACCGGAAGAAGCCCGGCATCAGCGGCGGCGTCAATTGCTTCCATAACGGGCGGCAGGCTTCCTCCGCCGGTAATCCTGGAGTACGCGTCCGGGTCCAGGCTGTCCAGGCTTACGTTTATCCTGTCCAGGCCGGCGGCCTTGAGGGCCGGGGCAACACCGGCAAGCAGAACGCCGTTAGTGGTCATGCTTAAATCCGGCACGCCCATCTGCTTGAGTGTGCGCACGATATCAATAATATCGTCCCGTAAAAGCGGCTCACCGCCGGTAAGCCGGACCTTTTGCAAGCCGTAATGCATTGCCGCCTGGGCAACGGAGAAGATTAGCCGGCTATCCAGGGGCAGCGCGCCAGGGGCGCAGCAGCGGGAATCGCGCGGAAGGCAATAGATGCAGCGCAGGTTGCACCTGCCTGTTACGGACATCCTCAGATAATCTATGCGCCTGCCAAGCGGGTCCAGAAGTATCATCACGCCACCTTGAAATATTCTAGTAGCAGAAAGGGGCAATTCACAAGTCCATAAAATAGAATAAAATACTTCAATGGCATTAAGGGAAGAGCTACTGGCACGCATCAAGGCAAAGACGCGCCCGCAATCGTTCAATGAGATAGCGAAAGATTTAAGGCTGGGCAAGGCCGAATCCAAAAAACTAAAGCGCATGCTGGACCAGATGACCAGCACCGGGGACCTGGTGCTCACCCGCAAAGGCCTTTATGCGCCTCCTGACGAGATAAACCTTATAAAGGGGTATTTCGAAGCGCACAGGGACGGCTTCGGGTTTGTGATACCCGATTCCCCTAAGGAACGTGACCTGTTCATCCCGCCTCCGGCCACGATGGGGGCAATGAATAACGACAAGGTAATCGCCCGGGCCGAGCCAGGCGGCAAGGGGCGGATAATCCGGATACTGGAGCGTGCACAAACCAGAATCGCGGGCACCGTGGAAAAGACCAGGCTGGCCTGCTTTGTGCGCCCCAAATCCAGGACAATGCCCGTTGATATCTACATCCCCCATAAGGAGTGCGCCGGCATCCCAAACGGCCAGAAGGTGATTGTGGAGATAGTGGAGTATCCCGAAGACAAGCGCCCCCCGGTAGGCCGGATAATCAAAAAGCTGGAAGCGCCGACCGCCCCACTTGAAGAGATTGATGCGGTTATGGAGGAGCTGGGTATCCCGCACAAATTTCCGGCCGCCGCGCAGGAAGCCGCAAAGGCCCTGCGCCATCCGCAGGAAGACCTTCTTAAACACAGGAAAGACCTTACGCGGCTGCGGACCGTGACAATCGACGGTGAAAGGGCAAAGGACTTTGATGACGCAGTATCCATAGAGGTAACCGATCTGGGCTACAAGCTTTGGGTGCATATTGCGGACGTAAGCCATTACGTGCGGGAGGAGGATGCCATAGACCTGGAGGCGCGCGACAGGGCAACAAGCGTGTACTTCCCGGACAGGGCCATCCCGATGCTGCCCAAAGAGCTTTCGGAAGACCTGTGCAGCCTGGTGCCCGGCAAGCCAAGGCCTGCTTTCACGGCGGAAATGGATTTCGACAGGTTCGGAAAGATGTATTCAGCCGTTTTTTACCAGAGCCTGATAACAAGCCAGGAGCGCATGACTTATACCGAAGTAGCCAGGATTCTGGCGGAAGAGGATTACCGCCGGGCCTCGCGCTACGGTGAAAAGCTCCTTTCGGATTTCAAGAGCATGGAGGAACTGGCATCGGCAATCCGCACACGGAGGATGGGACGTGGCAGCCTTGATTTCGACCTGCCGGAACCCGAGGTGCTGCTGGACATGCAGGGGAGGCCGGAAGACATTATCAGGGCAGAGCGCAATATTGCGCACATAATTATCGAGGAGTTCATGATAGCGGCCAATGAGGCCGTTGCCGGACATCTTGCCGCTTCCGGAGTGCCTTCAATCTATCGCATCCATGAAGAGCCAGACCCTGAAAAATTCGAGGAGGTTGCCCGGTATTGCAGGGCTGTGCTCAGAAAGCGCTTTACCGACCTCCGGGGGATTATCAGCGCGGCCCGCGGCACGCCCGCCGAGGAGTTTGCAAATTATGCCGTATTAAGGAGCCTGAAACAGGCCAGATACAGCACCGAGAATGTTGGCCACTTCGGGCTGGCCTCCAAGTGCTATACGCATTTTACATCGCCTATCCGAAGGTATCCGGATTTGATAGTGCACAGGATATTAAAAGAGGTGCTGGCATCCGGCAGGAAAGGCCTTTCCGAAGAGAGAAAGGCCAGGCTTGCCCAGGCGCTGCCCGATCTGGCTTCGCATTGCTCGGTTATGGAAAGAAACGCGGACCAGGCGGAAAAGACTGTATTGGACGCCATGAAGGCCTGGTTCATGAAGGACAAGGCCGGGGAGCGGTTTGAGGCTGTTATTGTGGGCATCACAAATTACGGGCTTAAAGTAAGGTTTGAGGATTTCTTCCTTGAGGGCTTCATACACGTCTCTACCATGGCGGACGATTACTACATATTCGATGAAAACACTCTTGTGCTGAGGGGCAGGCACACAGGCAGGCGCTTCAGGATAGGCGACAGTGTGCAGGCCAGGATAGACAGGGTGGACATTGAAACCAGGGAAATACTGCTTGGGATTGGCAAGTGACCCCCGGGGGGGCGCCCGCCGTTATTCATCATCCTTATATGGGAACATGCTTTCCCAAATGAGGATGCCCGGATACCGGTTTTTAAGCCGTTTTTTCCCGGATCCCATAAGAACATCCGCACCGTGAAGGTTTATAGCGCTGATAAATAAACAGAAATTCATAGTCTTTTTTTTGCGATTAAAAATCAGCTTAAATGGCATAAATTATGCTTATTCATATGCTGATGGATTTGAAAAGATTGATAAAAACTGGAATTCCTTGTAAGATTGTATGTTAAATTTCAAATTAAAAGGAAAGGAGGTGAAAATCATGAGACTGAAAGTTACTATGTTTGTCATGACGGTTGCCGTCCTTTTCGCTGGCGTTGCGTTCGCCATTCCCAAAGGGCATGCCCCCCTCGTATTCAAAAACAAGATGGGCAACGTAACCTTTACCTGGCAGATGCACCTGAACCACGGCCTGTCCTGCCCGGACTGCCACGTGAACCTGAAGCCTAAGACCTTCACGATGCAATTCGGGGCCGACAAGTTTACGATGCAGGACATCTTCGCGGGCAAATATTGCGGCGCCTGCCATAAGGCTGGCGGAAGAGCATTTGCTCCCCAGGGCCATTGCATGAACTGCCACAACAATGGCAGCAAACTCGTAAACGGCGAACTGCCTAAATAATTAGCCTTAAATCAAAGAGGGGGCAGGTTAAAAACCAGCCCCCTCTGTTTTACTGCTTAAAGCAAATTACCGGGTAGCCAGAATCTCTTTGAGAATAACGTCACGGGCCTCATTCAGGCTCATTTTGAGTTTGCAACCCGCGGCGCGTTTGTGCCCGCCTCCGCCAAGCCTGGCAGCGATCTGCCGCACGTCCGTATCTCCCTTGGACCGGAGGCTTACCTTTATGGAATCCTCCAACTCCAGAAGCAAGGCGGATACCTCAACATCCTTAAGCATTCTGGGATAAGCGGTAAAATTCTCCGCATCCTCTATGCCCGTTCCCGTGCTGCGGAACATGTCCTTCGAGATATGCATCATGGCCACCCCGTCTTTCATTTGAAAGGTGCCAAGAGCCATGCACAGGAGCCTGAATCTTGCTGCTGTCCAGGAATTGTAGATATGGTCAGCAATCGCGGCCGGCTCGGCCCCAGCATGGACAAGCTCGGATGCCATGCCAAGCGCCTCAGGCGTGGTATTCTGATAACGGAAAGACCCCGTATCGGTCATTATGGCCGTGTAGAGATTAACGGCAATCTCTTTTGTAAGGGCAACGCCCAGGGCCTTGATTAGCCTGAATACCAGCATGCCTGCGGCAGATGCGTCCGGCTCCGTCCAGTTCACATCCCCGTAGAAGAGGTCTGTTTCATGATGGTCAATTACAACTGTTTTATGAAAACTCTTGCCTTCCAGCCCTGCCCGATCCGGATGGCCGCAATCCACCAATACCAGTACCGCTTCACTGTAGTCCTGCGGCAGCGTCTTTTTTACCTCGCCGGCGCCTGGCAGGAATTTGCAGTAATCCGGTACCCCGTCCCTGTCGTAAACCATCGCATTTTTACCAAGCTGCCGGAGTGCGTAAGCCAAGGCTATGCTGGAGCCCAGCGCGTCCCCCTCCGGGGTAACGTGAGTAGCTATCAGGAACAGCCTGTTATTAGGCGCCCTGAAGAAATCCAGGGCTTTTTCAAAAGCTGTCAATCGCCCGCCTTCTCAGTGGCCTTGATTTCTTTCAGCAATTTTTCTATTCTGCTGCCATATTCGATCGAGGTATCTATGAAGAATTCCAGGTCCGGGATGCTCTTCATCCGAAGCCTTTTTGCAAGCTCGGAGCGCATGAAGGCGCGTGCGGATTTAAGTATGTCCACTATATCTTCGCGGTCCTCTTTTTTAAGCGTGCTTACGTACACGCGGGCAAGCTTCAGATCGTCAGTGACAGACACGTCCACTACGGTAACGAACTTCTCGCCCAGCCTCGGGTCTTTCACCCTGCGCATGATGATATCGGCCAGTTCCTCCCTCAGCAGGTCGGCCACACGCTTTGATCTTTTATAAGGGAGCACGATGGAAAAGCCCTCCCTTTCTGACGATTTTTTAAGTGCTCTGTGTTTTTCGCAACGGCGCAGTTTAAAGCTTGGCCGCTATTTTTTCCATTACGAAGTTTTCCAGGATATCGCCCACTTTGAGGTCATTAAAATTCTCTATGGTGATGCCGCACTCATATCCGGTCTGGACCTCTTTAACGTCCTCTTTAAACCTTTTCAGCGAGCCTATCTTCCCTTCGTAAACCACTATATTGTCCCTGATTACGCGTATGCCGTCGCTTGTTCTGTTCATGGTGCCATTGATCACCATGCAGCCAGCGATGGTGCCTATTCGGGACACAGCAAAAGTCTGCCGGACCTCGGCTCTGCCAAGCACTTTCTCCTTGACCGTAGGCTCCAGCATTCCCTCGAGCGCCTTCTTAACATTGTCCACGGCCTCGTAGATGATGTTATAAAGCCTGATGTCCACCCCTTCTTTTTCAGCCAGCTGCTGGGCCTTGATCTCAGGCCGCACGTTAAAGCCGATTATTATGGCGCTTGACGCAGCGGCAAGCATAACATCAGACTCATTTATGCCGCCAATGGAGGAATGGATAACCCTGACCTTCACCTCGGGATGGGTGATGTTTCCAAACGCGCCCCTCAGGGCCTCGATAGAGCCCTGGGCGTCTCCCTTGATGACTATATTTAAATCCTTGATCTGGCCTTCTTTTATCCGGCTGTACAGCTCATCCAATGTAAGCTTCTTGGCAGCCGCGGCCTCGGCCGGGCGCATCTTCTGCAGCCTGGAAAGAGCTATCTGCCTTGCCTTGCGCTCGTCTTCCAGCACCACAAAGCCGTCTCCGGCATTTGGTACGCTGCCGAACCCTACCACCTCAACCGGGGTCGATGGGCCGGCCTTTTCAATCCTCGCACCGGATTCGTCGCTCATCGCCCTCACCCTGCCTGCATTTACGCCGCTCAGGAATACATCCCCAATCCTGAGGGTGCCGCTTTGCACCAGTATGGTGGCCAGCGGGCCTTTGCCCTTGTCCAGCCTGGATTCTATAATCACGCCTTTTGCCATCCTGTTAGGATTGGCCTTTAATTCCATCACTTCCGCCTGCAGCAATATCATCTCCAGCAGGTTGTCTATACCGATGTTTTTCTTGGCCGATATGTCAGCAAAGATACTCTGCCCGCCCCATTCCTCGGAGACTATGCCAAGCTCCGAAAGCTCGTTCCTGACACGCTGGGGGTTGGCTTCAGGCTTGTCTATCTTGTTGACCGCCACAATTATCGGCACCCCGGCCGCCTTTGCATGATCCACTGCCTCTATGGTCTGCGGCTTCACACCGTCATCGGCGGCCACAACCAGGACCACTATGTCCGTTGCCTTGGCTCCGCGCGCCCTTAGTGTGGTAAAGGCCTCATGGCCGGGAGTATCCAGGAAGGCAATCTCTTTTTCGCCATACTTAACCTTGTAAGCACCAATGTGCTGAGTTATACCGCCAGCTTCGCCCGCGGTGATACTGCTTTTCCGGATGGAATCCAGAAGCGTGGTTTTACCATGGTCCACGTGGCCCATTATGGTTACAACAGGCGGGCGCGGCTCCAGCCTGGCAGTGTCTTCGGTCTGCACCTGCTCCTCAGGAGCAGCCTCATCCTCCGCAGTAGCAGGCTCCAGTTTTATGCCGTAAACGTCGGCTACCAGTATAGCGGCATCCGGGTCCACCGGGTTATTGATGGTAGGCATATAGCCCATCTCCATGAACTTCCGGATAACATCGGTGGCCTTTACGCCTATAAGCTCAGCAAATTCCTTAACCGTGGCCCCTTCCAACAGCTTTACCACGCGCTTGCGCGGGGCTGCCGCGGCGGCTTGAGGCTTTTCCACCCTCCCCGGCCCCCTGGCCCCGGCGGCTACAGGTGGTTTTGCGCCGGGCTTGCGCGCCAGTTTAGGGTCATGGAATTTCCTTGGCTCTATTTTCCTGATAGTCTGAAATGCCCTTTGCATCTGCGGCTTAGCTTTGAACTTTTCGAGCCTCTCTGCCTCCACGTCCTTTTTGAACCGGTCGGGCACTTTCAGCTCGGTCTCTTCCTCAGGCAGCGCCGTTTCGGCTGTTTCAGCCCCGGCAGCAGCAGGTACTTCCTGCTGCTCCTGAACCGGAGGTTCAGCCACAACCTGCCCGCCCGCCTTTGATTGGGCAGCGGAAGGGGCTTCGGCAGCCGGTTTCTCTTTCTTTCTGGGTTCTTCGGCAGCACCGGGGGCACCGGAAACGGCGGCCTGCTTTGCGGTGGCCGCGGCAGCCTTTTCGGCGATCTTTGCAGCAAGGACGTCCTTGACCTTCCGGGCTACGTCTTCCTCTATACTTGAAGATGCTGTTTTTCCTGTTACGCCAAGCCTTTCAAGCTCTATCAGTACTCGTTTTGAGCTGTCCAGCCCCAGTTCCTTGGCGATCTCGTGTATTCTTATCTTCTTGCTTTCTGTTTTTGCCATTGCTTTCCTTTGGTATATACTGCTTGTCAGGCGCGCAAACTTAATGCTATCATAAAAACTACTTTTAAATCAAACGGAAAGGAGGGTTTTAAGCATTATGGCCAGTTGCGAAATCTGTGGCAAGTCAAAGACTTCCGGTAATCATGTAAGCCACGCTAACAATCGAGTAAAGCGCCAGATATTTCCGAATATACATAGAAAAAAAGTAACGGTAAACGGGGTCCAGAAAACGATGAACCTCTGCACCCGCTGCTTAAGGACTGGCGTAAAGTAAGCTTGCAGAAAATTTCCTCTGGCCTGGCCGGCCTGGCCAGGGAACTAGGAATTGAGGAAGGCGCAAGGCTGAACCTCATAAAGCAAAAATGGGATGCGCTGGCTGGCGAACGGCTGGCGCAAAACCTCCACCCATGGAAGCTCGCTGATGGCGTGCTGACCCTCCGTGCTGATTCTCCCCTCTGGCTTGAACAGGCTAATTTCTTCAAACAGGAGATCATTGGCAGGCTGAAGGACCTGGGGGTAAAAGATATCCGCTTCACTGCGGGCAGGATTGCCGCTCCTGCCTTGCCGGCCAATAAACAACCCGAAAAGCGGGCCCCCATAGTCTCAGCAACAGTTGAGCGGGAGGTGGAAGACAAACTTGTCCCCATCCGCGACGAGGAGCTAAAACATATTGCCAGAAGCGCACTGATCAAGGCCATGCACTTTGAAAAAAAAATTTGAAACTTTCGTCATTGACTTTTCCCGCAATGGCACGATATGTTAAGAACAAATTTTATAAGGAAGGAGCGGCCATGAGGAAAATAACTCTTACGGTCTCTTCCCTGCTGGTTCTGCTTGCTTCAACTTTTGCCGCTGGCGCGCAACCGGGCGCTGATCCCGGATATCAGACCCGGACTTACACGGTACGGAAAGGTGACACGCTCTGGAGCATAGCCACCGGCCAGCTCAGCCACCCATTCCAATGGCCACTCGTATGGAAAGAAAATGGAATTAAAAACCCGGATCTTATATACCCGGGTGAAAAGATCAAGATACCACTACAATACGCAAAACCAATCGTAGAAGAAAACTATGCTACTGCGCCAGCGCCGGCACCAGTGCCAGCCCCTGCCCCCGCAGCACCGGCCACAAATGCCGCCGCAATTGCGCCGCAGCCCGCTCCTAAACAATACGTTTTTACGGCAAATGACCTGCTGTCATGCGGCTACCTGACCAAAACTGTCCTTAGGGAAGGCAGGCTGGAAAGCGCCGTAAGCGGCAGGCGGATCATAACAGAGGGGGATGACGCTTACCTGGATTTGAAATCTCCAGCCTCCCCTTTTCAGAAATTCATTATTGCCGACGTCCAGAGTATAGAAGACCCTGTGACTGGCAAAACATGGTATCAGGTAACCCAGCTTGGGATAGCGCAGGAAAAAAGGTCCCAGGGCAGTATGGCCAGAGCAACAATTATCAAGGTGTTCGGCAGAATAGCGCCTGGTGACGTGGTACTAGCCTATAATAAGCCCGCCCCTGTTGAGGCTGGCCCGGCCCCCAAACCTGATGTCAGCACCCATGTAGTAGCGTTTAAAAAGCCAATGAGTTTTGGCGCTCAAGGCGACGTAGTTTATCTGGACAAGGGCATCCTGGGCGGGCTTCAGCCTGGTGATGAAGTTCAAACGCTTTTCGGGCCGGACCCAAACGGCCTGCTCAGAGTAATGGTGGTTACGGCAGATACAGCAACTGCCATGGTTGAAAAAAGCGCAAAACCCATATCTCCGGGAGACATAGTAACCGGAATAAAATAAGTTATCTGCTTGCCAATGTCAGGGCCCTGGCCCGGCTGAGCAAGGCTGCGTAATCTTCAGGCAAAAAGGAGAGCATCTCTTCCATATCTTTGGATGGGATGTTCTCCTGTAGAGCGCCCAGCACCGCTTCCGAATGATTGATGGCCTCCTTGAAGGTTACTCTCTCCTGCTCCGCTACCATGTCAAAAAATTCATCCACGCCGAATTTCTCGTGCCCTTTTTCATGCTTGACCGAAATCTCTATACCGGGGGGTAGTTGGTGCCAGAGATGCCTGGCCTCCTGCTCAGAAAGCCTGCGAGCAAGGGTCTTTAAAACAGCCTTGGATGCCTTCTCAGCCTGCCGCAGGGAATCGAAATGCCCAACCCACTGAATGCGCTGAAGGAATTGCTGATAGCTCATCATGGCAAATGCTCCTTGGATGTTGATACTAAAATTCTAGCAGGCGCAGGCGGAACCGGAAACCCACTTTTTGATTGCAACGGCGGCTTTTTCCAATATGTTACAGCCAAATGATAATGTCCTATAGCAGCCAAGTAGAAATGTCCTATAGGCAGGTTATGATTTTCTCCTTTAAAGGAGGATGTCATTTTGCCGGAAAGGGACATTATCAGAATGAGCTTGCGGGGTTAAAGAGGCTCAAGGTGGCGCAGGAGGCGATTGCGGGGCAGATTACGCAGGCTGTAGCGGCGGAGGTGTCAATAGGCATTGAATTTTGACCCACCATCGGCGTCCAATTTTGACCCACCCCAGGTAGTCAGTTTTTATTTGTGTTTCTAGTTTTGATCCTCCAGCTCTCATTACCGGTCTCGATTATTTCACAATGATGAGTAACCCTGTCCAAAAGAGCGGTCGTCATTTTGTTATCGCCGAAGACCTGAGGCCACTCCCCGAAGGTCAGGTTCGCGGTGATTAGCAAGTGTTGTTTAGCGGATTAAAGTAAAGGATTTAGCGGCGATTTAACCGGAATAGTCCGGCCCATCAATAAGTCCTCTCGCATTAAAATACCCTGTTGAAAATCCAAAGGAAGGACCCGGGAGCGGGGGCTCTGTGTTTTTCCAGGACCCAAGCCTTTGCCGCCCCGGGAGGTACGGGGTATTGTTACTTTTTTCCATGCTTTCAATCAAGGGCATTCTGGAGATGGGCAAAGAGTATGCGTTTCCGAGGCCGAAAACCTGTCTGAGGGATGGGTGCGGAAGCTGCCGGGTTTGGGGACACGGGTTTGTGGAGGCCTGGTTTGAGGGGTACGGCAAGCCTGTCTGGCTGAAGCGGTATATCTGCGCCGATTGCGGCTGCGTGTACACGATACGGCCCTTTGGGTACTGGCCGCGGCACCGCGTGCCGGCAAGAATTATTTTCAGAAGCCTGTGCCACCGGATAGAACATGGCAAATGGGAAAAAGGCGGCTTTACCAAACAGCGGCAGATCAACTGGCTCAAGGCGCTCAGGAAGAACATAAAAATCCATCTGGGGATGAGCTTCGCGGGGGATGTCATCGAGGGGTTTTTCGAGCTTCTTCATGGGGGCAGAATCCCTGTCTTGCGGCCGGGATAAAGCGCAATGCAAGCGGGGTTCCGGCCACCCCACCGAACTGTTGGTCTTATGCCGGGGCGCGTCCTCGTGTTAAACCTGTTTATCAAATACGCGAGGAGGTTTTCATGGAAGAAGAGCTAAAGAAGCGGGTTGCGGTGTTCCGGTTTGGAGTGATCGCGGACTTTGTAGGCGGCCGGGCGCTTGGCCGGGGCGAGACGGAGCGGCTGCTGCGGGACAAGTGCGCCCAGAGATGGAAGATACCGGGCAGCGCCAGAAGCCGGGTAAGCGAATCGGCCATAAAGGAGTGGATTGCCAGGTACAGACTCTCCGGCGGGAAGCTCGAATCGTTGTATCCGTTAGGGCGGTCTGACAGGGGAAAATCCAGGGCGATAGGGCAGGAAACTGCGCAGGGGCTGATAGCCCTGAGAAAGGAGATGCCGGCCGTGTCGCTTCCGGTGCTCCTGGATGAGGCCCGCGGCAGGAAGATTATTTTGCCCGGGGCCAGACTCAGCTACTCGGCCTTGTATCGCTTTTTGCAATCGGAAGGCCTTCTGCAAAAACCCTCGGCGGCCCCGGAAGACAGAAGGAGGTTTGAGTCTGAACATCCAAACGATCTCTGGCAGGCCGATGTCATGCACGGCCCTTATGTGAGCCACGATGGCAAACAGAGAAAGACCTACCTGATCGCGTTCATTGACGACATGAGCAGGCTGGCCCCCCACGCGGAGTTTTATCTGCATGAACGCCTGGAGAGTTTCCTGGACGCCCTGAGAAAGGCGCTTTCGATGAGGGGGCTGCCAAGGAAACTTTACCTTGATAACGGCTCCGCTTTCAGGAGCCATCATCTGGAGCATGTATGCGCCTCCTTAAGCATTGTTCTTCTGCACGCACGGCCTTACCAGCCCGAAGGGAAAGGTTATGGAAAGTCCGGGATAATGGAAAGTTGACGCCCACATTCTGCGCTAAACCTGCATTATCCCTTTATCTGACTTTCCATTATATTCCTTCTTATTTCCCCAGACTCTTCAGCCAGTTCATCAGCCCAGCATTGTTTTGCCATGCCGGAAGGTTGTCGGACACCACGTTATTACTACTTTTTTCCAAAGCCTTTCTTTTCATTTCGCCATCGATTCTGGCATAGATTTCGGTTGTCTGAATATCAACATGCCCCAGGAAGTCTCTTATATAAACGAGATTTACCCCGGACTGAAGCAGATGGATGGCTTTGGAGTGGCGAAAGCAATGCGGTGAAAGTTTATCGGGAAATAGCTCAGGAGCATCCTTAATCGCTGCACTGGCATATTTCCTTACAATATAAGTAATCCCTGCGCGGGTCAGTTTGTTTTTCGAGCGGTTGCTGAATAAGGGATAATCGAAGGTATAGGGTTCCGTTAAACTATTCTCCTTCAAATACTGTTTCAAAAGCTCCGCCATTGGCTTCATTAACGGAACGATCCTGCTTTTGTTGCCTTTCCCTGTGAGTTTTACTGTAGGGGGGAATGTCGTTCTTATGTTACCGACCTTTAGATCAGCCAGTTCCTGTACCCTGGCTCCTGAATCATAAAGCAGGCTTACAAGCACTATGTCCCTGCGGCCTTCCTTCGTCGTCTTGTCGGGTTTCCCCAGCAGGAATTTCATAGCATCAAGCGTTATGTATTCAACTGATATCTTCTTTGTTCGCTTCACAGGAATCGAAAGTATCTGCTGTGCCTGGTGAATATAATCCGGCAGTTCCATTTGCAGATACCGGCAGAAAGAATGGAAGGCAGACAGGCGCACGTTTCTTGTGGCCGCGATGCATTTACGGGTTTTCTCAAGCCATTCCAGATATTCTTCAACCAGTTTCCTGTTCAGGTTGTCCAAGGAAAGCCTGTCCGGTGTTATATTCCTATTTTCGGAGCAGAATTCAAGGAATATACTGAAAGTGTCCCTGTACGACATTATGGTATTGGGACTGAGCCCAACAGTGCCCGGAAGGTGCTTGGAGAGAAAGCCGGTCAGATAATATCCAAAATCAGTCGGTTTCATCTTTTGTCACCTCAGGGAATACATATGCGCAAGTCCTGGAAACCTTCTCAAGCAGTTCAGGATATGCTTCTGCTGTAAGCCTGACATAACGCTGAGTGGCTGTGATCGAGCTGTGCCCTACATAGGTGGACAGTGTGGGAAGGGCGACATATAGATCAATGCCGGCCTTCACCTGCTTTGCCAGAGAATGTACGCAGAAAACATGCCGCAGATCATGAAGTCTTGGCCCCTTGCCCTTGCCACCATGAGAAATCCCCGTCTTCCATAGAAGAGCACGATATACCTTATAAATGCGGTCGTGCGTCAGAGGCGTTCCATTTTTGTTCCTGAAATAATAATCCTCCGGAGCGTTATTCCTGTTGAATAAGGCATGATATCTGCCAAACATGTTCGCAAGGGGCGCAGAAATAGGAATAAGCCTGTCTTTGCCGAACTTGGACTCTCTTATGAACAGCACTCCTTTATCAAAATCTACATCGGAAATTTTTAGACGGAGCGCCTCGGAAATACGCAGGCCACAGCAATAAAGCAAACGGAACAATAATGGATAGCTCGCATGTTTATTTGACAGCGGATGCGGTTTAATGGAATCGACAACCTGCAGGAAACGCGCTATTTCATTATGTGTGAATATATACGGGATATATTCGCCACGATTGACTTTATGGCATCCGGGCGGGATAAATGCATCATATCCCAGGTTCTGCAGATATAACGCAAACTGGCGCAGATCACTGCAGCGGTGGGCCCAGCGCTTTGCCGATTCATTCTTCCTTTTCGAAGTCCAATCCATTACCAGCTGTTTACTGAGAACCTTGTCTTCTACTCTATAATTCAGAGTGAATATCGAAAATCTTTGCAACTCTTGCTGGTCAGTTTCATATTTATATCCAAGAGCTCTTTTGTGTTCCACAAAAGCCTCCAATAATACCCTGAATTCGCCAACAAATGGTTTTTCTATCTTGGCCATTAGAACACCTCCGCGCCTTTGTTCCAGTCAAACGGCGGTGGTTCCAGAGAGCATGTTCTGAGCTGATTTACATCGATTTTTAAATAAACTGATGTAGATGCCGTGCTTGTATGACCCAGCACTTCCGATATGATTGGCAAGGGAGTATTTTCTTCCAAGAGGGCGCTTGCGAGGCTGTGGCGAAGCGCATGAGGTTCATGTTTTTTGCCATCTTGAATCTTTATGCCTGCAGTACGCATATGCTGCGTAACAATACTATGCAGTGTAGGAGCTTGCAGTTTCCCTATAGGAGGAGTTAAACGCAGAAAAATCACATTCGAGGATTCATATTCCGGTCTGCCATACTTCAGGTAATCAATGATTGCCAGACCTACATCCTCCAGCATCGGCAATACAAGGGGCTTTCCCGTTTTCTCCTGCAGCAATTCAATAGTGTTGGTCTCCCATTTCAGATTATTAAAGGACAAATCGCATATGTCCTGCGCACGCAACCCCAATCGTGCCGCGATCAGTATAATTGCATAATCGCGTTTCCCCTTCGGGTTCCCCTGTCGATTGATTTTAAAAGCGCTTCCACGTCCTCCTTCGGATATGCGGAAGGAACTTTTGTCCGCTGTCTATACCCGTCATGTGGAACTGTGTAGGCGAAGTCCTTTGATACAAATCCGTTCTGGAAGAGGTAATGAAAGAAAGTGCGCAGTGAGCATAGCGTGTTATGAGTTATAGCGGGTGAATAGCGGACGAAAGTGCCAGTGAATCCTAAAACAGCGATTTCATCCATGTCACGTATGTCGGCAATTCCGCGGCTGTTCAGATAATCCGAAAACCTGCCGAGGTATATCTCATAGGACTTCAGCGTATCTTCCGCTATGCCGTCAGCTCTTTTTTTATCAATATACCCTTGGAACAACATTTGAAATTGTGGATGGTAAGTGCGCACCGGCTGCTTGGCCCTGGGGAAGATAATTCCATGCAGCAGGTAATCTGTAAGTACGTTGACCGCCCTGGCACGATGCTTTTTGAGAGAGTCAAGTTTCTTGTATACAGTCATGCCGTATTCGGCTTCCAAAAAATCCATCCCGATTTTAGCCGTAAAGAATGATTTGCCGTTTCGAACCATATAATCCTTCAGCCGATTCCATACTGTGCCTAATGCCTGGATGCGTGAATCTGAATACTTGGCATTTTTCAACTCAGTCTTTACTCTGTCAATCAACTCATTGATTTCCATTCCCTGATGATCCATGAATAAACCTCCAATCTGTTCTCTTGGCACTGACACGCCAGTTTCAAAGATTGGAATATAATGCGAAGTTGATTCAACCAGAAACTGTGGGGCAGCCTTAAAAAGCAGTGAGTTTTACTAAGAACA
>JAKAKS010000039.1 GCA_021813405.1 Nitrospirota bacterium
ACCGGTGTCCGCCTGATAGACCACCCCGGACTGGCTTGTGTACTGCCCACCCCCGGAGTTTGCGGCAAATGATGAAACGCTTGCGGCGGGCGTTATCTCTATCGCGCTTATCTTGGCGTTGTCCACATACGCCGCAAACCCGATACTTAAAATCCCATTGGTTACACTTGCCGGAAATGTAACATCATAGGCGGCGTCCTTGCCGACAAGGGCATAGATATCCAGGTTGTTTATAACCCGTATGCCCTGAATGCTTACGTTAAAGACGCGCTGCCCGGACGAGTTCCAGTAGATTTCCGCGAACTTGAGTGTAACGCTATAGTTGCCGTTTGCAAGCGGGATGTTGTAGGAGAAGTTTTTCCCGTAGCGTTCAGTCTGATACAGGGTTGGGTCGTTCGTTCCCGTTATATTCGCCGTTGTGGATGCCGGTGTGCCGCCGGAATAACCGGTGTCCGCCTGATAGACCACCCCGGACTGGCTTGTGTACTGCCCACCCCCGGAGTTTGCGGCAAATGATGAAACGCTTGCGGCGGGCGTTATCTCTATCGCGCTTATCTTGGCGTTGTCCACAACCGTTGTGAAACCGATATTTAAAACCCCATTGGTTACACTTGCCGGGAATGTCACATCATATGCTGCGTTTTTACCAGCCAGCGCGTAGATATCCAGGTTGGTTATTACCTGCGTCCCCTGAATGCTTACGTTGAAGACGCGCTGCCCGGAGGAGTTCCAATATATCTCCGCAAATTTGAGTGTAACGCTATAGTTGCCGTTTGCAAGCGGGATGTTATAGGAGAAGGTTTTCCCATAACGTTCGGTTTGATACAGGGCGGGGTCGTTCGTTCCCGTTATATTCGCCGTGGTGGAGGCCGGCGCGCCGCCGGAATAACCGGTGTCCGCCTGATAGACCACCCCGGACTGGCTTGTGTATTGCCCACCCCCGGAGTTTATGCCAGCCGGACTGGTATTTGCAGCCGCGGCAATAGTTGATGCCGGCACATTATGGTTCGAAGCAATATTGCCGCAAGCAGCAATCATGGCAAGGGCAGTTAATAACAAGAATCTGGCCTGTCCGGGACATTTTGCGCAAAACATCTTGCACCCCTTTCCCGTGGTATGTACCACAATAGCAAGCGCATTGATAAAAAAAATCAATACACCTTTCGGCTGATTTTCTTTTGGCTTTTAAATAGGAGAAGCTGGGAAAAAAGCACTTACCTTCACTTTAGATTATAAAGGAGATTGAACCTTGTCAATGGGTAAAACAAACAATCGCGCGTAATTTCCGCTTCAGCTGCACAACCGTAAGCAGTGACACCTTAAAACGGGCAATTTCTTCTTTAATATTCAAAAGGCGGGCATCATTTCAGAATGACGATAACGGCAACCCAAAAAGCAATTCCCCCCCCCGCGCAATTTCACATCTTCCACAGAAGCAAATTCCATTATACAATCTTGGGTAGTAATAAACACTCATAAAAAAAGGCGGGCCGCATAGCGGCTTTGCCTGGGGAGGCGTAAAATGGATGATATAAGCCAGGCGATACTGAGGCCCGCATCCGGGCCGGGCCGGTCGTTGATTGGCGGGCTCAAGATCGTTTCTATTGTGGCGGGCGTGGAATTTGTTGTGCTGTGCATGCTGGCGTTCCGGTTTATCAAGCTGGAGACCCTTATCTCCCCGGTTGCCGTTATGCTGGCAAACACGTTCGCGCTTGGCGTGATCTCCTCAATCGCCATTTACCACCTTATTTACAAGAAGTCCAAAAGCGAGGCGATGCGGGAGGCCCAGGAGGCCAGGGCAATCTCAAGGTCCATCATAGCGGCAATGGGCGACGCGGTAAGCATGCAGGACACCAGCTACAAGATCATCTACCAGAACCCGGCAGCCATAAACCTGCTGGGCAATCACATCGGGGAGCACTGCTACGAGGTTTATGAGCACAACGGAAAGGTATGCGAATCGTGCCAGATGGAGCAGGCCTTTGAGGACGGCCACGTGCACCGGACGGAAAGGGAAGCGCTGACCAGCAACGGGCTCAAATGCCTGGACATAACGGCCTCCCCGCTGAGGGATTCCTCCGGGCGGATAGTGGCCGGGGTGGAAGTGATCAGGGACGTAACGCAACGCCGGAAGATGGAGAAGGCCTTCCATAAAACGGCCCGGCACGCGTCCTCTGAACACCAGTAAAAAAAAATTTCGCAAATGTAAAGCGCGTCACAATTTACGGGGCTTATCGCGTGTTCTGCGTCACAACCGGCGGGAAGCATAGTATCCGCTGTCACAGCCGCTAATTGCAACCGGGTATAGGATGAAATCAGGAGGATGCAATGGACAACGGCAAAGAAAAAGGCGCGGCAAAAAAGCTTGCCTGCATGCCATTTGCCCTGGCAGCCATCCTCGTTGTTTCAGCTATCCAATTCACGCCGGCGCAAGCCTGGGCCCGCAGCGCCACCTCGCAAGTCTCCGTAACCGCGTATGTAATGCCGGCGGCCTACGTAAGGACCGTGTACCAGGCAAATTCGGTGCAGGTAACTGCGGCAGATATAAGCAGGGGCTATGTTGAGGCGCCCGCGGCCACCGTGGTGAAACTGGAGTCTGAAAGGGGCGGCATGGTCTCCTTTGGCGGGCTTTCGGGACCTTTCACCGGGTTCCAGGTTACAGGCCAGGGCGGGCCGGCCATATCGCCGGACGGCATGTATATCTCCGGCGGCGGCCGTATGGCCGGCGTTACCCTGGGCTACAGGTTCTACCTGAACACGCAAACTGCCAGGCCCGGTAATTACTCGTGGCCCCTGCCGGTTGAGGTAAGCCTGGAATGAGGCCAAAAACAATCTGGATGGGGAGGCGCCAATTGACATTTGTAATATGCATTGAGTAACATATTTTTAAATTAAAAAGTTTAAAAAATAAAATCGAATGTCACACGTCTTGATAAATTTTTTATCGGGTGAAGAGGCTGAAGGCAACGTCCTCTACTTCAGCACGGACAAACCCAGCTTTCATTTCCAGTACATTTCCAAAACAGGCCAGCCGGAAACCCGTTCCGTGTATCTTTCCGCTGTGCGCGCGGTCCATTTCCTTAAAAAGACATCCGGCGCGCCTTCTTTAAGGGAAGAGAAAATCCAGAATTCCATATACGCCGGCACGCTTGCGTTCAAGCTGATGGTGGAGTTTGACAACGGCCAGGTGCTGCACGGCTCCGCTAACAAGTACAATCCAAACGACAAGGGGTTCTTCCTTGTTCCCCTGAACCCGGCGGACCGCAGCGACAGGATTTACGTAAACGCCAGGGCCGTCAAGAACGTGGACTGCAAGCGCCTGATAGGCAAGGTGCTGGTGGACCAGGGCAAAATAACGTCCGAACAACTGAAAGAGTCCCTGAGGGTGCAGCAGGAACTCAGGGAGAAAAAGTTAGGCGCCATCCTCCACGAAGAGGCCATCATAAGCAAAAAACAGCTTGAAGAATCACTGGAACACCAGAAGACGCAGACAAAAAAACCCCTGGGCGAGATACTGCTTGATGCCGGCTATATCACGCGCGAGCAACTGGATTACGCCCTGGATATCCAGCACAGGAACAGGACCAAGAAACTGGGGATGATACTGGTGGAGCTTAAATACGTTACGCCTAACGACATCTGCATGGTCCTGGCCACACAGTTCCACCTGCCGTGGATAGACCTGTCGCGCACCAGAATTTCGCCTGAGGCCGCCCGCATCCTGCCGGTGGGGGTGGCGTTCCGGCTGGGGGTTCTGCCAATTGAGCTTAAGGGGAAAACCCTTGTGGTGGCCACCTCCAGGCCGTATGACCAGTCAATTACGGAAGATGTGACAAAAATCACTTCACTTGAAGTGCAATTG
Organism: Nitrospirota bacterium; assembly: GCA_021813405.1. Classification (GTDB taxonomy): domain Bacteria; phylum Nitrospirota; class Thermodesulfovibrionia; order Thermodesulfovibrionales; family JdFR-88; genus JAKAKS01. The sequence continues at coordinate 3,863 of JAKAKS010000039.1, forward strand.
GTAGTAGCCTATGAAGGACACATAGAAGACGCCCTGAAAGAACTTATAAAAGGCGAAGTGGCAGGGCCACGCCGCTGAATAGATATGGGGGAGACGTTCGCAGGTGGCTGATTTTTCCGGAGCGCTGAAGCGACGTGCGGGCAATTTGGCCCGCCCCATCATCCTCTGCCTTAAACTCATTTCCATTATCGCAGCAACCGAGTTCATTATCGTGGCCGCTTTCCGTTTTACCGGTTTTGAAGCCAACATCAAGGAAGGCTGGGTGCTTGTTTTAAGCACCCTCATCATGAGCGCCGCCAGCGCATTTGCCGTTTACTTCCTGATTCTGAAATCCTGGCTGGCTGATTGCAGGCTGGCCGGCGGCGAGCAGGCAAAATTCGAGGCCATAGTGGAGGCCATCGGTGACGGCGTAACCATACAGGACACCGATTACAACATTATTTACCAGAACCCGAAGTCCATCGAGCTGGCCGGAAGCCATACCGGTGAGCGCTGTTACCAGGCTTATGAGCTGAACAGCAAAATGTGCGAAGGCTGCCAGTTGCAGGAAGCGTTTGAAGACGGCAGGATCCACAGTGTGGAGCGGGAGGTTACAAACGCCAAAGGCACCAAGTACCTCTACATCACGGCCTCGCCACTCAGGGACAAAAACGGAAAAATCGTGGCGGGTATCGAACTGGTAAGGGACGTGACCGCGCGCAGGGAGATTGAAAACGCCTCCCGCAAGACCGCATCCATGATGAGGGCCCTTGTGGATGCCTCGCCGCTGGGCATTATAGGCCTTACGCCGGACTTGATTGTAACTTCCTGGAATCCCGCGGCAGAGCAGATATTCGGGTGGGCGGAAAAAGAGGTCCTTGGAAAACTTTATCCGATAGTGCCGGAGGACTGGATAGAGGAGTTCAAGGGCAAGTTACACAGGGTCCTCAATGGCGAAACAATCGCGGGCGTGCGTATAAAAAGGCAAAGAAAAGACGGCACATTGATCGACCTGAACCTTGCCGTTGCGCCGTACAGAGACCAGAACGGCAATATAGCGGGCATAGTGGCCATACTTGAAGACATATCGGAACAGCTTTTGGCGGAAGAGTGGCTGTATATTACCGTTAAGGACTGGGAAGACACATTCAATTCCATTGAGGACATGGTCACCATCCTGGACAAGGATTTCAACATCATAAGGGCCAACAAGGCTGCGCAAAAAATTCTGGGGCTGCCATTTATTGAAGATATTGAAGGCAAGAAATGCTTCAAATATTTCCATGGCGCGGACTGTCCGCCCGCGGAGTGCGCCGGAAAGGCGTGCCTTGCCGCGGCTGTGCCCATGTCCTTTGAGATGTACGAGCCGCACCTTGGGAAATTCATAGAAGTACGGGTTGTGCCGAGAATGGATTCCAAAGGCGAACCGGTGGGGCTGATACACGTTGTAAGGGATATCTCCGAAAGAAAAAAGCACGAAAACGAGATAAGGGCGATAGCGGGGATGTCCTATGCCATCCGCGACGCCAGGACCCCTGGCGAGATAATGCCCCAGGTGCTCAACCAGATTACGGAACTGCTGGGCGGCGAGTGCGCCGCGCTGGCGATGAACTCTTTTGAGGGCGGCGTAGTTATAGAGGAGGCCGCCGGAAAGTGGAAAGGGCTGAAAGGCCTGCGCCTGGCCACCGGGCAGGGGGTAATCGGGCGCGTGATGGATTCCGGCAAAACACTCTTCAGCAATGATGCCCCCGCTGAATTTGCGCATGAGCCCGGCATAAACGGGGGGCCCCAGGCAGTTGCATGGGCGCCGCTTATTTCCCAGGGGCATGTAATAGGCGCCGTGTGGATGGGCAGGCAAACGGATTTGACGGAAAGCGAAGTGGACCTGCTTGCCGCAGTGGCCGATATTTCCGCAAACGCCCTGGCCCGCGCAAACCTTTACGAACAGGCGCTGACGCGCGCGGAAAGGCTTGAGGCGCTGCGCATGATAGACATTGCCATCAGCGGCAGCTTCGACCTTAAGCTTACATTCAGCCTGTTTTTAGACCAGGTGGTAGGCAAACTGCACGCCGACGCGGCCGACGTGCTTATGCTGGACCGCAACTCCCATATGCTTCAGATAATAGCCAGCAAGGGGCTTAATACGGTCGCGCTCCGGCATAATTATGTGCATATGGAGGAGTGCATAGCGGGAAAGGCCTTCCTGGACAGAAAAATGGTCACCATTCCGGACCTGGCGTCCCGCAAGGACTGCCCGGACCGCTCCCGCCTGTCCGCCCTGGAAAGCCTCACCAGCGCCTACTGCGTGCCGCTTGTATCCAAAGGGCGCGTAAGCGGCGTGCTGGAGGTCTTTTTCCGGAACAAGACGGAGCTTAATCCGGACCAGCTTGATTTCCTGGAGTCACTGGCCACGCAGGGCGCAATAGCCGTGGACAACGCCACGCTGTTTGGCGACCTGCAGCTTTCAAACATGCAGCTTGTGCTGGCTTACGACAGCACCCTGGAGGGCTGGTCCCGCGCGCTGGACCTCAGGGACAAGGAGACCGAAGGCCATACTGAACGCGTGGTGGAACTGACTATGAAGGTGGCCAGGGCCATGGGCCTGAACGAGACGGAACTGATGCATTTAAGAAGGGGGGCGCTGCTGCATGACATAGGAAAAATGGGCATCCCCGACAACGTTCTGCTGAAGCCCGGCCCGCTTACCGACGACGAGTGGGTGGTAATGCGGCGGCACCCCGTGTATGCCTATGAACTGCTCAAGCACATAGACTTCCTTCTGCCCGCGCTGGACATACCTTATTGCCACCATGAAAAGTGGGACGGCACCGGGTATCCAAGAGGGCTCAAGAAAACGGAGATACCGCTTGGGGCCAGGATATTTGCCATAGTGGACGTGTGGGACGCATTGCGTTCGGACCGGCCGTACCGCCCCGCATGGACGGAAGAAGTTGTGATTAGGCATATACGCTCGCTCTCCGGCTCGCACTTCGACCCGAATGTTGTACGCCAGTTCCTTGAGGTAATTGAAAACAAGACTGACGGCCAGCCCTGCGACACCACGAACTAATCTTTAGTTTCACGGTTGAAATTTCAAATCCCCTGCCGTATGACTTTAATCATACAATCCGCCGCCATCCTTGCTTATACTCATATTCATGAGCGCCGGAAAAAATACCGGAGAAAGCGGAGGAACTAAGATGAAACATGATGTGGAATGCCCGTCCTGTTCAAGCGTGAAGATAGACCGGGAAGAGGAGCATACCCTTTCCCATTGGCCAATACAGATAAAACTCATGGGTACTGTAATACCGTTCCTGGAAAACGCGGACCTGATGGTGGCCGCCGACTGCACCGGGTTTGCCACCGCCGGGTTCCATAATTACCTTGGGGACAAAAAACTGCTGATAGGCTGCCCCAAGCTGGACGACGGCATGTATTACCTGGAGAAATTCACGGAGATATTCTCCAAAATGGGCGTTAAAACCGTGACCTGCCTGAGGATGGAAGTGCCCTGCTGCGGCGGTATGACCGCTATCCTCAAAGAAGCGATAAAAAGGGCCGGCAAGGACATCCCCCTGGAAGAGATAGTAATAGGCGTAAAGGGCAACATGCTTGGGAAAAGAGCGGTCCCGGCAGAATAATGAGACACGCTGCCCCAGGCTTAAAAATAGAGCCGGGCAGTTGGGTGATGTTTCTTGCCGCATGGTGGACCGGGGCGGCCGTATCTGCCGCACCTGCCGTATCTGATAGCGGCGCCCCGGCTATAACCCCCTTCTCCGTTCTGGTTTTCCTGGCGTTTTGCGCTCTCCTGTTAATCAAACCAGCCGCCTCGGCGGCCCTGAAGCAGAAGGCATTCAGGCCTGTACTGTATATGGCGCTGCCCCCGCTGGCTGTTCTTGCCGGAGCGGCCTGGCTTAAACCTTCCCTTGCGCCTTTTTATCTGGCCGGAGGAGTGCTGATGGCCATATATTTCCTTATCGAAAGGAAAAGCCATTTCTATGCCGAGGTTACCGGTATGGCCGTTATGGGGCTTGCCGCCGCAATCTCGGTTGCGGTAAACAATTGGAATGGCGGCTGGAATAACGGCGGCCCGCTGCCTGGCATACGCCTTGGCCTGCTTTTCTTCGCTTTCTTCCTTTCAAGCCCGCTACGGGTGCGCCTTACCTCTGCAAAGTACAGGAAGGCGGCCATCATCTATTGCGGGGTAATTCTGGGCGGCTCCATTGCGGCGGGCCTTTCCGGCCACCCCGTCTTCTTTGCATTCCTGCCGCTTGCCGAAGACCTTTTCAGCGCGGCAAGAAGACGGACAAAAGAGAAATTCAGGGCCATAGGCATCGCCGAAACTGTAAAGACGGCGGTCTTTGCAGTACTGGTGGCGGTTTTGTTTTAATTGAGAAGCTGGCGGGCAAACGCGGGCCAGAAATTTGTTGCCCCCATTTTGCCCCTTTTTGAAGTAAAATAAAAAATTATGCAAGACACCATACGCGGACTTATACAAAAAAACGGAAGCAAGATAATACTTCTGGTTTTAGACGGGCTGGGCGGGTTGCCGCTTAACGGCAAAACAGAACTTGAAACGGCCGCAACGCCCAACCTGGACAAGCTGGCCTCCGAAGGCGCATGCGGCCTGCACATCCCCGTTGGCCAGGGCATAACGCCAGGCAGCGGCCCGGGGCATCTGGGGTTATTCGGATACGACCCTCTGGAGTGGGAGATAGGCCGGGGTATACTGGAGGCCATGGGGCTTGGGCTGGAGGTAAAGCGCACGGACGTTGCTGTGCGGTGCAATTACGCCACGATAGAAAACGGGATAATCAAGGACAGGCGCGCCGGAAGGCCGCCCACTGAAAAGACCGCCAAACTGACCCAGCTGCTTGCCAAACAAATACAGGAGATAGACGGCGTAAAATTCATATTCGGCGCGGGCATGGAGCACCGTTTTGCCGTGGTGATGAGGTTCCCGGATGCCCTTGGCCCGGACGCCGCCAAGGTGAACGATTCGGACCCCCAGCACGAGGGAAAGCCGCCGCTGCCGCTTTTGCCGGGCGGCAAGAAGGCTGAAAAGGTTGCCGCGGTTTCTGAAAAATTCATAGCAAGGGCGGCGGAGATATTGAAAGACCACGCGCCCGCCAACTTCGTGATGATGCGCGGGTTTTCAACCCATCCGCATATGCCGTCTTTTGAGGACGCATACGGGCTGAGGCCACTGGCGGTTGCGTCCTACCCGATGTACAGGGGCATATCAAGGCTCCTTGATATGGATGCGCCGGATATAGAAGGCGGGTTCGACAGGCAGGTGGATTATCTGGAGTCCCGCTACCGGGATTTCGATTACTTCTTCCTGCATTTCAAGAAGACCGACTCCATGGGCGAGGACGGCGATTTTGCCGGGAAGGTAAAAAAGATAGAAGAGGCCGACAGCTTCATCCCCAGGCTTCTTGCGCTGAAACCCGATGTGCTTATCGTGACCGGGGACCATGCAACCCCGGCGGTTATGAAGGGCCATAGCTGGCATCCTGTGCCTTTAATGCTAAAGGCCCCTTACGTGCTGGGCCGCACTTGCTCCAGGTTTACCGAAAGGGAGTGCCTTAAGGGAGAGCTTGGGATTATAAAGACCGCATCAATAATGCCCCTTGCCCTTGCGCAGGGCGGAAGGCTGAAAAAGTTCGGCGCTTAACCGGGCCGCCTCTGTAAAGAACAAGATTTTGGATGAAGACTGCAAGTAAATTCACCGACACCCATTGCCATCTGGAAATGTATGCCGCGCCGGAGAGGCAGGAGGTGATAGAGCGCGCGCTGGCCGCCGGGGTGGACAGGCTTATCACTGTGGGCACAACGCTTGCCATGTCCCGCGAATCCCTGAAGATTGCCGAATCCAACCAGTCCATATTCGCAGCGGTTGGCATCCATCCGCACGAGGCAAAGGATTTTGACCCGGAAACGGAAAAAAGCATCCGGGAACTGGCCCGGAAAAAGAAGGTGGTTGCCATCGGCGAAACCGGGCTGGACTACCACTACATGCACTCCCCTGCTGAACAACAGAAGGACGTTTTCAGAAGGCAGCTGGATATGGCAATGGAAGCTGGGCTTCCCGTTATCGTCCACTCCAGGGAGGCGGACGATGACACCATGGCCATACTTAGGGCCAGCGGCGCGGGCAGGGGCGTGATGCATTGCTTTTCAGGGAATCTGGACATGATGCGCGAGGCGCTTTCAATAGGGTTTCATATCTCCATAGCCGGGCCGGTCACCTTCAAAAAATCCTCAACTTTAAAAGAGGTGGCCGCGGCCGTTCCGGACAAGCGTTTTCTGCTGGAGACGGACTCGCCCTATCTGCCGCCGGAGCCGTTCCGGGGCAAGCGCAACGAGCCGGCGCACCTTGTAAACACTGCCCGTATTGTTGCGGAGCTGCGGGGCATCAGCCTGGAGGACCTGGCCAGGATGACAAGCCTGAACGCGGCCAGGCTTTTTGGCTTGCCCGGCACCGAAGCGCAGGCCGCCTCGGGCGAGATTACTTACAGGATAAGAGACAGCCTTTACCTGAACATAACCAACAGGTGCTCCAATGCCTGCGGGTTTTGCATACGCTATCAAAGCGATACGGTAAAAGGCCATATTCTGAAACTCTCCAGCGAGCCCGATGCGGCCCTGATAGAGAAAGAGATCGGCGATCCGAAGGCATTCAAGGAGATAGTTTTCTGCGGGTTTGGCGAACCCACCATCCGTCTGGACGTGATCAAGGAAGTTTCCGCCTGGGTAAAGGAACGCGGCGGGCGCATCCGCCTGAACACCAACGGGCACGGCAACATTATAAACAAAAGGGACATACTGCCAGAGCTCAAAGGCTTGGTGGACTCGGTTTCCATAAGCCTGGACGCCCACGACAGCGCAACTTACCAGAAGCTCTGCCGCCCCGCATTTCCAGATGCGTTCGAGGCGGTCCTGGATTTCATAAAAAAGTCAAAAGGTGCAATCCCCAACGTGCAGGCCACGGTAGTGGACGCGGAGGGGGTGGACCTGGAAGAATGCCGCAGGCTGGCGGACAACCTTGGCGTAAGCTTGCGGGTGCGGAAACTGGACTGGGTGGGCTGACCTATACCGCGCCTGACTTGACCAGCTTATATTCCTGCCACGTAAGATATATCAATATCAAATCCAGCCCGGTCAGAAAAATCAGGAAGGACGAACCAGTATGGCTGTATCTGTAAAGCTGGTAAACAATAAACCCAAAAAAAACCAGAATCCCGGTTGGATACGCCCAGAGTTTCCTTTTCCAGAGCGAACCAACCAGGAGAAGCTTTACTGCTCCGTGGGAGAGCAGATAAATGGCGGCAAACGCCTCGGAGTGTATTGAGAAATGGCTTGCCCACATCCTGAGTTGGTTGGCAATAAAGTCGCGCGGGTCTTCTACAAGCTCCTGTTCCGTAAGCAGCCCGACAAACCTGCCGATCAAAGAAGGCGGGATAAAAAACAGGGCTACCCCTCCAAGGACTTCAAAAAAAGAAAGCACACCCTTGAGGGCCAGCATCACAATAAAGGACACGTGGAGAAGTTTTTTGCCGGACCGTCCTGCTTTGTGCCAGCCTTTTTCCCTTGCCATTTTTTATATAGTACAGTTTTTTTTGAATGAGTTGAATTAATATAATGTAATAAGGAGTTTGAGGAAAATTGAAGAGATTTATCCCGGGCAGCAAAATAGCGCGCAGTCTTTTAATGCTCATCATGGCGGCAGCCCTGCTTTCCGGCGGATATTACCTGGTTATCTTTGGTGATGGCAATTTCCATGCGGTAACGCCAGGCGAGGCTTACAGGTGCGCGCAGCCTGATTACAGCCAGCTTGAATATTACGCAAAAACATACGGCATTAAAAGCATAATAAACCTGCGCGGCAGGAACGCATCGGATAAATGGTACAAGGATGAAATCCGGTTCAGCGCGGCAAACGGGATAAACCATTACGATATCGCTTTGTCCGCTTCGCACGAGCCTACGCCGGAGCAGCTTAACCAAATCCTCCTGGTGTTCAGGACGGCCCCGCGCCCTGTGCTGATACACTGCAAGTCCGGCTCCGACAGGTCCGGGCTGGTTGCGGCGATGTGGAAAGTGGCGGTGGACGGGGAACCTAAATACGAGGCGGATAACCAGCTTTCAATCCGGTACGGGCATATCCCGGTTGGAAGCACAACGGCGATGGACCGTTATTTCTTCAACTGGCAGCCGGTAACAATACACTAGGCTATCTGAAAACAGGTCCTGATATCATGCCTTAAGGGCGCACTTCAGTATGTTTCAGCGCCCCCCGGGGGGGTTCCCCATTATTCCGCTTTGCGGCGGATCTTACCGAATGCCCTAGCCTGCCTGACCGCTATATCCAGGATGCTGGTTGTGGTTTGCAGGAAGGAAATATCTTCTTCCGTAGGCCGCCTGTACCCTGTAAAATAAAGCCCGATTACAGAGGTGGCTATGCCCTCTGAAAGCACCGGGACGGCGCAGGCCGCCTCGAACCCGTATTTTTTCAGGCATTCCGGGAACTCGCCCCCCCCGTCCGCATCCAGATCCGGTATCAGCACAGGCTCCTTCAGGCTGAGGGCGCGGGACTCCAGGGATCTCTCGTCTTTGCCATATATTCGCGCGCCCTCGGCAATGTCCGGGGACGACGCGGACTTTGCGTGAAGGTTGCCATCAGCGTCAAGTTCAAGCAGCCAGATAAAATCCGCCATCACAGCGCCTTTCATGATATCAAGAGCGGTCTTCAGCATCTCCTTCAGGTCCACATGGGCCGACAGCGCGGACGCCATCCTGGCCAGCTCCCTGTGATCTTCCGCCTTGCGCCATTTCTGGTGCTGGTACATAAGCTTCATCCTCTCGTAAAGCCTCACGTTTTCAAAGGCCATGCCGGAGATCTCGCCTATGGAGCCAAGCACGTTTTCCTCCGAGGCGCTAAACGTATGGCTTTTAAGACCGAACACTATGAAAACGCCCAATGTCTTTTCCTTGCCTTTTATGGGGAATACGGCGCAAGCCTTTATGCCGGTATGCCGGAGCATGGATTTTTCCGCCCTCCTGTCGGCGGCCAGGTCCGAGGTGGTAAACGCCTGCCCGGTGGCGGCCACCCTGCCAGGGATGTCCTCCCCTATCCTGATGGCGCTGACAGCAGAACCGAAGCTATCGGACAGGCCCTTGTACTTCCTGCACGAAAGCTCCTTGCCGGCGTCGTCCAGCGTGAATACGCATCCGCCGTCCATGCCGGAAAAGTCTACTGTATTATCGAGCACGATGCTGAATATCTCGTCCCACACCAGCGTTTTGTTAAGCAGCCTGGAAACGCCAAGCAGGGCCGTAAGCTCCCTGGTCTTCACGGCTATCTCATTTTCGAATTTCTTCCTGCCGGAGATGTCCTGGACCAGCATAAGCACGTTTTTAACCTGGCCGGACGGGTCCTTTACGGGATAGGCCGCCATCTCGTAATAAGCGGTGTTCCGGCCGTCGTTTATCTCATGCATCTGCCGCGTGGCCGCGCCTGTACTGAACACGGAGGAGACCGGGCAGTCCTCAGGCATGTGATAGCTGCAGGAAGCAGGAGGCACCCGGAAAAGGCTGGAGCAGTTCTTGCCGGAAAGCTCATATCCCGAACTCTCCCTGGCCGCCTTGTTGGCCGATACAATATTGAGGTGCCGGTCAAGCACCACGGCGGGCTCCGGCATTGCGTCCATTAGAGTGCGGCTGAACTCGCCAGCTTCTGCCAGGGAATTTTTAAGGGAATGCTCCCTGCTGTTGTCCCTGATAACGCCTATCGCACCCGGCGTGATGGTCATTTCTTCCCCCACTGGAAACCAGGTGATCTGCACCGGCAACAGGTCCCCCGATTTCGTGATCATTGAAATCTCATTTGAGCGGCCTGCCACGGCGAATGGTTTTTTTCTGAGGGCCCTTTCGTCATCCTCGTCCATTAACTCAAATACGGAACTGCCGATTACGTCCTGGCGGCTGTAGCCAAACAGGTTCTCGAATGCGGGGTTTATGTCCGTTATGGCAAAGTCCGGGTCTATTATCCAGAAAGGGTCCATTACCTTGTTTATGAAAAGCTCTTTCAAGGCAAGCACCCTTGCCTGCCGCTTGAATGTCTTTGCAAGGTCGCTGAAAGCCGCGCAGATGTCCCACAATTCCTTATCGGCATACGAAGGAAACTCGTAATCCAGGTCTCCCCCGCTGATGGCCCGCGCCCCCTTCCTGACCTCCCCCAGCGGTTTAGTAAGTTTAATACCCAGAAGGAAAGCAAGGGCGCAGACCGCCGCAACTATGTAAAGGCCGGTTTGCAGAAGGCTGTCCTTTGAGGCGTTTACGGAGGTCTGGATGGCGAACATCTGGTCTGCCGTGAGCGGAGAGGCGTCTTCCATTGCAGCCTGCATCTTTTTTGAATTACGGTCGAAAACAGAGTAAGAGGTGATTACTACCGCGGCAGCCGAAATGGCAAGCAGCACAATAAAGCCTAAAACGAGGGTCTTTCTCATGCCCTTCAGGTTTTCAGCAGCAGACCCGCGTCTCTTTCCGGCGTTTCGCCGGACGTGTGCTGCCTAAGGTCTTTCCACTTTACCATGCCGGATGCCATTTCCTCTTCGCCTATGATGAACGCAAACCTGGCCCCATGCTTGTCCGCCTTCCTTAGCTGGCTTTTAAGCGATCCGCCAAAACCAAGCTCCACGCGGCAGCCATTTTCCCTGAGACCGGCGGCCAGCTTCAAAGCCCGCTGCGGCGTGCCATTGCCGATATAAGCTATAAAGGCATCCATAACCGGAAGCACGGCATTTCCTTCAAGCATGCCGGCCAGCCTCTCCATCCCAACTGCAAATCCAACGGCCGGGGTGGAAGGGCCGCCAAACTCCTCCACAAGCCCGTCATATCTGCCGCCCGCGGCAAAGGCGTCCTGCGCCCCAAGCAGGCTGCTTCTGGCCTCGAACGTGGTGCGGGTATAATAGTCCAGCCCGCGGACGAGCAGGGGGTTTTTATTATATTTAATGCCAAGCGTGTCCAGAAAGCCAAGCACGCTATCATAATGGGCGCGGCATTCATCACAAAGCGAATCAGTAATCGCGGGCGCATTCGCCCTCAGCTCCACACAGCGCGGCACCTTGCAGTCCAGTATCCTCAGCGGGTTCTGCTCATACCGCCTCTGGCAGTCCGGGCAGAGCTCGTTTTTAACGGGAGCAAAAAAATCCACAAGCCTCTGGCGGAACGCCGGGCGGCATTTATCGTCCCCGATGGAGTTGACATCAAGCCTGAAGTCCCGGACGCCGGCGGCCTCCAGGAATCTGCACAACATATAGATGACTTCCGCATCGGCCTCCGGCGCGCCCGCGCCAAAACATTCAACCCCGATCTGATGGAACTGCCGCTGCCTGCCCTTCTGGGGCCTTTCGTACCTGAACATCGGGCCGGAGTAATAGAATTTCTGGGGGGGCGGCAGAATGGAAAGGTTATGCTCCACATAGGCGCGCACCACGGGCGCGGTGCCTTCCGGGCGCAGGGTCATGCTCCGGCTGCCCTTGTCCGTAAACGTATACATCTCCTTGGACACAATGTCCGATGTCTCGCCGATGCTCCTTGCAAAGAGGTCCGTGCTCTCGGCTATGGGTACTCTTATTTCGTTATATCCGCAGGAAAGGAAAACGCGGCCGGCCTTGTCTTCCAGTTCTTTCCATAAGCCGGAAGACGGCGGCAGGATATCTTCAAAGCCCTTCAGGGCGTTATAACGCGCCCTCACTGCTCATCCATTTGCCGGCCCGGTTTCTCGTCCAGGAAATCGGAGCTCTCCACCGCGGCCTCTTCACCCTCGCCCTCGCGCTCCTTGTCAAACTCAATGAGCCGCAAGTGGTTTTCAATGAGCCTCTTCATCTCTTCCTTGAAGTGCCTGCGTATGCCTTTCAGGTCCACAATGTCCTCGTGTATCTTCACCACGCGCTCCTGGGCGTCCCTCAGCATCTCCTCGGCCTTTATCTCCGCCTCGCGCAATATCAGCTCCGCTTCCTTGCGGGCATTGTTGCGGTGGTCGTCGGCCATCTGCCGTGCCGTCATCAGGGTTTCGGTGAGCGCCGCCTCCATGCCCTTGTATTCCTTCATCTGCGCTTCCAGCCTGGAGATTGTCTCCTTGCCGTGGCTGTTTTCACGCATCAATTCTTCCATCTGCTCGCGCACAAGCTCCATGAAGGCGAACACCTCGTCGGCGTCGAACCCCCTGAATTTCACCGGAAACTGTTTCTGCTGAATGTCCAGAGGCGTTATCTTCATCTTTTCTGTCCTCCCCGCTTTATCTTATTCTCACGGCTATATCCAGGAGCGTAACTATCAGGAACCTCCGGATAAACCAGATTATCAAAATGACGATCAGCGGCGATATGTCTATTCCGCCTATCACCCCGGTCAGCCGCCGTATGGGGCGAAGCACCGGGTCCGTTACCCGGTAAAGGAAACGCACTATCGGGTTATAAGGATCAGGGCTGACCCAGCTTACCAGTGCCGCTACAATTATGATCCAGGTGTAAACGTTCAGAACCCAGTCCAGGATCGAAGCCACTGCGGACAAAAAATTAGAGGCTATAAACACCCCGGCTCCTTTAAGTACATTACCCCTTCCCCAGTTCCGCGGCCCTTCTGGCCGCGGCATCTATTGTATCATACAGGGCCTGCTTGAATCCCTTGCCTTCAAGCACCTTCAGCCCGGCCTCGGTAGTGCCGCCCGGCGATGTAACCATGCGCCTGAGGTTTTGCGTGTCCATGCCATTTTCAAGCATTTTGAGCGTGCCGGCCGCCGTCTGAAGTGCCAGCAGCCTTGCGTCTTGCTCCGCAAGCCCGGCCCTCACCGCGCCTTCCACCAGCCCCTCTATAAAAAGGGCAAAAAAGGCAGGGCCGCTGCCGGAGAGCGCCGTTACGGCGTCCATGTATTTTTCGGGCATCACGCTTACCTTGCCCACGGACATGAATATGTCCTTCACCACGGTTATAACGGCATCCTCCAGGCACTCGCAAAGGGATATCACCGTCATGCCCTCGCCAGCAAGGGCAGGCGTGTTGGGCATTACCCTTATGAGCTTTTTAGTGCCAAGCCTTGCCCCCAGAAATGAAAGCCTTACCCCGGCGGCAATGGATATTACAGTGTGGTCCGCGGTTATGCCGTCTTTTATCTCGCCAAGCACGCCCTCCATTATCTGGGGTTTTACCGCCAGCAGAACGGTCCTGGCCGCCCGTACCGCTTCCATATTGGATGAAGTTGCCTTCACGCCGTATTTCTTTTCAAGGTGAAGCCTTTTTTCCTCACCAGGTTCCGCCACGGTTATCCGGTAGGCGCCTGCCCTGCCGGAAGTAATTCCTTTTATCAGGGCCTCGGCCATATTGCCGCCGCCTATGAACGCCAGATCAACCATTTCCTTTCAACGCCTCCGGTTCTTTCTCGTTTTTCCGCGCCCCAAAAATCGCCTCTCCCACCCGCACCAGCGTGGCGCCCTCGGCTATCGCAACCTCGAAGTCTCCGGACATCCCCATCGAAAGCGCGCCAATACCGCTGAAACCGCGCCGCCTGGCCTCATCCCGAAGCTCCCTTAATTTTCTGAAGTACGGCCTTGCCGCCCCGCTGTCTTCAGACCACGGGGGCATTGTCATGAGCCCAACTATATTAATATGTTTTGCGCCCCTGGATTTCTCCAGAAGTCCAAACAGCTCTTCCGGCATCAACCCGTGCTTGGAAGGCTCATGGGATAGCTTTATCTCCACAAGCACGTCCTGCGCTTCAATATTTAAAAGCGCGGCCTGTTTTTCAAGCTCAAAAAAGAGGCGCTCGGAGTCCACTGAATGAATAAGCTCAAACCCCAGTTTAAGGGCCGCCCTGGCCTTGTTGGTCTGCAAGTGGCCTATAAAATGCCACCTGGCAGGCCCTGCCTTAAGGGCCTGCATCTTTTCCCCGGCCTCCTGTATGCGGTTTTCCCCGAATACGGCAAGCCCCGCGCAAAACGCGCGCTCCACGGACTGGACGGGGGCCGTTTTGCTTACGGCCACAAGTGTGATCTCTTCAGGATTTCTCCCTGCGGCCAGGGCAGCGGATTTAATCCTGCCAAGTACCAAGGCTATGCTTTCTTCCATTGCCATTACACGCACTAATATACTAACTCAACAAGGCAGAAATAGGCAGTCAATGATATTGACGATCAGGGCATTTAAAAGTAGAATTTGAGAGTTCCCGCAGCCGGCAGCCGCATTGCCGCGGTGACAGCAATCACGGAAGCCACTTTTTTTAAAGGTGTACAATCCCCGGAAACAAATTCAGGAGGAATCGTGAAACCAACCCCATTGAAACTTATTGCGCTTTTCTTTATGTTCGTTGGCGGCGCTTTCTGGCTGGCCAGTTGCGGCAGCGGGGGAGGCGGCACCGCTTCCACGCCGCAAAGCGGCACCGTTGGGCTGTTCATGACGGATGATGCATCAACTTTCCAGCAGGTGGCAGCAGTCATCAATTCGGTGGCGCTGGTAAACTCCAGCGACGGCAGTTCGTGCTCCGTCCTTAGCACCCCTGTAAGCATGAACCTTTCAGATCTCTCAAACGTGGTGCAGCTTATAAACACAACCACCTGCCCGGCCGCAAATTATAACCGGCTGCAACTGGTGTTCAGCAACGCAGTGGGCGTTACGAACTCTGGCGGGATAAGCAACGCCTGCGCCTTTACGTCCTACAGGACGGCCCACAACGGCACGCCAAACGCCCTGTCCTGCTCCGGAAACAATTGCACGCTGGACATCACCGGCGCCGTTAACGTACTTGCCAGCCAGGACAATCAGGTGGGGCTCGATTTCGTGCTGAAGGATTTCGACGTTAACGGGTTTGGCACCTCCGCCTGCACCGTTACCATGAGGGTAAGCCCCCTGGACGCGGCAGGCATGAACTCGCTTGGTTACACAAGCGGCATAGCGGGGCCTGTAACCGCCTTCAACGCAAATTCTGTCACAATGGCTGCAGGCGGCAAGAACTTCATTGTAAACACTTCCGCACAGGGCCAGTCCAATTTCCAGAACCTGATGTCCTTTGCCAGGCAAAACGGGTTTTCAGCAATGGCAAACTGCACCAGTTTCAATTTTAACGCCGGCACCTGCACTGCCAGCCAGGTGCAGACCATCGTTGCGGGCACAGTGTCCAGCCTGGACAATGCGGCTTCCACTTTCGCGCTCGGACTGTCAAACGGTTCTTCAATAAACGTGGACTTCAGCCAGGCCGCGGCTTCCGGCCAGATGAAAGGCCAGCTGCAAAATAACCAGACTGCCGTTTTGAAGCTTTCAGGTGTGGGCGGCAACGGCATATATAATGCAACAGAAGTACAAAGCAGGGCCGGAATGGGGGCCATGGGCAATATGCCTTCCGGCGGCGGAATGACAGGCGGAATGCCCGGCGGCGGCACCCCCATGATGTGAAGATCGTAACATAGTGAAATCAAAGTAAAAACATGATGCGCCAGCCCCGGTTAGGCCTGGGGCTGGCGCTTTTATTCATAACTTGTATTTATGTATGGATTTCCTTATCTTTTCGAGCTATATTAACACTTAAGGGTTTTAGCCGGGTTTTAAAAGTCACGGAATAAACAAATGTGGGTTTGCCGCAAAAATAAATAAAAGAAGAAGGGGGAGATCGATGAGAAGCGCGTTCCGTAGATTTCTGGCAGTTGCAGGCGTAACCTTTGCAGCGGTTTTGTTTTCAGCAGGATTTGCCGTGGCCTCCGGCAGGCCTCTGGTAGATGCACAGTGGCTTTCCGCCAACGCCAAAAAGGTTGTTGTAGTTGACGTCCGTGGAAGCGGCGCTTACACGGCAGGGCACATCCCTGGCGCCATAAGCATCCCGCTTGGCACCCTTCAGGGCCCGCCGGATGCGGTGCCCTACCCCATCAAACAGGAAGAAAAAACCCTTGGCGCGGACGGCCTCACCATCGGCAAGGATGTGGTGCTGTACGGCGCCGGACGGGAGATGGCGTTCCGTGAATACTGGATTTTCGACTACCTCGGCATGCGCAACATACACGTGCTGGACGGCGGCATAGAGGGCTGGAAGGGGCAGACTTCAACTGAACAGTCCAAGCTTCCGGCGGCAAAATTTGCAGCAAAGCCGGACCTCTCCAAATATGCAACAACCGCTTATGTGCGCGCCCATCTGAAGAACAAGGGAGTTGTACTCCTGGATGTCCGCACCCCTGGCGAATACCATGGCACGGACGTAAGGGCGCTCCGCGGCGGGCATATCCCCGGCGCAATAAATATGAACTATGCAAATAATTTCCAGAAAGGCACCACCTTCCTTAAGCCGGCAGCCGATCTGAAGAAGATTTACGCAAAGCTGAACAGGCGCAAGGAGATCATCACGTACTGCCAGACCGGCACAAGGGCGGCCAACGCGTACTTCGTTTTAAAGATGCTCGGCTTCAGGCGGGTGCGCGATTACGTCCCCTCCTGGATAGAATGGGGCAGCAATGAGAACCTGCCCGCCCAGGACGTAACGTATTTCAACTTCGTTCCGGTGATACAGGCCATCAAGAAGATGCAGAAATAGGCCAACGGCCCGGGCTTTCAACCAAAAAGGGGTTCTGTGACATTGTCACAGAACCCCTTTTTTTTAAATAGCTATAATATCCGCTGGCAAGACTGGCAGACGTGCATAAATAAATGTGCATTAAATAAATAGGAAACGGAGAAGAAATGAAAAAGGCATTTTCAGTTTTACCGGCATTTGCACTGGTTTTATTGTCGTATGTTTTTGTCCCGCTTACGGCCAAAGCGGCTGCGGAAAACCCAGCGCTTCTTGTAAACGGGCAATGGCTTGCCGCGCACGGCAAGGCAGTTGTGGTTGATGTGCGGGCGGAAAAGGATTACGCGGCCGGGCATATACCGGGGGCCATTAATATACCCGTGGACAGCCTTCAGGGGGGCCCGGACGCGGTGCCCTTCCCGGTAAAAAGAGAAGAAAAGACACTTGGCGCAAACGGCCTCTCCGCCGGTTCAGAGGTGGTCCTGTACGGAAACAGGATTTCCGCATTCCGCGAATTCTGGATACTGGACTATCTTGGCATGCCTGATATCCACGTACTGGATGGCGGGATCGAAAACTGGAAAGGCCAGACCGCCACGGCAAAAACCGAACTCAAGCCCGCTCAATTCAAGGCCAGGCCGGTCCGCACAAAATACGCAACAACCGCCTATGTGCGCGCCCACCTTAAAAAGCCGGGCGTCATCCTGCTGGATGCCCGCACCCCCGCTGAATATCATGGCTTGGTGGCGCTGGCCCTCCGGGGCGGCCATATCCCCGGCGCCATAAACATCAATGCCTGGGAGAACTTCCAAAAGGGGGCTACAATCCTTAAGACCCCTGCCCAGTTGAAGAAGATGTATGCCGGGCTGAGCAGGAAAAAAGAGGTCATAGTATATTGCCAGAACGGGTCGAGGGCGGTCACCTCGTATTTTGCCCTTAGGCTGCTTGGGTTCAAGAAAGTTGCCACTTATATCCCCTCCTGGGTGGAATGGGGCAGCAACGAAAAGCTGCCTGTGCAGGAGACCAGCTATTTCAACTTCGTGCCGGTCATAAAAATGATGAAAGCGCTTAAAAAGTAAGGTTCTATTCTACCTGGTTTTTCCTGCGGGGAAGAGCAGAAGTGCAACGGATTTGCCTGTTCCGTTATGGCGGCATTCGCCAGTTTGTCTGTATCTCAGATGTGAAGTTTTGTTTTTTTTTCGCGGGGCGGGGTTCGTCTCCATCCGGCCTCGTCTCGCTTCCATATATTAACCGTCTGTACCATGCGGTTCGCATGAACACGGCAAACGGCCACCGGCAGGACGGCGAAGCGCCATTAAGAGTAAAATACTCTGGTGAAGCTCCTGCTGCACATATGCTGCTCCAACTGCGCCGTTTACCCCGTTGCAAGGCTGAGGGAAGGCGGGTTCAGCCTGAAGGGCTTCTGGTTCAACCCCAACATACATCCGGAGCCGGAATATGCCGGCAGGCTGGGCTCGTTAAAAAGGCTTCAGGCCCTCTGGGGCCTGGACATCCTCTACAGGGACCTTTACGGGCTGGACCAGTTCGTAAAGGCCGTGGGGGAAAACACGGCGGAGGGGGCGCGCTGCGCGGTCTGTTACAGGCTGCGGCTGGAAGAGGCCGCGGCCGAGGCAAAAAGGCTGAAGATGGACGCCTTTACTACAACCCTGCTGGTAAGCCCCTACCAGAAATTTGATATAATAACCGCCGAGGCGGCCAGGTTGGAATCCACTTACAACATACCTTTCCATTACGAAGATTTCCGGCCCGGTTTCCGCGAAGGCATGAAGACGGCGGGTGGGCTTGGCCTGTACAGGCAGAAGTATTGCGGCTGCACATTTTCCGCGCTGGAAGCCGCCCGGCGCAGGGCTGAAAAAAAAGCGCACCCGCCCGGATGACAGGCATGCAGGACATAGGCAGATTCCTCCTCTTTACAGGCATTATCATTATCGTTATCGGGCTTTTTTTCCTGCTGGCGGGAAAGGTCCACGGTATTGGCAGGCTACCCGGCGATATCCTGGTTAAACGGAAAAATTTCACGTTCTATTTCCCGCTTGCAACCAGCATTCTGATAAGCCTGGCGCTGACGCTGATACTGTGGCTGTTTGGCAAAAGATGAAAGCGAAGATATCCATGCGCGCTTCCTTTGTTTTCCTTGGGGCCGTCCTGATGTTTATTGCGGCATCGCCTGGCCTGGCCCGCGCCGTTTCAATCCGGGTCCTGATACTGGCGGATGAATTCAAATCCATACCCGCCCCAAATGAAAAACTGAAACTGCTGGACAAGGAGCTTGCCAAGCTGCTTGTGGGCGACCGCCCTTACAGCGGCGGCGTGGAGGTCTGGAGGGGTGAAAACAGTCTTTACCTTATAGACTCTGTGGACCTGGAAGATTATGTGAAAAGCGTTGTCAAGGCGGAGACCGGAAGCAACTGGGCGCTTGAGGCGTTAAAGGCCCAGGCCGTGGCTTCCCGCACATATGCCTTGTACCAGATGCAAAAGAACAAGGGGCTTCTTTATGATGTTACCTCCAGCGTGCTCAATCAGGTGTACCGCGGAGACATCCACGATGACAAGGTGGAGAAGGCGGTTGATGAGACCGCCGGCCAGATACTTGTATACGGCGGCCAGCCCATCGAGGCCCTGTATCATTCCACTTGCGGCAACGGCACCACTGAGGACCCCGCCGAGGTATTCGGCTTTTCAGTGCCTTATTTGAAGCCGGTGACATGCGATTGCGACCAGTCCCCATATTACTCCTGGGCAAGAAAATTCCCGGTCTCGCAGATAGAAAACGCAACAGGCGTCGAAGACATAAAGAACATAAAAATAGCATCGCATACGGATACCGGCAGGGTAAAGGCGCTGGAACTTGACGGGGGAAACGGCCCTGTTATGGTAAATGCCACGGATTTAAGGAGGATGCTGGGCTGGCAGACGCTCCCCAGCACGGAGTTCCAGATGGACTTCACAAACGGCTACATGAACCTTGAGGGCAGCGGATATGGCCACGGGGTAGGCATGTGCCAGTGGTCCTCCCAGGAGATGGCCAGGGCAGGCAAAAGCTACACAGACATCCTCTCCCATTTTTACCCTGGTGCAACCCTTGTAAATTCCGATGGCGCGCCAGCGGGCGGCGTGCAGCAAGCGGCTACGGCAAGTGGAAAGTAAGACGGGCCTCGAAACCAGCCTTTTTGACTTCACCCTCCCGCCGGGGCTTATCGCAAAAAAGCCGCTTCAAGAGCGGGACTCTTCCCGCCTTCTTGTGCTTTCGGAAACCGGCCCGGTGCATTCGTCGTTTTCCAGCCTGCCGGATTTCATGTCGGAGGGGGACGCGCTAGTACTAAACGAAACCCGCGTTATGCCTGTCAGGCTTATAGGCGAAAAACCCACGGGCGGCAAGCTGGACGTGCTGCTTGTAAAGAAGAAGCAGGACGGCAGCCGGTGGGATGCCCTCTGGAAAGGAAGATACACCGGCTGGCTGAAAATCGGCGAGGGTTTGTCCGTTTTTTTAAATGAGGACCGTGAAGCCGAACTGGTTTGCCAGGGCGGGCCGGACAGGGCGCTGAAGGAGCACGGCCTCATGCCTCTGCCCCCTTATATAAAAAGAAAGCCCATACCTGAGGACGGGAAGTGGTACCAGACCGTATATGCCTCCAGGGAAGGCTCCATCGCGGCCCCCACGGCGGGGCTGCATTTCACGCCCCGCCTTCTGGAAAAACTCTCCGCTCGCGGCGTCCGGATTTTAAAGATAGTCCTGCACGTTGGCAGGGGCACGTTCATGCCCGTTAAGGCCGGCAACCTGGCGGAGCACCTAATGCTTCCGGAAGAGTTTGAGATCCCGCTTCAGGTTCTGGATGAAATAAACCGGGTGAAGGGCGCGGGCAAAAAAATATTTGCGGTGGGCACCACCGTCACCCGCGCATTGGAGGGATACCTTTCCGGCCGGTACCAGCCGCTTCCGGGCGCTTCCCCTCAAACGGTGCGGGGACAAACGGACATATTCATCCGCCCCGGCCATAAGTTCCAGGCAGTGGACCGCCTTATAACCAATTTCCACCTGCCCAAATCCACCCCTCTTGTGCTGGCCTCCGCGCTGGCAGGCAGGGGCCGTTTACTAGGCGCGTACAAAGAGGCAATCTCCTTGAATTATAGATTTTTTTCTTTTGGGGATGCTATGCTAATATTTGGATGTGGCAATGGTGATGAATCATCAGCCCCCAGTTAAAAAAAGAGCGGTTATGGCTCGTTTCCGGTGTTTCAAACGGTAACGGCACAAATAGAAATAGACCTCGACAAAGAGCTTGATCTTGTTACCGGCGGATTGCAGCCGGTGTTCGGCATGATCGAGGAGGCCCTGGATGTGGCCATGAGCTTCCGGGGCGACAAGCTCTTTGTGCAGGGCCCGGAGCCTTCGGTGCGGAAGGCGGAGCAGCTTATCGAGGAACTGCGGCTGATAAACCGGCAGGGATATGTCCTTAAGCCGGAAGACGTAAGACAGGCCGTGGAGGCCCGCAGGCAGGGCGACGGCCCTTCCCTCCAGAACCTTTTCACAAGCAATATAGAGGTACCCTCCAGGAAGCGCCTTGTAATCCCCAAGACCGAATCCCAGAGAAAATACATAGACGCCATAAAAACGCACGACATAGTTTTTTGCATAGGCCCCGCCGGCACCGGAAAGACTTACCTGGCCATGGCCATGGGCGTAAACGCCCTTCTGAAAAAGGAAGTAAACCGCATAGTGCTGGCCAGGCCCGCAGTGGAAGCGGGCGAGAAACTTGGCTTTCTGCCCGGAGACATCTACGAGAAGGTAAACCCTTACCTGCGCCCGCTTTATGACGCCCTTTTTGATATGATGGAGGCGGAACGGGCCATGAGGCTGATAGAGAAAGGCATAATCGAGGTGGCCCCGCTTGCCTTCATGAGGGGGCGCACGCTTAATGACGCCTTCATAATACTTGATGAGGCCCAGAACACAACCTCGGAGCAGATGAAGATGTATCTTACAAGGCTGGGGTTCAACTCCAAAACGGTGATAACGGGCGACGTCACCCAGATAGACCTACCCGCGGGCAAGGCCTCCGGCCTCATAGAAGCCGAGAGAATATGCTCCAATATAAAAGGGATAGAGCTGATATATTTCACCGAAAAAGACGTAGTGCGCCACAAGCTGGTGCAGGATATACTGAGGGCATACGAGCAATATGAAAAACGGAAAACAACAGAAGGGTAGCGTTTCAGCCGGCATAAAGGCCGGGCTTGGGCCGCAGGAACCCGGCGTAAAAACCGGCAGGCATGCCAGCCTGCCCACATACGGCGTTACGGCCCTGTTTGCAATGCTGGCTGCCGCCGCCACGCTAAGGACCCTCCGCGTGGAAACCATGGCCGGGGCCTTTTTTATCACTTACCTGCTGATGGTGGTCTTTTACCGTGATATCGTCCGGTATAAGCCCAAATACCTGGCAAGCGCCAAAAAGCTGGTGCTTCTTGGCATACTGCTTTCCGGCACGCTGCTTACCGCAAGGCTATGGGAGTTTGTTCTCCTGGGGATGTCCAGGGGGATGGGGATACCTTCGGGCAGCATTATGTATGCCCTGCCGGTAGCGGCAGGCGCAATGATGGCGATGCTGCTTTTTGATTCGCATACGGCCATCATGTTCTCCTTTATAGTAAGCATTCTGGCCGGGATGTCTCTGAGGGAGTCGCCTTTCGCGGTATACGCCTTTATGGGCAGCCTTACCGCGGCCTTCAGCGTTATCAGGTGCAGGAAGAGGACGGAAGTGCTAAGGGGCGGGGCGTACCTGGCGGCTGTAAACATCATAACGGCGCTGTTTATAATGCTGTTTGAGGGGCGCATCTCGCCGGAGAGGACCGTTTACGCGATTTTGTTTGCCTCCATGTCCGCCGTGTCCGTGATTGCGATAGTGTCGGTTGTGCTTCCCATGCTTGAATACCTGTTCGGTATAATGACGGACATAAGCCTGCTGGAGCTTCTGGACCTGGAACATCCCCTTATGAAGACGATGATGATAGCCGCGCCCGGCACATACCATCACAGCATAATAGTGGGCAACCTTGTGGAGGCCGCCGCCGAGGACGTGGCCGTAAACCCGCTGCTTGCAAGGGTAAGCGCCTATTATCACGACATAGGCAAGATAAAGATGCCGGATTACTTCATAGAAAACCAGGGCGGCGGCGCAAGCAGGCACGAGCGGCTGACGCCCCATATGAGCAGCATGGTGCTCATCTCCCACGTGAAGGAAGGCGTGGACCTTGCAAAGCAGTACAAACTGCCGGAGACCGTTACGGACATAATAGAGCAGCACCACGGCACAAGCCTTATAACCTACTTCTACCAGAAGGCCAGGGAGAAGAACGAGGACCTGACTGAGGACGAATACAGGTACCCGGGGCCGCGCCCCCAGTCCAAGGTGGCGGCGCTTGTAATGATGGCCGACGCCGTGGAGGCGGCCTCCAGGGTGCTGGCGGACCCCATACCGGCCAGGATATCGGGCCTGGTGAACAAGATAATAAACCACATATTCCTTGAGGGCCAGCTGGACAACTGCGACCTCACGCTTAAAGAGATACAGGCAATCAAGAAGCGTTTCATATACATACTTACGGGCATACTCCACAAGAGAGTGGATTACCCGGGGTTCGATTTCACCAAGGAGGGGGCCGGTGCCGGTACTGATATCCAACCGGCAAAGACAGATACCCTTAGATATCCGCCGGACAAGGAAGGACAGCCTCAGCCTGCTTCGTCTTTACGGGCTTACCGCAACTGAGCTGGGCGTATCCTTCGCCGGCGCAAGGCTGGTCCGCAAGCTGAACCGGGAATTCCGGGGCAAGGACCGCCCCACGGACGTGCTCTCGTTTCCCGCAAACGATCCGGCGGAGCCCGCCTCCAGCGCGCCTGGCGAAACACCTTTGCTTGGCGATATTATAATCTGCCCGGAAGTTGCCATGGCGAATGCGGCGGAATATGAAGCCAGCCTGGATAGCGAGATAAGAAGGCTGCTGGTCCACGGTTTTCTGCACCTGCTTGGCTACGACCACGAAACCGGCCCCAAAGACGCCGCCCGTATGAGGCGGAAGGAAAAGGAGTGCTTGCGTGCCCTTGAAGCAATGGATTAAAAGCGCCGGGTACGCCATAGAGGGCGTGCTGCATTCGGCGCGCCATCAGCGCCACGTAAGATATCATTTCTATACGGCGTTTTTTGTCCTTCTGCTGGCGTTTGTAGTGGGTGTGTCCAGAACGGAGTTCCTCCTTGTTGCGGCATGCGTGATACTGGTGCTGATGGCCGAGCTCCT
Organism: Nitrospirota bacterium; assembly: GCA_021813405.1. Taxonomy (GTDB): domain Bacteria; phylum Nitrospirota; class Thermodesulfovibrionia; order Thermodesulfovibrionales; family JdFR-88; genus JAKAKS01. Next base: position 27,711 of record JAKAKS010000039.1, read on the forward strand.
TAACACCGCGGTAGAGGCCACGGTGGATATACTTTCCCCGGAAAAAAGCGAGAAAGCCCGCGTCGCCAAGGACGCCGCGGCCGGGGCGGTGCTTGTCACCAGCACGGGCGCCGCCACGATAGGCGCGATAATACTTTATCCATACCTGGGAGAGATATTTGAAAAAGGCTTCAGGATTGCCAAGCAGGCCAAGCCCGATATTGCCATACTGGCCCTTGTGTTCATCCTCATTACCGTTGTTCTGCTGAAAGCAAAACTGGGCAAGGGGCATCCGCTTTCAGGCGGCATGCCAAGCGGCCATTCGGCCCTCGCCTTTTCGGCCTGGATTTCAATCACGTACATAAGCGGGAACTTTGCCGTCTCCGTCCTTGCAGCCGCCCTTGCCGTTGCGGTTGCCATATCCAGAATAGTAGGCAAGGTGCACAAGCCATTTGAGGTGCTGGCCGGCAGCCTTCTGGGGGCATCCGTAACCTTTGTCCTTTTCAAGCTCTTCTCGTAATCCATACCTGGCGGGCCTTCGTAAATATAAGATTTTCTTATAAGTTCCTTGAGAAAATCTTAATTCATTATGCTATATTAATTTACTAGGGTGTAACCGTAGTAAAAATTGAGCAATAAACCTTCAGGTGATGAGCATAAACGTAATCATCAACGGTGTCCGGACGGAAGCCGAAAGCGGCAAGACCATACTTGAGGTATGCAAAAGCGCTGGCGTCCACGTACCCACTCTTTGCCATGACGAAAGGCTGGAGGCCTACGGCGGATGCAGGCTGTGCCTTGTAGAGATAAAAGGCGTTCCCAGGCCGCTTGCCGCATGCACCACGCCCGCGCAGGACGGCATGGAGATAACAACGGAAAGCGAAACCCTCACCAGGCTTAGAAGGACCAACCTTTCCCTTCTTCTTTCCAATCACCCCAATGACTGCATGAACTGCGAAAAAGAGGGGGACTGCGGCCTTCAGGACCTGGCTTATGAATACGATGTAAGGCCCGGCGGGTTTGAGGGCGAAAAATGGGACCTGCCCATACGGGAAGACAACCCCTTCATAACATTTGAGCCAAATAAATGCATACTGTGCGGCAGATGCACAAGGATATGCAATGAAGTTGTAATGGCCGGCACCATATCGCTTACCGGAAGGGGCTTTAACGCCATGCCGGACACTGCGTTCAGAAAGCCGCGCACACTTGAAAACTGCGAGTTCTGCGGACAGTGCGTATCCACCTGCCCCACCGGAGCTCTTACGGACAGGAAAGGCAGGGGCAAAGGACGCGCCCCGAAGATGAAGAAGGTGAAGACCACCTGCTCATACTGCGGCACAGGCTGCAATTTCTTTCTGAACGTAAAAGACGGCAAAGTGGTAAAAGTTACCTCCGCTTACGATGCGCCAGTGAACCAGGGCAACCTGTGCATAAAGGGCCGCTACGGGTACGACTTCATTCACAGCCCGGAAAGGATAACCAAGCCGCTCATAAAGAAGGACGGGCAATTCCATGAGGCCACCTGGGACGAGGCCCTTGGGCTTGTTGCCAGCAAATTCAATGAGCTTATCGCCAAGCACGGGCCGGAAAAGGTGGGCGGATTTTCGTCCTCCCGCTGCACAAACGAGGAAAACTATCTTCTTTCAAAATGGGTGAGATGCGCAATTGGCTCCAATAACGTGGACAATTGCGCGCGAGTCTGACACGCCCCAACTGTGGCCGGTCTGGCCACAAGCCTGGGGGCGGGGGCCGCTACCAACTCACTAAGCCAGATGCCGGACGTGGATACGCTGTTCCTGTTCGGTTCCAACCCAACAGAGGGCCATCCCATTGTTTCGCTGTGGCTTAAAAAGGCGCTCCGCAAAGGCGCAAAGCTCATAGTAGGCGACCCCAGGAAAACCTGGATGGCCGAACGCTCGGATGTGTGGCTGAATCTCAAACCAGGCAGCAATATCGCCATGCTAAATGGCCTCATAAACGTGATACTGCAAAACGGGTGGGAGAACAAGGAATTCATCGCAAAGAGGACTGAGAGCTTTGAAGATATAAAGGCCAAAGCAGCCGAATACGATCTTGCCCGCACGGAGCAGGTGACAGGCGTTTCACAGGACCGCATCATCGAGGCGGCCCGCCTGTACTCACATGCGGACAAGGCGATGATAGTTTACGGACTTGGCGTTACCGAGCACCAGACAGGCACGGAAAACGCCATGGCCATCGCAAACCTTGCGCTTGTTTGCGGCCACATCGGAAGGCCGTCCACTGGCATCATGGCGCTCCGCGGGCAAAACAACGTGCAGGGCGCGTCGGACCTCGGGCCTCTGCCCGCCACACTCCCCGGCTACCAGCCTGTTTCCAATCCGGAAGTTCGCGAAAAATTTGAAAAGGCATGGAATGTAAAGATAAGCCCGAAGGCCGGCCTTAAATCCGTTGAGATGCTGGATGAGTGCAAGAGGGGCAACTTCAAGGCAATTTACATACTTGGGGAGGACCCGGCGCAGACCGACCCGGACCTCAACCATGTGCGGGCCGCACTGGAATCGGTAGAGTTCCTTGTAGTGCAGGACATATTCCACACGGAAACCACCCAGTTTGCGGATGTAGTATTGCCGGGGGCCAGCTTCGCCGAAAAAGACGGCACATTCACCAACGGCGAGCGCAGGGTGCAGCGCGTAAGAAAGGCAGTAGAGCCTCTGGCAGGCATGGCCGAATGGGAAGTGCTGGCCAAACTTTCAACCTTGATGGGCTACCCGATGCATTACGACAGCCCTTCGGAGATAATGGACGAGATCGCAAGCCTTGTCCCCATTTACGGCGGCATCAGCTACGGGCGGATAGAAGAAAAGGGGATCCAGTGGCCCTGCCCCACCAAGGACCATCCCGGCACAACCACGCTATATACGGACCTGTTCTCAAGACCCGGAGGGCTTGCAAAATTCGTTGCGCTGGAGCATAAAGGCCCAGGCGAAAAGACCGACGGCGAATATCCTTACGTGCTCATTACCGGCAGGATAAGGGAGCATTACAATAACGGATCGATGACAAGAAGGTCCTCCGGCATAGCAGAGGTGGTGCCCGAGGAGCTTGCGGAGATCAGCCATGCGGACGCGGCAAAGCTGGGCATTGCAAGCGGAGATATGATAAAGGTCTCCTCCAGAAGGGGCGAGGTCACGGTAAAAGCGAAGGTGACCGCCCGCTCGCAGGCCGGCAACGTGTTCATGACATTCCACCATAGAAACGTACTGTCCAACATACTCACCTCCGGCCACAGGGACCCTATCACCGGCACGCCTGAATACAAGGCCTGCGCAGTCAAAATCCAGAAGATTTAATACTCCAGCTCTGGGCCGCGCGTGAAGGGCCAAAGAAGCATATAATATCGTGATGGAAGATTTCGATACTCTCCTGGACGAAGCATCGCGCGTTCACGGCCACCTGTGCCCCGGCCAGGTGCTTGGCGTGCGCATGTCCGTGCTGGGGCTGCGAAAGATTGGCATACCGGACCCCAAAGGCAAAGACCGCAAAAACATAATAGTGTTTGTGGAAATGGACAGGTGCGCAACCGACGCCGTCTCGTCCGTAACCGGCTGCACACTTGGCCACCGCACTTTGAAATTCATGGATTTTGGGAAGATGGCAGCCACTTTCTTGAATTTAAAAACCGGCAAGGCCGTAAGGGTTATCGCTAAAGAGGAATCGCGCCTGAAGGCAAAGGAATTTTTCCCCGAAACAGAAAACAAATATGCCGCGCAGCTTGAGGCGTACAAGATAATGGATGAAAAGGACCTTTTTGACGTGATGGAGGTCTCGGTTAAGCTAAAGCCCGAAGACATGCCGGGCAGGCCGCTTGGCAGGGTGAAATGCGATAAATGCGGCGAACACGTTCAGGACTTGCGGGAGGCGAGCAAAGGCGGTAAAGTACTTTGCAGGCCGTGCGCGGGCCAGGGATATTATGAAAAACTTGGATAAGGGCAAAGAATTTTTTTACCTGTCATTCCGGCTTCTACCCCAAAAAAGCTACAGCTTTTGGGGGACCACGGCTTGTCCGGAATCTTTCTTTGGTGTAAGCCATGTGCAAAGATGACAGCCACAATATAAAAGACACAGACAATACATCCGGCAAAACGGTCCATGTCACCGAGTCCGTCGGCATGGTGCTTGCCCACGACATCACCGAGATAAGGCCAGGGCAGTTCAAGGGCCGGGCTTTCAAAAAAGGGCATGTTGTCCGCCAGGAAGATATTGAGCACCTGAGGAGAATCGGCAAGGAAAATCTTTTTGTGCTGAATATCGCCGGAGACGAGATGCACGAAAACGATGCCGCCACAGCCCTTGCGGCCGCCCTCATGGGTGGCGGAGTGGAGGCGCAGGGTGAGCCCCGCGAGGGGAAAATAAATATAGTTGCGGCAAGGGACGGCCTTTTAAAGATAAACAAGGACGCGATATTTGCCTTTAATATGCTTGGCGAGGTCATGTGCGCATCCCTGCATAACAATACAGTTGTTAAAAAAGGGCAGACCGTCGCGGGCACAAGGGCGATACCTCTTGTGATAAAAAAAGATATTGTGCGGGCCGCCGTGGATGCCGCTTCAAAAGGCGGCAAGCCGGTACAGGTAAAGGAAATCCGGAAACCCAGGGCAGGCCTGGTTGTCACCGGCAATGAGGTTTATTACGGCAGGATAAAAGACGCCTTCGCTCCTGTGATAACAAACAAGATAGGGGCGTTAGGCGGCGGGATGGTGGGAATACATTATGCGCCAGATGACGTATCATCCATCGCGGCCAGGGTAAAGGAGTTGATAAACGCCGGGGCGGACCTGCTTATTTTAACGGGCGGGATGTCCGTAGACCCGGACGACGTAACCAGGCACGCCGTAAGAAAACTGGGCGCAGCCGGTATGCTTTACGGCTCGCCCGTGCTTCCTGGCGCCATGTTCCTTGTTGCATATCTAAATGGAATACCGGTGCTGGGCGTTCCGGCCTGCGGCATGTACAGCAAAACAACGGTGCTGGATTTAATTCTTCCAAGAGTTCTTGCCGGTGAGAGAATCGAAAGAAAGGACCTGGCGGAGCTAGGCCACGGCGGCCTCTGCCAGCATTGCAAGGAGTGCAGGTATCCGGTGTGCCCGTTCGGAAAGTAAAAAGTTGAGAGTTGGTCTTTGCGAAGGACTCCGCAATCGCCCTGTGGCAATCATGCCGCTGCCTCTCTTTATCCGATTCTGAAAAAAGCGCAGACTGCGTCCAGTAAGTGACACTTCGGTTTCTCTCTAAAAAGCGCGGACTTCGCCCTCAAGCTTGCGTAATCGAGCGACCTTTAAACATAGCGGTTACCAGTTGGGAAAAACACAGAGTTAAATAAAGCGTCCCCGGAATTCGTGTACGTTCAGCGGTTTGCCTTTGTTCACAGGTAAAAGCCACTGGATATCGGCCTTTGCCGGTATGGCAGCTATGCGGCAATAAGGTCTAATTCGTTTTAAAATGAATTAACTAGTGCCATGCATTTCTGTTTCTACTTTTCCCTGTTGTATTACTTTTCCCTGTTGTATTAATTATCACCGTAGGATTTGATTTGCTGCTATTCTCCCGGCCCTGCCATATATATATCTTGTCCTTGGCGGCCCGGGCATTGGGGGCGTCGGGGACCAAGGTGAGATAACGCTGCATGGAAATGACGGCGTCCTTGTAAGCGCCGATCTCCCCAAGGATAAGGGCTCGGTTGAAATAGCCCTCCGGCCACCACGGCGCTATCTGCAAAGCCTGGCCGTAAAGATTCGCGGCATCGGCAAACTGCTTTTGATTGACGGCGTCATCGGCCTGGATTTTTAGCGCCCGGACATCCTCGCTTGGCGCCGGTTTGACAGCCATGCCCCGGTAATTGCTTACGACAGTATCGAATCGGGCCGGGTCTATGCCCAGCGGCTTGACTTGCATCCTCGCCCTAGCCATCTGCCCCTGAGCCAATAATGTCGGGTCATCAAGTACGGCAACGACATCCATCTGATCATACCTGATTGCGTAGCTTCGAGGGGTCGAGCCGTCGTTGCAGCTAATGCTTGGGTCGGCACCGCGAGCGAGCAGCAATCTAACAATTTCTACATGGCCGTCACTTGCGGCTATAGCCAGCGCCGTGCAGCCATCGCTGGATTTTGCATTCACGTTGGCGCCGTAATCAAGCAGCAGTTTAGTAATTTGCACATAATTGCCGCCAGCAGACCATCGGAGCAGCGTATGGCCTTTGTTATCCATGGCATTTACATCGGCACCCTGGTCAATTAATTTTTGCACTTGAGCGAGATCGCCATGATTGGTCGCGCTGAATAAAGGCGGTGCCGTCGCGCAGGACGGCAGGATAGTAACGGCGGCGAGTACTAATAGTGCGAACAGTTTTGCTTTCATTTTATCTCCCCTCACGATCGGCTTATCTTAATTTAATTGTGTTCTTTTCACTGCGCCACCAAACGCAGCAGCATATCCCGGCCGGGATCGAAGATCAGAAGGCCGCCGCCCTGCCAGCGAAGTATACCCCCGATATCTCCAGCCAGCGGCATGACTTGGTTTCCTTGAATCCCGAATATGCGTTTGCCATCGGATACGAAAACCAGACTACCTGCCGGTTCGGCCGCTACTGAGACGAAAGCGCCACCCGGCTCGCCAGCTACCAGTAGCAGTTTGCCCTTCAGAACCTCATAAAGTGCGCCACCGGCCACAAGCAGCACCCGGTTGCCCGCCATGGCGGCGCCGGTTATGGGCTTGGGCGATTTAAGAAGTTTCGATACTCGCCGACCGGGATGGATTATATAAAGGCCCCAGCTATCTTTTCCTTCCGGCCCATAGAGCAGTAAAGTGTCCCCCTGACCGGGGACTATGCTCATCTCTTCTCCCGGCAGGCCGAAAAAAGTCTTCAGCGTTCCGTCCGCATCCAGATAGACAAGATCGCGTCCCCGAACGCCGATAAGTAATCCCTGCGACGTAAAAGCGAAAGAGGAGAGGCCCCGGACGCCAGTGGCGCGAGCGCCTGACGCGCCCACCAGCCAAAGCCGGTCCGCATCGCCCACCACGGCAATTCCATCCGGTGTGACTGCAACGCAGTTTACAAGCGCCCCCAGCTTAGCCGTCCTGGCAACGTCCGGATTAAGGAGCTTTTCCAATTTCACACTGGGCGTTTGGGCCTGAGCGGCCAAAGCCATTCCGGGGAGCAGCGCTGATAACACCAATACTGCTATTTGAAATGCGCGCTTCATTCTCCGGCCTCCGGAGTTGAAGTCCAGCCTTTGACGATCTTGGTAAGGTCTTCAGACAGCTTGGGGGCGGTCCCCGCAGCCTGCTTCAGGGTGTCTTCATTGTCGGGTATAAAGGAGGTGACAAGCCCTTTAACCGCTCCGTTGGCACTATCCTCGGCCGCGTCCTCGGCTGTGGCCCAGGCGCCCTTGGAAACCCCCTTGTTTACGGAAGTGCCGAAATCATATAGCCGGTTGACAGACTGGACGGTGAGCCCGTTTGCCGCGTCAGAATCGCCGTTTGCCGCATCGAGTATCTTGGGGAAAATGGTGCCGGGCAATTTTGTAGTGTTGATCATAAGCGCCATGAACATGCCTTGGGGGCCGGTTTCGACTTCGGCCCACCCCTCCGCATCGATTGCGGCTTTCGAAGCCCCGCTGGATAGATAGCCGCGGGCCTTATCCAGCAGGAATTGATAGGCATTATCCATGTAATCCGAAGCGGTCACGTCAGGGATGACCGGTTTCAACCCGTCAAGACTTAGCCCGACCGGAAAGCCGGACAGATATGCCTCTCCCTGGGCAGAAAGCAGTTGCGGCGTTGCATTCAGGTTAATCCCAGCTGGGTCGCCAAGGTTATCGTCGTTCATCATTTGCAGTTCTGGCTCTTTCTCTACACCCTGCATTTCACCAAGCAGCTTATTTTTAATGTCCTCTGCCTTTTGCCGGGCAACTTCTTCGGCTGCCTTTTGCCGGGCTAGCTCTGCCTGTAGCCTGGCCGCTTCGGCTGCCTTTGCGGCAGCTTCTGCCTGAGGATCGCCAAACAGCGCTTTATGGAGCTGCTGCCCGAGTAATGTACCAAGCATGAGGCCCCCCTGCAACATCAATTGCCCTTGAGGGGTTAGTCCGCCACCACTTACACTCCCGCTACTCCCGCTGCCGGGACTGTTACATGTACAGCCGTCCGGGCCCACCTCGCCGCCCTGTTGCCGGCACGAAGCGGCAAAAACATCTTGAGGGGTCGATGTGCCGCCCCAATTGCATTCCGCACCTTCAGCTATTGGCACAATAAGAAAAATAAGAAGCAGGACACTTATAAAACTGATAATTGACAGGCTATGCGAGCGCTGTGGCATGGATGAGAACATGGCAACTCCCCCCTAAAACCAATTTCCACCGGTGCCGGTCTTCTAAATCGAATACTTAATAATTTCAAATTGAAACTTGCACAATTATAACATCTTTAAAAAATGTGGACTTCGCGACGTATTTTACATCCGTAGCGATCCGGCCAAAAGTGTTATTAAGAAGGGGAACACCGCATCCCGCCAAGGATATATTGAGGTGAGGGGTACCAGGTGTACTCTTCATCTGCTTTCACGTGCCTGAGAACGTAACCATCATTTGTAATCATCTTCTTTTCAGAATTTTATGGAGGTCTATTCAACACCCAAACCATGACACCGCTGCCATTGACAATGTCATGCGCGGCTGTTTTATTGTATTGAAGGCCGGGGCAAGCGGGCCCGGGGGAAATTCCAGGCGGCTTTGAACAGATTGAACGGAGGCGGCGTTTAAGCCCCCGGAAATAAAGGGAAATTTCAAAAAGCTTTGAACATTAAAAAAAGGGCTGGCAGTTGCACGAAAAAAGCGCGGAGCTTATAAAGAAATTCCTCAGGTATCTTGAGGTGCAGAAGGGCGCGTCCGCGCACACCCTGCGGGCATATGAAGGCGACCTGGAGGCATTCTTCAACCTGTGGAAGATAGAGCCAAAGGACGTCACCCTTTCGGAAGTAAGGGCATTCGTGGCGTCCAAAATAACAAAGGGGGCAAAGAAAAGCTCCGTTGCCCGCGAGCTTTCATCCATACGGGCATTCTTCAAATTCCTTGTGCGGGAACGCTACCTGGAGGCCAATCCGGCCAAGCTGGTCCCGCTTCCGAAGCTGGAGAAAAAACTGCCCTCCTACCTTACCGTGGACGAGGCGTTCGGGCTTGTTGAAAGCCCGGAAGGGGGTAACTTCAAGCCGGTAAGGGACAGGGCCGTGCTGGAACTGCTCTATTCCAGCGGCCTGCGCGTCAGCGAGGTTTCCACGCTGGATATTGACGACCTCAATTTCAGCGAGGGGCTTGTGAAAGTGCGCGGCAAGGGGAAAAAAGAGAGGATCGTGCCCGTGGGCGGCAAGGCGCTTGCGGCGATCAAGCTGTACATGAATGCGCGATATAAGGTTAGGGCCGGCACGCGCAAGACCAAAAATCCCCCGGCGCGGGATACCAGCACGCCGCTTTTCATAAACAGGCTGGGCGGCAGGCTTACGGAGCGGGCGGTTAGGCGCGCCGTGGTGGAAAACGCGCGGAAATCGCTGCTGGGCAAAAGGGCCTCCCCGCATACATTAAGGCACACGTTTGCCTCGCACCTGCTGCAATCCGGCGCGGATTTGAGAGTGATACAGGAGCTGCTTGGCCATTCCAGCCTCTCCACAACCCAGAGGTATACCCACCTGGACCTTGCCCATCTGATGGAGGTATACGACAAGGCCAACCCGCTTGGCGACGAGGAGTAGTTTTATCTATCAGCCCCGTTTTTGTTAAACTAAATCTCCCATGGATTTAATGCCCTTTTGCATAAGCGCCAAGACGATACCGGACGCATGGTTCCAGCTTGTATATAACCTGTTCGACAGGGCCTACGAGCAGAAGATACAGAAGGGCTCTTTTGAAAACGAGCAGTACAGGCTCCAGTACCCCTCCATGGCGGTGCACATAGAACGCCCCTGGGAAGACATGGTGCCGGTGATGCCGCCGGGCTCATCCATCCCTGCGCCCACCTCAATGGATTACATCGAGGACTATTTCGCAAATTACCTTATGGACCCGCAGCTTGCGGAGAACGAGACATACAGGTACTCCTCCAGGATACATAACCCGATGCCTAAAGGGGGCACACAGTTTGAGCGCGTTATTGAGATGCTAAAGGAAACCCCGCTAACCAATCAGGCAGTTGTAGAGATAGGAGCCCCAACAGACCTGGACGTTTGCATCGGAAATGACGGCAAGCTGGACCCGCCTTGTTTACGGCTGCTGGACTTCAAGGCCGTGCCATCTGAAGTGAATAATCTTGTGCTAACCGTCTCCTGCTATTTCCGGTCGTGGGACCTGTGGGCCGGATTCCCCACAAACCTTGGCGGTATAGAGCTTTTAAAGCAATACGCCGCCCAGGAGGCCGGGCTTCAAAACGGCCCAATGTACGCTTACAGCGCCGGCGCGCACATTTACGGCTACCAGGAAGACCTGGCCAGGCTGCGCACGCTCCGGATTAAAAAACCGCAATAGCTTCAGTCATTCCGGCTTGCCCGGAATCGTTCTCTATCTGGATTTTTGCTACACTCTGTTTATGGGTTTTGCAGTGTGGATAACCGGGCTGCCCGGCAGCGGCAAAAGCTCCGTCGCGGAGGAGCTTAAAAGGAAATTCCCGGAGCTGGTGATACTGCGGATGGACGAGATGCGCAAGTTTGCCACCCCTGCCCCATCCTATTCCGAAGCGGAAAGGGAGGTGATTTACGGCAGTCTGGTTTTTGCCGCCCGGAAAATATCGTCACTGGGGCACGGCGTGATTATAGATGCAACCGGCAACCTGCGCAGGTGGCGGGAGCTTGCCAGGCGCAACATACCCAATTTTGCGGAAGTATACCTTTACTGCCCTGTTGAGTTATGCATGCAGAGGGAGAGGGGCCGGGCGGGGGCGCACTCCGCGCCCGTTGGCATTTATGATAAAGCAAAGCAGGGCTGGCCGGTGCCCGGCATTAATGTCCCCTACGAGGAACCCGAAAACCCGGAGTTGACCATAGACACCGGGCGCCTGTCTGTTGAAGAAGCAGCGCGGCTTGCGGAAGCTCTGATTAAAAAACTATCTGATGGCCCCGCTTAAGCTTAACCGGTCCACATGCTCTGCTTTTTTAATCAGTTCCCGAGCCTGGCCCACCTTTTCCCATATGCCGCACATCATCGCCCCGCGCACCCTGCCGTCTTCAAGGTAATAAACAGTGCCGGTTTCGTTCTCCTTTGTCCAGTCAGCGTATGTTTCAAGCCTGGCGTCCACATCGCCTACGGCCTCATACCCAAACTCGAACAGGTCGGAGAAGAAGTACGGCATGTAATCGTACCGCTCGTGCGCGCCAGCCATATTTCTGCCGGCCTGTTTTCCCTGGTTAAGCGCGTTGTCCCAGTGCTCCAGGCGCACCCTTTTGCCAAGGGCCGTGTAAGGGAAATTGGCGATATCTCCGGCAGCGTATATGCCCGGGCTGGAGGTTTCCAGGTATTCATTAACCACAATTCCGTTTTCGATGCCCAGGGATGCGCTTTCGGCCAAACCGGCCTCGGGTGTTATCCCGATACCGGCAATTACGATTTCAGAATTTATGAGCCTGCCCTTGCCGGTGCGTACCGCAAAACTTTTGCCTTTTCTCTCAATCGATGCGGGAGTATCCCTGTTTATTATGTTTACTCCGCGGTTCATGAATTCCTGCTGCACGGCATTGCCAAGGTAATCTGGAAACACCCGGTCCACAATATAATCACCAGGGAAAAGCATGGTCACATTCACGCCGTTAACGGAGAGAGCGGCAGCAATCTCCGAGCCGATAAACCCTCCGCCGATCACCGTTGCGCTTGCCCCCTGCACGCTCTTTTGCCTTGTGGAAAGGTAATCGTCCAGAGTCCTGAAGTAGCACACGCCCTCCAGTTCACCACCAGGGATGGAAAGCCTTCGCGGGATGCCGCCCGTGGCTATCAGGAGTTTTTTGTATAAATGGCTTTCGCCCTTTTCATCCATCACCGTTTTTTCCCGTGCATTCATAGAAACGATTTTTCTGCCTGTAAGCAGTACCACGCCGTTGTCGTCATAATACTTCCGGTCCTTTATGAATATATCCTCAACTTTTTTCTTGCCGAACCACAGCTTTTTTGTAAGCGGAGGCCGGTCGTATGGAAGGTGCTGCTCCGCCCCGGCAAGGAGGACAGGGCCGTTTTTGTCTAGTTCCCTAATGCCCGCCACGGCCGATGCCCCTGCCAATCCGCCGCCTATTATGATGTACTCATATGCCCTTGCAGCCATATCGCACCTCCTTATAAAAATCCTTATGCAATTGTATCAGTTTTGAAATAGTTTAAAAGCGTCTGGGCTTTTTCCATTCAATTAATCTTATTAATTTTTTGGACCTTTTTTGCCTGGCGGCCTGATTGGAATTGCCGCGCCCATAGCGTAATCGGTTAAAATGTCAGATGCCTTCAATCAGGGTGCTTCCGTTGGAGATAAGAGACAGGCTCAGGGCCGGAGAGGTCATAGAGCGGCCTGTCTCAGCGCTTAAAGAACTCCTGGAAAACTCCATAGATGCCGGGGCCACCCGCATAAGGGTGGACATCTCCGGCGGCGGGAAACGGCTTCTCAGGGTCTGGGACGACGGCTGCGGCATGGCCCCGGAAGATGCCCTCCTGAGCCTGGAAAGACACGCCACAAGCAAGATATCAGACTCGGAGGAACTGGATTGCATCAGAACGCTTGGCTTCAGGGGAGAGGCGCTGCCATCAATTGCGCTTGTAAGCCGGTTCAGGCTGGATACCGCCCTGCGGGGCTCCGGCGAGGGCGTAAGCATAGAGGCCGAAGGCGGGCGGGTGATATCCACCAGGCCATCCGCTGCATCGGGCACCGCCATAGAGGTAAATGACCTTTTTTTCAACACTCCGGCCAGAAAGAATTTCCTGAAATCCGATACCGCCGAGAACGCCAGGATGCTGGACATAACGACAAAATACGCCATGGCGCATCCGGCAATAGGTTTTACCGTGTTTGCCGATGGTAAGGAGAATATGGCTTTCCCCCCGGCCGCCGATGAAAGGGAAAGGCTGGCACAGATATACGGCGCGGAATTTCTTGATGGGCTTCACGACCTGCAGGCAAAAACAAAGGGGATTTCACTAAGGCTTTTTTTGTCCAAAGAGGGCAACTGGCGGGCAAGCCGCTCCGGCCAGTTACTTTTCATAAATGGAAGGCCGGTAAAAGACAACTCGCTTACTTACGCGGTATATGCAGCGCATGCCGGGCTGCCATCCGGAAAGCACCCGGTCTTTTTTATCTTCCTTTCGGTGGACCCGGCCCTCATAGATGTAAACGTGCACCCAAGGAAAGAGGAGATACGCTTCAGGGACAAGGACGCGGCGTACAGGTTTTTAATGCGGTCTGCCAGGGACGCGCTTGCTTCAGGCGCTTCCTCCACGGTTATCGTAAGGCCGCGGGAAGCAGTATGGATACCGTCTTCGCCCGGAAGCGGCCAACCGGGGACTTCCGGCTTTCAGACCACAGGCAATGCAGGTGCTGATTATCTTAAGGCGTCCGAAGCGCCAGCTGCATTGCCACTTATGCCTGAAAAAAAGATGCAGTGCGGATATATCCATCTGGGCGGGGCTTTTTCAGCGTGGTCCGAGGGCGACGGCGTTACGATTATAGACCGGCACGCCTGCCATGAACGCGTGCTTTATGAGAAGCTGTTAAAAAGCGGTCCAAATGCGCCTGGCAATCTCCTATTTCCGCTTCGGATAGGGCTTGCCCCGCATGAATACTCCGTGATCACGACGAACCTGCCGCTTCTAAACGAACTGGACATCGAGGCCGAGGACTTCGGCGCTGGCAGCGTGCTTCTGCGGGCCGTTCCCGCCAGCCTAGCTGGCTCGCCGCTTTCAGCTTCCGAGTGGTGCAGTATCTTGTCAGACCTTGCTCATGAAATAAACGAGATGGGCAGCGCGGAGCCGGAGATGAAGAAGGCCGTTGCGGCCAGGCTTGCCTGCCACAGTTCCGTCCGCGGCGCCGAAGAGCTTTCTAGCGTGGAACTTGATAGGCTCCTTGAAAACCTGTTTTCCTGTGAGGACCCGTATCATTGCCCGCATGGAAGGCCCACGCTTATCAAGCTGGGCAAAGTGGACCTTGAAAAGATGTTCAGGCGCAAATAGATGCCAGAGGCGGTTTACATAAGAAAAGCATCTTACGATTACGACCGGCTGGAACCGGTTGTATTCGAGCTGCTGGAAGGCACGCTTGCCGGCCGTATAACGCCCGGAATGAATGTGATTTTAAAACCAAACCTCCTTGCCCCGGCTGCCCCCCAAACAGCCATTGCAACACATCCCCTTATTGTGAGGGCCGCGGCAGGATACGTGCTTTCAAAGGGCGGCAGGGTAACCATCTCGGACAGCCCGGCCATCGGCTCCTTTGAAAGGGTAATCAGCACAACAGGCCTCAAGGAGGCACTGAGCGGCCTGGATGTGGATTTCCGCCAATTCAAGACGTCAGCAGAGGTAGTTTCTGACGGGCCGTTTAAAAAGCTGGAGCTTGCCAGAGAGGCGCTTGAGGCCGGGCTTGTAATAAATCTGCCGAAGCTGAAAACCCATGCGCAGATGACGCTTACGGCCGGTGTGAAAAACCTGTTTGGCTGCGTAGTGGGGATGAAGAAGCCTCAATGGCACTTCCGCACCGGCGTGGACAGGCAGATGTTCGCCATGTTGCTGCTGGAAATTTACAAGGCAATCTCGCCGGCGGCCACGCTTGTTGACGGGATAATGGCAATGGAAGGGCATGGCCCGGGCAGAAGCGGCACGCCGCGCCAGTTGGGGGTGCTTCTGGCCTCCAGAGATGCCGTCCGCCTGGACTGGGCCATATCAACAATGCTTGGGCTGGACCCAGAAATTGTCCCTACCTGCAAGGCCGCAAAGGAGGCAGGGCTTGCCCCCGAAAATTTCATTGTAACCGGAGATGTCACGGCGGACACTTTACTGGCGGCTGATTTCAAGTTCCCGGATCCGGAGGGGCTTGTTTTTGGCCCTGGGCCGATGAAGGGATTTTTACGGAAACACCTTGTCAAGCAGCCTGTTGAGGACCCGGGCCTCTGCAAACTTTGCGGCGAATGCTGGAAATACTGCCCGGCCCACGCACTTGAGAAAAAAGGGCGCAGGCTTTCCTTTGACTACGAAAAATGCATAAGATGTTACTGCTGCCTGGAGGTGTGCCCGCAAGGGGCCATCTCCGCCAGACATACCCTGTTGGGGCTATTGATAGGAAAGTTATTCGGCAAATGAAAGAGGCGGGTGGTCCGGACAGACAAAAAAGCGGTGATGGGTCTTATTCTGAAAAGCTGTATTTAAGCAATCTGGTGGTCCTTTTTGCCGGTTTCATATTTGGCCTTGCTGCGGCATATGCCTTTAATTCTATGGGGATTAATCCGTCAGGCAGCCTTGAAGAGGCAAGGAGGCTGGGGATAGCCAGCGCAACTACGCTCAGGGGCTATTCCAAAACAAAGGATGTTTTGACGTATGTCTCGGTTTTTGGCTTTCCCGTCCTGTTTTCATGTGCATTCTGGCTGCTATGGGCAAACACCGGCAGGCGGGCGGGCCTTGCCAGGATTTTAGAAGAAAAGGAAAGCGGCGGGCCGGATGTTTTTGGCGCGCACGGGGAACACCGCTGGTTCTGGCGGCTTGCCCTGCCGGCCATGATAGTCATCTATTTTTTCTATTTCAAACTGATCATTTTCTATCACAGCCCGATTAACAACTGGCAATTCACCAATTGGCGCTTTCAAGGGGAAGAAGGCGTGGTGCTGGCATGGGCGCAGCAGATACTTAAGGGACGGGTTTACGGCAGGGACTTTCTCTCTCCGTATGGCCCGATGCTGCTGTATCCGGTTGCATGGCTGATGAAGCTGACCGGCCCCTCCGTAATCATGCCCAGGGTGTACACGTTCTTTCTTGATTTTGCCGCGTACGCCATAACCATAGTTTTTTTGCACAAGACAGTAAGGACCAGGACGGTCTTCATTTTTGCATCCTTGATGACATTTATTATATTCTTCTCGTTCGACCCGTTTTCCGTAAACAGAACTTTCCTGCGCTTTACCCTTGGATTGCTCCCGATTTTGCTGGCCTATATCTATATTGAATCCGGCAAAAAAATATTCCCGTTTCTTGCCGGGCTGGTTGCAGGCCAAAGCCTGCTTTTCAGCCAGGAGGCAGGCATCTGTTCCGTTCTGGCCGTGGCAGCCGCGTTTGCGCTTTCTTTCATAAAGGACCGCCGCGCCGGCGGTTCTGGCCGTGGCAGCCTGGCCGCAGCGGGATGGTTTGCGCTTTTTACGGTTGTATCTGTTGCTCCAATGCTCGCGTATTTTTCCGCAAACGGAGGCCTTGGCACTTTTTTCGGCGCCATAACCCTTTTCCCAAGGCTCTTTGCAATCGGCTTCGGGGATATCCCGTTCACCGATTTCGTCAATTTTGTGCGCCATCCATTTTCAGGCGGGCTGCTTGCGTTCTGGGCGATACTTATATACGCCCTCACAGCCGTTTGCCTGTTGCCTTTTCTGGTCCTAGGTTTCAATAAGCGGCATATCCTGATAACTTCCATGCTGGTATTCGGTGCCTTGCTTTACCGTTCCGCCCTTGGCAGGTCCGACTTCCTGCATGTTTTAAATGCCGCGCACCCTGCCTTTCTGCTGGCATTTCTTTTCATAGATGATGCGGTGTGCCGTATTTCATGGGGCGCGCCGGGGTACAGGAAGGCCGCTGGCGGCGTGATGCTGGCCGTGCTGTTGGCGTCCATGGGGTTACTTATGTCCAGACCTTGGTTTGTAAGCATGGCGGAAGAATCCGCCAAATCTGTTTTCAATGACAGCAGATTTTCCGTTGGGGGCGGGTACACGTTAAACGAAATAGCCCGTGCGGGCAACAGCAGATGGGACAGAGGGCTTGCCGAATCGATTTCGGAGGTGCAGGATTTCCTCCGGCAGAACCTGAAACCCGGCGACAAGGTCTACTTCTTCCCCAACGACGCCGCATTTTATTTCCTGTTCAATCTAGATTGTCCCGTCAAGCACGTGATAGCGTTTAACGCGGCCACCACGACACAGCGGGCGGAACTCATCTTGGACCTGGAGAAGAACAGGCCCGAATTCCTTGTTTATGATAAAACGACATACCGGGTGGACAAAATCCCGGAGACCGTTTATGCGCCGGAGGTGGTTCAGTACCTCAATAGCAAGTACAGGCCCGTGGCCGAAACGGAGGACTTCATATTTGCAAGGCGTATTGCCCCTTAAGCGGGGCAGCCGCTATTTCTTGGCTTTCTTCAGCTTTGTCCGCTTCACAACGGTTATTATAGAGAGGGCCTTCCCGCCGTAGACATTCCGCTCTATCGTAATATAGTTTTGCGGTGCTTTTGGAGTGCCCCGGACAATTATGTAGTACATGAAATTTTTTCCGTTTTTTTGCCGGATTAGTTTTTTCCTGAGCCTTCTTTTGTAATAAATGGCCACCTTGGCCGGCTTGTCCAAGGACTCAAATACATACATCTTCTGCCCCGGCTGGCTGAGCGCGCCAAGATGCTCCAGATATTTTGCGCCTGGATATATGGGCACACCCATCTCCCTGACCAATTTGGCCTGGGAGTTATTAACGGGAGCAACGGGCCGGGATTTCTGGGCGGCAGGGGCAATCGCGGTCATTAAAAAGAAGGCTGCGATGAATATACCTGTAAGGGCCGGTGTTCTTTTAAGCATCGGGGTCTCCTTATGTTTTTGGGTTTTGTTTTTTTTAGAGAGGCCGGTTGGATTCGTCCACTTTGACGATAACAGGCTTGAAACCGGCCAGCTCGCCCTCTGAGAGGTACACGTAGCTGAAAATTATCACCCGGTCTCCCACCAGCCCTTTGCGCGCGGTAGGCCCGTTCAGACAAATTTCGCCGGGTCCGCCGGGAATGACGTATGTCTCGAACCGCTCACCGTTTGAGAGATTACTGACATGCACCTGCTCATAAGGCATTATGCCGGTTTTGTCCAGCAGGGCGGAATCTATAGTTATGCTGCCCTCGTAATGCAGATTGGATTCCGTAACGCGGGCCATATGCAGTTTTGCTTTAAGAAAACACCTGAGCATTTTTTACTCTATTATCTTGGGTACTCGGTAAAAACCGTCTTTAGGATCGGGGGCGTTTGCAAGCGCCTCCTCGTTTGGCATGGAAGTGGCATTCTTGTCTGGCCTGGTTACATTGGAAAGGTCCAAAACGTGCGACGTAGGCGGCACATCCTTTGTGTCTGCCTCATTTAGCTTGTTCACGTATTCAAGTATTCCAGCAAGCTGGGCGCTGTACGTTTCAAGTTCCCCGGCCGTAAGGGCCAGCCTTGAAAGCCTCGCTACCTTTTCTACGTCTTTTATTTTTATGCCCATCGGTCTGCCTTCCTGCTGGTTGTCAGTGTATTTTTTCCAGATGCGCGAATTTAAGATTCAGTTTTTTAAGCCCTATGCTGGGGAAATTGACCGTGACCTTGGCGTCGTCGCCTTCGCCATAGCAATCCCTTACAATGCCAACCCCCCACTTTGAATGCTTCACCCGCGTGCCGGTAACATAGGGCAGCGGCGCCGGGGCGGGCCTGAACACCTCTTCCTTTCGGGCCGCCTGCGGAGGTGCTTTCTCTATCGTTTTATAACAACTCTTGGGTATATCCTGAAGGAAACGGGAGGGCTTCTGTTCCTTCAGCTTGTCAAATAGCCTTCTCTTCCTTGCGCCAGTGAGAATCAGTATGTCCCTCGCCCTGGTCATGCCGACATAGAGAAGCCTTCTTTCCTCAGCCAGTTCCTCCGGCGCCTTGGCCTTAAAGTACGGAAGAAGCCCCTCTTCCATCCCGGCCACAAACACCACGGGGAATTCAAGCCCCTTGGCGCAGTGAAGCGTAATAAGCCGAACGTGCCCTTCCGCGGAGCTTTCCTCGGAGCCTGATGCAAGGGACAGTTTGTCCGCAAACTCCTTTACGTCCTTGCCGGCAGCTGACGCGATAAACTCTTTTACGTTTTCAGCCCTGGGCTCGTCCAGGTCTGTCATGTAACCGGTGCTCTCCACTATGGCCTTCAGGAGCTCCGCCGCGTCCTTGTAACGCCTGGAAGACAGGCCTTCCATAAGCGATATGAAGGATTCCAGCTTTTCCTTCATTGTTACCATAAGCCCGTTTGCCTTCAGAAGCCCCTTTATGGAGGCATACAGGCTCAGGCTCTTTTTCTTGGCGTTCTGTTCCACCTTTGACAGGGTAGAGGCCCCTATGCCCCTGGGCGGGCAATTTATTATCCTCCTGAGGGCTACGTTATCATCCTTGTTTACAACCAGCTTGAGATAACCGGCAAGGTCCTTTATCTCCTTACGCTGATAGAAGCTTACCCCGCCCATCACCTTGAACGGTATACCCTCGGACTGGAACCTGTCTTCAAGCGCGCGCGACTGGCTGTTTATCCTGTACAGGACGGCAAAATCGCCGTAGCCGTAAGTGTTTTTGAGGAAGAACTCGCGGATCATCCTTGCTATATGCCTGGCCTCTTCCTCCTCGGAATTCAGCCAGAAGAAGCAGATGTCCTCGCCCTGCCCGTTTTTGGCCTGCAGGTCTTTTCCCATCCGCTTTGAATTCTTGCTCACGATGCCGCCGGAAACGTCCAGTATCTTCTGGGTGCAGCGGTAGCTCTGGTCCAGCCTTATTACTTTTGCGCCCGGGAAATCATTTTCGAAATTAAGCATATTGTTAAGCTCGCCTCCACGCAGCCTGCATATGCTCTGGTCGTCGTCACCGGCCACGCAGATATTGCCCTGGGGCCTGGCCAGCAGCTTAAGCAGTTTGTATTGCGCGGGGTTGGTGTCCTGGAACTCATCTACCAGTATATGCTCAAACATCTTGCGGTAGCGGTCCAGCACCGCAGGCTCGTTTTCAAACAGCTTTATCACAAGCATTACAAGATCATCAAAGTCCAGAGCGTTACTCTTACGGAGTTCGTCCTGGTATCTCATGTAAACCTTGGCCAGCCGCTCCTCAAAACCAAACCCGTCGGATTTAGCCACGAATTCCTTCGGCTCTATCAGTGACGATTTAAGGTTGCTTATTTTCGAGAGCACTCCTTTATAGAGTGCCTCGTAAAGGTTCAGGTCCTTAAGGATGTGCCTGATGAGGTTAAGCTGGTCCTCGTCGTCATAAATGGAAAAATCCGGCGAGTAGCCCAGCGCGGATATCTCCTTGCGGAGGATGCGGACGCATTGTGAATGGAATGTGCCAATCCAGCACTGTTTAAGGTCCTTGCCTACCTGGCCGGCTATCCCGGACCTCATCTCATCGGCTGCCCTATTAGTATACGTGACAGCCAGAACCGAACAGGGAGAAGCCTTTTTAACCAGGTTTGCAAACCTGCAGGTTATGATCCTTGTTTTGCCGCTCCCCGCGCCGGCCAATACCATAAGAGGCCCTTTGGTGTGCAGGACGGCTTCTTTTTGCCCAGGGTTGAGCTCAGATGTCAGATTTTTTGACATGGGCGCGTGATATTAAATTAACATAATTCTTTGATTTTTTTCCACTTTTTAAAAAACAGGCAAACTCTTTTAAACAAGGGTTCATATTTAATTCAAATTTCATCGGCACTTTACATCAAAGCCATCATTATTCCACAGTTACGCTTTTGGCCAGGTTTCTTGGCTGGTCCACATCGCAACCCCTGTGCACGCCTATATAGTAGGCAAGCAATTGCAGGGGAATGGCCATCAGTATAGGCAAAAGATACGGATTGGTTCCAGGAACGCAGAATACGTTTTCCGGGGCGGCCCCGAACTCCCGCGCATCTTCGGAATCAGTTACTATCAGGATATCTGCGTTTCTGCTTTTTACCTCTTCCAGATTGGAGAGGGCCTTCTCCTTAAGCGCCCCATGTGCGGGGATCAGAAAAAGCACCGGCATGTCCTTGTCTATGAGGGCTATGGGGCCGTGCTTCATCTCCCCGGCGGCATAACCTTCGGCATGTATGTAGGATATCTCCTTCAATTTAAGCGCACCTTCCAGAGCCACCGGATAATTTATCCCCCTGCCAAGGAACAGGAAATGGTCCTTCTTTATAAACTTTTTACCCATCTCTTCCAGTTGGGCCTTCTGATTAAGTATCCGCTCGATCTTGTCGGGTATGCACATCAGTTCCTGAAGCATGGCGCCGGATTCTTCAGCGGTGATCTTATTCAAGGCCCGCGCAAATGATATGGAAAGCAGGTACATTGCGGCAAGCTGTGCGCTAAACGTTTTGGTAGAGGCCACCCCGATCTCCGGTCCGCTTCTTGTAAAAAAAACCGCGTCTGCGCCTCTGGCCGCAGTGCTGCCGGTAACGTTTGTTATCGAAAGGGTAAACGCTCCGCTCTGCTTCGCCAGTTTCTGTGCGGCAAGCGTATCGGCCGTTTCGCCGGATTGGGTAACTGATATAAACAGGTCATCCGGTCTTATTACCGGGCTTCTGTACCTATACTCCGAGGCAATGTCCACCTCAACCGGCACGGATGCCAGCGGCTCTATCATGTATCTTGCCGCCAGGCCGGCGTGCCAGGATGTGCCGCATGCGGCTATCATCACCTTTTTCCTGGATTCCAGGAGCCCTTCGGGCATCCCGAAAAAGGACGTTGCCACCTCTCCTTTTTCTGGCTCTATGCGCCCCCTGATGGTGTCCGCGATGGCATGCGGCTGCTCGTGAATCTCCTTCAGCATGTAATGCTTGTAACCGTCTTTCCCCGCCATGCCGGGCATCCATTGCAGAACCATGGGCTTTCTGTTTGACGGCACGCCCCCCGGGCCGATCAGCCGGTACCCTTCCGGGGTTATGACAACAGCTTCCCCGTCCTCCAGAAACAGGGCCTTTTTGGTGTGCGCCAGGAAGGCAGAGGCGTCCGAACCGATAAAATATTCATCAAGGCCCACGCCTATGGCAAGCGGGCTGTCTTTTTTCACGCCTATTATTTTGCCCGGCTCGCTCTCGTCCATTACGGCCAGCGCGTACGCGCCCTTCAGTTCCTTTACAGCCTCAAGCACGGCATTTTCAAAAGGCAGGGAGCGGGAGTATTTGCAGATGAGGTGGCAGATTACCTCCGTGTCGGTTTCGGATTTGAAGTTGAAACCCTCCGCCATCAGGTCCTTTTTAAGCTGTATATAATTTTCGATTATCCCGTTGTGGACAAGCACCGTCCCGCCGGACTGGTGAGGATGGGCGTTTCTTTCGGACGGCCCCCCGTGGGTGGCCCACCTTGTATGCCCGATGGACGTGGTGGAACGCGGCTGTGGATTTTGTGAGATCAGGGCCTCCAGCTGCCTTATCTTGCCAGCACACCGGACTACCTTCACCCCATTGTCTTCCATGAAGGCCACGCCAGCAGAGTCGTACCCGCGGTATTCGAGGAGTTTAAGCCCTTCAAGGATAATGGGTACGGCGCTTCTTTTGCCAGTGTAGCCTACAATCCCGCACATTTTATAGCCAGGCCTCCATAGACTTTATTTGCCTTCCTTCTTTTTAACGAGTTTTTTTTCTCTTCTTGTGGCCCAGCCCTCTACGTTCTTCTGCTCCATCCTGTTTATTGCCAGAGCGCCCGGCGGCACATCCTTTGTTACTGTGGAGCCGGCGGCAATGTAAGAGCCTTTGCCAACTTTTACAGGGGCAACCAGCTGCGAATCGCTGCCCACGAAAACGCCATTGCCGATTACGGTTTTGTTCTTGTTCATGCCGTCATAATTGCAGGTGATTGTTCCCGCCCCCACGTTTACCCCCTTGCCGACTTCTGCGTCCCCTATATACGCGAGGTGCATGGCCTTGGTGCCCTGGCCTATAAGCGAATTTTTTATCTCCACAAAATTGCCGATTGCCGCACCCCGGCCTATAACCGCGCCTGGCCTGAGATGGGCAAACGGCCCTACGCGGGCACCCGCACCTACCCTGGCTGCCTCCACCACCGATGAATCCTTTATCACAGACCCTTCCCCGATGGCGCTGTCCACTATACGGGCGTTGGGATAAATAACACAGCCTTTGCCTATGGACGTGCTTCCTTCAAGGTAAACATTTGGATAAATGACCGCGCCGGGCGCAATCCGTACCCTGGCATCAATAAATACCGCGGAAGGATCGATAAACCGCACGCCATCTGATGCAAAGCCCTTTACAAGCGCCGCCCTCAGCACGGCCTCCGCCCGCCCAAGTTCCGAAGGCGTGTTGACACCAGCAAGTTCCTCTTCCGGCCCGGCAACATAAGCACCCGCCATCAGCCCTTCCTTAAGGACAATCTCAAGCAGGTCCGTGATGTAATATTCGCCGTTTTTAGAGTTCGGTTTTATCATCGGCAACAACTTCAGGGCCGCAGGCTCAATCACGTAAAGCCCGCTGTTTACCTCGTTTATGCCTGCATCCTCTTCCCGAAGTTCCGAATTTTCAATTATCCGCACCGGCCTGCCTTCAGGGTCCCTTTTTATCCTTCCGTATGCGCCGGGCTCGCAGGCCAAAAAAGTTCCTATGCTAAGAGCGTTACCCTGCCTGGCGTGCAACGACACCAGCCTTTTTATCGTCTCCGGCCTTACAAGCGGAAAGTCCCCATTCAACACCACAAGACTGCCATTTATCCGGCCAAATTCATTAATGGCGCAGGACACCGCATGAGCAGTGCCCATCGGCTTTTCCTGGAATGCAAACTCAAGCGGCAGAGCCGCTTTTTTACCAAACTGGTGCGCCTCAAGCGCGCCTTTGATTTCGTTAAGGTATTTACCGGCCACAATCACCACACGCGCCGGTTTCAAAGAGAGAGCGGAACTAACCGGATAAGATATCATCGGGGCGCCAAGTACCGGATGCAGCACCTTGGGCAGGGCAGACTTCATCCTCTTCCCGGCCCCGCCGGCCAGCACCGCAAAATACAGCGGCCTGCCCCCCTTCTTTTTCATTAATGGACCGCTTCCCTCAGCATATCCGGCGTGGCAATGCCGCCGGACAGGATTATCTTTACTCCGTCTTCCACGGCTATATCCGTGCAGAAGACATCATCCGGCTTGAAAAGGGCCACCTCTCCAAGGTAAAGGTTATTGGTGGGTATGTATATCGCCTGCAAAGGCTCGGTCCTGCCGTCGCTGAAGCATCTTGTTGTGCCCTCCCTTGTAAGAAAGCCGAATGCGTAAACGCCCGGCCTTGGATACTGTACGATAACGAATTTTTTAAAGCTGGATGATTTTGAAAAAGCGTCCATTATCGATTTTACAGGAGAGTAAACGCTTCTGAATACAGGTATGTTCATAAGATATTTTTCAACAGCCTTTATCACCTTGTTGCCAATAACGTTTGTGGAGACGGTCCCTGCTATGAATATAAGGACGATGGCGGAAATAAACCCCATCCCCTCCACATGCCTGCCAAACAACCTGTCGTAAACCGGGCCCAGTATCCCGTCAATGCTCTTGAAAATCCAGATAAGCACCACAACGCTTACAAGCGCAGGCACGGTAACAAAAAGCCCTGCAAAGAATTTGCGCCTGAACGTGGCCCTTAAAGAAAGATGATGGTTCACGAGGCCGTGTCCATGATCTCCTGTGGCATTTCGGAATTCGAGTAGACGTTCTGCACGTCTTCATTGTCCTCGAGGGCATCGATAAGCCTGGCCAGCTGCGCGGCCGCGTTCTTGTCCACCGGCACGTAGTTTTTTGGGAGCATGGTCACCTCGGCCATTTCCACCGCTATGGAATTCTTCACAAGGGCCTCTTTAATGCCCGAAAAATCCTCGGGGGCGGTCACTATCTCGTAGCTTTCCTCGGCCGGGTCATTTTTCATATCCAGCGCCCCGGCGTCCAGGGCAACGCTCATAACCGAATCCTCATCGGCCTTGCTTTTGTCCACAAGAATGTAGCCGCGTTTTTCGAATATCCAGGAAACGCACCCCGCCTCGCCCATGGCGCCGTTGTTTTTTGACATCAGGTGCCTCAGTTCGGAGACGGTGCGGTTTTTGTTGTCCGTAAGCGTTTCAATCAGTATGGCGGTGCCGCCAGGGCCGTAGCCCTCGTATGTCACTTCCTCATAGCTTGCACCGGGCAGCTCACCCGTCCCCTTGAGGATGGCCCTCTTTACGTTCTCCTGGGGCATGTTGATCTCTTTGGCCTTTTCAATAACAGTTTTAAGGCGCGCATTCCCCGCGGGGTCTCCCCCACCAAGCCTGGCGGCCACCGAGATTTCCTTGGCCAGCTTGGAGAATGCCTTCCCCTTCTTTACGTCGGTTGCGGCCTTCTTATGCTTGATCTGCGCCCATTTTGAATGTCCTGACATGGGTCTTTCGAATCAGCCTCCGTTTATTTTTTTCTTGTTAGCAGTTCGGGGTCCACCGGCCTGTTCCCAATTGAATGTCCACAGACCCCATCGGGGTATTTTATCATGGTTTTATGCCCTTTTTCAGCTTCCGGCGCGGGACAATGAACATGGGACGGTTACCCCCTGTTATCCAGACCGTATTCCTTTATTTTGGTAAGCAGGGTTTTGTAGCTTACTTTAAGCACCTCAGCCGCCCTTGTCTTATTCCCCCTGGTCTCTTCCAGCGTGCTTTTTATGAGCTCGGCCTCGGCCACCCGCTGCGCCTGTTTGGAGGCATCTTCAAGGGCCCGTCCAACAGCCGGACGCTCCGGCAAATTGCTTTTGGCTTTTCCCGCATCCGGCGCTGGCCAAACCGAAAGCCCAAGGTGCTCCGGCAGTATGAACTCGCCCTCGGCCAGGATCATTGCCCGCTCCACAGTGTTTTCCAGCTCCCTTACATTTCCCTTCCACCTGTGGCTTACAAGGGCTTCCATGGCCTCAGGTGAAAACGATCTGGCCCTGCTCTTCAGCTCGGCCCTGTACTTCCCGGCAAAATATTCGGCCAGAAGTGGAATGTCCTCGGCCCTGTCTCGAAGCGGCGGTATCCTTTGGGGAAACACGTTCAGCCTGTAAAACAGGTCCTCCCTGAAATTGCCGGCCGCAGCCTCGGACTCCAGGTCCTTATTGCTTGCGGCCACCACCCTTACGTCTATTTTTATGGAATGGGTACCTCCTACCCGCTCTATCTCGGACTCCTGGAGCACGCGGAGCAGCTTGGCCTGAAGCTGGGGGTCCAGCTCGCCCACTTCATCAAAGAAAACCGTGCCCATATGTGCAAGCTCCATCTTGCCCGGCTTGGTGCGCTCGGCCCCGGTAAAGGCCCCTTTTTCGTACCCGAACAATTCCGATTCCAGAAGCTCCCCAGGAATGGCAGCGCAGTTTATCGCCACAAACGGATAATCCTTCCGGGGCGACAGATGGTGGATGGCCCTGGCGAAAAGCTCCTTCCCGGTGCCGGATTCACCAAGCAGCAGTACGGTGCTCTTTGTGGGTGCAACCTTCTTTATACGCTCGGCCACTTCCGACAAAGCACGGCTTTTGCCCACTATGACAGGCAGCGCCCCCGGATTTACTTCCTCTTTAAGCAGCATGTTTTCGGCAAGCAGGCGCTGATTGTCAAGTGCCCTCTTTATTAATAAGACCAGATGGTCCGTATCGAAAGGTTTTGTGATGAAATCGTAGGCGCCAAGCTTCATCGCCTGCACAGCGCCCTCAACGGAGCCGTATGCGGTCATGACTATCACCGGCCTTAACGAACTGTCCTCCCGGGAGGCCTTCAGAACATCTATCCCGCTTTTGCCCGGCAGTTTAAGGTCCGTAAGGACCAGATCGATTTTTTCTTCCCTCAGCTTTTTTGACGCCTGGGTGGCGTCGCCGGCATGGACAACGCTGAAGCCTTCGGCTTCAAGTGTTGCCTTCAGCATCTCGGCCGTTGAGGCCCTGTCCTCGACGATCAGGATGCGCTGCATAACGGTAAATTATAACATGCAACCTTAAGATAACGTCTTGAACTCGCCGGAACAGACATCCACGGTTATAATACGCGATGAAGGTTTTTGCCTCCATAGACGTAGGTTCCAACGCCGTACGCATGCTGATAGCCGGGAAGGAAGATGGCGAAATTAAGCGGCTGCGTTATGAAAGGCGCACCACCCGGCTGGCGAAAGGGTTTCCCGAGGGAAACCGGATAAGCCGGGAAAACGCTGAACTTACGGCAAAAGCCCTGCGAGAGTACATGGAAGTATTGTCCGGATTCCAGCTGGAGGGGTTCAGGGCTGTGGGCACAAGCGCGCTCAGGGAGGCCGTAAACGGCCGGGAGATTATGGAATATCTTGGGCGTGAGGCCGGATTTAAAATCGATGTTATCTGCGTTGAAGAAGAGGCCAGGCTTTCGGCCAAAGGCGTTACAGGGTTTCTTGATATAAAAACCGCTATGATACTGGATATCGGAGGAGGCAGCACGGAATGGATTATCTGGAGCGGCGGGAAACTGGTTAAAAGCGGCAGCATACCTGTTGGCGTAGTAAAGCTGGCCGGTATGTGCGCCCCGCCGGGGTTTCCCTGCCCCAAGGCCATTGCCTCAATAGAAGACGCATCAGCCCGGATAATATCCAAAACCGGCAGTTATGATAAAGGCGCGTTCGTGCTCACCGGCGGCACTGCAAGCACGCTTGCCATGGTGGACCTTGCGCTGGAATCCTATAATCACGGGCTTGTGCACGGCCACAGGGTAAATATGGACAGGCTCCATGAAATTTATGGAATGATAGACCGCACCACCCCCACTGAAAGGGACAGCATAAAAGGGCTTCCGGCAGACCGGGCAGACTTGATAATGCCCGGTGTCCGCCTTACAATTAATATAATGGTTGCTGTAGGATTCCGGGAGTTGACCGTAAGCGGCACGGGGCTGCCGGAAGGGATAATTTTGGAGTTAACGGGGGCTTGAATGAATATTAAATGGTTTTTTAAACACCCCCAAAAATCCCACTGCCCGGATCTGGTGCGGGAACCGATGCTTCTGCTCAATTCGTCCGGCCGGATTCTGGACCTTAATGACTCAATTGCGCTTGCCCTTAGCGCCGGTAAGGAAGACCTCATGGGCGCAAAGGCAAACTCGGTTCCGGGGCTCACCCCTCTTCTGCCTGGTATGGAACAGGCCTTTAAAGGCAACATGGCTGTCACCGCCCCGGAACAGATAAAACTTGGCAACCGGATATACAGGCCCACGGTTTATCCTCTGGACCATAACGGCGAAAGCGAAAAACAGACCAGAGCTTTCGGACTGGTGCTTCAGGACATCACGGAGTACGTAAACCTGGAAGAGGAGCTTATAAAGCGCAACCGGCTTTTGATGGCGATAAATACCATCTCCACGGTTTTTTTGTATTCCAATATAGCATCACTTTTTGACGTGCTCCACGACAAGATCCTGCTAGTCACCGGGATGGATTTCTGCTGGACTGTTGTAAGGGAAAAGGAGGGGTTTGCCGCAAGGGGTATGCGCGGCCTTTCAAGGAACCTGAGGGCCAGGCTCGATTCCGGCGCGCTGGATATATTCCACCAGAGCATAATGGACTCCGGCGAGCCCTTTACCGTTATTGAGGGGCCGGAAGTGAGGAATTACGAATTTTTTGAAAAGGACGGCATCGCCACCCTGGTGGCCCAGCCTCTTTCAATCGGGCCTGATAAGGTTGGGGTGCTTGTAATGGGCAGCCGCACAGAGGCGGACCTGGGGTTCGACATGGCCTCGCTTATAAACCTGATAGGCAACCATGTTTCGCTTATCATGGAAAAGGTGAGGCTTTATGAGGAATCCGAGCGCCTCGCCATAACGGACGCCCTGACGGGCCTTTTCAATATCAGGCATTTTTACGACTCGCTTGCGCACGAGATTGCAAGGGCCAGGCGCTACGGCGAGTCCTTTTCCATTTCCATATTCGACATAGACGATTTCAAGAACATAAACGACACCTTCGGCCACCAGGCAGGAGATGAGGTGCTAAGGACCGTGGCATCGGCAATGAAAAACATTTCCAGGGAGGTGGACCTGGTGGCACGGTACGGAGGAGAGGAATTTGTTATAATCCTTCCTAACACATCCAAGCAGGAGGCGTTCAGGCAGGCCGCCAGAGTGAAGGACGGAATCGAAACCGAGTCCTATCTGTCAGGCAGGACCAAAGTCTTCGTAAGCGGGGGGGTTGCGTCCTTCCCAGGCGACGCCACGGATGAAAAAGGTCTTTTATACGCTGCGGATATGGCCCTTTATGAGGCCAAGTCACTCGGCAAAAGGCAAATTAGGCTTGCGGGAGTCAGCTGATTTGAAAAAAGTGTTCGGAAGGCCGCGCGCCCTTAAAGAAGGCGTACGGTTCCATTATTGCCCCGGCTGCGGCCACAGCATCCTGCACAGGATTTTGGCGGAGTGCGTGGACGAACTGGGCATCCGGGAGCGCGCTATCGGAATAGCCCCGGTAGGGTGCGCTGTTTACGCCTACGACTATTTCGATTTCGATATGATAGAGGTCCCTCACGGCAGGCCGCCAGCCGCGGCAACCGGGTTGAAACGCGTTCTGCCAGACAGGATTTTGATCTCTTACCAGGGCGACGGGGATCTGGCTGCCATAGGTACAGCGGAAATAGTTCACGCCGCCAACCGCGGAGAAAATATAACCGTAATATTTGTAAATAACGCCATATACGGCATGACCGGCGGGCAGATGGCCCCAACTACAATACTTGGGCAGAAGACCACCACAACACCTCTTGGCCGCCAGGCGGGACCAGCCGGTTATCCGCTTAAGGTGTGCGAGCTGCTGGCCGCTCTGGATGCCCCGGCCTTTATTGCAAGGAGTTCAGTAGACAATCCCAAAAACGTGGCTGCAACAAAGAAGCTTATAAAACAGGCACTTCAATATCAGATAGACGGCAGGGGATTCTCCATGATTGAGGTGTTATCCCCATGCCCAACAGACTGGAAGCTCTCTCCGTCCGAATCCCTCAAGTGGATTTCAGGCCCATTAATGGAAGTTTTCCCCACGGGCATATTCAGGGACAAACATCAGGGAAAAGATGTCTCCTGAATCCTCGCGCTGCGGACAGGCGGCAAATGACAACACGCGGGCGGTGCTGCTGGCTGGTTCCGGCGGGCAGGGGATTCTGTTTGCCGGGAAGCTCCTTGCACAGGCCGCGATGAATGAAGGGAAAAACGTTACGTGGTTCCCTTCTTACGGGGCCGAGGTAAGAGGAGGCACGGCAAACTGCACTGTGGTTATTTCCGGCGGGCAGATAGGCTCCCCGATTGTGGGCTACCCTGACGTGCTTGTGATCTTGAACAACGCCTCGCTAAACAGGTTTACCCCAAGGCTGAAGCCAGAAGGGGCGCTTATAGTCAATACGTCGTTGATAGATGAAGCGGCCGCAAAAGAGACAGGCAAAATCTTTCTGGGGGTGCCAGCAGGCGGTATTGCACTGAAGCTGGGCGATACCCTGGCCGCAAATATGGTTATGCTTGGGGCTGCCGCGCGGCAGGCCGCCCTCTGCGGGCTGGATGCGCTTAAAAGCGCGCTCCGGGAACTGGCCGCGGGCAAAAAGGCTCTGCTGGAATTGAATCTGAAAGCGCTTGACGAGGGCTGGAATTACCGTGCCGGTTAGAAAAGCGCTAGTCCCGGAGATTAAGCAGGTGCATCTGCTTATAAACGAGTTTGCCCGCCACTATGAGATGCTTCCAAGGAGCCTTTCAGACCTCTATGCCCATGTAAGGGACATCTTCGTCTTTGAAAAAGGCGGAAAAATACTTGGCGTTTGCGCCCTGCATGTCCTTTGGGACGACCTGGCCGAGATACGATCCCTTGCCGTCAAGGAAGGCCACCAGAGAAAAGGTATAGGCGAGGCCCTAGTAAGAAAGTGCGTTTCCGAGGCCGGAAAGCTGGGGGTCCCTAAAGTGTTTGCCCTTACATACGTGCCTGAGTTCTTCAATAAACTCGGGTTCGAGGAGGTAAAGCGATCCAGGCTGCCCAAAAGGATTTGGGGCGACTGCATCAATTGCCATAAATTCCCGGACTGCGACGAGCACGCGATGATAAAGGTGATAGGGGAATAATGCTGGAAATCGGCGTCCTGGCCTCCGGCAATGGGTCAAATTTTCAGGCGATACTGAATGCAGTCAAAGCGGGCCGGATTAAGGCCGGAATAAAAATACTTATAAGCGACAAGGCCAATGCCTTCGCGCTTGAAAGGGCGAAACAAAACGGCGTAGAGGCCCTCCATATAAGCCCTAAGTCTTTCCCTTCCATGGACGAATATTTCGTGGCCGTTGCTGAGGAACTGAAAAAAAGAGATGTAGGGCTGGTACTTCTGGCGGGCTTCATGCGGATAGTTAAAAAACCTCTCCTGGATGCCTTCCCATGGAAGGTGATGAATATTCACCCTGCCCTCCTGCCGTCTTTCCCTGGGCTGCACGGGCAGAAGCAGGCAGCGGATTACGGGGCAAGGATTTCGGGCTGCACCGTCCACTTTGTGGATGCCGGAATGGATACCGGCCCTGTGATAATCCAGGCAGCCGTGGCCTGCAGCGCAGACGACACGGAAGACACATTGTCTGAAAGGATTCTCAAATACGAGCATATCATATATCCGGAGGCAGTAAGGCTCTTTGCCGAGGGCAGGCTGGAAGTAAAGGGCAGGAAGGTTTTCATTAAGGGCAGCACACCGTATCCCACGGACGCGATCATCAACCCGCCTGTTGAATAAGCAGTAAATTACGCATCTCCCAATTCCGTTTCGGTTGTCATCGGCATATCCTTGTGTTAACTTTATCTCATGCAAAGGAAAGCAAAAATAATCTGCACCATCGGGCCTGTCACGATCAACGGAGCGATGATCAGAGGTCTTATAAAAAGCGGCATGAATGTGGCGCGCCTGAATTTCTCGCACGGCACGCATGCATTCCATGAGGAAGCGGTGAAGACCATCCGGCATGAGTCCGCCAGGCTGAAAAAGAATGTGGCGATAATGCTGGACTTGCAGGGCATCAAAATCCGCCTGGGCACCCTGCGCGGCGGGCAGGTAGAGCTGAAAAAAGGCCGCGTTGTAACCATAAGGAGAGGCGGAGGGCCCGGAGATGAAAACACGATATACATCAGGTATCCGCACCTGATAGAGGCATCCGAAGAGGGCCAGCGCGTACTGTTAAGCGACGGCCTCATAGAATTGCAGATAACGGAAAAGGGGACTGATTACCTGACGGCATCAGTAAAGACCGGCGGCATCCTGAAAGAAAAAAAAGGCGTGAACCTGCCGGGGCTCAAACCGCTGGATGTCTCCTTCACCAAAAAAGACGAAGCGGACCTCCTCTTCGGCCTTAAAATGGGGATAGATTACGTTGCCCTCTCCTTCGTGCGCACCGGCAGCGACGTGCTTGCGTTGAAGGAATTCCTTAAAAGGCAAAACGCAAACGGACTGCCGGTAATAGCTAAGATAGAAACCCCGCAGGCGATCAGAAATCTGGATGAGATATTGCCGCTGGTTGACGGGATCATGGTGGCCAGGGGTGACCTTGGCGTGGAGATACCGCCGGAGAACGTTCCAGTGGCGCAAAAATCCATTGTCGAAAAGGCCAACAGGGCGGGAAAATTCGTCATCATCGCTACGGAGATGCTGGAGAGCATGACCGAGCGCCCCCGCCCCACCAGGGCCGAAACAACAGATGTGTCAAATGCCATACTGGATGGCGCCGACGCCGTGATGCTGTCACAGGAGACATCGGTTGGGAAATACCCGCTTGAGGCCGCCGGCATGATGGGCAGGATCATAGAGGAAACGGAGCTGTCACTGCCGATAATAAGCCGCTACCAGCAGAAGGGGACGTTCTCGGAGGCTGTGGCGCGGGCGGCAACCGATGCCGCACATAGCGTAAAGGCCAAATACATAATAGCGTTTACCCAGTCCGGCTCCACGGCGCGGCTTATCTCCATGCTCCGCCCGTATACTGAGATAATCGCTCTCAGCCCCTCGGAGCACGTCCTCAGGCGCATGGCGTTGTACTGGGGTGTGCGTGCCCGCAAAATAAAAAAATTAAAGAGCATGGACGCCCAGTTCAAAGAAGTGGAAAAAGCCCTGGTATCCGATAGGCTGGCAAAAACAGGCGATATAATCGTTATAACAGCAGGCGTGCCGAATCAGCAAGGCACTACCCGCCTGATGAAGCTGCACGTAATAGGAAAAGAATAAAACCACGTCCCGCCATAAATCAATCAGATGGCATCGAAAGGCAGTTCCAGCGTCAGGACATGATTAAATGTTTTCCTGTGAATGGGACAGGGGCCAAGCTTGTTTACAATCTCCATATGCTCCCGCGTGCAATAGCCCTTGTGCCTGTCAAAACCATATCCGGGATAAAGCTTGTGATAATACGCCATCAGCCTGTCCCTGATGTACTTGGCCACAACGGAAGCGGCCGCTATGGAAGCGCTATGTAATTCTCCCTTGATTATGGAGACCTGCTCCACAGGCACTTCAGGTAGTTTTACGGCATCGATGAGCAGCAGGTCCGGCTTCTGGCCGAGATGCTCCAGCGCCCTTCGCATGGCCAGCCTGGTGGCCTGATAAATATTTATGTTCTCGATGGTCTCAACGTCCGCTATGCCCACGCCTACGTCAATAGCGGAAGCAATGACCCTTTCGAAAATCCGCTTCCTGTCTTTTTCCGGGATCAGCTTGGAGTCCCTCAGGCCCTTAATAACCTTGCCTTCAGGCAGAACAGCCGCGGCGGCCACAACGGGCCCGGCCAGAGGGCCCCGGCCTGCCTCGTCCAGCCCGGCTATCCTGGCAAAACCCCTGTCCCTGAATGAATTATCGTAGCTGTAAAGGCCGGCCACAGCTCGCCGCCCGGATAGGACCGGCTTACGCCTTTACCGCCTTCCTCTCCTTGAGCCTGGCGGCCTTGCCTTTTTTCTCCCTCAGGTAATAGAGCTTGGCCCGTCTAACAACGCTCTGCCTCAGCACTTTTATGCTCTCGATAAAAGGAGAATGGACCGGGAATATCCTTTCCACGCCCACGCCGAAAGCTATCTTCCTTACAGTGAAGGTCTCCCTGATGCCGCCATTTTTCCTGGCGATAACCACACCCTCAAAGGGCTGGAGCCTTTCCTTGTCGCCCTCTTTTACCTTGGCCATTATACGGACGGTGTCGCCAATCTGGAACCGGGGGACCTCCCTTTTAAACCCTTCCTCTATCGAATTAATCATGTCCATATTCTTCCTCCTTTATTTCCTTTAACAATTTCATGTCCTGCGCCGACAGCGTCTCCTTTTCCAGGAGCTCCGGCCTGCGGGCCAGCGTTCTTTTCAGGGCCTGTTTCCGCCTCCACCGGGCAATCTCCGCATGATTGCCCGAAAGCAGCGCTTCCGGCACCTTCATCCCCATCCACTCTGCCGGCCTTGTGTAATGGGGAAAATCAAGCGTCCCGGCCTGAAAAGATTCCTCCGCGCTGGATTCCTCATCGCCCAGCGCGCCGGGTATCAGCCTGACGACGGCGTCTATTATAACCAATGCCGGCAACTCTCCGCCAGTTAATACATAATCCCCTATGGAGAGCTCGTCGTCAACCAGCGACAATACCCTTTCGTCCACGCCCTCATACCTGCCGGCCAGAAATAGCAGCCTTCCGGAGTTTATGGCCAGCCCCTTGGCCTCCGCCTGCGTAAAAACCCTGCCCTGCGGGCTCATAAGTATTACCCTTGTGGGCACACCATCGGATTTGATGTGCTCCACCGCCCGGAAGAGCGGCTCGGGCTTCATCACCATCCCCGGGCCTCCGCCGTAAGGGTAATCGTCCACTACTTTGTGCCGGCCTTCGGCAAAGTCCCTCTGGTTAAACACGCCGAAACGGACAAGCCCCTTATCGGCCGCCCTTTTCATTATGCTCATCCCAAAATAAGCATGGAAAAGCTCCGGAAAGATGGTAACTACGGCGAAACTTTTCATTATTAAATAAATTCAGGGGGTTTCAGTTAAAAAAACCCCCTGAAAGGTATTGCTTTTTGTAATAGCGGCTATTCCAGTATTTCCAGCACGCACCGCTTTCCGATCTTGGTGCCGGCCGCGCTTAGTATAGTCCTCATGGCGCGCGCCGTCTTGCCTTGCTTCCCTATTACCTTGCCAAGATCGTTATTGTCCACCCTAAGCTCAAAGACAGTGGTCCTCTCCCCTTCCACCTCGGTTACAGCTACGCTTTCTGGCTTGTCCACCAGCGCCTTCGCCATCGCCTCGATCAAAGCTTTCATGGATCAGATGCCCCCCGCCGGCATCAGGCTGTAAGCACACCAGCCTTTTCAAGCAGTTTTTTAACAGTGACAGTGGGCTGGGCCCCGATCTTAAGCCACTTCAGAGCCTTTTCACGGTCAACATTGAACTCATAAGGGTTCTTTTTGGGGTCGTAGGTGCCGATGATCTCCACAAAAGGCCCGTCACGCCTGGCCCTCGATTCAGCAACCACTACCCTGTAAAAGGGAGCTTTATGCTTCCCAAGTCTGGTCAATCTTATCTTTGTCAAAAGCTGAACCTCCGTTTAAACTCGTTTAAAATTGCCTACGATTTTAATATATCCGCGCCATAAAGTAAAGCTGGGCTTTTAAAGCCCTATGTCAATATTGGGGAAAAACCGGGACAGAAGCTTTATCTTATTGGACAGAAGCAGCACCCCGAAGCCCATCAGCACCACTCCGCTTGTAAGCATTATGTATTTCATGTGCTTCAGAAAACGCCTGGAGTAAAGCAGAAAGGAATTTATGGCCAGCCCGGCGGCCAGGAACGGCACGGCAAGGCCAAGTGAATAAGTGGCAAGCAGCTTAAGCCCGTAAGCTGCGGAGCCTTTGGAAGTGGCATAAAGCAGGATGCTGCCCAGTATCGGCCCGATGCACGGGGTCCATCCGGCGGCAAACGTCATACCAATGACAAACGCGCCCAGATACCCCACGGGCCGCCCGTGCAGGTGTATCTTTCTCTCCCTCATAAGGAAATCCAGCTTTATTATGCCGGAGATGAAAAGGCCGAATACTATTACAAGCACCCCCCCCACAGTCCTTATCGTGCCCTCATATTCCATCAGCCACCGCCCTATCATGGAAGAAGAAGCGCCAAGGCCTATGAATATGCTGGAAAAGCCCAGCACGAAGGCAACCGAGTTGGCAAATGTAAGGCGCTTTATCCTGGCATGGTCCTGGACGGAATCTTTCCCAGCGGTAAGGCTTTCAAATGAAAAACCTGTTATGAAGGACACATATGACGGCACAAGAGGCAAAACGCAGGGCGACAGAAACGACAGCAGCCCGGCCAGGAAGGCAAGAGGGAAGCTTATATCCTTCATGCCGCGCAGTCCTCACCGGAACCCCCGGCCTTTTCAACGGCGTGGGGGATTACATCAAGCACTGCTTCCAGCCCCTCGCGCACAGCATTGGGGCTGCCAGGCAGGTTTATTATCAGGCAGCACCCCCTTGTGCCGGCAACAGCCCTGGAAAGCATGGCCCTCTTTGTTTTTAAAAGGCCGTGCGCCCTCATCGCCTCCGGTATGCCGGGGATCTCTTTTTCAAGGATTTCTCTTGTCACCTCCGGGGTAATGTCCCTGGGGCCAAGCCCCGTGCCACCCGTGGTTATTACAAGGTCCGCCTGCATGGCGTATTTTAACAATTTCTCCCTCAATATATCCTTTTCGTCCGGTATAAGCTCGTAATAAGGGGTCTCGATGCCGGCCTGGCCAAGCATTTCCTTAATCACATCCGCGCTGGTGTCCTGCCGCTGCCCCGCGGCCCCCTTATCGCTTAATGTGATAATCGCGGCCTTGATCATAAAGGCGTAACCGGATCGCCTTTTTTAACGCGCCCGCCCCTGAGCACTTTTGCAAATATCCCTTCCCTGGGCATTATGCAGTCCCCCGCCAGCCTGTATATCTCGCATCTGGAATGGCACTTCTTGCCTATCTGCGTAATCTCAACCTCCGCCGGGCCGATTCTGAGCTTGTCCCCCGGTTTAAGGCCCGTCAGGTCTATGCCTTCTGTGGTAATGTTCTCGGCAAAATCCCCGGCGCTTACATCAAGCCCCTTTGCCTTCATCTTCCCGATGCTCTCCAACTGAAGGAGGCTTACCTGGCGGCCCCATTCTCCGGAGGCATGGGCGTCCCCTTCCAGCCCGAAGCCCTCTTTCAGACGGCCTTCCGGCACGGGCGTTTTACGCATACCCTTTTTTTCGCTAAGGTTTACAGATGCTACCTTTCCCACAGTGCTTATTATACCCGCCAAGCCCCTCTTTTTTATATGTTCAAAGCAAATTCCAATTTTTCAGTATTTGCGGGGACTTAGCCACTTTTTTTGTTCAATCTGTTCAATCTTCGCCATGGATTAGAGTCTGCTTTCCGGCGTAATTGCCTGAAAGAAGGGGCCGCAGGCCGGATGGGGCCCCGCCACCGCCCATCTTAGCCTGGAAGGCCATGACATTGTCAATATGACATGCGTCAGGGGGTTGATAACAATTCATTTTGAAAAAATCTGAAATTCAATACTCCTGCGGGTAGCAAACGATACATGAAAAAGGCCCTCCTACAACTAAAGGAGAGTTCCCCTTCGAATGCTTTTTTGCAGTCCACGCGTATTCATTGGGCGAAACCGCTGTGGCCGGCGCAGTTGCGTTTAAAGTTAGGCAGGCTCTGGCGCTCGAATGCCTCCAGATTTTTTTTTACCGTTCCTTTAATCGATTGCAAGGCGCCTATTCCCGCGTCCTCCAGTGCAACCACAACCCCATCGGCCAGACTCTCAACGATCACAATGTCCACACGTTCACTTACCAAAGTCTTTAAGGGAATGCCCCCTTGCAATTTATTGCTTATAGTTTTTTGCTTTTTAGTTTTAGCATCAAAAATAAGCAGTGCGGGAGCTGAGCCGAAATCTTCATAGACCACGCTATCGAGGCCCTCATCTTTTTCGATTGGAAAGCAGAGTTTCATTGATTGTCTCCTTTTTTGCTTATAGGATTATAAGAAAAAATAATCTTTAAGTCAATTTGTAATTTTAGGCATATTTTAATTAAAAAATCAGGATGGCAAAATGCAAAACAAACTTCCGATTAAGTTGCCCCCCGGATGTTTTAGCCGGGAGGGCCACGGGCATAATACAGGCAATAACAAGACTGCCGCGCCAGGCTCGCAATTGCAATTTTACTGCAAAGCTATAATCCCGCCGCCCAGCACCGCATCTCCATCATACAACACCGCGGACTGGCCTGGGGCCGGGGCCCATTGAGGCCCGTCCAGTTCTATCAGCAGTCCGTCTTCACCCGTCATTTGAACCAGCGCGGGCGCGGGGCGCATCATGGAGCGCACCTTCACGCCTGCCCTGAACGGCCATTTTGCCGGCTGGCTAAGCCAGTTTATACCGGACACTAACACCCTTTTTGAAAGGGCCTTTTCACGTTCCCCAACATAGATGGCGTTCTCTGAAGCATCTATCCTGTAAACATAAAGCGGCCGGGGCGGGCCGGGTGCTGGATTTTGCACGCGGAACCCCTTTCTCTGCCCTATTGTAAACGCGCAGACCCCTGAATGCGTGCCTATGCGCCTGCCGTCCTGGTAATATACAGGCCCTTCTTTCATGGATTCATGCCCAAGCTCTTTTAATGCCGTGCGGTAGTCATCCCCGCCGGTAAAGCATATCTCCTGGCTTTCCGGCTTGTTGAAAACCGGCAGCCCCGCCGCGTGCGCAATAGCCCGCACCTCCGCCTTTTTTAACTTTCCAAGCGGCAGTAGCAATCTTTCCAGTTGCCCTTTCTTCTGGGCATAGAGAACATAGGACTGGTCCTTTGCCGGATCAAGCCCGGCAAGCAGCTTCACATCGCCATTATTCCGTTCGATCCTGGCGTAGTGGCCGGAAGCAATGAACTCCGCTGCGGACTCCCCTGCCTCCTGAAGAAGCACGGGGAACTTCACGTGCATATTGCAAAGTATGCAGGGGTTGGGCGTAAACCCGGCGGCATAGGAGCGGACGAAGGGGTTTATGACCTTTTCGATAAAAAGGTCCCTGGCGTCCACAATCTTAAATGGCACCCCGATGGCTTCCGCCGTCCTGCCCGCCTCCTGGGCGGTCTCCAGGCTGCAACAGGAGCTTGCACATGTTTTTGTTTTGCCCCTGTTTTCAAACATGAGGAGGCTTACGCCCTCCACTTCAAAGCCTTCCTTTTTCAAAAGCAGGGCGGCAACGGAAGAGTCCACCCCGCCGCTCATGCCAACTATGACTTTAGGCATTTTTTATATTAACACCGCACGGCAGGAAGCCGGGCGTGCCCTGCCGGCAATATGATATTATTGAACTCGCTATGAGCGTTCTTGACTGCATAGGAAACACCCCTCTGGTCCATATACAAAACATCGCCCCCAATGGCCATGTGCGGGTGCTTACAAAGCTGGAGGGCGCAAACCCTGGCGGCTCCGTAAAGGACAGGATAGCCCTTTACATGGTGGAAGCCGCGGAAAAAGAGGGAAAACTTGGAAAAGACCGCGTAATACTTGAAGCCACCTCCGGCAACACAGGCATTGGACTTGCCATGGTTGGGGCCGCAAAGGGCTACAAGGTAAAGCTGACGATGCCGGAATGCGTAAGCATCGAAAGGCGGCGCACTTTGGAGGCATTGGGGGCCGAACTGCTTTTAAGCCCCGCAAACGAGGGCACCGACGGCGCTATCAGGCTGGCAAGAAGGATAATGGCCGAATCGCCGGAGCTATATTTCATGCCGGACCAGTTCAACAACCCCGCCAACATCCTTGCCCATTACGAGACCACCGGAAAAGAGATACTGGCCCAAACCGGGGGCGAGGTGGCTTATTTTGTGGCCGGCATGGGCACCACCGGCACGCTGATGGGCGTTGCAAAAAGGCTGAGGGAATACAACAGGGACATAAAAATAATCGGGGCGGAGCCGGTGCTGGGCCATAAGATACAGGGGCTTAAAAATATGACCGAGTCTATCATTCCGGGCATATTCAATCCCGGTGAGCTGGATGATAAATTCACCGTAAAGGACGAAGACGCATACGAAACCGCCAGGATGCTGGCCACCAGGGAAGGGCTTTTTGTGGGCATGTCCAGCGGGGCCGCTGTTTCGGCCGCACTTGCGCTTGCCAAAAAGCTGGATAAAGGGACTATCGTTACCATATTGCCCGACAGGGGCGACAGGTATCTGTCTACCGTTCTATTCGCCTCGGTCTGCGGCAAATGCCCGCCTTAAAATCTTCCCTGCCTTGTATCTCCGCTAAATATAAAAAGCAGCCAGTATCGAAAGCACAAGTGTCCCGGACCATCCAAAAAGGACTGCCCTTGCCGCGGTAAGCTTTTTCATTTTCAGCCAATCATCGGCGCCGCCCATTGCGGCTGCAAAGGCCAGCGACAGCGGCATCTCAAGCGACAGGCCGTAAAACGCCTTGGGTATTGCGTAATATGGTTTTTGCAATGCAAGCGTTATTATTACAAAGCCAAAAAGACACACTGAAGAGACGATCAGCAGCCCTGCCGGGCTGCCCTGCATTATGAAATCCCTGAAAGCAAGGCATAGGCCCGCCAGCAGCAGGATGGCGGCAGGCACCGAAAGCAGATAAACCAGCGACATGAAACTGTAATTCCACCCGGGCCTGGCCGCATAAGCGGTGCCGCTGAAAAGCCCGTCGCCCCACATAGTGGAATATATGCCGTCCCAGAAAGAATGGAAGCCCGAAAAAAACGGGGCCGTAAACACCATGCCAAACCGGTTAAAATATTTAATCGAGTGATAGCCGGGGTCCATCCACCATCTGCCGCCGAAAGCAATGTCCATATTCGTAATAGCGGGGTTGCCCAGATATATCCAGTTCCGGATATAAAACCAGCCGCACACAAGAAAGGCGGCAATAAGCGCTCCCGCAACAAGGCCGGCCGTCCTGCGCAGGCCCGCCTTCTTTTTCATGCAGTCTGCAATAAGCGCAAGCAGGATGGCGGGCGTGAGCACAAATGCGGTCATCTTGGCCAGAAGGGTCATGCCAAGCAGAATACCAAGAATTATAAACGGCCCGGCCGATGGCTTTTGTTTTTTCATAATCCAGAAGGCGCATACCAGGGTGGCCGACGCCAGCGCCGCAGCAAATGACTCATTGGAAATATACTGCGAGATATAAATATTCATAGGCAGGACGCCCGCGAAAACAACGGCTGCCGCGCGTTTTGCAGCGTCTCCGGGAAACACCAGGCCGGAGGCGATATAGGCAAGCGCTGCCTGGGCCGTACCGCTTGCAAATGAGAC
Organism: Nitrospirota bacterium; assembly: GCA_021813405.1. Classification (GTDB taxonomy): domain Bacteria; phylum Nitrospirota; class Thermodesulfovibrionia; order Thermodesulfovibrionales; family JdFR-88; genus JAKAKS01. The sequence goes on from JAKAKS010000039.1 coordinate 68,958, forward strand.
CATTTTCACACCGTAAAACGAATAAGACACGTTCCCCCACACTGAGGAGACAAGCTTGTAAACCGCCGATGCAATGGCATAGAACAAAGGCGGGTTGTACATCTCCCATCCGTCCGTGGCAAGCGGCAGGCCGCCGCCGTCAACCAGGCGTTTCAGATATGCTATATGCCCGGACACGTCAAATCCCCGCCACCAGGGCAGCCTGGGCAGGTTGTGCACAAATACATACACAAGGGCCAGAACCACGATTACAAGCGCCCCGCCAGGCAGCGCCCTTTGCTTAAGGACGCCTTTCAAGGCCAGCAGCCTGAAAAGCAAAAAAACACCCATGGAAGCCAAAAAGAACAACGCCAGCCAGGAAAACTTCGAGGCCATGGAAGCCCACGGGCCGGGGTCCTTGAAAGATACGGGGTTTGGCAGAGTGTCATCGGCGACCACGGCCCTCACTGGCGTGGAGCCGTTAAAGGGGACCAGCCGCCATGAGGCGTCGCTGCCTATATGCGGGTTAAGCCCGCTGACGCTCAGCCATAAAAGCGGCGGGCCGTTGACATTGCCAACGTAAGCGATTATCGAATTCTCCGCGTTCCTTTTCAGGTAGCCGGTAATATCGAAACTGCCGGGTTTTTTCCAGTCCACGGTGTTTTTTTCAAACCCATGTATAAGTACACCGTTTACATAAAGGGCATACGAACCAAAAGCCCTTACCCTTAACAGCACTCTTGCGGGGGGCTGGCTGACAGGAAAATTTTTCATGAACGCCACGGTCATTGCGTCCGCCAGGCGGCTTATATGGGATGCAGAGGGACTGCCAATCCATCGCCCCCCAGGCCTCTGCGTTAAAAACGGGAAGTGCGGAGAGTTTGACGCCTCAAAAAAAAGCACTAATACAGGGATGGCAATAGCAATTACGGCGCCCGGAAGGACAACCCTCTTTCGAAAAAAAATGGGGCGAATCCTCCTTCCCTGTTATGCCTTTTTAATTCTTATATATTCCACAATCCCGGTGAGGGAGGCAAGCACGATGCTTAAAAACCAGGCGAAGGAAAGCGCGGTTGCCGCCTGGGCGCTGACCCCCACGGCGCCAAACAGCAGGACGAACGAGGCCTCCCTTATCCCAAGCCCGGATATCGAAATAGGCACAAAGGAAAACGTGATGATAAGGGGCACAAACACCAGAAAGAGCGCGGGAGAGACCGTTATGTGCAGGGAGCGGGCCAGTATGTACACCGAAATTATATTCAGCAACTGCACGCCAAAGGAAAGCAGCACTCCTTTAATGATAGCCGCCTTGCCGAACATGTCGAAATAGCCGTAGAAGTCCGCCAGGTACCTTATCCCCTTGCCTATCCTAAGCACCAGGAAGAGCGCCGTGAAAATCAGCGCCCCGGCCACAACGGCCGGAAGCACCAGTGCAAGCAGGCCCAGCTTCTCGCCAAAAAAAGTGACGGAGGGCGCCATGCTCCTTAAATAAGGGAAGCCAAACGGGTAGGCGATTATGGATATAACAAGCATGGCTATAAAACCAAGATACCGTTCCATGAAGATGGAAGCCGCCGCCTCGGCGCCCTTGCCGGTGAGCTTGTAAAAATAATATCCCTTGATGGCGTCGCCGCCCACAAGGCCGGGCAGTATAACATTAAAAAAACTCCCCATCAGGTAAAGCCAGCAGAGCTTCCATACGCCCAGGTTGGAGCGCACCAGCAGCCCCCACCTAAGCGAGGAGACAAAAAGGCTGAACAGGTATAAAAAGACCGCCAGAAGGAAGGCGGCGATGCTTATCTGCTCCATCAACCCGGCCACTTTGACGATGCCAGCCTTGTGCATGATAAACCACAACAGCCCTCCGCTGACTACAAGCTTCAGCAGCATGAAGAGAGGCTTTTTCAATTTTTTGGAAAGGCTTTTTTCTTCGCTCAAACTTTGCCGCCGGTGATCTTCTTTATCGTATAGATGGGTTTTTTCTGGCTTTCATGATAAGTCCTTACAAGCATCTCGCCAAGAAGGCCCATGCCTATAAGCTGAATGCCTATTATGAGCATCAGCACGCCCAGAAGCAGCAGCGGCCTGCCGCCAATAGGGCGCCCGAAAAATATCTTCTCCGCCGCAAGATAAAACGAGATCAGAAAACCGCCCGCGGCAGACAGCAGCCCCATCGGGCCAAAAAATTGTATCGGCTTGGTTGAAAAGCTCTGAAGAAATTTAACGGTAATAAGGTCCAGCAATACCCTTACCGTCCTGCCGATGCCGTATTTGGATTTGCCCATGCGCCTGGGGTGGTGTGTGGTCTCCACTTCGGCCACGCTCACGCCGTACCAGTTGGCCACTGCCGGTATGAACCTGTGCATCTCGCCGTAGAGCTTCATGTTTTTCACCACATCGCTTCGGTAGGCCTTAAGCGAGCAGCCGTAATCGTGCAGTTTAACGCCTGTCACCTTGCTTATAAGCCAGTTTGCTATCATCGAGGGCAGCTTCCTGTTCACAAAAGTGTCCTGCCTGTTTTTGCGCCATCCGCTGACAAGGTCGTAATCCCCGTCTGCTATCATCGCGTACAGTTTGGGGACATCGGCGGGATCGTTCTGAAGGTCGCCATCCATGGTTATTATTACCTCACCGCTGGCATGGTCAAAACCGGCGGCAAACGCGGCCGTCTGGCCGAAGTTGCGCCTGAACTCGATTACCTTTATGCGGGGGTCGGAAGCGATACCGGCAAGCTCCCCTGCGGTGCCGTCCGTGCTGCCGTCGTCTATCAAGACGATTTCATAGTCCACGGACATTCCATCCAGCACCGGCTTAAGCGCTTCGTAAAGAGGCTTTACGTTTTCCCGCTCGTTGAAAAGCGGCACTACTATCGAGAGGGCTTTTCCTTTTTCCTCTTTGAGAATGCCGGAATCAGAACCCATTAAATCCGCCTTTTCCCTTCTTCATGCCTTTGAAATCACGGCAGACAAATATGGAATAAGTTTTACCGTTCCGCACCATCTCTGCCCAGCGCTTCGCGCAGCTTCTGAAGGCTGTGGCCACCTGGGCCGGAGGACTGTCCGCTATTGTAACAAAAACGGCGTTATAGTGCGTAAAGCCTTCAAAGCCGGGCCACAGGTCATACTGGTTCATCCTGCGCCCCTGCCGCCCCCCAATGTTGGCGCAGTACGTTACAGGGTGGCCTTTCATGTAAAAGGCAAGCTCGGAAGAAAGCTGATAGTCGCCCGTAAACACAAAATAAGGGGGCTGGACGTTCAGGGAATCCACTGCGCCCGCTATCTGCCGCCAGCCATGCAGCCTCTTGGTAGGGTCCAGCCTGGAAGGCAGGTGAAAAACACCCGGGTAAAACATTACGGCGCTTAAAATTACGGGCAGCACAACCGCCCCAAGCGCAAGAGCTTTCCTGGCGCGGCTACTATATTTGAAGCCCTTGAGAAAAACGGCGCTCACGGGCAGCAGGGCCATAACGTAGCCCGGCATCGCCCAGTTTGCCTGTATCTTCTGCGTAAAACTTTTAACCAGGAAAAACGCAAGCACCGGCACTGAAAACCAGAACGAAAAACCGTTGTCATCATTTCTGTGTTTTACAAGCGCATATATAATGAGCGCCAACAAAACCGGGGTTATTACGCCCGCCTGCGATCCGGCAAAAAGGAAAAAATTGGAAACAATATGGGCCGGTGAAAGGTCCATGTATGCATGATCTGCGTTATGTTTCAGCATCACCCAGCCGTGGGCTGCGTCCCACATTACCATCGGCACGCATACCAGGGCCGCCATCGCAAGCATTGCATATGGCCCCGGAGTGATGAGCGCCCGCCTGTCCTCACGTGAACTCAAAAGGTAAAGAAACGCCGATATGGCAAAAAAACCCATCGTAAGCTTGTCGGTAAGCCCAAGGCCAAACACAATGCCGGCCAGAAGCCATTCGGATATGCCGCCTGTGGTTACCGCCCGGTAAAAACAGTAAATGCCAAGAATCCAGAAGAAAAGCAACGGCGCGTCTATTGTGTTTAGCACCCCGAATGCCGAAAAAAGCGGCACGGTATTATAGGCAATGGCGGCAAGCATCCCGGTTTCCCGGTCAAAAAGAAGACCGCCCAGTTTGAAAAGGGCGATGCTTCCCATCAGCATCATTACAGGCGCGAAAAACCGCACGCCGAATTCGTTCTGCCCGAATATGGCCGTGCCGCCCTTTATTACATACGCTATCATCGGCCCCTTGGAATAATAGCCCGCCGCCAGCCTGCGGGACCATTCCCAGTAATGCGCCTCATCGCCGGAAAGCCCCGTGATGCCGCTAAATATGTAATAGAACCTGAAAATGGTTATGCCCGCAAGGAAGATTATGAAGCCGCCCTGAAGGCCCTTTTTGCGGAACGCAAGCACAAAAAGGATGAAAACGAGAGCGCCGGCAAGAAGGGCGCTATGATGTCCGCTGTTTATCCATTGGAAAAGCGGCTGGGGGAGCCAGGCGTCAAATGCCCTGGGGCCCACTCAGGATTTCCTTTACGGTTTTCCTCAGGTCGTCTATCCTGAAAGGCTTCTGGAGAAAAGGAGACATGCCGGGCGGGGCCGCCGCTCCGCTTACGAAGAGAAATTTTATATCAGGGCAGAAGGCCCGCACCTTGGAGCACAGGACATCCGTATCTACGCCCGGCACATGCAGGTCCGCTATGAACAAGTCATACGGCCCCACGGCAAGGGCCTCAACGCACTCCCGGCCGCCCGAAACGCCGGTTGTGTCGTATCCTACTTTTCCCAGTGCCTTTTCTATTGTTTGCAGGACCAGGGGCTGGTCTTCAAGTATAAGGATTTTTCCGCCCATTTGCTTTTATAATTAATATCTAATTTAGCATGAAAGGCCGGCTGATTTAAAATTCATTCGTTAGACTGGGCAATAATAGCCGCCTATATGGCGCTCTCGCTTGGCGTTGGCCTTTACTTCACAAAGAGGGCGTCTTCAAGCCTGAGCGAGTTTTTCCTCTCCGGCAGAAGCCTCCCGTGGTGGCTTGCAGGCACCTCGATGGCCGCGGCAAGCTTCGCCGCGGACACCCCGCTTTACGTAACCGGGCTTGTAAGGGGACAAGGCATCTACGAAAACTGGCAGTGGTGGTGCTATATCCTCAGCGGCATGCTCTCGGTGTTCTTCTTCGCCAGGCTTTGGAGAAGGCTGGGCGTATTGACGGACGTTCAATTGATAGACCTGAGATACGAGGGCCGCTCCGCCCGCATATTAAGGGGTTTCAAGGCCGTTTATTTCTCATTCGCCATTCACACGATAATCAAGGCGCAGATAATACTGGCGATGGCCAAGATACTGGAAGTTATCCTGGGCTGGGGAAAATGGGACGGAATACTGGTTTCCAGCGCGATAGTGCTGGCCTATTCCACGATGGCCGGATACTGGGGCGTGGTAGTGACGGACTTCTTCCAGTTCATAATCGCCATGACGGGGGCCATCCTGCTGGCGGTTGTTTCCGTTCACAAAGCGGGCGGGCTTCCCCACATAATGGCAGCCGTGCCAGCTTCCAGGCTGGCCTTTTTCCCCGCGCCCGGCAAGGCCGCCTTCATGGCCTTTCTGGGATACATAGGCCTTAGCTGGTGGTCCAAGTATTCTTCCGATGGCGGAGGGATAATCGTGCAGAGGATGGCCTCTTCCAGGGATGAAAGACAGAGCCTTCTGGCCACTTTTTATTTTAACGTGGTCACATTTGCAGCCAGGACGTGGCCGTGGGTGCTTGCCGCCCTTGCCTCAATGGTGCTGTATCCTGTTCTCAAGGACAATGAAACGGCTTACCCGAGGATGGTGCTGGACCTGCTTCCCACAGGGCTGAAGGGGTTGATGCTGTCCGCCTTTTTCGCGGCCTTCATGTCCTCCGTAGGCACGTACCTGAATCTTTCGTCGGCATATATTATAAACGACCTTTACAGGCCGTTTATCAAGCCGGATGCATCCGAAAGGCATTATTTAATGCTGTCCAGGCTTATAACCCTTGTGCTTGCGGGGGTGACGGCGCTTATTACATATCACGTTTCTTCCATAGTGGGGGTGTTCAAGTTTCTGATAGCGTTTGGCTCCGGCACCGGCTTGGTGTACATAGCCAGATGGTTCTGGTGGCGGGTAAACGCCTGGAGCGAAATATCGGCGATGATGGCCTCCACGGCCGTAAGCGCGTTCGTATACCAAAGCAGGCTGTGCGCCGCCATGCCGTTTTATGACAGGCTGGCCGCAATAATAGGGGTGTCCACCGTAATATGGATTGCGGTCACACTCCTTACAAAACCTGTTTCAAAGGAAAAGCTGAGGGCATTTTATGAAAAGACATTGCCCGGAGGCCCCGGCTGGGGAGATATTCGCAAGGGATTCGAGGACCGGGACGGTGGGAATTTTTCACGGCCCTTTTATCTGTGGCTGCTTGGCTCGGTTTTCCTGGTGGGGCTTACGATGGGCGCGGGCAAGATGATTTTCGGCTGGTACGCATCTGGCGCGGCCTGGCTGGCCCTGTCCTTTGCGGCAGCCCTGGCGCTGTGGCGTGGAGTAAAAAAAGGCGGCATTGTATAAACTATTTATATGGATGATCAGCAAGTAAATCAGGGCTGCTGAAAGCCAATCGGAGGTGCCGGTGGGCGCCTGGACCAACAGGGCATATGTCCCCTGCCCTTTTCCTCCAGCCAGGAGAAACCCGCGCCTGATGCCGGGGCAATCCGGCAGGCAATTCAAAAAAGATATGCGGCGGTGTCGGTAACCGCCTCCGGCAACTTCAGTTACAAAACAGGCAGGGCGGGCGCGGAACTGCTCGGCTATGATAAAGGCCTGCTTGGCCGCATGCCGGATGAATTGATAGATTCCTTCTGCGGGGTTGGGAACCCTTTTTCACTTGGCCCGGTCAATCCCGGTGACCAAGTTCTGGATATAGGCTGCGGGGCGGGATTCGACCTTGTGGCGGCAAGCTGCCTGGCTGGCAAAAATGGAAAGGTATTCGGTATAGACGTCACGCCGGAGATGCTTGGGAAAGCGGGAAAGGTTTTGGCCGGATACTCGTGTTCCGCTTATGAATTAAAAGTTGCCGGGGCGGAGGAACTACCTTTTGAAGACGGCTCATTCGGCATCGTTATCTCAAACGGCGTTCTTAATCTTTCTCCGGCCAAAGCAAATTGCTTCAAGGAAATATACCGCGTGCTCAAGCCTGGCGGCCGCCTCCGGATTGCAGACATTGTGCTGAAAGGTGAAAGGCCCGCAAGCGCAGACCCCCTTCGTGACTGGGCAACCTGAATAGGCGGCGCGGTCTCCGTGGCAGACCAGTTGGATTTGATAAAGGCGGCCGGCTTTAAGGATGTTGAATTCGCCGGAGATACGCCTGTATCCACTTCCAATTTCACCGTTGGCGCACTCTTTAAGGCAAGGAAGCCGTTGTAAAATTTTTCGTCCTTCCCCTGTATAATCTAAAAAATGGACTTTTCTGAACTTGTCTATTTCGGCGCTCATCCGAAGATCGCCGGAACTCTTCCCGCTTCGGGCGGGACTTCTTTATATCCTCCGCAGGAAGAGGCGGTTAAGGCGGGGCTGTTTGAGCCCGGTACATCACTGGTTGTGGCCGCTCCCACCGCGTCCGGGAAAACCCTGATAGCCGAGATGGCCGCCCTGGACATCTTCCTGAAAAAAGGCGGCAAGGTTATATATCTGGTCCCGCTGCGGGCGCTTGCACGTGAAAAATATGAGGACTTCACCCGCAAATACGAACACACCGGCTTAAGGATAGCGCAGAGCACAGGGGATTTTGACCGAGACGAACCCTGGCTTGCCCAGGCCGGGCTGATAATCACAACCAACGAAAAGCTGGACTCCCTTCAAAGGCGGCGCTCCAGGCTGCTTGAAAACCTGGCGCTTGTGGTGGCCGACGAGGTGCATCTTCTTGGCGACGCCGGCAGGGGGCCGACGCTGGAGGTGGTGCTGACCAGGCTAAGGGCCGTTAAACGCGGGCTGAAAGTGATAGCCCTCAGCGCAACCATACCCAACGCAACTGAAATTGCGCATTGGCTGGACGCCAGGCTGGTGCAGTCCACATGGAGGCCGGTGCCGCTTAAAGAAGGTGTTTTCCATAACGGGGCGGTAATCTTTAATGAGGGCAGTGTAACCTGGGTAGAGAAGAAGAGCGGCATAGATTCCGTTGACCTTTCCGTCGGGACCATCGGCGAGGGCGGACAGGCCCTTGTGTTCGTTGGCACAAGAAAATCCAGCGAGGCGCTTGCAAGGAAGGCGGGGCGTTACGTGGCAGGCTTTTTATCGGAGGCGGACACTGATTTTCTGGAGAAGCTGTCAAAAGACATACTGGCCAGCGCTTCGGAGCCCACAAAACTCACCAAACGCCTCTCTGAAAGCGTTAAGGAAGGCGCGGCCTTCCACCATGCGGGCATACCATACGCCCAAAGGAAGCTTGTGGAGGACGCCTTCAAATCAAACAGGCTGAAACTGCTTGCCGCAACCACCACGCTTGCCATGGGGCTTAACCTGCCATCGCGGCGCGTGGTTATAAGGGACTGGTGGCGTTATGTGCCGGGGGCGGGGATAAGCTCCATACCGGCCATCGAGGTAAAACAGATGGCGGGCAGGGCCGGCCGCCCCGGGTATGACAAATTCGGAGAGGCCGTGCTGGTGGCCAGAAGCAAGCGCGACGAAGGCCAGCTTTTCGATAAATACATACGCGGCGGCCCGGAGGAGATCGAATCCGCACTGGCCAGCGAGGCCGCCCTCAGGGGCCACGTGCTGGCCTCCATAGCCGGGCTCTTTACCCGGACCAGGCGGGACCTTATGGATTTCCTTGGCGCAACATTCTTTGCTTTCCAGTCCGGCAGCAACAGGCTGGAGGGGGTAGCAGAAGACGTGCTGGAATTTTTGCACTCCGAAGGGCTGATAAATTTTTCCGGCGGCGCCGGATATTCCGCAACAAGGCTTGGGCACAGGATATCCGAGCTTTACCTGGACCCCTTGTCCGGCGTTATCTTCAGGGACGCGCTATCTGTGCAGAAGGAAAACTGCCCTTCGCCCTGTTCCATATGCTTGCCATGGCCCCGGACATGATGACGCTGTCTTTCGGGAAGAAAGATTTCGACGAGTTAATGGAAATCTTCAGCGCCCACGCTGAAACCCTGCTGGTTTCAAAGGACGGCCTGGCCGCAACAGACCAGATGCTATCGGAAATAAAGACCGCCTCTGTGCTGATGCAATGGATTCTGGAGACACCCGAGGAAAAGATAACAGACCACTTCGGCATAGGCCCAGGGGACCTGCGGACGATTGTGGAACTGGCGGACTGGCTGTTGTACGCGGCGCAGGAGGTTGCCAAGGCAATCGGAATGAAGGATGAGGCCAGGGCCATTTCGCCGCTTAGGGTAAGGGTGAATTACGGAGTGAAAGAGGAACTGCTGGGCCTTGTAAGCCTTAAAGGTGTGGGCAGGATTAGGGCGAGGAGCCTTTACGAGGCAGGCGTTAAGGACGTAAGGGGAGTAAAGGACACAAGCCTGGATGTCCTTCAGAAGGTCCCGAAGATAGGGCATGCGCTTGCGCTGGACCTGAAAAAACAGACTGCCGAAGGCTAGGCGGAGCGGAAAGCCTCTGCGGGCTTTTTACAGAAGGTTTGCAATTGACATTACCTCTTTTCATCTGGTAATTTACCCGCGTGAGCACCCTTGGCCGTTTCCGCACATTCCCGTTTATTCCTAGGCAGTCCCGCTCCTGCGCAGTTAAACGAACAGGATGCCACAAAGAAGGTTTTACCCTTATAGAGCTGATGGTTGTCCTTATAATCCTTAGCCTTCTTGCCGCGCTTGTAGGCCCCAGGCTGTTTTCAAAGGTTGGCAAAGGCAAGCAGGTGGCCGCGGCCTCCCAGATTAAAATATTCGGGCAGGCGCTGGACCAGTACAAGCTGGACACAGGCGATTATCCCACTACGGAACAGGGCTTGAGCGCGCTGCAGGCAAACCCGGGCGGTATCCAGGGCTGGGACGGGCCATATCTGAAGAAAGGCATCCCAAAAGACCCGTGGGGCAGGCCGTATAATTACCAGTGCCCCGGCCAGCATGGGGATTACGACCTTTATTCATACGGAAAAGACGGCGTGCCTGGCGGGACAGGCGAAAGCAAGGAAGTGGACAGCTGGGAAAATAGCGGTTCTTAGCCTGGCGTTTTGCTACAATATTCGCATGAGTGACAAACCTTACCAAAGCCTTGAAGATTTCCCCAAAATGCCGTTTCTGCCAGATGGGCTCTCCTCCCGCTTTATCCGCGAAAACCGGATAGTGCCGCTTGGGCTGGAAAGCGGCACGCTCAAGATCATCATGGCAAACCCTGATGATATTCAGACGGTGAGGGCCTTGAGGGTTGCGCTTGAAACCGAAATAGAGGCATACGGCGCGCCAGCACAGGTTATAGACGAATACTGGGTGCGCTTCTACGGGCGCAAGCCTGAAGACATAACCGACATAGTAAACGGGATGGACGGGGACGGCGGGCTGGAGATACTGAAGGACGGCGGCGAGGACTCGGCCCATCTGAAGGACCTGGCCTCCGAGGCCCCGATCATTAAGCTTGTAAACGCCCTTATAATGCGGGCCCTTGAGACCAGGGCAAGCGACATACACCTTGAACCGTACGAAGACGAACTGAGGGTAAGATACCGCATAGACGGAATACTCCATACGGTGGAGTCCGTGCCCAAAAGGCTGCAACCAGCAATCATCTCCAGGCTGAAACTAATGGCAAAGCTGAATATCGCCGAGCGAAGGCTGCCCCAGGACGGGCGCATCAGGTTCAAGATGTCCGCCAAAGAGATTGACATGAGGGTATCTACCATCCCGGTCCTTCATGGGGAAAGCCTGGTTATGAGACTTCTGGATAAAGAGAGCATCGTGATAGACCTGGACCAGCTCGGGTTTCCGGATGCCGCTCTATCCACCTTCAAGGAGCTTATTAAAAAGACCCACGGGCTTATATTCGTAACCGGCCCGACCGGAAGCGGCAAGACCACCACCCTGTACGGGGCGCTGGACAAGATAAACTCGCCGGAACTGAAGATAATCACCGTTGAGGACCCGATAGAATATCATCTCAAGGGCGTAAACCAGATACAGGTAAAGCCCGGCATAGGGCTCAGTTTCGCAAATACCCTAAGGCATATCGTAAGGCAGGACCCGGACGTGATAATGATAGGGGAGATAAGGGATTTAGAGACGGCCGAGATTGCGATACAGGCCGCGCTTACCGGCCACCTTGTCTTCTCCACGCTGCACACCAATGACGCGGCAAGCGCGATAACAAGGCTTCTGGACATGGGGGTGGAGAGCTTCCTTCTGTCCTCCACCATAAGGGGCATCCTGGCCCAGAGGCTTGTAAGAATGATATGCCCTAAATGCAAAGAGGCCGTGGAAACGCCGGGAAACGGCAACGGCGGGCCGGAGGCGCAGATAACGGGAGCCGAAGACCTGCCGGTGTTTAAAGGCAGGGGCTGCGAGTTTTGCGCTTCCACGGGCTACCGGGGAAGGACCGGCATCTTCGAACTGATCACCGTAAACGAGGACATACGCAAATTGATCGTGAAAAAGACAGGCGCAAACGAGATCAAGGAAGCGGCCCGCAAAAACGGCATGAAAACCCTGTTTGAAGACGGGATAGATAAAATAAGAGGCGGCGTAACCACCACAAGCGAACTCCTCAGGGTCACTCAGGAGGCATAAGGCGCACCAGCATGGCCCGCTTCTCCTATAAAGCCGCTTCCGCCGCCGGAAAAATAACAAATGGCGAGATAGACGCCGCCGATGAAACAGCCGCCATTGCCGCCGTTAAATCCTCTGGTTTCATACTGCTGGACATAAAATCAGGCGCCCCGGCAGACTCCGTTGGAAAGCATCTCTTTGGCGGGCAGAAATACGACCTGCTGACCTTTACCACGGAGCTTTCATCCCTTCTTAATGCCGGGCTGCCGCTGGACAGGGCGCTGACCGTGCTCGCCGGGATATCCGAGAGCAAGGGCATGCGGCGCACGGTAGAATCCATATTAAGCAGCGTAAAGGGGGGCAGTTCTTTTTCCGAGGCCCTGCGGCTGCACCCGCACGTCTTCCCGAAGCTTTACGTAAACATGGTCCGCGCAGGGGAGGCCGGAGGGGTGCTGGATGTGGTATTGGACAATCTAAACCAGTTCCTGGAGGCAAGGAAGGAACTGAGGGAGCACATAACTTCGGCCATGATATATCCGTCCATACTGGTGGCCGCAAGCGTGGCCTCGATAACGTTCCTGATGTACTACGTGCTGCCCAAGTTCAGCGTTATTTTCGAGGACGCCGGATCGGCCCTGCCGCTTTCTACACGCGCGCTGCTTTCGGCCAGCGGGTACATCCGCGGCTACTGGTGGCTGATGCCCGTAATAGCTATTGTCTTCTGGCTTGTATTCCGCAGCTATTCAAAAACAAGGGAAGGCCGGCTTCAACTGGACAGCTTCAAGATAAAATTCCTTGGCGGTGTTGTTACAAAAATAGAGACCGCCAGGTTCTGCCGCACGCTGGGTACACTGCTTACAAGCGGCGTGCCTCTTTTGCCAGCCCTCAAAAACTCCAGGGAGATAATGACAAACGAGGTGATGGCTGCCGCGCTGGAACACGTATCCAGGGATGTAAGCGAGGGCAAAAGCATAGCAATGGCGCTTTCAAAAACAGGTGTATTCCCGGAGCTTGCCATATCCATGGTGCAGGTTGGCGAGGAGACGGGCCAGCTGGCCGAGATGCTCCTTCGCGTGGCCGCCATCTACGAAAAATTCCTGAAAACCGCGATCAAAAGGCTTACAAGCATTCTGGAGCCCGTCCTGATATTATGCATGGCCGTTATAACGGGCTTCATAGTGGTTTCCATGCTGAGTGCAATTTACAGCATAACGGACATCCCGTTATAAAAGATGGATAGCCGGAGGACTTCCGCTGGATTTACCCTGCTGGAGCTGACAGTGGTGCTGCTTCTGATATCCATAATCATTGCAATCTCATCCGTCTCGCTGGTTTCAGCATTAAACTCCAGCAGGCTGGAGGCAACTGCCCAAGACGTCTCGTCCGCGCTGCGCCGCGCCAGGGCGATGGCCACGCTGAAAGGGCAAAAAGAGGACGTCCTGATAGACCTTGATTCAAAGGCTTTCGGCATCGAAAATGCTGCGCAAGGGGGCTTCAAAAGCATCCCTGAAGGCGTAAACGTTGCGGCCTTCAGCACAACGGGCGAGCAGGCCGAATCCGGCGCTTACAGGATAACCTTCTTTCCGTCCGGCGCGGTGGAGGGCGGCGCCATAATCATCTGGAACAACAAGAGATGGTTCAAGCTCTCGCCGGACCCCGTAATGGGCTGCGTTGAATCCTCAGGCCTGGGCGGGTTGCAGTAGATGTTAAGCCGGGCGCGTCCGGGCCGCGGGTTTACCCTTCTGGAAGTGCTGGTGGCGCTGGCCGTACTGGCCACCGGGGTGCTGATGATAAGCAGATTGTTTTCCCATGATAGATCG
>JAKAKS010000018.1 GCA_021813405.1 Nitrospirota bacterium
AGAAAAAAACATGCCCTGCCAGACTGCAAACGGGACAAAATGGAAAAATGGCATCCCCAGATAAGCGGCCGGCAGCGCCGCGCAGAATGCTACTGCCTTCCCGGCCATGCGGCGGGACAGGAGATAAACAAGAAGGACGATAGCTATGTAAATGAATAATCCAAGTGTCCGCAGCGTAAGAATTGAAACGCCGAATATACGGAACATCGCCGCCAGGGAGTAAAAAGAAAGGGGCGGCTGGTAACTGACAAAATCCCTGTTGGGTATCTGCCCGGCCAGTACGCGTACGGCGCCGTAAGCCAGGAAGCCTTCGTCTCTCAGATCCAGGCCTTTATCATAGCGCGGCGCCCCTATTGCAAGGCAAAAAAGCAAAAGCAGCAGGCAGCAAATAATGTCCCCTGCATAGCGTTTTACCGGGGATGCGTTAGTGTGCATGGAAAATGGCAGGCGGCCCGCCGGGCGCCGCAATAGCTTTGGGAAGGTATTTTTTTAAAACCGTCTTTTTCCCCGCCAGTTTGTTCAGGATAAAATAAAATGGTTGCCATGTCCGCCAAAGCGGGCATGATTGCGGCAATACTGTTTCTGGTCCGCTGGTTGAACTCCTTTTCAGTTTGTTCATAATATTATTAATCCAAGGCGGAACTGCATAATTATAACAGAATCAAAAGTGGCAAGCAGGGAAGCGTACTTAAGGCAAATAAGTGGAACAACCCTGAATTTAATCCAAGCGAGACCAGGCAAAACAGAGGTGAACGCCGTCCGTTAAAAAAACAGAGAACAATCTGGCATTGGCAAATGAATCAAGGGTGGCAGAAGCTAAATCACCGGGCCCGCCTTCGCCCTGTTGACTGCCGTTGGGAGCCCGCCATATACCCCCGGGAATCCCGGAAGGGCCTTAAATAAGCCCGTTTTCCCTTGACAACATCTTTTGATGGCTGATACAGTAAGTAAGCACTAACATTGAAGGGGTATTCTGAAATCGCCGTGAATGGCATATTTTAATGAGAATGGCCGCTGGCAAAAGCAAAGACACAAAGGAAAGGCTGATTGAAGCAGGGCTGAAGCTATTTTCCGAAAAGGGATACCTTGGCGCCTCAACCAAGGACATAGCGGCCCGGGCCGGGGTTGCCGAGCTTACATTATTCAGGCATTTTCCGAAAAAGGAAGACCTGTTTGAAGAGGTGGTGAACACCTATACGTTTCTGCCCGCGTTAAAGGGTCTTCTTCCCGAGATAAAGAAGATGGACTACCGCGAGGCCCTGCCGGTTATAGCGCACAGGTTCTTAAAGCAGCTTTCCGACAGGCGTGATCTCATCAGGATAATGCAGTCGGAATTCAGGCTTTATCCGGAACAGGTAAGGGAGATATACCATAACTGCATAGGCGAGATATTCAGCACCCTTGCCTCATACTTCAAAGGGCTGCAGGAAAAAAGGGTGCTCAGGCGCTTTAATGCCGAATACGCGGCAAGGGCCTTTCTGGGCATGTTCTTTTCTTACTTCAACTCCAGGGAATTCATTCTCCTGGAACCTCTGGACGAGGAGACTGTGATCTGCGAATATACATCCCTGTTTGTAAACGGCACACTGGCCGCAAAGGGGCAAGGCACGGGCGCCAGGGCCAAATGAACAGCGGGGAGAAAAAGGCCTTTTGAATTCCATGCGCAAATTTATTGATAGGCTGTTTTTAGCCCTTGCGGTATTTTTTCTTGTGCCTGCCAGTGTGGTATTTGCGGCGGGCACGCCTGATATTGCGGCAGCGGGACTGGTTAACACGCCGGAAATTGCAGCCCCGCCAGCAGTTGTAAACACGCGCGGTTCGCTCACCTTGCCTGAAGGGTTACGAATGCTCTTTGCCCGTTCCAGAGACGTGGCCATAGCAATGCAGCAGCAGATGGCCGCCGGTGCGGACGTTGGCATCGCGCGCTCGCCAATGCTGCCTGAGGTGGATTCCTTCTTCTCGCATACGGAGCTTGCATACCAGCCCGAAGCGCTTTTTGGCAGCCTGACCGTGCCGGAGTCCCAAAGGGCCTATAACGAATTCAATGTGAGCATACATCAGCTGCTTTTTGATTTTTGGGGGGCGGCTTCCCGTGTTAAGGCCAGCAAATCCGCGCTGGAAGCCAGCAGGGAAAAGACCAGGAGGGCAAAGAACCTGGCGGCCTTCAGATTTGTCTCTGGCTATCTGGACCTTTTGCAATCGCGGAAGATGGTGCTTGTGGCCCAGAGGGAACTGGCCCGGCTGCGCTCCCACCTGAGTGACGCCTCGGCCCTCTATAACGGAGGCGTGATTACTAAAAACGACCTTCTGCAGGCCCAGGTGAAAATAGCCGATGTGCAACAGCGGCTTTTGAATGCTGAAAACGTGGACCAGACGGCTGCATCCAGGCTGAACAGCATGCTTTCGCGCCCGCTGGATACCCCTGTAACTCCCGTGGAAGTGGGGCAGAATGAGCTTGCCATTGCCATGCCGGCAGACCTTAAAACCGTGTGGGCAGCCGCGCTGCGGCAGAGGCCGGAGATACTTGCCGAAGACAGTGTTTTAAAATCCCTCGGCTATGAGGAAAAGGCATATAAATCGCAATATCTGCCCTCGCTTTCCATAAACGGCGGGTACGATTACACTGAAAACAAATACATGTTACACCAGAGCAACCTTTCGGCAGTGGCGCTCATAAGGATAAACCTTTCAAATGGAGGTGCAACGAAAGCGGAGATAAGGAAGCTGGAAAGCCGCAAGGCGGAACTGGTTGAGCAGAGGGACAAACTGGCCGACCAGATAGGCCTGGAAGCGGAAAATTACTTCCTTGGCCTTTCGTCCTCCCGCCAGAACCTGGAGGCGGCAAAGGCCGCGCTGGGGCAGGCGAAGGAAAACGTGCGGATAAACAGGGTGAGGTACAAGGAGGGCGTTGGCACCGCAACCGAAGTGCTGGACTCTATCGCCCTTATGACCGTTGCTGAAAGCAATTATTACTCGGCTTTTTATGACCTGATGAGGGCCCAGGCGGGCGTCCTTTATTCCGAGGGAATCGATCTTACGGAGGTATACAAATAATGCAGGAAGACCGGGGGGCTGAAGGCCGCACGGGCATGGAAGGCAGGCCGGAGGAGGCTGGGACGGCCCGGCCGTCCGGCAAGAGCCATAAAAAGAGGGCCGCCCTTGTAATCTTTATCATTCTGGCAATAGTGGCCGCGGTGGCGGCATTCTTTTATATCCAGTACAAGAAAACCCATATTTCAACTGATGACGCGTTCATCGATGGAAACGTGCATACAATAGCTCCTAAAGTGGCTGGCACGGTAAAGACGATTTTTGTGAACGATAACCAGTTTGTGAATGCCGGCGACGTTCTGGTGGAACTGGACCCTGTGGACTACGATACGCGGGTGCAGCAGGCGCAGTCCGGGTTTGACGCGGAAAAGAAGAGGGCGGTTGCCGACGCCTCCGTTATCCAGACGGCCAGAAGGAAGCTTGCCGAACAGGAGGCGGCGGTAGCGGCGGCAAGGGCGGAACTTGGCCTGCAACAGGCAACCATGGACCAGGCGGCCAGGGACGCAAAAAGGGCTGCCGCGCTATACAAGCAGGAAGCGCTGCCCCGGGAGCGCTACGAACAGGCAGGCACCGCATACGAGGTGGCCAAGGCGCGGGTGATGGCGGCGCGGGAGCAGTTAAGAAAGGCCCAGGCAGCTGTGCTTTCCCAGAAGGCGGTAGTCCGGCAGACAGAGGCTGCGCTGGACTTGCAGCACTCCGTAATAAACCAGCAGGGGGCGGCGCTGGACATCGCCATGCTCAACGCCGGGTATACGAGGATAGTGGCCCCTACGGACGGGTTTGTAACAAAAAAATCGGTTGAGGTGGGCAATCAGGTGCAGCCGGGCCAGCCGTTGATGGCCATTGTTCCTTTGTCTGACGTTTGGGTTACCGCCAATTACAAGGAGACCCAGCTTGCTCATGTCAGGCCCGGCCAGAAGGTTGATATGGAGGTGGACGCCTATCCCGGCAAGAAGTTCCGGGGATACGTCAACAGCATAATGTCCGGCACGGGGGCCAGCTTTTCACTTTTCCCTCCGGAAAACGCAACCGGCAATTACGTGAAAGTGGTGCAGCGCGTTCCGGTTAAAATTGTTTTTGCAAAAGGCGAAATCCCCGCGCAGGGAGGCAAGCTGAAGCTGGGAATGTCCGTGGTGCCCACTATACTGGTTAAGTAATTTTTGGTTCTTCAGGCTTTCTTTTGAGTAAAAGGGCCTTTGTTATTGGCCGTCTGATTTGTATTTGAAGTACCCAGGCAGGGCGGGGCGGTTGGTGAGCGCAGTGGCCGGCGAGGCCCAAGCGAGACCCAAAAAAACAAAACTGTACATTTGGAAGGCAGGCATACCGGCGGATGCCGCCGTAACGGAACAGGCAATGCCGTTTGCCCTAGCTTGTGTTGGTATAGGCGCTGCAAAAGCCGGTTGGGATCATAGAAAACATTGAAAAACTCATCTGCCATAAATTCCTACGCCCCGTCTGAGGATGTCAGCAAATGGCTTGTGGCCCTTACCGTGATGCTGCCCACCCTTATCGAGATTATAGACACCTCAGTTGTAAACGTGTCTTTAAACCATATAAGAGGCAGCCTGTCGGCCGGAATAGACGAGGCCACGTGGACCATAACATCCTATCTGGTTTCAAACGCAATTATAATTCCGATGACCGGGTGGCTTTCAGCCATGTTCGGCAGGAAGCGTTACCTGGTGTTCTCGATTTCACTGTTTACCATAAGCTCTCTTTTGTGCGGGGCCGCATGGAGCCTGCCAAGCCTGGTGGTATTCAGGGTCCTTCAGGGGATTGGCGGGGGCGCGCTTCAGCCGCTTTCACAATCCATACTGCTTGAGACTTTTCCAAGAAAGCAGCACGGCACGGCCATGGCGCTTTTTGGGGTTGGAATTATGTTTGGCCCTATTATCGGCCCACTGCTTGGCGGCTGGATAACGGATAACTGGTCCTGGCACTGGATATTCTTCATAAACGTGCCAATAGGGGTGGTCTCCGTTATATTGGTTGCCCTGTTTATTCGTGACCCGCATTACGTGAAGCGCCGCATAATGAAGATAGATTACGCCGGGCTTTCACTGCTTGCCCTGGGGCTTGGCTGCCTGCAGATAGTATTGGACAAGGGGCAGAGGGACGACTGGTTTGCCTCCGGGCTTATATCAGCGCTTACGGCGGTTTCCGCGCTGTCTTTGATACTCTTTTTAATAAACGAATATTTTCTGGCCGAGCATCCGATTGTGAACCTGAAGGTGTTCAAAAATTACACGTTCACCTTCGGGAATGTGATAATGTTTTTCGCCTTCTTCAACCTGTTTGGCAGCATAGTCCTTTTGCCGGTGTTTGTGCAGAGAATGATGGGGTACACGGCCACGCTGGCAGGGCTTGTGCTTGGGCCAGGTGGTATCGCAACGCTGCTTGCCATGCCGGTTGCGGGCCGCCTGGTAAACAAGATAAGCCCCAAATTCCTGCTTGGCGGCGGGATTATACTGGGGTCCTACGCCACGTGGCTGATGAGCCGTTTTACGCTGGACGCCAGCTTTTACACCATACTTGTGCCAAGAATAGTTTTAGGCTGCGGGATGGGGCTGTTGTTCATACCGCTTACCACTACCACCATGTCCGTGATTCCAAGGGAGGACATGGGCAATGCCACGGCGGTTTACAATCTGCTAAGAAATCTTGGAGGCAGCTTCGGCGTTGCCTTCGTGACTACGCTTGAGGCCAGACGCGAGCAGATTCATCAGGCCTATCTTGTTGGCGACCTTACCCCATTCAGCCGCCAGTTCCAGATCGCGCGCAATTCAATCGCGCATGTCGTAAGCCATCTTGGCCAGGCGCCCGCACCCGCGCTTACAAGCCGGGCGGCTTCAGGCTCAATATACATGAATCTTATGAAACAGGCCGCCATGCTGGCCTTCAACGATTCATTCCGGAGCCTCAGTTTTTTCATGCTGCTGATAGTGCCGCTTGTATTCATGATGAAACGCGGCCGCACCGAAGCCCCGCCGGGCGCGCATTAGACATATCTGTCCAAAATAAAAAATGGACCTTCAGGCTTTCCTGTGGGTAAAAAGGGCTCTTGCATCAGCCCTTTGGTTTGTCTTTGAAGTACCGCTTGTATAACGTGGGGCGCGGCCCTAATGAGAAGACTAATTAAATTCTATTTCCGTTAATTCGCGCTTTATGAGCGGCCACCGGAGACTAACACCGCCCCGCGAAAAAATAAAACCCGGCTATTTTAAGATTCAGGCACACCAGCGTATGCCGCCACAGCGGACGTGATTTGAGGGGGCCTTTTAAGTCAGATCTTGAATTTCTGCAGTTCTGATGATAGGTTGGATGCCTGCTCTTTTAACGAATTTACGGAACCGGCCATGTCCTTTACCGAGAGCACAAGGCTGTCTGCCATTCCGTTTACCTTCTGCATGTGCCCGGCAAGCTCCACGCTCATCTTTTTCTGGCGTTCCGTGAAGTGCGCAATCTGGACCGATTGCCCGGCCACGCTCTCGGCGGCCACGGATATCTGTACGCTGCCGCCCTTCTGGTCGTTTGCGGCGGACTTCACCTGGGCGGAAAGGTCCTTGATCCTTCCGGTCGCGTCAATGATAAGCTGGCTTCCCCTTGTCTGTTCCTGGAGCGCCCTGGATATCTTTTCCGTCTGCTCGGTCATGTTGCGGATGGTTTTGCTGATCTGCTTTACCACAACGGATTCTTCGGCGGTGGCCTTCCGGATTACCCTGGCCATCTCAGTTGAGGCGTTAGAGCTTTTCACTATGTTCTGGAGGGCACTGTGCACTTCCCTTACATGCGCCAGGCCCGTATTAACGGACTGTATCCCGTCGGCGGCCTTTTCGACGCTGGAACTGACCATTTCCTGCACAGACTTTATAAGCAGCGATATCTCCTTGGTTGAATTGGCGGTCCTTTCCGCCAGCCCTTTAATCTCGTTGGCCACAACGGCAAAACTGTCCCCGTAGCTGCCCGCCTGGGCGGCCAGAATGGCTGCGTTCAGCGCCAGCAGACCGGTCTGGTCTGCAACTCCGTCAATTACCGTGACCACGGAGCCTATCTCCTCCGATTTCACGCCCAGGGCATTTACAGCCTCGGAAATGTCCGCAACGCTGTTTTTGATATTGTCTATGCCGCGAATGGCCGTTTCGGCTGTCTGCATGCCTTTTTGGGAGGCTGTCTGAAGCAGGCTTTCGGCAAGCGCGGCGGACTCAACGGCGCTTTTTTCTATGTCCTTGATAGTCACGTTCACCTCCTCCACAGAGGAGGCGATGGACTCGGAGGAACTGGAATGGGTCTCCAGGCCTTCGGATATCTGGTTGATGCTGGTTATCATCTGTTCTATTGAGGTGACGGTCTCGCTGGCCGCCGCATCGAAGACCTCGGCGCTTTCAGCGATGGTGGAGATAGCGCTGGTCAGCTGGGCTATCGAGGCGGAGGTTTCCTGCGAAGCCGTTGAAAGCCCTTCCGTGGCGGCGTACACAGTGGCCGTGGATTCGTTGAGATCGGCCAGGGTAACTCCGGCCTCCGCCAGGGATGTTTTTTGATCTTCCACCCCGGCCACCACAACACGGGAGGACTCGTCCACCTGATGGGAAACTTCCGATATTATCCCGTTTATATTTATTATCTTGCCAAGCATCTGTTTGAAACTATCCGAGATTGTATTCAGGGAAGCGTTCATTGAGGCTATCTCGTCATTTCCCCTGATGCCGGCCCTCACCGTAAGGTCCCCGGAGGCTATCTGATGCGCTTTTCTGTTAAGCAGGTCTATCCGCTTTATGACGATGCGGTTCAGAAGAAAAAGCAGCAGGGCCGCCGACAAAGTCAGGCCCAGGGCCATCTGCAGGAGCGCTATGCGTGCGTCCTTCATCAGCCTTGCGTAGGACTTGTCGGTTGAAAGCCGGATAGTAACGTTGCCGGAGGGGGTGCCGGCTATTATTACAGGCTCATTGACTTCTATAAAATGCTTCGCCGGTGTTTTTTTCTTCTGTTCCCTTACCGTTTTGCCGTCGGCGTCTTTTACCCGTACATAAAGCACATCGGGCTGTTTCATGGTTTTTTGCAGGATGGGGTCCAGAAGGGTATAGTCCAGCGACAGAAGGGCGAATTCGCTAAGGCCGCTTAGCAGCTGGGCCGTGCTGGTGGCCTTGTCCATGGCCTGAGTTTTTATCTCGCGGGCCTGGTGCCAGAAGGAATACCCCGTGGTCATTATCATAATAAGCGCCATAAGGCTTATTACCACGGCGCTTATGCGCGTTCTGAGGCTGCTGGTCCATTTATTGTCCAGAAGGAATTTTCTGTTAGTCAGAAATTTTCGCATAGCTGTAAGTTGACAGGTTTATCCCGGCCTTTTTTATCATGCTGTAAAGGGCGCTGTAATCCCGGTCGCTTGCGGCCGTGAAGCCGCTTGCGCCCATCCCCCTCAGCACGCCGCCGGCCCCGGGGTCCGCGGACATTCCCAGAAGCGCCGCCTTCAGCCTGCCTGCGGTGGTTTTGTCTATATTGCCGTTTATCGCAAGTACGTTATCGGGGAAGCCCGGCGCGGTATTCATGACACGCAGTTCTCTGGTTACGGAAGTGTTTTTGTAAGCAGTTGTTTCAAATACGCTGTCCTTGGCTGCGCCCATATCTGCCTGGCCGCTCAGGACGGCCGTTATTGCAGCCTGATGCGTGCCCGCCCAGAATATTTTTACGTCGTTATCGATGTCTATGCCGAATTTTTTAAAATATATTCTCTGTGCCAGGTAGCCTGTGGTGCTCAGGGGGTCTACAAGAGCAATGGTCCTTCCCTTCATCGAGGCCGGGCTGTTTATTCTGCTGTTATTCCTGACGAAGGTGAATGCGGTGCATTTGCCGCCGGTGGCGGGCCTTATCTGCCGTGCCAGCGCTTCTATTTTTGCGTGGCTGTGCGCCATGCAGTAATCAAACGCCCCCATGAATCCGGCGTCCAGGGCGCCGTCCCTGAGCTCTTCATACAGCGCGCCGTAGTTTGGCAGGAATTTGATGCCTACCCGGATGCCAAGTTTTTGGCCAAGATATCTTGCAAGGGGGGCATACCGGTTAACTTCCTGTTCGATGCCATACTCCGGGATTACGCCGATTATCAGCTTCCCCTGGGCGCAGAGCGCCGGACGCCCGTGGGCAAGCAGCGCGACGACGGCAAATATAATGAGCAATTTCTTCACTTTCCCTCGCCCGCGCTTATAATAACAAATCTGTAAAATTCAAGCCACGGGACTTGTGGCGAGCTCACGTCCGGTCAGCCTTCGGGTGAGGCCGTTTTGCCCTTCAGGACATCCTCTATATATACCTTCTTTATGAATTCCACGACAAGTGCGGTAAGGGGAGTAGCGGCAATAACGCCAAGGATTCCAGCAAAAGAGCCCAGCAGCACCTGGGCGATAATGATAATACCCGGCGGCAGTTTGATCTGGTAGCGCTGGATCAGTGGATATACCACATATCCATCCAGTGTATGGATGAAAAGATACAGGAATATTACATACACTGTGGTTGCCGGGCTGGTGAGCAGGGCGATAAGCAAGGCCGGAATGGCTGAAACTATCGCGCCCAGGTAAGGGACAAATGTTAAAAGCATTGCCAATATTCCCAGGCTTAACGCCAGCGGCACGCCTATGAAATGCAGGCCCAGGGCAGAGAGCGTGCCTACCAAAGCCATCTCTATGAGCGTTCCCACGAGCCACCTGCGGAGGGCTGTTCCCATTGAATTGAAAAGCTCCTGAATGCTGGCTCTCTTTCTTTCCGGAAACAGGCTGAATATCCCCCGCATATACGCCTTCGGCTCAAATGACATGTAAACGGTAATAAAAAAGATCACAACCAGGTCTATGACAATTCCGGAAAGAGAGGACAGGAAAGATTTGACTCTTTCAATTGCGTTGCCTCCTATCAGGGATTCCAGTTTCGGCGTCTTTCCGATGAATTTCCCGGCCGGACCGGCCCCCAGCATGGAAGAAACGCGCGTCCAGGATTCTGAAAGCTTGCGGCCCATTTCGGATGCCTGTGCGGCAATACTGGGTACAAGCAGGATGTAAATCAGAAAAAGCAATACCGCAACCGAAAGGTAAATGATAAATACGGAAATCGTGTCCGGCAGCCTTAATGTTTTGCTTAAAAAACCGCTTATGCCGCGGATAAGTGTTGAAAAAAGAATGGCAAGGAATATAACAAGCAGAATGCGGACCGCAAACACCACAAACAGGGCACACAGGGTACACCCAAGTGCTATCAGGACGGCAATAAGGGCCTTGCGCGCGAATGCTTTTTCCGCAGGTTTTGAATTTGCAGGCATATGTTTTTCCGGAGCCGTGCTTGGGCTGATATTGGCCCAATGTGTTTCCTTACAGGCGTTTTAACAAGCGTTTTGATAATTAGAAGTTACCATTTGTTCCGCCCGCAGGCAATATTAACCCGGGCCGCTTTAAAGCATGTTTTTCCCGGAAAAAGAGAAGTAGCCGGATTTGCTGATTATGACGTGATCTGCAAGCTCTATCCTCAACAGCCTGCAAATGGTCTTTACGTTTAGTGTAAGCCGGATGTCCTCGGCGCTGGGTTCGAGCATTCCGGATGGATGATTGTGCACCAATGCTATGGCCGCCGCCCCGGCAAGCAGGGCGGACCTCACTATCTCCTGAGGGTAAACTGTTGCCTCGTCCGTTGTCCCGCGCGACACCACGTCGTAAGCTATCAGATTTTTCTGAGCGTCAAGGAAAACCGCAATGAAGTTTTCCTTGGGCTCCCAGGCCAGCCTGCCGAAAATCCTGTAGATGGAGAGGCCGTTTAAAAGTTTTGCGCTGTGGGGGGCGGTCTTTTCCCGTACAAAATAGCTCCTTATTCTGTTTACGTGATACTTAAGGTCAAGGCCTCCGGCATTGCCCTCTCCAAAGGCCTCTCTTATTGCATGGGCAAGCTCTTCAAAATCGTAAGGCTTGCAGATGAATTCAAACGGCGTCCCGTCCGCTATCTTTCCGCTGCTGCCTGCGCCGCTTGAAAGGATTGCCTTTATGCCGGGTTTTATCTGTTTGAAAATCTGGAGGACCTCTGTCCCCGGGATGCCAGGCAGGGCCATATCCAGTATGGCCATATCAATAAGGCCGGATTTTTCATTGAATATGTTCAGGGCCTCTTCTCCGCTGAAGGCGATAAAGACTGTATAACCGAGTGTCTCAAGCAATTCCTTTACGGCCTCGGCCACGTCGCGCTCGTCCTCCACAAGCAGAATGGTCTCGCAGCCGCCTTTCATCGCGCCATGCCCCATTTTGTTGCAGGGGTCATCCGGCTGTCCAGGGAAAAAAGCCGTAACTGCGGATATGTTGCTCACCACTTCCATCCAGCCGCCAAGGTCCTTAAGGGCCTGTTCAGCCAGACAGAGCCTTCCGCTGTTACCGGTTCCGGCCATGCCGCCATCCCATGTAATAGTGAGCCTTATAAACTCGCTGACCACAGTGCGGATTTTAATGGACTCGGGTGGCAATACTATGTTTTCAAGGGAGACGGTTATTAACCGCGGGCCGCTGCCGTTATGGGCGGTGGAGGACTCCCTTGCGGCCATCAGCAGGCCCATTACCGCCTGCTGTATCTGTGATGGAGCGCCGAATACCTTCCAGAGGCCAGGAGTGGCTTTCATGACCGTTTTTACCTTTGGATTCTCTATATTCAGCAGTTCCACCATTTTCCTGGCAAGCATGCCGGTATCTATGAGCTCCGGCCTGTTATTGTCCTGGCTGGAATACTGTATGTGCTGCACCATCTCCTTGCCGCGCCGGACCGCCGCGAGCGTCCTTTCGATATAGCCGCAGATATTTTCCGGCGATTTCATCTGGGCAAGCTCCATGTTGCTGAGGATCACTGAAAATATGTTGTTGAACTCGTGCGCTAAGCCGGCAACTGGCCATTCAAGTGGTTTCAGCGCCTGCCGGTGTTTGGACTTTAATGCCGCATTGCCATTGCCGCGATGGCGGGCCCGCATTACACCCCCATATGCGGCCTGTTCCGGGCGTGCGATTCCGGGGTCTGCGGCCTCAAAAGGGATTCTTATGGTTGTGTTGCCGGATTTGTTTGGCATTATTAGTCCCCTGTATTTTTAATTAAATAATTTTGAATATTTAAACCGGAGAAGGTTTTTTTAATTACCCCCGAAAAGGGGAGAGCGGAGAATTTATTGCATTTAAATTACCCCCAAAAAGGGGGTAGGCAAGTGGTAAACAACAGGGGGGGTGGTCAGCTGATCATCTTCATTACCGCAGAAACGAGGGCGGCCCTGTTATTGACGCCGAACTTGTTGTAAAGGCTGTCCAGGTATTGCTTGGCGGTGGATTCCTTGATGCACAATGCCCCGGCTATCTCCTGGTTTTTTGTGCAGCCGCTCTCGATCATCAGCTTAAGGATATTCATCTCCCTGGGGGTTATCTTCCAGGGTTTTATCCTGTCCCAGTAAAAGACCTCGTGTGCGTTTTTTTCAAGGCCTTTTTTTACTGATGCAAGAAGGTCCTCTATCTCAAACGGCTTTGTAAAGTAATCGAGCACCCCCTTGCGGATCGCCTCCACGGTGCTGTCGATGCTGGGGTAGGCGGTAATAATAATTACCGGCAGGCCGGGCATGTCCCTGAATATATAAGCGATCAAATCCATGCCGCCACTGCCCCCCGGCATCATCAGGTCCGTGATGACCAGGTCTATTTTTCTGCTTTTTAATACATCAATGGCCCCGTCCAGGGTTTTCGCTCCGGTTACGGCATAGCCGTGGCTGGTCAGGATGTAGGAGAGGTTTTTTCTGAGCACTTCTTCATCTTCGGCTATGAGGATATGGTATTGCATATTAAAAGGGAAGCTGCAATTCGGCGGATTGCCTGCCGGTTTTGCCGTTCATCCTGAAGCGCACCGAGCCTGAATATTTGTGCGCAAGCTGCACGCAGATGTCCATCTCCAGCCCATGGCATCTTTCAGCGGCCCCGGTGTCTTCTATGCAAATGCTGATCTGCCGGCCGGGATTGCGGGTAATTATATAAAGTTCCTTTATTGCGGTCTTTTCCATTGCCTGCTCGGAATGCCTTACAAGGCCAAGCAGCATTTTCTTTAAATGCCCTTCATAGCACAGCAGTGGCGGAATCCCGGGCCCAAGTTCCGTAAACACGGATATCCCGCTGCCGCACAATTTTCTTTTTACTATATCCAGGACTTTTTCGATCTCCGAATTGACGTCCACCGGCTGCATGAAATTTTCATTGGGCCCGTAAACGTCCAGCAGGGCCTTCACTATGGAAGACATCCTTGCAATCTCGCGCGATATCTCTCTTATTTTTTCCCTGTGCCCATCCGAGTCCAGCCGCATGTTCTCGACAATATAGAAAGACGTCCTCAGATTGGCAAGCGAACCGTTTATTTCCTGGGCAATCTCAGTGGCTATCATGCCTCTGGCTGCAAACTTTTCGGCCTCAACAAGCTTGCCCGAAATCTGGCTGGCTATCTCGGCCGCTATGGAGCTGCTCTTTCCTTTTGTGCGCATCGAGGCCACCGCAATAAACCCCCGCCTCCTGGAGATATCCGTCATGATCAGCGCATGCAAAAAAGTCTCGTCCGATTTGTTAATTCTAACTTTCATTCCGGATTTAGGGCAATGGGTTTTTTAAGGGTGGTTTTTTAAATAAAATGCAAATCCGCCCTTTAAACATGGCATGCTTTTGGGGTATCCTAAAAAGACAACTTTTGGAGGTATTTAAACTGGCCGGCAAGTACATAGCTGAAGAAACAGAGCTTAAATGGCAGGGCCGCTGGGCCGGGCAGGACAGTTTTAAATGCCTGGCGGACGACCCGCGCCCCAAATTCTACTGCCTGGAGATGTTTCCATATCCCTCCGGCAGGATACACATGGGGCACGTACGCAACTACGCCATCGGAGACGTGATAGCCCGTTACAAGAGGATGCGGGGGTTTAGCGTCCTCCATCCCATGGGATGGGACTCTTTTGGCCTGCCCGCTGAAAATGCGGCCATAAAACAGGGCGCGCACCCCGCCCAATGGACCAGCGAGAACATAGCCTACATGAAAAAACAGCTTGCCAGGCTGGGATTGTCGTACGATTGGTCCAGGGAAGTGACCACCTGCCTGCCGGAATATTACAGGTGGAACCAGTGGTTTTTCATAAAGATGTTCGAGCAGGGGGTGGCGTACAGGAAGTCCTCTTTCGTCAACTGGTGCCCATCCTGCCTTACGGTGCTGGCAAATGAGCAGGTGATAGACGGCATGTGCTGGAGGTGCGACAGCCAGGTTGTCCAGAAGGAGCTGGAGCAATGGTTTTTGAGGATCACCCAGTATCAGGACGAACTGCTGAAAGACCTTGAAACCCTGAAGGGCTGGCCGGAGAACGTCACCCTCATGCAGAAAAACTGGATAGGCAGAAGCGAGGGTGTGGAGGCGCGCTTCCGGGTTGACGGAACAACTGACGAAATAATTATTTTTACAACCAGGGCGGACACGCTCTTCGGGGCGGAGTTCGTTTGCATTGCCCCCGGCCATCATGTTGCTGAAAAATTCCAGATGGACGCCGGAGCGCTGAATCAGGTGAAAGAGCGCTATGGTAAATTGGATGAAAAGCACGGTCTTTTTACCGGCCGCTATGCAGTGAACCCGGTAAACGGTAACAAAATCCCCATTTATATAGCCAATTTCGTTCTTATGGAATACGGCACCGGCGCAATCATGTCCGTTCCGGCGCATGATCAGAGGGACTACGAGTTTGCGGCCAAGTACGGCCTTCCGGTTAAAACGGTTGTGGTGTCCGCGGATGGCTCTGCCGCGCCGGAAGGAAAAGCATTTGAAGAAGACGGTGTGCTGGTGGACTCGGGCGAGTTTACGGGGCTTAAAAGCGCGGATGCCCGCAATAAGATAGCGGCCTGGCTGCAACAGAAAGGGCTTGGCCGGAAGGTGGTGAATTACAGGCTGAGGGACTGGGGAATTTCCCGCCAGCGTTACTGGGGCACGCCCATCCCGGTGATATATTGCCCTGGCTGCGGAGCGGTGACCGTCCCGGAAGATCAATTGCCGGTGCGGCTTCCAACGGACGTGAAGTTTACGGGCAAGGGGGGATCGCCTCTGGCCGAATCGCCATCTTTCGTGAATACATCCTGTCCCAAATGCGGCGGGCCCGCGCGCCGGGAGACCGACACGATGGACACCTTCATGGACTCATCGTGGTATTACGTAAGGTATTGCTCTACCAAAGGCGAATATGCACTGGATAAAAACAACATAAAACGCTTCATGCCCGTGGACCAGTATGTGGGCGGCGTGGAGCACGCGGTTTTGCACCTGCTGTATTCAAGATTTTTTATGAGGATTATCAGGGACCTGGGCATATCTGATGTTTCAGAGCCGTTTTCAAGCCTGCTTACCCAGGGGATGGTGTGCATGGAGACGCTCAAGTGCCCGGAGCACGGATGGCTTTATCCGTCCGAAGCCAAAGGCGGCGTTTGCGCCCATTGCGGTAAACCGGTGGAGAAAGGCAGGACGGAGAAGATGTCCAAGTCCAAACGCAATATTGTGGACCCGGACCACCTCATATCCAGTTACGGGGCAGACACAGCAAGGCTTTTCTCACTTTTCGCGGCCCCGCCGGAGAAAGACCTTGAGTGGTCGGAAAAAGGCGTGGACGGCTCTTACAGGTTCATTCAAAGATTGTGGAATCTTGTTTTCTCTAATATTGAAAAGCTTAATTCGGTGAAAGGTTTTTCACCGGAAGCGATAACCCCGGTTGTGCGGAAGACCCATCAGACCATAATGCGTGTGACCAGGGACATTGAAAGGGACTACCACTTCAACACCGCCATTGCCGCCATGATGGAGCTTGTAAACGCGATACAGGCGGAGTTTGCCTCCGGCAAGGAGGATTTGAAGGACGTCCGGTTTGCCCTTGAAAAAACCCTTCTTCTTTTAAGCCCGTTTTGCCCTCATGCCGCCAGCGAGCTTTGGGAGGCGCTGGGCAACGGCGATATCCAGACACAGAAATGGCCGGAATATGATGCGGAAGCCGCCAAAGAGGAAGAGATAGAGCTGGTAATACAGATAAACGGCAAGGTGCGGTCCAAGATCATGGTTGCGGCTGGGACGCCGGATGAGAAACTGAAGGAACTGGCGCTGGCGGACGGCAAGACGGCCGAGGCCACGGCGGGCAAGAGCATTAAAAATGTGTTTGTGGTGCGCGGCAGGCTTGTGAATATTGTGGTTAAGTAGAAAGCGGGGCCCTGTTAAGGCATACGGTCCCGCCCGAGGCGGGATATCCATCGACTTCATTGTTTATTTCCGTAGTCATTCCCGCTAAGGCGGCAATCCAATTTAAAACAGGTGGTTGTGGCGTTCGCCGATGTGCTGAATTTCTATTTCAAAGTTTTTTCTTTTTTCGCGGGTGGTGTTCGTCTGCGTCGGGTTGCGGTCTTATCCACCAGGTTCAGCGTGGTGCCATATGCGGTTTACATGAATACGGCAAACGGCCATCGCCGCTTGACTATCGGTAGGTTCCGCCGTTCCCACTTCGCTCAATCGCCACTCTTTCCCGGTAACGTACAAGACAGGCTTCATACAAAGGATGATGGGTGGGATAATAACATCTTCGTTTCTTGACGGCCAAAAATCTGCGTGATAGCTTAAACTCATGATGTACGAGCAGATAGAAGTTACGGGAGATGCGGGGATAAAGGCAAGCGGGGCCACGCTGGAAGAGGCATTTGCGGCGGCGGCAGAGGGTTTTTACAGCCTGCTTACGGATACTGAAAAAATAAGGGAAGAAAAAACTATTGAAGTGAAGGCCAAAGGGGACAACCTGGAATCCCTGCTGGTAAATTTCCTGAACGAGCTTGTTTTTATTTTTGACACAAAGGGAATGTTAGGAAAGAAAGTGGCTGTTTCCACTCTGGGAAACGGAACTGCCACAGCCGGAATTTCCGGCGAGGAGTTTGATCCGGAAAGGCACCCCAGGGGGCTTCTGGTAAAGGCCGCCACCTATCACAATCTGAAAGTGGAAAACAAGAATGGCCGTTGGGAAGTAGAGGTCATTTTTGACATTTAGCGGGTGACATCATCATGGCTGTTCAAACAACATTTCACAGGATAGACATTTGCAGGGTGGAACTGCCGGAAAGCTATAAATCCGGCATGCGCGTGAAGGGCGTAATCTATGTGGATGAAACGCTGGAGTCCGGGCTGGACCAGAAATGCCTGGACCAGGTTGCAAATGTGGCCAGTCTGCCAGGCATTGTGGGTGCGTCGCTGGCCATGCCGGACATCCACATGGGCTACGGTTTTGTTATCGGAGGCGTGGCCGCCTTCAGCCTGGACGAGGGCGTTATTTCGCCTGGTGGAGTAGGGTACGACATCAACTGCGGCGTGCGCCTTCTGGCCAGCAATCTAAGAAGGCACGAGGCCGCCGTCAGAATAAGAGAGATAACGGCTGCCATATACCGGGAGGTGCCGGCTGGCGTGGGCTCAAAAGGCAAGCTGCGGCTGCTTCATGACGACTTTAACGCGCTGCTTAAAAAAGGGGCGCGCTGGGCGGTTGAGCGCGGAATGGGGAACGCGGACGACCTGGAAAGGACAGAGTCCGGCGGGGCCATCGAAGGCGCGGACCCCTCGCTTATAAGCGAAAAGGCATACGAGCGCGGCCGCACCCAGCTTGGCTCGCTTGGCAGCGGAAACCACTTCCTCGAAATCCAGTACGTAGACCAGATTTATGACAATGAAGCGGCGGCGGCTATGGGGCTTTTTGAGGGGCAGGTTACGGTGATGATACACACCGGCTCCAGGGGATTCGGGCACCAGGTGTGCACGGATTACCTGGAGGAGATGGCAACGGCGGTGCGCAAATACGGGATATCACTTCCGGACAGGGAACTGGCCTGCGCGCCGGTAAATTCGCCGGAGGCCAGAAGCTATCTTGCCGCGATGCGCGGGGCCGCAAATTTCGCGTGGGCAAACAGGCAATGCATCATGCACTGGACCAGGGAGGCCTTTCTGGAAGCGATGGGCATATCGCCGCGCAATCTTGGCATGAGGCTTGTGTACGATGTTGCGCACAACGTGGCAAAGATAGAGGAGCATACTGTAAACGGCAAAGGGACGCGGCTTGCCGTTCACAGGAAAGGGGCCACAAGGGCGTTTCCGCCGGGGCATCCCGAACTGCCGCAGGTGTACAGGAAAATCGGGCAGCCGGTGCTTATACCCGGAGACATGGGAAGGGTTTCATTTGTGCTGGCTGGCAATGAAAAGGCTATGCATGAGACCTGGGGCTCTACATGCCATGGCGCCGGAAGGGTGCTTTCCAGGCACGAGGCCATAAGAAGGGCAAAGGGAAGGTCCATTTACCGCGAACTGGAGGACAAGGGGATCGTGGTAATGTCCGCGGGCCGGGAAACGCTGGCCGAGGAGATGTCCGAGGCCTATAAGGACGTGGCAAACGTGGTGGACGTTGTGGACAAGGCCGGTATATCGAGGAAGGTTGCCAGGCTAAGGCCGATGGCCGTGGTTAAGGGGTGAAGGCGCTTCAGTTGAAAGGTGTTTCACGGCATCATCAAGGAATGCCTTGATGTACGGGCTGGAAAAGGCGGCCTCATTAATCTCCAGCAAAACGGCATCCTTGCTGAAAAAATCGCGGTCCCAATCAATGGTTTGAGTCCTGTGGTCTATGGCCTGCGCGCGGAATTCGGTCTCCCGGGCAATGTCCTGCGGAAATGTCCAAAGGTCGCGCCTGTAATAATAATAAAAATCTATTGAGCTGAAACTGTGGGCAAGATTAAGCAGCACAAGGACGATATGGCTGAAGCTGTCGCCAACCATGGCAATGCTGCACCTGGATATTTTTCCACCCGGCAGGACCGTTTTGAAATCCGGATAGGGAACCTTGTAATTATAAGGAGGCATCGCAAGGTTCAGCCCATCGGCCAGGTCCCGGTCGGACCCGTCGCCATCTTCCGGCCTGCTGCTCACTCTTATGCCATCCCATGAGATATTGGCAAGGCGCATCCCTTTGAGCCGTCCCACCTCGTTTACCAGTTCGCGCACTGTGTAAGAGGCCCCAAGGTAATTCCAGTGGGTCCCCCCGCGGCAGAAAAGGGGTAGTGAAATCCCCATTTTTGCGTTCCGGGTGATTCTGGCCCCGTCCACATAATCAATCCCGTATTGCCTGAACAGGGCGGTCATTATATCGTAATCCCTTTGCGCCCCGGTTTTCCTTTCCATGAATTCGTCCGGGATATACTCCGGGTAAACCGATGCCTTGCTGGGAGATATCAGCACAAGAAAAGCCACCCCGCGCTTTTTAAAAAGCGACTTCACAAGGGCGATCTCCTTTGCAAGGTTATTGGCATTATCCGCGCTCATGGCGGGCATTAAATTGCAATAGTCCTTTATATAGTCCAGTTCGTACAGCCAGTCCTGTTTGCCGATTACGATATTTTCCATATAGGATTTTTTGAAGAGCCAGTAGTAGAGC
Organism: Nitrospirota bacterium; assembly: GCA_021813405.1. Taxonomy (GTDB): domain Bacteria; phylum Nitrospirota; class Thermodesulfovibrionia; order Thermodesulfovibrionales; family JdFR-88; genus JAKAKS01. The sequence goes on from JAKAKS010000018.1 coordinate 19,544, forward strand.
TGATCGCAAAACAGTATGTATTGCCTGCGGAACGGAAAGCCACCGCCAAATCCCTTGCTGAAACCGGCCTGGAACGTTCCGGCAAGCCATGACTTGGCAGTAGGCAGGGTGGACGTGGAAGGCCTTTCAAAAACAAATCGCGCCGCGGCCAGCGCCCCTGGCAGCGCCAGAAGAAGCAGAAACAGGCACAGGATGGCAGCATGGGCCTTCTGTTTTTTTAAAAAATCTGCCACTGGTCAAAACCTGAAATACAGGAAAGGATGAAATGATGTCATGGATATCTTCCCTATGGAGATGAAGCAGAGCAGGAATGCCCCCGCCAGTTCAAGTTCTTTGTTCCAGGCGATGCCCCTGAATTTATCCGCGGCCCGTTCATAGAAACGAAACCCCGGCAAAAAGGCCATCACAAGCCCGGCGGACGCAAAAAAAACAGTCTGCGCCCCCGTATATACCAGGTCTCCGCCGCGGTCAAATGGGTTTAAAAGGGCGCGGATATAATATCCGGCCTGCGCGATGTCCGCCGAGCGGAAGATGGCCCACCCGATAAGCAGAAAGAAGAAAGTGAATGCCGTGTTGAGGGCGCGCGGCAGTTTCTTTTGCAAGTTCGCCCAAAAAAGCCTGTCTGCTATGAGAAACGTGCCATGATATGCGCCCCATGCCACGAAGGTCCAGTTGGCGCCGTGCCATAACCCGGAGATAAGAAAACAGAGCCAAAGGTTGAAATAGACGCGGTATTTGGGTACCCTGTTGCCGCCCAATGGGATGTAAAGGTAATCGCGAATCCAGGTGGAAAGCGATATGTGCCACCGCCTCCAGAATTCCGTGAAATTGGCCGCTATGTAAGGCGCGTTGAAGTTTTCCGGGATGCGGAAGCCCATCATCCTGCATATGCCGATGGCCATATCGGAGTACCCGGAGAAATCAAAATATATCTGAAGCGCAAAGCAGATTACGCCGGCCCATGCGTTATAAAAACCAAGCCCGGAATGCGGTAGTTTGAATATCCGGTCTACGGCCTCCCCAAGCGAGTCCGCTATGAGGACTTTTTTTGCAAGCCCGAAACCGAATCTTGCAAGCCCGGCGCTGATATTTTCGGCCATGTGGGGCCTGTCTTCCAATTGGCCTGCTATATCATGATATTTAATGATCGGGCCTGAAAGCAGTTTCGGAAACAAAAATACGTAAAGAAGATATGTGTCCAGCCTTGGGGACGGCTTGCCTGTTTGCCGGTAGATGTCCACAGTGTAGGTGATCTTCTCAAAGACAATGAACGACACCCCAATGGGCAGCGCTATCCTGGCCAGCGTTAGCGGCGCCATTCCAAATACGGCGATAGCCTTGCCCATATTTGAAACGAAGAAGTTGGCGTACTTGAAATAGGCAAGTATGCCTGTGTTCTGGATAACCGAAATAGCTGTGAATGCCTTCCTTGCGCCAGTGGTTTGGCTTTTATAAATCAGATTGCCAAGATACCAGTCGATGATTCCGGAAATAATGACCACCAGGATAAATTCCGGCGCACCCCATGCGTAAAAAAGAACACTGGCCGCAAGCGCCGCGGTGTTCCGTAGTTTTTTGCCTGATAGAAAGTACAGGGCCAGAAAGACTGGCAGGAACAGAAAAAGGAATAAAGGCGAGTTAAAAAGCATCGTTCATTTTAACAAAACAGCTGCGCGTGATTCATTGCGCTTCCTTTTTGGTTTATAATCTGGCGAAGGTGCCATGCCAATTACAGTACACGGCGAAAAGATAACAGGCGGGAAAACAATCAGGGTGGTTGAGGGCGATATAACCACGCGCGACGTGGACGCTATCGTGAACGCGGCTAACCGCCATCTCCAGCACGGCGGCGGTGTTGCCGGGGCCATCGTGCGGGCCGGCGGATATTCCATACAGGAAGAAAGCGGCAGGATAGGCTATGTGGAGACAGGGAGCGCCGCAATTACCGGGGCTGGCAGGCTTCCGGCAAGGTTTGTTATACATGCTGTTGGCCCAAGAATGGGGGAAGGCGGAGAGGATGCAAAGCTGAAAAACGCGGTCCAATCCACTCTGGAGCTTGCCTCAAAAAAAGGCCTGAAAAGTATTTCAATGCCGGCCATCAGCAGCGGCATATACGGCTTTCCAAAGGACAGGTGCGCCAATATACTGGTGAATACAGCCGCCGGTTTTCTGAAATCCAATCCGCATACAAGCCTTGAAATGATAGAATTCTGCCTCTTCGACCAGGCCACGGCCAGGCTTTTCCTGCGGGAACTTCAAAAGGTTTCCGCCTGATGTTGCGCGGCCCTCAAAAAGTCTGCTGTCCAAAAGAAGGAAGATAATGCTTGAAAAATGCTGGGCTTTTGTATATATTGTTGTAAAACGTAAGTAGAACAATATGTTAAAGAGTAAAGTTCAAGAAGTCCTTGAGAAAAACCCGCCAGGCGGGCCGGTAATGCTAAAAACCCGCTGGAAGGCTCTCCTTGCCGCTTCGGTTTTGATATTGATTTCCTGGTTGCCGGGGATTTCATCGGCGGGTGAGATAACCAATATCGCACTGGGCAATGAGGACGGCATTTCAGGGCTGGTAATTGAGACTTCATGCCCGGTACGCTTTACGGAGCACAGGCTTCATAACCCCGAAAGATCGTATCTGGATATTTACGGCGTTTCCATTGCGCAGGACAGCAAAATCAAAAAAGAGTTCGGTTTACAAGGGCTGTTTACCAGGGCAAGAATAGCTCAGTTCAACAGGGGCACAGTGCGGATTGTATTCGACTGCAAGAGGCTGGTAAAACTGAAAGCCCGGCAGCTTTCAGACCGCCAGGGCTTATTTATCGAACTGCCGGGGCAGGACGTGCCAGTTGTCAAAGATGCCGCGCAGGCCGCGCCCGTGCAGGCCGCTGTTGTTAAAAAGACCGTGGCCGAGAAGACATCCTATGAAAATGATGGCGAACTGGCCAAAAAAATAATTCACATGCCTGGACATCACCGGTTCAGGATCATTATAGACCCTGGCCATGGCGGCAAGGACCCAGGCACAAGCGGTGATGACGGCCACCACGAAAAGCAATACACACTTGCAATAGCCGGAAAGCTTGCCTCCATACTTCGGAAAGACCCGCGGTATAAAGTATTTATGACAAGGGATGCTGATTATTTTGTAACGCTGGACAACAGGACGCTGATGGCCAACCGGGACCGCGCCGATATTTTTGTGTCCATACACATCAACTGGAGTTCCGACCGTGCCACGCGTGGCATAACCACCTATTTCCTTAACTGGACGAACGATGCGGAAGCAAACAGAGTGGCTGCCAGGGAGAACTTCATATCGGCCAAAAGGATGCGGGCCGCCAGGACGGAGGTTGGCTCAATCCTTGCCTCTCTTCAGCTTGATGCAAAAAGGGACGAATCGCTAAGGCTGGCCAACTACATAGAAAACTCGGTGGCCAGGTCCGTTCAGCTCTATCACCCTGAAGAACCAAGGCTGGGGGTGAAAGAGGCCCTTTTTTACGTGCTGGTGGGCGACAAGATGCCCGCCGTGCTTGTAGAGTGTTCCTTCCTCTCTAACCGCAGGGACGAGCAGCTCCTTCAGAAAGCCTCCTATATCAACGAGGTTGCAAAAGGCATAGCCGCCGGGATAAACAATTATTTTACAAAGCAAGCGATTCCGGAAGACCTGGCGCAAAGGTAACTGGCTTCAGATAGCCCAACTGCCGGCTTTTCATATAAAATAAAAATATATTGATCGAGGCGGACCTGTTAATTCGCGGCGGGCTGGTTTATGACGGCAGCGGTGCTTCTGCCGTAGAGGCGGGTATTGCCATAAAAGACGGCAAAATCCTTTCCATCAGCCCGCAATATACAGGCAAGAATTCAGATGTGTCCCCGCGAGAAGTGCTGGACGCAGGCGGCCTGACAGTTACCCCCGGATTCATAGACGTTCACAGCCACTCGGATTTTACCCTGCTTGCGGACCCTCAGGCGGCGGAAGGCAAGCTTTTCCAAGGTGTCACAACGGAGGTAAACGGCAATTGCGGCATGTCCGGAGGGCCGCTTTATGGCCCCGCCCTGGAACGGCGTGAGTCCGAATTCCGGGAACTGGGCATAAAGCCGCGCTGGAACACGTTGTCAGAGTTTCTGGGGCTTATTGAAGCCACACAGCCGTACATGAATTTCGCCACTCTTGCCGGCCATGGGAATATCAGGGGCTCGGTTGCGGGCTATGCCGACATCCCCACGCCTGATGAATCCTCCATGGCAAAGATGCTTTCTCTTATGAGGGAAGCGGTAAAGGAAGGGGCGATAGGGCTGTCTTCCGGGCTTATCTATCCTCCGGGCGTTTACAGCGCAACTGAAGAACTGTGCCGCCTGGCGGAGGCTGGCAGCCAGGCCGCGCGGCAGGGCGGTAAAAACTTTCTTTATAACACGCATATGCGCAGCGAGGGCGGCAGGCTTATCGAGGCGCTTGAAGAGGCGGTCACGATAGGCAGGGCCGCTGGCGCGCTGAACGTGTCCCATTTCAAGACCTCCGGGCCGGACAACTGGCCGAAGCTTGGCAAGGCAATAGAAACGCTTGATAATGCCAGAGCATCCGGGCTGAAGACCACGGCGGACCGGTATCCATACACGGCAGCATCCACAGATCTAGACATAATGCTTCCAAACTGGGCCTATGAGGGCGGCGCGGCAGCAGAGCTTGCCAGGCTGAAAGACCCCGTAACAGCCAAAAGGATAACGGAAGAGGTGCTGGCGAATAAACCACGCTGGCACACTGCATACGTTTCAAGCACGCCCTGTGAGGCCGACAGGTGGATGGAAGGCAAGAACCTGGAAGAGATAGCCGCCAGAACCGGCGAGGCCCCGGTTAAAACCCTGTTTGGAATCATAATCAGGAGCGAGGCCAGGGCGGGCGGCATATTCCATGGGATGAGCGAGGAGAACCTGGAGCGCATTTACGGCCTGCCGTGGGTGATGGTTGGCTCCGACAGTTCGGCCAGGGCGTTTGCCGGGACAACCGCCGTTGGCAAGCCCCATCCGAGGGCGTTTGGAACCTTCCCCAGGTTCATTAAAAGATATACAATTGAGAAGAGGATAGTAACTCTAGCCGAGGCGGTCAGAAGGACCACTTCCCTTGCGGCAAACGTCTTCGGGCTGGAGGGCAGGGGGCTTCTGAAACCGGGCCATTCAGCTGATATCGCGGTATTCGCCTCAAACGGGCGTTTCTTTGACAACGCTACCTTTGAAGACCCCTACAGGAAAGCTGACGGGCTGGTCCATCTAGTCATTAACGGAAAAACAGTGATAAGGGACGGCGCCCTTACCAGGCAGCGGTGCGGCAAGGTGCTCAGGAATGGCCGCGGATAACCCGCCGTTAATCGGCATTACGGTGGACCTGGATGAAAGCGAAAACGGAAAAACATTCCTTTTCAGCTTAAAAACTTCATACGCCGATGCTGTCCGGCAATTCGGGGGCGTGCCCGTGCTCCTGCCCGTGACATGCAGCCCGGATATGTATTTCGGGCGGCTGGACGCGATTTTGATACCGGGCGGCGGAGACCTCCCCGCTAGGGCATACGGCGAAAAGGAAAAATTCCCGGAGAAAAAAATGAGAATCTCTGAAAAGAGAGTGGAGTTTGAGATGGGGCTTGTAAGGAGGGCCTGGCTGGAGAAAAAACCACTGCTTGCCATCTGTTACGGGATGCAGATGGTAAATGTGGCCCTTGGGGGCTCGCTTTATCAGGACCTTGAGGGTGCCAGCCCTAATGAACCGGGCAAGCCAGGCCCGGGCGTGAACCACAAGGCCCCGCACCAGGTAATTGTGGAAGGCGGAATAAATTTTTTACCAGAAGGCCGGTTCGATGTGGTAAGCGCCCATCACCAGGGGGTTAAAAAAACGGCCCCCGGGCTTTGCACAATAGCCTTTTCCGATGACGGGCTTGTGGAAGCCATCCGGCAGAAAGAGCACCCGTTCTTTGTGGGGGTTCAGTGGCACCCCGAAAGGGCCCTGGATTCGCCCCTTTCCGCAGCGATATTCGGTTCGTTTATAAGGGCGGCGTATGAAAACAGAGCCTAGCAGGTTTTTCTTCTTTACCATCGGCCTGGCCGCGCTGCTGCTTGGCTGGCTGGTTTTTTCTGTTATAAGGCCTTTCGTATTGCCAATAGCGTGGGCCATTGTCTTTGCAACACTGTTCTATCCGGTTTATCTGGCTTTTCAAAAATGGCTCCGGTTCAAGGCGTTGGCCTCGCTGGCCACACTGGCACTGATACTGGTGATCCTTATAGGGCCGGTCTCGTACTTGTCATACACGCTGGCCAGCGAACTGGCCGTTGTAGTTGGCAAACTGAAATCCGGCCAGATAAGCGTCGGCGCATTGGCCCATACTCCGGCCGCTAACAGCATAATAAATTACCTGAAGGGGTTTTTCTTCTTCAGGGATGTGGATTTCGAACAGAAGCTGAACCAGGCGCTTGCCTCACTGGAGGGCTGGCTTGGCGGCCAGGTAACTGGCGGGGCAAAAAACATTCTTACGGGAATTTTCGATTTCGCTCTTATGGGGTTTTCGGTATTTTTCCTTCTTAAGGACGGGCCGGGGTTTATTAACAGCCTCAGGGGGTATCTGCCTTTGTCGGACCCCCAGAAGGACAGGCTGATAAAACAGGTAAAGGACATGGTGGTCTCCACGATATTCGGCGGCGTGGTTGTTGCGCTGGCGGAAGGGCTGACCGGCGGGCTTGCCTTCCTGGCGCTTGGGATGGGGTCGCCCATACTGTGGGGGGCCGGGATATTTATAATGTCCTTTGTGCCGGTAATTGGCGCTTCCGGAATATGGGTGCCTGTGGCGGCCTGGCTTTTTCTTACAGGTGGAATAGTCAAGGGGATAGCCCTTGTGCTTAGCGGCATAGTTATAACCGCGGAGGACACCCTTTTAAGGATGGCAATAATCAGCGGAAGGACAAAGATGCACGCGCTCTTGATATTTTTCAGCGTGCTTGGGGGAATAAACCTTTATGGCGTTATAGGGCTGATACTTGGCCCGCTTACGGTGGCCCTGTTTATCTCGGTATTGGAGATTTTCGGAAACGTGGAAGGAGGCTTGAATGGTTGACCTTGATGAAATAAGAGACCTGGCTTCGATCAATCCCGGCTCCGCCCATTACGTTACGCTGTACCTGAATGTGGACCCGCTTACAAACCCGGCTGGCGAATACGCAATCAGGATAAACAACATGCTTAAAGACGCGCGGGAGAGTCTTGACAAGAAAACGCTCAAGGAGGTCTCGGCGGACCTGGACCTGATTTCGGATTACTTTGCCACTGAAAAAAGGGAGTTCAAAAAATCCGTCTGCATCATAACCAACAAGGCCGCGAACGTGTGGAAGGAATACCACCTTGCCGCGCCTGCCAAGAGCGAGCTGGTGGTGGAAAAGACCCCTCACCTGGACCCCATACTAGACATTATGGATAATTACGGGCGCTATCTTGTGATGCTGGCCAGTAAGGACAGGGCCAGGATATTTGTGACCCAGATGGGCGAGGTAACGGAATATGGCGAAGTAAAATCGGAAGATATCCCCGGCAGGCACGCCAAGGGAGGATGGTTTGCGCTCAGCCAGGACCATTACGAGCGCCATACGGACTGGCACGAAGGCTTTCATATAAAAGAGGTGGAGAAGAAGGTGGAATCCTTTATGGGCCGCCAGAAGGCCGGGGGAATTGTGATCGGCGGGCCGGAGGAATCCATCGCAATGGTAACTGAAAAAATGCCGCCAATCCTGAGGGAAAAGGTGATCGGCAGATTCCGGGCGGAGATGTTTGCCACGCCGGTTGAAATATTGGCCGCGGCTTCCACCATAATAAAAGAGTACGAGCGCGCCGCCAAGGACAGGATGATTGAAGACCTGATAGCGCGCGTTTATAAAGACAACCGCGGTGTGCTGGGGATAGAGGACGTGATCCTGATGACTGAAGAGAAGCGCATACAGAAACTGATGGTTGACTCCGATTACGAGCAGCCGGGCTATATATGCCCCAACTGCCGGGCGCTGTCGATCACGCCGGACCCATGCAGGTTCTGCGGGGCAAAAACCGGGCGGACATCCCATCTTGTGGATTTCATAATGGAGAAGGCGGTGGAGCAGGGCGGCAGTGTGGCGGTTGTGCCGGGGGAGTCTAAGCTGAGAGAGGCCGGGAGGATCGGGGCTCTCCTGAGATATTAAGCATTTGAAGTTTCAAAGTTCAAAGTTCAAAGCTCTTTTGGCAAGTGCGCGCTGTGGTTTTGTAATCACCACGGCCCTTTTTCTCCTGGCGTGCTGCACCAGCTCTAATAACAGGGTGCCCGGATACCTGTATCTAAGGCTCCAGGCGGCCCCATCCACACTTGATCCGGCCCTGATAACCGACGTGCCGGGCGGCGGGATAGCCGCAAAACTATATGACGGGCTTGTAAAGATAGGCGGCGGGCTTAAGATAAAGCCCGACGTCGCCCGCAGCTGGACCGTTTCGCCAGACGGCCGCCATTACGATTTCTCCCTCCGCAAGGGTGTAAGGTTTTCAAACGGCAGAGAGGTGCGCGCCAGTGATTTTCAATACTCTTTTGAGCGCGTGCTCAGCAGCAAAACACTGTCCCCAAATACCTGGGTGCTGAACCGCATCTCAGGCGCAAAGGCTTTTATGGGCGGCAAGGCTGCTCATATAAGCGGGATAAAGGTAAAAGGGCCATACGAAATTGAGCTTACGCTGGACAAGCCATTCTCCCCCTTTTTGGGGCTGCTGGCAATGCCTACCGCCTATGTTGTTGCCCGTGAAGGGAATTCGCCTGTCCCCATTGGCTGCGGGCCGTTTACAGTCCAAAAATGGCTGCCTGGCCAGGAACTGATGCTCAAGGCCAGAAGGCATTATTTTGCCGGACCACCAAAAATAAAAGGCATAGTTTACCGCGTGATTCCGGAGGACCTTACCGCCGTTGTGGAATTTGAAACGGGCAATCTGGATATTCTGGGCATACCGGAATCGGTTTATGGCCGCTTCAAGAATGATCCGTTCTGGAGCAGATATGTAACCTCAACCGACGGGATAAACACATACTACCTTGGGCTGAACTGTTCCAGGCCCCCATTTAATGACAGAAAGCTCCGGCAGGCGGTCAGTTATGCCATAGACAGGCAAAAGATACTTGAAACATATTTTGAAGGGCGCGGGGTTTTTGCCACGGGTCCGGTGCCGCCGGAACTGAGGGGCTGGGCCGCGCCGAAGGCTTATGAATACAATCCCGCAAAGGCCAGACAGCTTATAAAGGAGGCCGGGTACAAGGACCTGAAGGCGGAATTCTACGTGACAAACCAGGAAGAGGTTTTGGACATGGCCGAGATAATCCAGCAATACCTCTCCAGAGTGGGCATACAAGTGAAAATCAAGCAGCTGGAATGGAACAGCTACAAGGAAGCCATCAATAATGGGGAGCCGGACATGTTCTGGCTCAGTTGGTGGGCAGACTATCCGGACCCTGAAAACTTTCTTTTTCCGTTATTCGACTCGGCCAACATAGGGCCGGCCGGCAACAGGACAAGGTACTCAGACCCGGTTGTGGACAAGCTTATCGAAGATGGCCAGAACGCAAGCACGGTGGCCGCCAGGGACCGTTATTACTCACAGGCGGAGCATATAATCGCGCACGACGCGCCATGGGTGTTCTTCTGGCACAGGAAGGATATTGTGGTAAGAAGCCCAAGGGTAAGGGGGTATAAGGACTACCCGGTTTACAGCATGGATAAGGCAACGGAGATATCGCTTGACGCCTCAAAATAGTAAACGGTATAAAATACTATATGTTTTTACATTTCGACCCAGGGTTGGCCCGCTTGAATCCGTTGCTGGAAGCATCCATCCCGGCAGGCAGCCTGGACGATAGAATTTCTCATATTACCCCGGTACTTTACTGGTTTCTGATTGTGCCGCTAATACCACTTGTGCTTCTGGCGATAAGGCGCATTTACATCTCAACCGTGGTGAAACGCCGCACGGTCAGCGCCTTCAGGGAGATGCACCGGCAGGCGGATGAATACATAAGACTCGGCATGCCGACATCCGCGGCCGTTATTTACGAGGAGAAACTTCATCTGCCGGATAGGGCCGCCCCGCTCTTTGAAAAAGGGGGCGACCTTGTCAGGGCCGCGTCCGCATATCTTCAAAGCGGGCGAAAGGATAAGGCGATGATGCTTTATGAGGAAGCTGGCGAGTTTGAAGAGGCGGCTGAGCTGGCCAGCTGCCTTGGCAAGCATGACAATGCCGCAAGGCTGTACGGGCAGGCGGGCAAGCACCATGAAAGCGCAATTTGCCTGCAGCGGGCCGGGCGCAAGATGGCGGCTGCCAAGGAATACAGAGTGGCGGGAGAATATAAGAAGGCCGCGGCGCTTCTTGAGGAACTTGAAATGCCTTCCGAAGCCGCGGAGATGTATTCCATTTCTATAAGGAATGCCCGGATAGAGAGTTCCAGTCTCGATGAGTTTTACAGATATGCCGTTTTGCTTGAGAAGGCAGGGCAGCCAGAAAAAGCGCTTGACGTGTTAAATGAAATTTCAGCAATTGATGCGCAGTATATGGATATAAGCGTAAGGATTCAGGCACTGGGGGCGGCAACCCAGGGGGCTGGGGAGAGTGCGGCAGAGATGCAGGGCAAAAGTCTGGATGCCATAATCACTGATATGGGCGAAATGACGGAAACTGAAGCCCCGGCGCAAAAAGAAAAGGAAAGAACGCTCAAGGATATTATAAACTCTTACTCAGGCAAGCCTCTTGCTCCAAAAGAGTCCGTCAGGGTATGGGTGCTTGTACTAAAAGCCCTGAAGGAATACCAGCAGAAAAAAGGACCTCACCTTCGGTTTTCCCCGGAGTGCATCTTTGTTTCGGGCGGAGGGTTTGAGATCAGGAAGGCTGAGGCGGCCTGCTGCCCTGCGTACCAGGACCCCGAGGGGCCAAACCCTTATTCGGATATGTACGCGATGGGGGTTATGCTTTTTGAAATGCTTACCGGAGCAGTTTCCGGATTAAATCCCGATGAGATGAGGAAGAGATTGCCGTCCGCAGTAAACATGGAAGTTCCGGCTGTGCTGGACGGGGTATTCAGCATTTGCGTTGCGCCGCCCGCAAAAAGATTCAAGGGCCCTGACGAGGCGCTGGCGGCATTGAAATCGGCATCCAGGGGAAAGTAATATTAGTCCGGCCCGCCTGAATGCGGGCCGGTCAACTTGCCGGTTATTGCCTCAGGCCTGTTTCTTACCAGCTTTGACCAACCCCAAGGTCCACGTTCTCCATAATGAATTCTAAAATCCTGTTCTCCGCTTCCTTCATGGCCTGTTCGTGGTCATCGGGGATTTCAACCTGCCAGGTATCCTTGTCGGCCCTGTTCATCTCGGTCATAACGGCTTCGTGCAGGTTTTGCGTGGTGAAATTCGGGATTGAGTCTTTTTTTGCCATGAGCCGCTCTTCCACCTTCTTCAGATATTTTTCCCGGTACTCCTCCACATCGATTTTCATATTGCCCCTCCTTGGGACCTGGCGCCCTTCCGGATAGCCGGAGGCATTGGCTACCGGCTGACCGTGTGCACCCGCTGCTGAAGTTCGTGTTCCTTCCAATAGCCCTTTTCCGCAAGCACGTTTATGACGCTTTTTCTTGTAATCAGGCCTATCAGCTTTTTCCCTTCCACCACCGGCAGGACGGAGAGCTTGCTCTCAAGGAAAAGGCCCACGATTTCTTCTATGGGCGTGGCAGCCTGCACTGTAACAGGTGACATGCAGTTGCCGTGCTCTGCATGTCCGCAGCTCATGATAGACTCCGCGCTGAACTCGTGCACCGTGCGGCCTTCCTTTAACGCGGTAAACACGTCGTATTCGGAGACTATCCCCATCACTTCCAGGTCTTCGTTTACCACCGGCAGCCCGGGGTAAGGGCACGTGAGCTTGTTAATAAGCGAGCTGCCTGCCTCGTTAGTGGGCAGGCTCATCCGTGGATACATGATGTCTTTTGCTGTTATACTGGCCATAAGAAAACCTCCAGTTTGGAAATCTTAAAGAAGAGAACTTCCTGATAAAATTATAGCAAAGGCGCGGGAAGTGTAAACTGGCGCTTTTAACGATGCGCGGGTCAAATTGTTTTGCTAATAGAAAACTTTAAGGGAGCGCCTTTCTATGCCTTTTGCCGGAGCTTTTTACTTTTGCGTATGGCCTTTTTACGTACAATCCTTTTTTTGCGCGCAGGCTTCCTGCTATGCGCGGTCCTTTTTTTGTAAGCGGTTTTCCTGTTTCTTCTGATCGCGCCTTTTTTCCGCCGGACCCGCCTTCCTTTTGTGCCTGCCCTTCTTTCCCGCGCTCTTTTTTCCCGTAGCAGGCGTCTTTCCTTCCGGGTGGTTTTTTTCTTTCTCCGGCGCGTTCTTTTCCCGGCGGCCCTCCTTCTTTCAGGCCTGGTCTTTTCATGAGGAGGGGTTACCTTTACCGGGGCTGGTTCCTGCAACTGTATTTTAGGGACTGGATGGCCGGTCCGGTCTTCAATCTTGTCCTTCATGTCCTGGATAACCTGTGACATCTGCCACCACCCGTGCCTGAAAGTCTGGTACCCCGGAGCTCCGGACATGGCAGCGGCATATCGTACGCCGTTTGCATTGAAAAGCCATTGGCTCACCCACTGCATTTCAAGCGGGCCGTGGAAAGGGTTTGTTCTGTCCTCCAAGCCCAGGTCCCACGCTGCCATTAAAAGTTTTGTGGTGGCGTAGACCATACTGTCCGCCTCTTTCACCTCGGAGTCCATATTCCTGAAGCTGCTGTCTACCCAATCGCTGCCATGGCAGGCAAGGCAGACGGATTCCATTACCGTTTTCCGGCTGGCCTGCTCTGCCGGGGATATCAGGTATTTCGATGCCGGCTCATCGGCAAATGTAGTTGGCAGCGGCAGCCCGTCCTTGTTGATAATCATGGTGGTGTCGCCATGCTTTGGCTGGGGATGTGAATATGGAAGCCCGAAAATCCTCACCCACAGGCGCGCGCCATTGTCATGGCTGCGTGCCGCTATTACGGAACCGTCCGGCCTTGCAAGCAGGCTCATGTGGCAGGCCGCGCAATCGGGTGATTTGAAATCCACGCCCGGCCTCCATGGCACGTGGTTGAAATCCCAGTCCGCCTCCTTTGAAAGGAAAGCGGCCCCATGCGCGCTTTTGCTAAATACGTCCCAGGCGGGTGATTCAGGCCCCGAGTGGCAGCGTGCGCAGATGTAAGGCTTTCTGGCTGTCTCTAATGAAAAAGAATGGCCGGGGTGGCAGGCCTCGCATGCCCCAAGGGAGCCGTCCGTGTTCACCCTGCCTATGCCCGTATCCGGCCAGTTTTTAAGCACGGGTACATTTATAATCCCAACCGGTGTTGGGATGCTCTTCATTCCATCCACTACCACCGGCATCCCATGGCAGCCCAGGCAGGTCTGCCCCCTGGTGGAATCCGAGGGGCGCAACAGAGTAACATCCGGCTTGCCGCTTGCCACGTCTTTTACGCCTGTTACCGTGTCCATGAGCGTGTGGTAGAGGGCGTTATTGTTCAGGTTGCCATAGGCGTGCGCCTCCTTGCCCTGGCTGAACTGGGCCTCCTCAACGGGATGGCATACCGCACAGTCTTTCGGGGACACCACTACGTGTATGCGAAAGCCGAAATGCTCAAATTCGTCTTTGTGCGTGCCGGGGTTTGCGCCATGGCACTCAAAACAGCCAACCGCTTTATCGGCAATTGATTTGTCCGGCGCGCTGGCCGAAAAGAGCCGTTCCTGTTCCGGTTTTTCAAGGGCCTGTGTGGGTGTTGTCCTTGCGTGCCCGCTTGAAAGCCAGTCCTCCACAATTCCTGGCGTGTACAGCTTATGGCAGTCCACGCATGCGCGGGTCTGCTTGCTTAAAGGAGCGTTGGATTCTTGTGCCAGCGATGGCTTTCCGCCACAGATAAACAAGGATGCAGCCAGGGAAGCTGCAAATATAAAGGCCTTAACATACTTTTTATTTATAAGCATACGCACTCCTGGAATGAAAAAAATCACTGGTATAAACGGGTATAGTATAACTTAAAAAGCGGTGTAAATTTAAATGGTCCCTTTATATTTATCCAGGTTTTTCAGAATGAAATTTTTATTATCTCGGGCTTCTTTCATGCCAGGGTTGATTTCAATTGCCTTGTCCACGGCCTTTAGCGCCGCCTTGTATTGCCCTGTTTTAATCAGGACCGCGCCCATATTGTTCCAGGCCCAGGCAAAGCCGGGCCTGATCTCAACTGCCCTGGCATAAGCCTTTATCGCGTCTTCGTATCTGCCAAGCTCTGCAAGGGCCAGGCCCTTGTTGTACCATGCGGCGGCCAGTTTTGGATGCATCCTTATGGCCTTATCAAAATCTGTAAGCGCATCCTCATACTTCCCGCAATTTGCCATGTTTGCGCCCTGGTTATCCAGGGCTACGGCGGAATTGAAATTGCCCCATCCGCAGGCTGGTATTACCAGGAGCATGATGGAAGCGGATATAAGCAGGTTTTTCATTTGCTGAAATTTAAATGCGTAGCTTAAAATAACAAGAAGAAAAAGGCCTTATGCAGCCGTTTACTGGCTCGGGCAGCCGGTCCTGTGCCAACCGGTATGTATCCAGTTATATGCATCATCCGTAAATTTGTTGACCATGTCCTCGAAATTAGTATATGGGTATGGGCCGCTGCTCAGGCTGGTAATCTGTCCGTTCCATCCCCATCCGTAAAGTGAGCCGTAAGCCGTCCATTTGTCATTGCCGTTATAGCCGCTGTCGTTGATGGTGATGTAAATATAAAAATTGGTTGCCTCGCCGTTTGCCGTGTGAAAGCTGTTGCCGTCGGCCCTGCCGTCATCATTCAGCCTGGATTCAATCATCGATTGGGTGTCTCCGGCGGCCTCATCTCCCTTGGGGGTATATGTATATGTAATGTTATATGTCATTGCCATATTCTGATAACGGATCGGGGCGATTGGGGCCGGGCATGGCGGAGGGGTATATGAGGGGGTGGGCGCGCAGCCCGAAAGCCCCATCCAGCCGGATATGGCTACCACGGCCACCGTAAGCGCGGCTATTAAAAGCCCCTTGAGAAGCCTTCCCTTCAACATGCAAATTATTCTATATAGTTCTTTAAAAAAAATACAAGGGCGTTGCTCACCAGTTTACTTCCATGCCTTCCTAATCCTGTATAATCTTTATAAGTTCATCTGATAGCGGGAGAAATCGTGCAATGGACAGCGCAGAAGAGTCTTTAGTCCGGCAGGTCCACGAGGTTTTTAAGGAAAGGGGCCTCTTCCTGTCGGTAGCGGAGTCCTGCACCGGGGGGCTTCTGGCGCATCTGATAACGCAGATGCCAGGGGCCAGCTACTTCTTTCTGGCGGGGATAGTAGCGTATTCCAGCGCGGCAAAAATGAAGCTGCTGGGGATAAAATCCGGGCCCCTTACAGAATATGGTACCGTAAGCAGCCAGATCGCCATGGAAATGGCCCGCGGCGCAAGGGAAGCAACCGGCTCGGATTACGCACTTTCAACTACGGGCAATCTTGGCCCGTCCACTCTTGAAGGCAAACCTGAGGGGCTGATATATGTTGCTGTAAGCGGGGGTCAGAAAGAGGCCCACAAAGAACTGCGCCTCTCGCTGGGGCGGGAGGGCAACAAGCATCAGGCAGCCATGGAGGGGCTGCGGCTGCTTCTGGACACGCTTAAATGAAACAGAGGCAACAGGAAAAACACGGAAGCCTGTTTGACGGCCACGACGATGGCATCCAGGCATCTCAGGCGAAAAGTCATCTTTCTTCGGACACGGCAAGGCTGGAAATAGAAAAACTGGTAGAAGAAATCAACCACCACAGTTATTTGTATTACGTGCTGGACAGTCCTGAGATTTCAGATGAACAGTTTGACCGGATGTACAGGCGGCTTAAGGAACTTGAGGGCCAGTACGGCTTTACTCCCCCTGATTCCCCCACGCTGAGGGTTGGCGCCCCGCCGCTTGAAAAATTCGAGAAGGTTAGGCATTCGATGCCGATGCTATCGCTTGAAAACGCCTTTTCACATGAAGAGGTTTTCGAGTTCGATGCCCGGGTAAAAAAGCTGCTTAAAAGCGAAGGGGACCTGGAATATACAGTTGAACCCAAATATGACGGGCTTGCCGTGGAGATCATCTATAAAAAAGGCGTGCTTTACAAGGCTGCAACGCGGGGTGACGGTTATGAGGGTGAAGACATTACATTTAACGTGAGGACTATAAAGTCCCTGCCCCTTGGCATAGCGCCTGGCCATGCGCCGGATGTTCTGGAGGTCAGGGGCGAGGTGTATATGTCCATCGCCGAGTTTGAGAGACTGAATGCCGAGAGGCGCGAAAAAGGAGAGCCTGCATTTGCCAACCCACGGAACGCTGCGGCCGGTTCCGTGCGGCAGTTGGACCCCAATGTTACGGCTGCCCGCTCCCTTCACTTTACATGCTATGGAACAGGGGTAGCCCGGGGGCTCAACCTGAATACCCAGAGCTCCCTGTTCGACTGGTTCAAAAAAAACATGTTCCCCGTGCCGGCCGGGTACGGTGTGGCAAATGGCATATATGAGGTAATAAATTTTATAAAGGAGCTGGAAATAAAGCGGGCCAGCCTGCCTTTTGAGACTGACGGCGTTGTTATAAAGGTAAACGATTTCAGGCTCCGCGAAATCCTTGGCGAAAAAACACGGGAGCCGCGATGGGCCATCGCGTACAAGTATCCGGCCCACCAGGCGATAACCAGACTGCTGGACATTGTGCCAAGCGTAGGCAGGACCGGCGTGGTAACGCCCATAGCCATGCTGGAGCCGGTCAGGATTGGCGGGGTCACAGTGTCGCGCAGCACGCTGCATAACTGGGACGAGATAGACCGGAAAGACGTGCGCATAGGTGACACTGTTGTTGTTGAAAGGGCCGGGGACGTTATCCCGCACATCGTAAGCGTGCATACGGAAAAGAGGACCGGCACGGAAAGGAAATTTCCAGTCCCGGCGCATTGTCCTGTTTGCGGTTCAAGTCTTATGCGGGAGGAAGGTGAGGTTGCAGTAAGATGCCTGAGGCTGGACTGCCCGGAGCAGGTGCGGGAGAGGATAAGGCATTTTGCCTCCAGGGGGGCGATGGATATAGAAGGGCTTGGCGAAAAGACGGTGGACGTGCTGTATGAGCACGGGCTTGTCAGGCACTTTGAAGACATCTACAAACTTACCGGGGAAAAGCTGCTTGGGCTGGACCGGTTTGCAAACAAGTCCGCATCCAACCTGATAAATGCCATTGAGGGTAGCAAGCGCCCCTCCATGGCCAGGTTCCTTTACGCCCTGGGCATAATGCACGTTGGGGAGTTTGCCGCAAAGCTCATATCCGGCAACTTTCAGAATGTCGAGGAGCTTTACCACATTGGGCCTGAGAAAATCTCGAATATTAAGCAATTGGGTGAAAAGATCGCAAACGCCATTTCAAATTTTTTCGGGGACGAAAAAAACATACAGACAATAGAATCGCTTAAGAAGCTTGGCCTGAAGATAGAAAATCCCGATTACAGGAAAGCGGAAATGACGCGGGAACTCCAGTTGAACGGGCTGACATTTGTTATAACAGGTTCCTTGCCTGTGCCAAGGAAGGACCTGGAGGCCAGGATTGAGGCCATGGGCGGGCGCGCCGCGTCCTCAGTCTCCAAGAACACGGATTATCTCATTGCAGGGGAGGAACCGGGTTCCAAGCTCGAAAAGGCCCGTTTGCTGGGGGTAAGGGTTATCTCTTACAAGGATTTCCTGGAACTGGCAAAAAATGCGGGAGGAGAGGCTTGAGGGCATTTACGGATATTCACTGCCATATCCTGCCGGGGCTGGATGACGGCCCGGAAAGGATTGAGCAGTCCATCCAGATGCTCCAGCTGGCCAAGGCGGATGGGCTGGGGTGCATAGCGGCAACGCCGCATTTCATGGAAGGCATCTGCGAGAACACAGGCAGCCGGATAAAAGAGGCCCTTGCCGGGCTGGAAAACCATGCCGCAGGAATAAGGCTTTGCCCAGGCGCAGACGTGAGGATTTGCAGGAATATTGTGGAGCGTATCAGGGCCGGCCAGATACAGCCTATAAATGGCGGAAATTATGTGCTGCTGGAGATGCCGGATTTTGTGCTCCCGCCAATTGAGGGGCTGCAACGGGTGTTAAAGGAGATGACGGAGGCGGGTTACACGCCGGTTATTACCCACCCTGAAAGGCACCCCGCGATAGCGCGCGATTTTGAGGGCATTTTGGGCAGGCTGCGCACAGCCGGGGCCATATTTCAGGTTACCGCGCAAAGCATAACCGGCCACTTTGGAAAGGGTGCGCAAAAGACCTCCGATGCCATGCTTAAAAAAGGGCTTGCACACGTGGTTGCCTCCGATGCTCACGGCCCGGAAAGGCATAAAAGGCCTCCGCTTCTTTCCGGGGCTTATAATCATGTGAAAAAGAAGTTTGGCGCGGACTATGCGGATTTGCTTTTTATGGCCAACCCGGAGTGTGTGGTAAATGGAGGGCAGGTGGAGGATTTAAGCTAGCCCGCCACACATTTGCGTAGCTGCCGGAACAGTTCCTGATTCTTCTGTATGCCTGGGCGGGTGATGGCGAAATCGTAGCGCACCGGGTCCTCCGGGCAGAAGGCCGCAAAAGCCCCGGTTATCTCCAGAGCGGTCTTCATATCGGCCTGCTTCCTTTTTGTAAGACCAAGCTCCACGGACATCCTGTGCATGTGAGTGTCCAGGGGGATTATGAGTTTGGAGGGCGATATGCTGTTCCAGCCGCCTGGGTCCACATTGTCCTTGCGGGCCATCCATCTGAAATAGAGGTTCAGCCGCTTGAAGGCGCATGGGCCTGCCGGGTCCGGAATAAGCGTTTTAGGGCGCTTCCTGCCAAAAACCCGTTCTATAAAATGCCTGATTGCGCGCGCAATGGTCTCATCCTCAGTGCGCAATCCGTCAAGAAGGCAATGCTCTAAAGCACCATATTGCGTAAGCGCATGCCTTATTCCAGCGATAAAAGCCAAAAGATCACTTTCGTCTGTAAATCTGTATTTGAAGCCCGGATAAAGCTTTCCCAGGGCTTTGTCACTTGCGGATATTATAAATTCGCGCGGGGACGCTCCCATCGGTGTTAATATCTTCTGGACGCAAGTAAGTATCGCCTTAACATTGCCGTAAGCGAAAGAAGATGCGATAAACCCCACTACCTCGCGGTCTCCGGCATTTTTATAGCGGTAAAGAAATTCCAGGGGGTCCGGATGAACGAACTCCCGCCGGTTATATCTGCGGTAAAAATCCTCAAGCCCCCGGATAACCGCGCCGCGGTCCGGGCATGTGTTTAATGCCGCCATCCATCCAGTATAACAGTGCCGATTGACCCAAATCACTCCTTTCATTTAACGTATTCGATGCGCTGGTTTTTAAAGATCATTTCACTGCTGGCCGTGCTTGTATCGATTGTCTATCTGGGGCATCATTCGCATTCTTCCCAGAGCACCCTGCAAAAGATACAAAAACGCGGTTATCTGCTGTGGGGCTCGGACGCGGAGGGCGGCGCTCCTTATGTTTTCCCGGACCCTCATAACCCGCTAAAGCTGATCGGGTTTGAGCAGGATATTGCCGGGGACATAGCAAAACAGCTTGGTGTGAAGGCGGTACAGTCCCAGAACGCCTGGGATAGCCTTATCCCCGCCCTGGAGCGCGGCGACTTCGACATGGCTATGAACGGCATAGAGATAACTCCGCAGCGCAGCCGGAAGGTGCTCTTTTCCATTCCATATTACGTCTACTCCGAGCAGCTTGTGGTACGCAAGGACAATACGGACATAAAGGGCATGGCGGACCTTAAGGGAAAACGCGTGGGCACGCTGTCCGGCACGGTAGCGGCGGAGATGCTTTACAGGATGGGCGGGGTGAACGTGAAGATATATTCCGGCCAGGTAGAGCCTTATCAGGACCTTGCCCTTGGCCGGCTAGACGCCGTGCTTCTGGATTTGCCCATAGCAGCTTACTATGCAAAACCCAATCCTGCTCTTAAATTCGCCGGCCCGCCCGTTGGCGAGGGGCTGTACGCCATAGCCATGCGAAAGGGGGATGCGGAGTTCAAGCAGAAGATAGACTCTATAATCGCAAACCTTATACGCACCGGGGAGCTTAAGCGCATATACCAGAAATGGGGTATCTGGAACGATAATCAGAAAAAGCTGTACGATAGCGCCGCGCAGACCGGCTATGTTGGCCTGAACGAGAGCAGGAGCGCGCCGATTGCCGGCTTTCTGCCGATGCTGTTGAAAGGTGCGGCCATTACCGTGGCCATTTCCGCATCCTCAATGATGCTGGCCATCGGGCTAGGGCTTGTTCTTACGCTGCTTAGGCTTTACGCAGCCCAGCCGTTAAGCTCGCTTGCAACCGCTTATGTGGAGGTTTACCGCGGCACGCCACTTCTGATACAGCTTTACATCCTATATTACGGCCTTCCAAATATAGGCATATCGCTGGCCCCGGTGATGGCAGCGTTCCTTGGGCTTGGAATGAACTATGCCGCCTACGAGTCTGAACTGTACCGGGCGGGAATCTCCGCAGTGCCGCAAGGGCAGATGGAGGCCGCCCTATCGCTTGGCATGACGCGAGGGCTTGCGCTGAGGAAGGTTATACTTCCGCAGGCGGTGCGCATTGCTCTTCCGGGCATTACGAACGACTTTATCGCGTTATTTAAAGACTCCTCCCTGGTATCCATAATCGCCATGGTGGAGCTTACAAAAACATACAGCATACTTGCGGCCAGTACGCTCAGGTTCTTCCAGTTCGGGCTTATTACGGCATTCATGTACTTTGTGATGAGCTATCCGCTGTCGCTTCTTGCCCGCAGGCTGGAGCGCAAACTGAAAGGCGCCAAATGATAAGCGTGCGCGATCTGCAAAAAAATTTCGGGGATGTACAGCTATTTAAAGGCGTAAGCCTGGAAGTGGAAAAGGGGCAGGCCATTGTTCTTATTGGCCCATCCGGCAGCGGGAAGAGCACTTTTTTAAGGTGCATAAACGGGCTGGAGACCTTTCATGGCGGCGAGATTATAGTGGAAGGCACCGTGCTTCACCCGGTGGGGGGTAACCGCCCGTCGCGCCAGGACGCGGATGAAATCCGGAAGGTGCGCAGGAAGACCGGAATGGTCTTTCAGCATTTCAATCTGTTTCCGCATCTTACAGTACTGGAAAATATAATTCTTGCGCCGGTGGAAGTGCTTGGGGTTAAGAAGGAAGATGCAGTCCGGCATGCCCGCAGCCTCCTTGAAAGGATCAACCTCAATGGTAAGGAGGGCAGCCACCCCGGCCAGCTATCCGGCGGCCAGCAGCAGCGCGTTGCCATTGCGCGCGCCCTTGCCATGAAGCCGGAAGCCATGCTGTTTGATGAGCCTACATCCGCCCTGGACCCCGAAACCGTTGGCGAGGTGCTATCCGTAATACGCGGGCTTGTGGAAGAAGGGATGACCACGCTTATCGCTACGCATGAGATGGGCTTTGCACGCGAGGTTGCGCATAAAGTAATTGTCTTTGACGAAGGGGAAATAATTGAATCCGGCCCGCCTGAAGAGATTTTTACATATCCCAAAAAAGAGCGCACACGGAATTTTTTAAGCAGGGTTTTGAGGTTATAGCTGTTTACGAATACAAAGGCATCTAATTCTTGTAACTTCAATGGTTTCCCAAAATGGGCCTTTCAGAGCAGTCCAAAAACAAGATTGGAATTTTTAAATATACAGAGACCGTGTCTGCCCTTGCCAGGCGAGGAAACTTAATGAATCCATAGCTCGGGCGTATTTGCATCAGGATTAATGCACCTATGCGCGCAAGGATCAAACCAAAAGCTAGTCTTTTCTTTCTTGCCCAAAATGGGACAAGTTTACTTTTATATTGACATTACTGATGAATTATGGTTAATTTTAGTCAGCTTGCAATTTTAAAATTGCTAAGCCAACGAAAAGGCAAATCCCGGGTAACCGGGTGGCGCAAAGCTACCTGTCCTGCTTTTGGCGGGATAGAGGGGCCGTCGAACTGGCTGCATATGTTGGAAGGCCAGCCTTTTCGAAGGCGGGCCTTTTTTAGTTCTGGGGGGGTAGTTTGGGGGCGGATTATAGAGGTGGGGGAAGATTTAATTTTAAAATCGATGTGTTAGCCGGAAGAAGCGCGCGTTTTTTAGGCGTATTCCGGCATGGCGGAGGGGAAAATGTTGGGGGAAATGGCACAGCCCGTTAAAGACAGGCTGCAAAAGCCGACTGTTTTTAACAGGGTTTGGATGTTCAGAGGGAGCGGCGGGTCTTTATAAAATGTTTGGCTCAAAGAATCAATCTGCATACGATCAACCCTCTGACCTGGTCCTGGAACATAATGTCATGGCCTTGGACGGGAGCTTATTGCTACCCGCGGGCTCCGTCCTTTCAGCCAGTGTTATGAAAGGACTGATCTCATCGAGAAAGCGCGCTTTCCGGACGGCTTTTTTACTGAAACATGGCACGATCAGGAATGATATTGCCGATCTGATGTGCACTCCTCCATACGATACGATTTTCAAGGAAGCTGAGGTCATTGATGAAGTCCTCCGTGAAATGGAATGCACCCAACTTGCAGTCCCCCTTTTGGAGGCACTGGATTACTTCCGTACGAATGACTTCTACTCTTACCGGCACTGCCTCATGGTTTTTGCCCTCTCCATGCTGGTGGCCGGAGAGCTGGTGCCAGATTATAAAAATTTCGCCAGATTTTCCATGATTGGCCCCGTGCATGACATAGGCATGGCATGCGTTCCGCTGCACGTGCTTAAAAAAAATATGCCCCTTACATCTGAGGAAAAGAGCCTGTGCCAGAGCCACAGCGCGGCCGGATATGTTCTGTTAAGCTATTATCTGGGCAACACCATAAATCCGGCTTGCGTTTTGGCCAGGGACCATCATGAAAAACGGGACGGGTCGGGATATCCCAGAGGCTCAAAACTGACGGATATTTTCTCCGAGATTACCTCTGTTTGCGACATATATGACGCTCTGCTGTCTCCAAGGCCATACCGGACCGCTCCATTTGATAACCGGTCGGCTCTTGAAGAAATAACAAAAATGGCGCAGGAGGGCAGAGTACGCTGGGAGATCGTAAAGGTGTTTGTGGCCCTTAACCGCAGGAGGAGCACGCCTCATGGGCAGGCTGATGTGTCACTCGATTACAGAGGCGAGCCCCCGGCAAACAATCTGTACGGCATACTCGAAAACGGCCATCATGGTAAAGCACGTAGTATTCCGCCGCCGGACCGGGCAATGGAGGAAAACCCCTCTGTCATGGCCGGACAGGAGGATAGGGTTTTTCCCATAGACGGCTGGTATATCTTTCAAGGACGCCGGCTGCCTTATTACCGCATACTGTTTGAGCAGTCGCCTGACGGCATTCTGCTTTTAAATGCAGAAGGGGAAGTGGTCCACTTCAACGGTGCCGCGCATTGCCAGACAGGATATACAGAGGAAGAGTTTGCAGGGATCCATATCTCCAGGATATTTCCATTCATAGGCGAGGGAGGCGTTCAGGCCGCGATCAATGATTTTTTGGCGTCAGGAAGCGGCGGATTTGAAACCGTATGCCTGACCAAGAACGGCGCCGCTAGGAACATATATATCACCAGCCGGGCAATAAACCTGTCCGGGCGTGTTTTTTTCCATATGGTCTTCCGCGACATAACCAGGCAAAAGGAAGGGGAAGAAGCGCTGCTTGAAAGCGAGGCTAAATACCGCTGCCTGGTCGAAAGCATGGGCGATTCGATATACGTTGTGGACAGAGACTATAAATATGTATTCATGAACAAAAGACAGGCAATGCGGATGGGCCTTTCGGAAAATGCATACGCGGGGCGCTCCTATAGTGAATTCCACACTCCTGAAGAGACCGCTGGTTTTATCCGGGACGCCAAAAGGGTATTTGAAACAGGAGAGCCTTCGCGTCATGAATATACAAGCAAGAGAGACGGTAGGCAGTTTATACAGATTCTGAGCCCAATAAGGTATAAAGAAGGGAAAATGGCGGTCGCGGTTATCTCCAGGGACATAACCTCGATCAAGGTGGGGTAGACATGCGCAGGCGCTATTGATGATAATAGGTAAACCGGCTGTCCTTACAATTGATGAGGAGCCCGGTTTTTTATCTGGCAAAATTGGCGAGGTGGAGGGCCTCGGCTAAAATGTCCGCCCCTCTGCTATCACAAAAAAGACAGATGGTAAATTTTTCGGAATCGCGGAATGCGGGTAGTCCCGAAACGGCGATAGAGTGCAGGAATGGCCAGTAAAGAATATTCCTTCTTTCAGTCTATGCAGCCTGACCTGGTACTGAGGCACGATGTCAGGGCCTTGGACGGCAGTTTATTGCTGCATGCGGGCACTGAACTTTCCGCCCCCTTGATGAAGGACCTCATCTCATCAAGGAAACGGGCCTTTCAGACAGCTTTTTTGACGGATTACGGAAGCATCAGGAAGGATATAGCCGAACTTGCATGCACTCCCCCCTATGACACTATCTTCAAAGAACGGGAAAGTGTGGATGTAGTTCTGGAATCCATTAGAGGGACCCAACTTGCAATCCCTTTATTGGAGGCCCTGGATTTCTTCCGGGGCAACGATTTCTACTCTTACAGGCACTGCCTTATGGTTTTTGCTCTCTCCATGCTGGTGGCCAGGGAAATCACATCCGATTACAAAGACCTGATAAGACTTGCTTCGGCAGGCCCCGTGCATGATATAGGCCTGGCTAGCATGCCTCTGAATGTGCTAAAGAAAAGCACGCCGCTTACACCTGAAGAAAGAGGCATGTTTGAAAGTCATAGCGCAGCTGGGTACGTACTGTTGAGCTATTATCTGGGCAATACGATAAATCTGGCCTGCGTTCTGGCCAGGGATCATCATGAAAAAAGGGACGGCTCGGGATATCCCAGGGGCACAATGCCAAATGATCTTCTGATCGAGATCACGGCCGTCTGTGATATATATGACGCCCTGCTGTCACCACGGCCATATCGTTCCGCCTCTTTTGACAACCGCTCTGCCCTTGAGGAATTAACACATATGGCGCAGGAGGGCCGGGTGCGTTGGGAGATTGTAAAAGCGCTTGTGGCACTCAACCGGAGAACGGGGTCCCCTCCTTTTCAAACTGAAATTTCCCTTGAGCGCAGGGGCGCTGCACCGGCCGGTAATTTATATGGAATTATCGAAAAAAGCCCCCCGTGGGGAGGACAAAACATTTTGCTTCAGGAACAGGCGGCCACGGGTAAAATCCATGCGCTCTTCCGGCCCCTGCCGAAGGAGAGTGCGTCCTTCAAAGAGGATGGCTATGCCTCACATGAAGTCCAGGACGCCAACAGCCTTTATCGCTTCCTGTTCGAGCAGTCGCCTGATGGCATTATAATCATAAATACGGAAGGCAAAGTAGTCCACTGTAACGAGGCAGCCCTTTCTCAAACAGAATACACAAGGGAAGAGCTTGCCGGAAATTATATCTCCGAAACCGGCCTTTTCGGGACCGCCGGAGAATATCAGACATTGCTGTATGACAAGCCCGCTGCAAACAAGAACGGGTTTGAAACCATGTTTAGGACCAGAAGCGGTGCCGCAAAACATGTTTATGTCACCAGCCAGCTGGTAAATATTCGCGGCCAGAATTTTTTCCATCTGGTCCTCCGGGATATAACCCCGCAAAAAAAGGCGGAAGAGGCGCTCCAGGAAAGCGAGAAGAAATACCGCTCCCTGGTCGAAGGCATGGACGACTCAATATATGTGGTGGACAGGGATTATAAATATGTATTTATGAACAAAAGGCATGCAATGCGGATGGGGCTTTCTGTTCGTGAATACATCGGCCACTCCTATTGCGAGTTCCACTCTTCTGAAGAGACGAAAGGCTTTATGAATGACGTGGATAAGGTGTTTAAGACAGGTGAGCCTATCCGGCATGAATATAAAAGCAAAAGGGACGGGAGGTATTTTGTACAGATAATCAGCCCCATAAGAGACAGAACTGGGGAAACGATGGCCGCCATCGTCTCCAGAGATCTTACGGAGCGAAAGAAGATTGAAGAGGAACTGCGGAGGTTGTCCTTTACGGACGAACTCACAGGCCTTTATAACAGGCGGGGCTTCACTGTCTCCTCCGAGCAACTATTAAAGTTGTACAAGCGCAACGGGCAAAAGGCATTTCTGTTTTTTGCCGACCTGGACGGCCTTAAGAGGATCAACGATTCGTTTGGCCATGACGAGGGCGACCGGGCATTGATTGCCGCCGCCAATATCCTTAAAACAACTTGCAGGGAATCAGACGTGATTGCCAGAATTGCCGGTGACGAGTTTGTGGTCTTTCCGTTTGGCAGCTCAGTTGACGAAGTTGAAAAAATCACAAGACGTTTGGAAAGCAATATTGAAGACCATAATAAGAAAACACCAGCCCGTAACCTGTCGATGAGTTTCGGCGTTTCATGCTGCGAGCCGGATTCCGATTGCTCCATTGATGAACTGGTCCGGAAGGCTGAAAAATTAATGTACACTCAAAAAAACCGGAAGTGGGCATCAGGCAGCCGAAGGGAGCCGCTCTATGAATGAATGGTCCTTCGCATTGGCAACGGTAACCGTAAAAATCGGAACTTGAGCCAAATCTTGGTCTTTTAGATAAACCGCAAGAAACGGGGACACATAGTAAAGAGGGTGCTATAATCTCTCCAGCATGCTCTTTAAGGACATAGAAAAAGCCGTCCAAAGCATAAAACCTTACGTGCAGCAAACCCCGCTTGTTTTTTCAAATTACCTGAGCCGTTTAACCGGCGGCGAGGTATATCTTAAATGCGAGAACCTTCAGGATACGGGCTCATTCAAGATAAGAGGAGCTTATAATAAAATACTTTTAACCGGGGCCAAAAAGGTGATAACCGCTTCCATGGGCAATCACGCGCAGGGCGTGGCCTGTGCCGCAGGCAGGCTTGGAGCCCGGGCCCTTATAGTAATGCCGGAGACCGTATCGGCCGCAAAGGAAGAAGCCGTGAGGGCATATGGCGCGGAGGTGGTTCTGCGCGGTGAGGGGCTTACCCAGGCTCTTGAGTATGCCCAGAGTCAGAAGGGCTGGTTTTTCATCCACCCGTATGATGACGAGGATGTCATGGCGGGGCAGGGCACCGTCGCTGCGGAGATATCCTCGCAGATGCGGCAAATGAATAAAAAACCCGATCTGATTATAGTGCCGGTGGGCGGCGGAGGGCTTGCCGCCGGGATAAGCCTGGCCATAAAAAAATCGTATTTCCCGGCAGCTAAGGTGATGGGCGTGCAATCCCAGGCGGCGCCTTCAGCGCTGCTTTCGTTTAATAAAAAAGAAGTTGTCCCAAGCGCTATAACTTCCCGCACGCTTGCAGACGGTATTGCGGTGGCAAACACAGGTGAAAAAACCCTGCCTGTGCTGCTTGAAAACATAGATGAGATTTTCCCAGTGGAAGACGAACTCATTGCAAATGCCATGTTTCTTCTTATGGAGCGCAAAAAACTGGTTGTAGAGGGCGCGGGGGCAACCCCGCTTGCGCTTGTCCTGAAGCAGCCGGAGCTGTTCAAAGGCAAGCGCAGCGTGCTTGTGTTGTCCGGCGGGAATGTGGACTTTACCGTGCTGGACAGGATTGTGCGACTGGGGCTTATGGCCCAGGGGAGGATAGGCACGTTCCGGATTGAGATCGAAGACGTCCCCGGCGCACTGAACCAGATGACCAGTCTGCTGGCCAGCAGGAAGGCCAATATACTGGATATCCACCATGAGAGATACAGGCCCGGAAGCCAGATTTACCATACGTCTGTGGAGTTTGTTGTAGAGACACGGAGCAGGAATCATTTCAACGAGATACTTTTGGAAACAGGCGGGGAAGAGATAAAATCCGGGGAATAAACATATGCTGGCGCAAAAAGTCTTGTAATAGGAAATAGGCTTATAATATGAGTCGGATAGTCCGCATGATCTGCGGTCTGATAATTGCGTTTCTCATAGTGCTTAGTTCCGCAGCAGGCGCCCAGCCTGTTAAAGCCGCAAGCCCGGCAAATAATACAAACGTATTCATGTCCGAGGACTTTCACAACCTCGATAACTGGATGCCTTACAACCTCTTCAAGCAAAACAAGGAAACACGGTATGGGCTTGACGTTAAAGGCGGCGTGCAATGCGTAAAGGCTCAAAGCGACTGCTCTGCATCGGCCCTTGTTTATAAAAAGCAGTTTGATGTTTACAAGTATCCGATTGTGAAGTGGAAATGGATGGCGGGTAATATATATCCCGACGGAAATCTCACCAACAATTCAACTAACGATTCCCCCGCCAGGCTTTATATCCTGTTCAAGTACAACCCCAAAAAGGCCGGATTTTTCACCAGACTTAAATACTCGCTTGCAAAAAAGATATATGGAACTTACCCGCCCGGAAGCAATCTGTGTTATCTTTGGGCCAATCACCCGCACAAGGGAAGGATATTCACAAGCCCAGCCTGGAAATACTCCAAGGACATTGTGCTTGAGGCGGGCCCAAGCCTTCTGAACCAGTGGCGGCAGGAGAAGGTTAATATTCTGGAAGATTACAGGGCGGCATTTGGAAAGGACCCGCCCCGCATGGCCGCAATCGCCATTATGGACAACTCCAACAACGCCAAAGGCAAGTCCACATCCTGGTTCGGCCCAATAAAGATATACGGCCCCGCAGATGTTGCAAACACCTCAAGCGAGATGCATTAGGCTTGGGGCGCGTAGAATAAGCCTTCCGGTATTTCAGAAAAAACGCTGGGCCTGGAGCGCGCTGTGTATAAGGGATCATTACCCTCCCCAGTTTTAATATTTTTATTGAACGCCTTTTTTGCAACCTGACAGGTCATATATTTGTACCAGCAATTGAACTTGAATTAAAGGATTTTCAATGTAAACTTTAATGGGGGACTTTTTTTATGGCAGCTCCGTCCGAACCCGCGATAGACGTTATATTAAAGACAGGCCAGAGCCTCCGTATAAGGCCCATTACGCCGGAGGACAAGAAAAGGCTTGAGGAACTTTTTTACCGCCTCTCGCCATGGAGCAGGTACCTGCGGTTCGGCTATTCCAAAAGTTTCATAAGCCAGGCCGAGCTTTCCTATTTCACGGACATACAGCCGCCGGACACCTATGCCTTTGTGGCCACCACAGGCGAGGCCAGGGAAGAGCGCATTGTTGCCGTGGGCAGGTGGTTTCTGCTTCCTGACGGCGAGACGGCCGAGGTGGCCTTTGTTGTGGAGGACAATATCCAGATAAGGGGCATCGGCACTGCGCTTCTGGAGCAGCTTGCCCAGGCCGCCGCCAGATACAGGATACGCCGCTTTGTGGCCCGCGTTCTTCCGGAGAACACGCGGATGATAGAGGTTTTTGACGAGAGCGGTTTCAGGGTTGTAAAACGGATAGAGGAAGGCGCGTTCCACATATCAATCGATCTGCGGGAGCAGGAGGAGTTTTCCAAGCGGCAGGAGCATCGTGAGCACATAGCCCGCTCCGCCGGCGTGAAAAAGATGCTGTACCCGCTCAGCGTGGCCGTGATAGGCGCATCGCGGGACCCCGGCAGCGTGGGTGGGGCGATATTCAGGAACCTTATAAGGGGCTCATTTACCGGCACCATATTTCCGGTTAACCCCAGGGCCGTATCTATCGGGGGTGTTCTCGCGTATCCATCCGTACTTGATGTGCCCGGGGATGTAGACCTGGCAATAATCGCCGTGCCTTCTGCGGCCGTGCTGGACGTGGCCGACGAGTGCGGCAGGAAGGGCATATGGGGGCTGGTGATAATATCGGCGGGGTTTGGCGAGGCAGGCCCTGCAGGAAAAGAGCGCGAAAAAAAGCTTATCGAAAAGGCGCTTGGCTACGGCATGAGGGTAATAGGCCCCAACTGTCTTGGAATCCTTAACGCCAGCCCCAAGGTGAACCTTAACGCTACGTTCTCGCCCGTAAGCCCTGTTTCCGGCAGTATGGGCATATGCTCGCAAAGCGGCGCCCTTGGGCTTGCGCTTCTTGAGTATTCAAGGAGTATGTCACTTGGCATATCCAGTTTCGTCAGCATCGGAAACCGCGTGGACATATCCAGCAACGACCTCCTGGAGTTTTGGGAAGACGACGAGGACACCGCCATGGTTATTCTCTACCTGGAGTCTTTCGGCAACCCGCGCAAGTTCAGCCGCATAGCGCGGAGAGTGTCGCACAAAAAACCTGTCATCGCGGTAAAGGGAGGCAAGTCCGAAGCGGGCGCAAAGGCTGCCGTCTCACACACCGGCGCGCTGGCCGCTGCCGAAGTGGCCGTTGAGGCGATGTTCAGGCAGACTGGCATTATCCGGGTGGACACGATAGAGGAAATGTTCAATGTGGCAAAATTCCTTTCCGAGCAGCCGCTTCCAAAAGGGCCGGGCGTAGGCATCCTTACAAACGCTGGAGGGCCGGGTGTGCTTGCCGCAGACGCCTGCATAGGGTGGGGGCTTACAGTGCCCGCGCTGTCGGACCATACAAAAAGAAAGCTGCAGGATTTCCTGCCGGCCGAGGCTGCGCTATCAAATCCCGTAGACATGATAGCTTCCGCCCCGGCTGCTGCATATGAACAAGCTATAAATGTTATGCTTGACGATCCGCACCTGGATGCCCTGATCGTGATTTACATACCGCCACTTGTCACACGTCCGGAGGATGTGGCCGCCGCGATTAGAAGCGCCCTTGGTTCTTACGATGGCGATAAACCAGTGAGCGCCTGCTTCATGACAACTGCGGGCAAGGTGGATCTGGAGCTGGAAAACAAAAAACGCGTACCCGCTTATATTTTCCCCGAAGACGGCGTTCAGGCGCTTGCAAGGGCGTACAGGTATTCGCTTTTCCGGCAGGCGCCAACAGGTGTGGTGCCGAAATTCGATGACATCAACGAGGCTGCCGCTGCAAAGATAATCTACAGTGCGGCAACTGGCGCGGAGGCCGCGTGGTTGTTACCTGAGGACTGCGTTCAGGTGCTGGGCAGTTTCGGGATTAAATCCATCCGCACGGAGGCCGCCATGAATGCCGCAGAGGCCGCGGCCAAGGCAGTGCAGGTAGGTTTCCCGGCGGCTATAAAGCTGCGTTCCTCATCGCTTACACACAAAACGGATATAGGAGGAGTTATACTGGACGTTGGCAGCGAGGCCGAGGCTGTGAAAGCGTTTGAATCCATCAGCGGCCAGATGACCCAGGCGGGACTGGATCGCGATATGCAGGGCGTTATTGTGCAGCAGATGGCCTTTGGCGGACAGGAGGTGATAGTGGGGATGACGCAGGACCCCACCTTCGGCCCCCTTGTGATGGTAGGCCTTGGCGGCATTCAGGTGGAGCTTATGAAGGACGTGTCCTTCTCGCTGCATCCGCTTACCGATCTGGACCCTGCTCGCATGCTTGGCCGCCTCAAGAGCCTGCCGCTACTGAAAGGCTGGCGGGGCCGGCAGAAAAGAGACATTAAGGCACTTGAGGAACTGCTATTGAGGTTTTCAGCGCTTATTGAAGCATTTCCAGATATAGAGCAGATGGAGATAAATCCGGTGCTAGTGCTGGACGAAGGTAAGGGATGCGTTTGCGTAGATTCCAGAATCCGGGTAAGGCCTGCCTGAAAAAAGTTAAAGCATGGCCCCGCG
This sequence comes from Nitrospirota bacterium, assembly GCA_021813405.1. GTDB lineage: Bacteria > Nitrospirota > Thermodesulfovibrionia > Thermodesulfovibrionales > JdFR-88 > JAKAKS01. The sequence goes on from JAKAKS010000018.1 coordinate 51,265, forward strand.
GCAACTGAGTGTTTTTGAGCTGTTCACCCCGCCGGAGCCCTCGATATTTGCTTCAACGGTTATCGAACTGCGGTTGTCGCACGCCTCTTTCACATTATCGCCATATTCTCCGGTGAATCCCACCTGTCCTTTTTCCGGTTCGCCATTAACAAAAGCGGGCAGGATGTTGTCCCACGGGTTTTTCTTCTGGCCGCCCTTCTCCTCCAGGGAGGCCGCTGCTGACGTTGTGACTTCTGCGGGGCTGTAAGAGTATTGGTCCATCTGGGCCTGCACATAATATATTGCCTGATGATAATTTTCCAGGACCAGCCTGTGTTTTGCTTCGTTTTTATAGCCCATAAGTGCGGGGATGGCAATTGCGGCAATTATGCCCGCGATTGCGATACTTAACAGCACCGCCACAAGTATTAAAACGGCATTGCCCACTCCGCCAGAGGCGGCCATTGCAACCCTCTGGGCCTCCGGCGAATAATGCCGTTGTTTGATCTCAAGCATTTTTTTCTTTGCGTGATTGTAATATATCCAGTTGCCTGTTATGGCCCAGGCGATGCGGATTAAAAGCGGCCCCACTATGGGAATGAGCGTAAGGAAAAAAGCAAACACGGCCCATCCGTAAAGCTTTCTGTAAAGCATCCACCAGAATGTCACAAAGAAAGCGGGCCAGTGCCAGGTTGCCCTGAAGTTGTCCACCCCGGACTCGTTGAATTTGGCGAATTTATAAGAGTACTTATCCCAGTTGGGCCCGACAAAGGCGGCCAGGTCATCGGTAGTAACTTGCTCGGACGCGCCAGTAATTGTGGACAGCCGGTGGCCGCACGAATGGCAGAATATGCTGCCCTCAGCTACTTCCTTTCCGCATCTGGTACAAAAGGACATGGTCAAAAAACCCTTTCCTTGTAAGGCATGCCCGGCGAGTTTAGATTATACAAGTAATCGGCAAAAAAACAGAGGCGCAATTCCTTCACAGCGGCAAATACGCCTGGGCATTCAAGTCTGGCCCGGCAGTCTGTCCATTTTTAAAACGTTTTGCCCCGGCAAAGGCGATCATTGCCGCGTTGTCAGTGCAGAAGCGAGGGGACGGTACAAACAACTCAATTTCGCGCTTTTCGGCCATGGCGGCCATTTTCTCTTTCAGACCGGCGTTGGCGGCCACGCCGCCGCCCATTGCAAGCCGCCTGATGCCTGTTTGCATAATGGCCCACTCACATTTCCTTACAAGCACGTCAGTTACCGCCGCCTGGAAGGATGCAGCCACGTCTCTGGCAATTTCCTGTTCAAGCGGTTTTGCGGAATCCCCCAAGCCAGTAAGGTAGTTGACTACGGCGGTCTTCAGGCCGCTGAAACTGAAATCGAACGTTTCGGGCAGGTAGGCGCGCGGGAACCGGATAGCTTTAGAATTTCCTTCGTGCGCCAGCCGGTCCATCTTCGGGCCGCCCGGATATTCCAGCCCCAGAAGTTTGGCCACCTTGTCGTAGGCCTCTCCGGCTGCGTCATCCCTGGTGCGTCCCAGTTCCTCATAATCGGCAAAACCGTTTATTTTGTAAATGGATGTATGCCCGCCTGAAGCTACAAGGCATAAATAAGGGAAGTCGGGCCTGGCCTCCAGAAATGGAGTCAGCGCGTGCCCCTCCAGGTGGTTTACCGCCATAAGCGGAATTTTATTGGCCCAGCAAAACGATTTTGCAAAAGACACGCCCACAAGAAGCGACCCTATCAGCCCAGGGCCGTAACATACAGCAGCGGCGGACAGGTCTTCCGGCTTGGTACTGCCAAGGGCCTCCGTCACCACCGGCACTATCATCTCGATGTGACGCCTGGAGGCAAGCTCCGGCACTATACCTCCGTATTTGGTATGTATCTCCGACTGTGACGAAATGACATTTGTGATAACCGATGGTCTTCCGTTTTCAATGGATAAGAGCGACGCCGACGTATCATCGCATGAGGTGTCTATGCCAAGAATCAGCACTAGTGCGTGTAATCCAGGAACGCGGCGCCTGCGGGCTGGTTCAGTCTGAAAACGGAATCCTTTATGCCGGTGTTGGTCTTAACGTCCTCAAACGTTAACGATATGGTGCTGGATTTCATGTGCATCGTCATGCTTTTAATTGGGAACGGATTTTTTGACGGCACTATCTCGAGAAGCGTTATCCCGCCCATTGGCCCTTTCGGCGTAAGGAGGAGTTTTCCGTTTTTCTCCGTGATATTAAACTCTCGCTGCAAATTGCCAAGACCGCCCAAAAGGGCAACCGGGGCCGCTCCGTAAGAGGCGGGATCGAATTTGCTTTTTACCACCTGGTTCTGGTTCTGCTGGTACAGAAGGATAGTGGTGCCCTCCACCAGGACCTTGTCCTTGCTGCCTTGCCTGTATTTATAGAACATCTTTGAGGGTATCTTCATGTAAAAATCGCCCTTGTAGGTTTCCGTTTCGCCGATCTCTTTTATAAAACTCTTCTGGACAAAGGCCCCTTTTGCGTCGGTCAGGTTTTTATAGGCGGACTGGATATGGGAGGCCAATTCAGTGCCGGATGCGCTGGCGAGGGAAGTGAAAACCAAACAGAGTGCCAATGTATAAAAAACGGTTATTTTCTTTTTCATTGAGTTTGCCTTTCCTTTTCCTGCACTTTCTCCAGCTTCCTGAATTCTTTTCTTGAAAATTCTTCATCCGGCCAGTCTTCCTGGATGGCCTCCGCTGTTTCATCCATTTTTTCGGCCTTCATCACCCATATGGGGCCGAACCGCTCCGCCTGGTGGACCCTGGCCAGCCCAAGTTTCAATATCTCCAGCAGGGCCACGAATGTAACGATAAGATGCGAACGTGGCGCGCCAGCCTCAAACAGGTCCTCAAACCGGACGGTGTCTTTTTCCTCAAGCGCCTGGATTATCCTTGCAATCTTGTCGTTGACGGTAAGAACAGCCCTGGTGATATTGGCCATTTCAGCCGGGACTTTTTCAAGTATCTGCCTGAATGCCGTTATAAGCGAGAATAGGTCCAGGTCGAAAAGTGACAGCTCCTGCTGCTGGTCCTCTTCAGGTTTGCCTTCATCCAGTTCCGGCGGCCTGGTGACGGCGCATGCCCGGCTATCGCCCATCTCCTTCAATGCAAGGGCCGCTTCCTTGAACGATTTGTATTCCAACAGTCTGTAAACTAATTCCAGGCGCGGATCCGCCGGCGGCTCCTCCCCGGCCTGCTGTTCGTCAACCGGCAGAAGCATTCTGGACTTGATGTGTACCAGCGTAGCCGCCATCACCAGGAAGTCTCCCGCTATGTCCAGATCCAGCTCTTTCATCAGGTCTATATAGTCGATGTATTGTCTGGTTATGAGGGCAATGGGGATATCGTAGATATCGATCTCATTCTCTTTGATAAGGTGCAGCAGAAGGTCCAACGGTCCTTCAAAAGTAGGTATCCTGATTTTGTACTGTTCCGGCATGATCACTATTTTAACCTAAAGTCCCGGCATCACGCCCGTTTGCGGTTCAGACCCCCTCAGATTAGCACTGTTCTGAATTTCCTATAGCAAGTCTACAGGCTGTTTTGTTAACTTTTTAGGTTAAGTTAATTGTATTAAGTCTTTGATTATATGATATTTTATTCCTTACAGTCCGGCACGTTTAAGTGAAAGGTTTCACCGCTGGCCAATCTGGTCTGAAAACTCTGTAAAAATGACTGTGGTATAATCCGGCAATTATGATTGTCAAACTTTTTAACATGCCCAAAGGCATGGCGGTAATTGTGTCCCTGGCGGCACTGGCCTTAATTGGTTATCTGGACAACATAACAGGCAATGAGCTTTCCCTGTCTGCCTTTTATCTGCTGCCCATTGCCGTTATCACGATGAATTTCAACAAAGCCGCTGGGGTTTTAGCCGCAATCGCCAGCGCTGTAGTGCAGCTGATGGTGCATGTGGTTTGGGGCGGATTTTTTTATCCTCCTCTGATCACGTTCTGGAACATGGGCATCCTGATGGCGATATACATTATTATTTCCCTGCTGTTATCGTCGCTTAAAGTGGCCGTCCGTCAGGAAAGGGAAAACGCGAGGAAGGATTTTTTAACCGGGATAGCCAACTGGCAGGCGTTTATCGAGCTTGCCGAAAGGGAGCTGGAAAGGGCAAAGCGGTTTAAATGCGCCCTGACCATGGCATATATAGATTGCGACAACTTTAAGGCTGTAAATGACAACCTTGGGCATCGCACTGGTGATGTTGTGCTGCGCAGCATTGCGGCGGTCTTGCAAAAACATGTAAGGAAGACGGATGTGAATGCAAGAATAGGCGGCGACGAGTTTGCCATTTTGTTTGTCGATTCCCAGGCGGAAGGTGCGCAGAAGGCCATGACGGAAATCCGGCGGCTGCTTCTGGAAGAGATGGGCAAAGGCGGGTGGGACGTTACGTTCAGTATCGGGCTGGCAACGTTTGAAGAGCCGCCCGGCTCCGTGGACCTGCTTGTCGGCAAGGCCGAGGAGCTGATGTATGGCGTGAAGAAGAACTCGCAAAATGCCATACGTTATGAAGTTGTTCGAACTGAATAAAGAAATTCAGCCGGAGCGACGCATGATTTGGTTCACCCGTATTCTTATCAGGCGGTAAAGCGGGAAGGGCCGGCTTATCCGGCCCTTTTACGTCATAAAAGGTTTCAGGTTTTTACTCTACCGGGACTTTCTGTGCCTTTTTTTTTGCCTCTTCGGTCTTGGGCATGCGCACTTCCAGCACGCCGTCATGGAATTTTGCCTTCACCTGGTCGCTTTTAACGTCCGTTGGTATCTCAAAGGAGCGGACGAAGGAGCCGTAGGAGCGCTCCAGGCGGTAAAAATTCTTGTCTTCCACCTTTTCTTCCTGTTTCTTTTCGCCCGATATCGTGAGCATGTGATCGGTCAAATCCACGGAGACGTCCTCTTTATTCATGCCTGGAAGTTCGGCCTTTACTACAATGTCACTGCCTTCCTCAAAGATGTCCACTGAGGGGGTAGGCTCCATGTGCTCGAAAACCCTTCTGGGCGGCCACCATGGCTGGTTCAGCATCGAAAAAGGCCTGCGGAACATGTCTTCGAACTGCCGTTCCCATCTCTCAAACGGAGTGAGCGCATGCGCCGGCTCCGCCTTCGTCAACTGTTCCGATTTTTCCTTCGTTTTCAAGGCCATTTGGCACCTCCTTTTGAAGTTTTGCTTTAATATAGCCCCTTACATAGAAAGATTTATCAAATTAATGATCAGACGTCAATACAAGAAGATTGGGCGTAAAATCCGGACGCTATGCCCGGGCGGGTTTGCTTAAATTCCTGATGGCGCGATCATATCCGTACTGCACCAGCAGGCTGAAAAGCAGTGTAACGGCAAATATCACGAATTCCAGCAGAACGTTCCTTGGAGATGCCGCTATGGTTATCATCGTGGTAAAATCGATAAACCTGTATTGCGCTATCCCCTGGCGCAAAAGGAATTTCAGGACTGCTATGTTCAGGTTCTGATGGATAAGAAACAAAAAATACGAACCGTATGCGACTATATTCCATATTTTTTGGGTTGCCGGCGATATGGAGACTGCCAGTTTGAATATCCAGTACAGCGCCAGGAAAAAAAGCATAAAGAAGATATTTATAAAAAGTGGAGTGCCAAAAAAAGCGTGGTTGTTTATAAGATACAGGAGCAAAAACGCCGCAACGTAATAAAAAGGAACGCAAACCGGAGAAAAGAGTCTTTTGAAAAAGGGTTTTCCGTAATGCATTCCCTCTGCCAGGAACATGCCGAATACGAAGCTGGAAAGATATAATGTGGGCAGCTTGCCCAGCGGTTCGTATCCTGCCATGCCCATTGCTTTTTTAATGAGAAACGTCCCGGACAGGGATATAAGCACCAGAAGGATTTTTAGTTTTGTATTCTGAAATGCCTTAACAAAAAGCGGGAACAACGCATACATTTCGGCTATATACCCCACAAACCATACAGCGCTGAACGATAGGGCATATTTCGTAAAATTCTGTAAAAGAAACAGATGATAGATCAGCACCTTGGGGCCGTCCTGCGGGGTATATAACCTGTTTTCATAAAGTATTACCACTACTATCCAGTAAAGGGGCAGTATCCTTAAAAACCTTTTTTTGTAGAATACGGCCCAGCCTTCATTTTTCCTGAGATAGCTCAGGTACAACCCGAACCCGCTGGCAATTATAAACAGATGCGGCATTTCCATGCCAAGGGACAACGCCATCATCGAAAATGTTTTCAGGCCGCTCATAATGCCGGACACCGGATAGCGTATAAGTATTTCGGTGAGGGCGTTTTTCTGGAGAAGCTTCATATTGCCGCAAGAGGTCAGAAGCCCCCAGTAGTGCCAGCCCGCGATCAGCATTATGGAAACCGCCTTGCAGAAATTGATGTATGGCCTGATATCGGCTGGTTCATTTTCGCCACGGAACATGGCTCTAAAAATAACATTTCACCGGATGAGAAATCAAAAATGAAGCGGAGGCAGGCAGGATTGGTTTTTCTTATTGCGCTTTGCCGGATATATCGGCGAATGCCCTAAACCCCGGAAAAAGATCCCGAAACAAAAAAGAAGTTTTTATTTTATAAGCTGGTTCATCTCGAATATCGGCAAAAGCACCGAAAAGACCACAAAACCCACTATCACGCCCATCATCAGTATCATCGCCGGCTCCAGTAGGGCAAGGGAGCGCTCAAGTTTCCTCTTGAAGTCCTCCTCATAGGAAACGGCGGCCTTCCTTACGGCTGCTGGCAGGTTTCCGCTCTTCTGCCCGGTATTCATCAGTTTCACAAGCACTGGCGGGAACGCCTGGAGCGCCTGGGCCAGGTCCGCCCCTTCCTGGAGCCTTCGCCGGGCGTCATTTGTCTTTTCCTCTATGGCCGCGTTGCCGCTTGAGGGGCCGGCCAGGTCAAGCGCCTTTACCACCGGCAGCCCGCCCGCCAGCAGGAAGCCAAATGCCCGCGTAAAACGGCTCAGGTAAAGGCTGCGCAGTATGCCGATCTTAAGCAGAACCTCATCTGCCTTAAGCCTGTTTTTTTTAAGCCAGTTTTTAAGCGCGTACCCCATGCCGATTGCCAGGCCAAGAAGCAGCCACCAGTAATGCATGAAAAAGTCGCTCATGAAGATGAGTATGGTTGTTGTAATTGGCAGGGCCTGTCCGGAGTCCTTGAATATGCCCGTGATGCGTGGCATGACAAACGCAAATATGAATACCAGCACAACCGCGCCCACGCAGGCCATGAATGCCGGGTAGAGAAGGGCGCTTTTCACGCGGGAGCGCGTCTTGGCGTCTTCGTCCAGGAAGTCCGCAAGGCTGGCAAGGACGTCCTCCAGCGTGCCGCTTGCCTCACCTGAAGCCACCATCCTGCAATAGAATGTGGGGAATACCGGATATTGTTCCAGGGCCTTTGAAAGCCCCATGCCGCCTGAAACATCCTCGGCCAGCTTGTCCAGCAGCCACTTCCAGCCGCGCCCGGATTCCCCGGCCGCGGTCCGCAGCGCTTCCACCACGGGCACCCCCGAAGATATTAAAAGCGACAACTCCCTGGTTAAGCCTGGCAGGCCGGAAGGGTCAATTTTCTTGGTGGGGGGCTTTTCAGGGGCAAGCTCGCTGGGATAGATACCCAGATCCTTAAGTTTAAGGGCCGCCTGCCTTTCGCTGTCGGCCGATATTGTCCCTGATGTGAGGCGGCCTGCCTCCGCAAATGCCTTATACCTGAATTCCGGCATACTCCTTCTGTGTTACCCTTAAAATCTCCTCTGGCGTGGTAAGACCGCGCGCAACTTTTATAAACCCGTCTTCCCGGAGAGGCCTCATTCCCTGGCTGACTGCCTTGTCCCTTATCGTTCTGGCGTCCGCTTTTTCAGTTATGAGTGCCCTTATCTCAGGGGTTATCAGCAGCAGTTCGAATATCCCCGCCCTGCCGGTGTATCCCGTATTGCCGCAGTCGGCACACCCGCGCCCCTTTTTATACACTGAAAAATTGAGGCCGTCGATACCGGTGCCAATGTGCTCCAGGTACTCGCTTGAAAGCTTGTGCTCCACGGAGCAGGACGGGCAGTTAAGCCTTACAAGCCTCTGGGCCAGCACGCCAACCAGCGATGAGGCCAGCAGAAACGGTTCCACGCCGATGTCCAGCAGTCTTGTTATGGCAGAAGGGGCGTCGTTTGTGTGAAGGGTGCTTAGAACAAGGTGGCCAGTAAGCGACGCCTGGGTTGCTATCTGGGCGGTTTCAAGGTCCCTTATCTCGCCCACCATGATGATGTCCGGGTCCTGCCTTAAAATGGACCTCAGTCCGGATGCAAAGGTAAGCCCCACCCTGGGGTTTATCTGTATCTGGCCGATGCCCTTCAGTTCATACTCCACTGGATCTTCTATGGTGACTATGTTTTTCTGTTCCGTATGCACCTTGTTCAGGGCGGCGTAGAGCGTGGTTGTCTTTCCGCTTCCGGTAGGCCCGGTAACCAGAATGATGCCGTTTTGCCTCTGGAGCATCTCCTCAAACCTGTTCCGGAACTGCTGCTCCATGCCTATCTCGCCCATACCGATAACGCCGCTTCGCCTGTCCAGTATTCGCAGCACCACGCGCTCGCCGTGAATGGTTGGCATAAGCGACACCCTCACGTCCACGTCTCTGCCGCCGATTAGCAGCCGTATCCTTCCGTCCTGCGGAAGCCGCCTTTCGGCTATGTCCAGGTTTGCCATTATTTTTACCCTGCTTATAAGGGCGTCCTGTATTATCTTGGGAGGGGCCAGTATCTTTCTTAAAACGCCGTCCACGCGCAGGCGCACTTCCAGATCCTTTTCAAACGGCTCTATGTGTATGTCGCTAGCGCGCTCCTTGAGGGCCTGCCTTAAAAGCGCGTTTAAAAGCCTTATTATCGGCGCCTCGCCTGTAAGCTCCAGTATGTCCTTGGGGCGCTCGAATTCCGTGGCAACGGAAGTGAGGTCCTCCTCGCGGATATCCTCCATCACTTCCTCGGCGCTTCCAAGCTGGCCGTAGTAGCGGTTTATCGCGACGGTTATCATCTCCGGGGTGCCCCAAAGCGGCCTGGGTTTTAATGACATCTCGCGTGAAAGTTCACGAAGGGCAAAAAGCCCCTCTTCGTCCGACACGGCGCAAACAAGCTCTCCGTCGCGCACCGTTATTGGCATAAGCAGGTTGCCCTTGGCGTAGGCCAGCGGCACCCCGGCCAGCAGTTTCAGTTCCACCTGGCCGTCCTGAATCTCCTTTACTTCTTCTCTCATTACTGCACCGTCGTTTTTACTTTGTAGTTGGGCGTCGCGGATTCCACTCTGGAATCCTTCAGAAATTCCTGTTGGGCGGCCCTGACGCCCTGGCCCGCCCGGAGCCTTACAAGATAGGTATTTTTGCCAAGGGCCTCAAGCACAAACGCCCCTTTGGCTGCTATCGCCCCGGTTGCCTGGACTTCCCCGATGCCGTTTCTGAACTGAACAATAAGCTCGCCTTCCTGGAAATAACCGCTGGCTTTTCCGAATGCGGCGCTTTTCATGGAAGTAAGATTCTCCATATCGCTTGGGCTGTTGATCACTATCGGGGTTATGAATATAAGAAGGTTGGTCTTTACCTTGGAGAGGGTATTCTCTTTAAAGAGATATCCCAGTATCGGTATGTCCCCCAGTAAAGGCATCTTGGTAGTTGTCTTCTCCATGGTCTCTGACATCAGCCCGCCTATTACCACAGTCTGCCCGCTGTTTACGAAAACAGAGGTTTTGGTTGAGCGCTTCGTCAGAGTAGGGCCTACCTGCGTAAGTATCTGCGTGGCGTTAGTGCCGGCAGCGGTTGATTGCACGGCCGATATCTCCTGGTAAACGTCCAGCCTTACCGTGTTGCCCTCGGTGGTATGGGGAGTGATCTGTAATTTTATACCGACGTCGTTTCTCTGTACGGAGGTGATCAATCCGGCAGTGGCGGTACCGGCTGAGCCGTAGGCCGACTGGCTTGCTGTCGGGAAAGGCACGTTCTCGCCAACCAGTATCTCGGCCTTCTGGTTATCGGAGGTGAATATCTGGGGCTCACTCAGCACGTCCACAGCGTCCTTGAAATCGCTTAAGTTGAAGAGGGCGGCGTAGCCAGGCACGGTAAGCGTCTGCTGCGTTCCTGTTGACGGATCGGTAAACGAGAAGTTAAGAAAATTGCCCAGCCCGCCAAGCGTAAGCCCGGAAAGGCCGCTTGCTATGCCTGATATGGTGGAGGCGTCTATGGTGCCTATTCCGCCGATGGCCACCGGGGAACCGCCTTTTGTGGCTATCAGCCTCCATTTGGCGCCAATGTCACGCAGGTCGTTTATGGTAGCCTCAACTATAAGGGCCTGCACAAATACCTGCTTTCTTTGCCTGTCCAGCTTTTTTATAACCGAAACAAGGCTCTGATAATCCGCCTGCGATGCCATTATAACCAGCGAATTGGTGGCCTTGTCCGGGGTGATAACTATATTTCCTGCCCCGGAAAGCGCGGAGTTCTGCACGCCGGGCACTCCGGGCGCGCCTGCGGCGGCCCTTTTTTGGGCGGAGATTACCCCCTGAAGGGTCTTGGCCAGGTCCTCGGCGTTCGCATGTTCCAGGAAATAAACGTTTATCCCGCCCTGCACGGCGGCGCCAGGTATATCCAGGCGGCTGATAAGCTTGCTCATCGCCTCCTTGTCGCCCTTGTCGCCAAGCAGTATCACCGCATTCAAACGAGGTTCCGATATTGCCCTGGCCTGAATGCCCATGCCGGGCACACCTCCGGCCCGCTGCATCCCCTCATTAAGTATCCGCGCAATCTCATCCGAGGATGCATATTTTAAAAATACTATCTTGCTCTGCTCGGCTATAGGCGGGGCGTCTATGGTGTTCAGTATCCCTATTATCTTGTCGATATTCAGCCCGGAATCTATTACCAGCAGGTAATTGCCCTGACTGAACCCGGAGATATAGCCATCTCTGGAGACCACTGGCCCCAGAAACTTTACAGCGTCGTCCGCGGAGATGTATTTGAGCGGAATAAGCCTGATGGCGTAGGAGTCGTTGACGCGCGCCTGCTGGATGGGCAGGTTCTGGGTCTTGGCTTCCGCAACCGGGATTATCTTGTAAGCATTGACGCCGGAGGGTTGGAGCGTGAACCCCTTTAACTCCAGCACGGATGTAAACAGGTTGAACACGTCCTGTTTGCTGAGGCCGGCGGGCGTCATTATTGTGACCTTGCCCTTCAGTCTGTCATCAAAGATGAAATTCTTGCCTGTGGTATCGCTTACGAACTTGGCAAATGTGGCAAGGTCCACGTCCACAAAATTCATCGATATCTTTCGTGCCGCCCAGACTGTTGAGCACAGAATAAGCAGGATAGCCGCTATCAGGACGGTTTTCTTTAGCATTTGGAAATTTTTCCCTGGCATTTACCTTATCTGGTAGGAAAGCGTGAGTTTCTGGCCGCCCCTCATAACGTCGAGGTCTACCCGGTCCATTCCCCTGAGCGACGTAAAGGCCTGTAACGCCGCTCCCGGACCGGATATGTCGTTATTATTTACCCTTAGAAGCACGTCACCGTTTCTGAGGCCCAGATTGCTGAAAACCCCTCCGGGTTTTACCTCATTAAGCACAAAACCCTGCTGTTTGCCGTTTACCATGTTGGGCAGCATTCTGGCGTCACCCAGTATCCTGGAAGGGTTGTTCAGTTCGGCAGCCATCGCGCCTTTGTCCACAATATAAGAGTCTGAGCCGGTCTGCTTGATGCCGTCCTGGGGGCCAGCCTGCGGCGCGCCAGCCGTTCCCGGGTTTCCGGGTATCTGCGGTCTGTTTCCCATGTCCTTTATGGCGGCAAGGTCCTTTAGCTGCACCGTCATATTGCCGCCTTCCAGTCCGGCTATTTCCACATGGTGGCGAGCGATCTTTTTAAGATATCCCACGCCTGGTATCATCTGGTTTGCCTTATAAATCTCCTGCTTTGGGCCCATCAGGAACACGGCGTAATCCAGTGCGCCGGATACAGTTCCTATCAGATCCAGGGAGGAGGGTGCGGCGGCGCCGGGCCGGCCGGTGCCGATTGGCTTAAGTTCCACGGGCGGGAACCCGAATACGTTGTCCCTGGTAACCTGGGCGTATGCCATCAGGTTTTGGGCTGGGGCAGGTCCGGCGGCGGTGGGTTGCCCCTGCGCTAACTTAAAGGATTTCTCCGGTGTGCTGGCGGAAACTACACCTCTAATTGCAAGCAGGACGGTGGCCACGATTGCCACCATTAAAAGCAGATTGGCAACCTTAAGGAGCCGTTTTTTATCCATTCAATTAAAATAACAGAAGACATGGGGCAAGTCAAAAGGAACAAAGCTTTAAAAGCCTTATTTTTTGCCGCCCCCCCACCGGAGCTTGTATAGCATATCAAAGCCTGTTTCGGCGCCGGACTCGGCCTGAACCATCCAGCTTCTGGTTACGCTGTAGCGTACCCGGAAGATGCTGCTTGGCACAAAAATCCCAATGCCATATCCCACATAAAGCCGGGGCGAAAGGTATTTGCCCAGGAAGAGCCTGGCCTTCGCCGGCCCAGCGGTTTTTTCCACTTTCACATGCTTGATGCCGAAGAAACCGCCAATCCTCTGTGCCAGCAAACCGCCTCCAGCAATCCCTAGTGTTGTGGCTGCGTTGTAAAGCTTATTGCCCTGGGAGGCCGAGGACGAGTGCATCGGCTTGCCAAGCACCAGATAGGAGAGGGCGTCCGCCTGGTCCATTGGGGGTCTGGAAAAAATTGTGAACTTTGGGGTTTTGAGTGTGCCAGCGACATTTATCCCGGCAACTATATTGTCCACCGTCCTTGTGGCCCGGATGTCCAGGCCGGGATTGTCCACCGGCCCCGCGAAGAGAAGTTTGCCTCTATCGATCTTCAGGGTCTGCTTGTAGGCGATGTAATTGCCCTGAGACATTACCAATTGCCCATACCCAGTGGGCGGCCTTTGGGGCATCTCGCGCATTGCGATGCTTCCGGAGATGCGGCTTTTTAATCCGAACCCGTTAAAAAATATCCTGCTGCCAAGGATTACCTTGATGTTGGCATAGAATTTGGAAAAGGTTTTCTTTGCGGCCGCGCCCTGCCTTTTCTGCATTATTACAACATCCGGGGAAGGCATTACGGCCGATGGTACGCTGATTGGTTTCACGTTGGCCTGCGGGATTGTAAGAGAACCGGAAGCCCGTGTTACGCCGTTTTGCATGACAAGGGTAAGGTCCGGGCTGATCAAGGCATCTGCGTCGGGCCGCTTGACGGCCTGGAAATTCTGTCCTTTAACGGTCATATTCAGCGCCACCCCTTTTAGTTTTTGAAATCCCGCATCCCCTTTCAATTGAATTTGGCCTTTGCCTGAATGGAACATGCCGTTTATAAGAAACCGGTTTTCCCCGGAGCCGGTTGCCGTCAGGTTGGAATTGGTAAGCGTTATCCCCAGGGTTGGCACCGTAAGGGACGTATTTTCCAGTGACATAATGCCGCCCACATTTGGCTGTTTGAGAGTGCCGGAAAGGTTTATATTCGCCCTTATATGCCCGCTTGCATTGGAAACAGAAGGTATTATAGCGGGCAAAAGCCCTAAATTGGGTATCAACATCCTGAAATATCCCCGCAAGCCCGCGTGCGCCGCAGTCTGCCCCGCGCGCATTGTAATGACGAGTTTGCTTTCCAGTCCGCCGCCTGCGGAGCCAGCTTTAGAAGGCATGAAATCCGCCTTCATAAACAAGGTTGCCGCCAGGCCTGCCTTCTCCCGCGCCGTATGTAATGTGATTACGCCGTTTTTAAATGGAAGCCTTGCCGCCTGGTCCTGCAATACATATTCCATTGTCCCGTTTTGTGCCCTTAAATCCATACCGCCGGAGATTCCATTTGCCGTTGAATAGTAGATATCTCCATTAACGCCAAACTGCCCGGTTACCGAGGCTCCTGGTGGCAAAAGGGGGCTGAACAATGCAAGCTGCACCCTGGAGGCGTTAAAATGCGCCTGCGCGGCCAAGGGCGGGTTTTCTGCTGCCAAGCCCTTTTTGTAATCTGCGCTAAGGCACGCATTGGACGGGCCACTTATAATGCACAAGTCCTTCAATTGCATTTCCGTTTTTCCGGCCTTGATTGACGCAGTTTTTTTCAACCGCCATGTCCGATGACCCTCTTCGGTTATGGTCAGCCGTTCCATTTTTCCGTCCCATGCTTTTTTTATGAGACCGCCAGCAAGCGCAAGCGATAATGAGTTTTTTCCTGCCCGCCCAGCGATTAATAAGGTAATGCGGTTTGCCGATGGCTTTCCAAACCCGCTCAATCGCAACAAACTAATCTTGTGACCTCTGAACGCCGCACCTGTTACAGTAGCGTTCAGCCTGGACGCTGTTTTTTCAGACATATCTATTCTCATATTGGCCCTCACAGTCTTTATCGCCATGCCGGGGTATTGAATGCCCGCCCCCGAAAAACGGGCAACCGCCAGTGGTTTTGCGCGCGGGCCGGATAGATTACCGTTTGCGGCTATTGCGCCTTTAGCTTGCGGCATAAGCACGGAAATATCAGCGGCGCTCAGCCGCCAGATTAGCTTCCAAACCTTGCCGATAGTGCCGGACGCGAATGCCGATGCCTTTCCCAGATGAATGACAAGGCGCGGAATCCGGTAATCCTTATTTTTAACAATTATCTGACCGCCACCGCTTACCGGCTGGCCTTTTAAATTGCCGCTCAGGTTTTTAAGCAGGAAATTGATATCCCTTTGTCCGGGCCCTGGTATTTTGCCGGACGTTGCGGCGGCAAAACTTATGTTGCCTTTCCAGGCAGGCGCAAATTGTCCAGGGTCCAGCCCGGTTGCCGAAAGCACAAAATCCCATGACTTAACTGGTTTCCAGCTTGCCTTTCCGTTTGCGCGCATTTTGCCGTATGGGAGATCCGCCGAAAAATTTTCGAGGTGCAGGCCCTGCCTGTTGCCGTTGCCTTTCATGGTTATCCGGCCATGCCGATGAATATTTTGCACAAGCAGGTCCGCATTCATTCCGAATACGTATTTTTTAATGGAACCGTTTGTATTGAACCTGCCCGTAGTAATTAGCCTTGTAGGGCCGGAAGCTGGAATCTTTATAGATTGCCAGTTTACAAATCCGTTCCATGCAGGTGTGCCAAGCAGGTCTGTAGCAGTGAAATCCATCTTAACAGGGTAGGGGGGCGCTATAGTTTGCAGTACACACAGTCGTTTGCGCAGGGAGCCCTCTATACTCCCCGTGCCGGATATTGCCGGGGTATTTGCCATTGCCATTTGCCATGCCATCTTTATTGAAATGGGATAATCGTTATTGAGCTGTACTCTTCCGTTTGCCGCGAATGAATACCGGGGCGCAACCATATCCAGCTTCCGGACGTAAAGAGTATTTCCCGATGTATGGGCGCTCAGGTCTATCCTGTTTATAAGTGTTGGCTTATTTTTACCTGAAGGCGGAGGCACATAGAGTATGTTTTGTACCAATGCCTTGTCTATCAGCACTTTTATGGGCGGCATGTGAATTTGAGGGAGCTTGAACTTTTTCTTTGGCACTTTCGGTACGGATTTTGCATTTATCTGCACGCCGGAGGCTTCCAGGTTTGTAATTTCAAAACGCAGGGTAAAAAGCGCAAGCTGGCTCCAGTTTGCCCGAAGATCGTTTATCCTTACCTCCTGTCTTGGGGAGTTGTATATCAGGCCGGTTAGCTCTATTGGCCCGGCCAGCCTGCCTTTTACGCTCTTTACATACAAGCCTGGGGGGGCATAGCGGGCAAAAGCCCACGCAAACACGCCTGGCGAAAGGAAGATATAAAATACTATTGCAATTATTATTACGGCCAGAACAACACATATTTGAACGGTTCGCTTCTTTTTGGTCATAGCGCAGGCCCTATATTGATATGAATATGGAAGCGGGGGCCGCGCTCGAACGCCTCCCATGCAAAATCAACCCTTATCGGGCCAAGCGGCGAGCGCCATATAACGCCCGTTCCTATCCCGGAATACCAGTGGAAAGGGATGTTGTTGAAGGCGTTGCCGCCGTCATAGAATACGGACGCGCTCCACTTTCCGTATACTCTGTGTTCGTATTCTGTGCTGACAACGAACAGGAACTTTCCGCCGATTGTATTTCCAAGCTGGTCCACAGGGCCAAGCGACTGGTAGCTGTAACCTCTAATGCTGTTATCACCGCCCGCAAAGAACCTGAGCGTGGCTGGGAATTTATAAAAATCGCTTACCGCCGTTGCCCCAGCTTCCGCCCGCAGTATTATCCTTGCCGAATGGCCCGTGCCCTGGACGAATTTGGGCTGAAGATGTATCTGGGCTAAATCATCATCCGAGAGAAAGAGCCTCTGCGCCCCTTGCACCGTGCCGATAAACCTGAAGCCTTCCCCCCCGTAATACGACTCCTGTGCTTTTCTGTAAGTCCATGTGCCGCCCGGAATAATCAATTTGGAATTGGTTGATTCCTCATCGATATTGAAATGCTCTCTCAGGAAATTGATAAACAGCGACTGCGTCCAGAACTTGCTTAACATACGGTTATAGCTTGGGCCCACAATGATGGTCTCGGCCTTATATGTATTGGTCTGTATGGTCTGGAACCCGGCCGAGTAGGTAATATTGTCGGTTGCGGGATTGGGGCCTGGCACTATATATCTGGCGGTTGCATCCCTGCTTATCTGGGAGGCTGCTATGGTAAGGTCCGCCTTGTGCCCGCGTCTGTTTATCCGGGTGTCAGCCAGGGTCAAACTGCCCCTCAGCCCGGTATCTGTTCCATAACCCGCGCCAAAGGTCAGGTGATAACGCTTTGAGGGCGTGAGCGCCACAGTAACCGGCACTTCCAGCCCGGTTGCCATGTCCTGCCGGGGCGTAACCTGAACATCTTCGAAATAGCCGCTCTGCGTGAGGGCGCTTTGAAGCTCAAGCACCTTTGAAACATCAAACGGGTCCCCGCGCTTAAAGAAGATATAGCGTTTAAGAAGTTTCTGGCTTAGGACATCCTGCTTATAAACTGTCTTGCCGAACTTATACCGAGGGCCGGTATCGAAATGCAAAAAAATGAGGGCCTGGTGTTTGTCCGGGTATACATCAATGCGGTGTTCGGCCATGTCCGCCTTGAAAAAACCGTAGCCTGCTGCCGTCTGCTGCAGATCTTTTTTGGCGGCTTCATAAATGCGCTCATCAAGAATGCTGCCTTTTTTAAGCGCAAACCTGTCTTCTATGTTTTTGAACGCCTCCAGGTCCTTGCCTTCGCCGGTTACCTGGAAACTCAGCCCGGAAACGATTACCGGAGGGCCTGGGTTTATGTTGAACGTGGCCGTCCACTTTCCATCATTTTTGGTCAGACTGCTTTTTATGTCTGGCGTGTAATAACCAAACGGAGCAAGCGCATTCGTTATCTCGCCGGGGGCCTGTTTGTAAAGCGCCCGCATAGTAGTCTCATCAAATTCCGGTGCGTTTTTCTGTTGTTGCATGGCAAGCAAGTCCAAAACGTTTTTCTTCAGTTCGCCTTTAACGCCTTCTATCTTCACATCTACATTCAGTTTGGCTAAGGCAGGGCGGCTGAATGCCAATATCAAAAAAACAAACAGGAGCGCGGACGGAATTTTTATATTTTTCAATGCCATCGGTATGAATATTCATCCTGTCCGGCCAACAGCCTTAAGGTTCAGGTTTAATGTTGATTTCGTCTGCAGGAGATAAAGCCGTCTAATTGGAATTTAGCTTTATTGAAATTAGATGTCAATGCGAATTCCTGCTGCTGAGATTACGGCTTTTCAGTAATATGCTCTCGTTACGTTTACAGCGGCGTTCGCCGATATGCCTGAAATTAGTTTTTTTAGTTTTGTCAAAAGTGAAACAGTACGTCAAAGACAAAGAATAAAGCGGCGTATATTAGCCCTTATACGTTTACCATTTTCATTCCGGCCCCGTCATACCGGCTGCCAGCGGCCGCGCCCAGGGGGAATACGGCTTCTAGCTCTTCAAGATCACTGGCGGACAGCCTGGAAAGCACATCCAGCGCGCCGATGTTTTCATCCAAGTGACGAATATTGGTGGTGCCGGGTATCGGGACAACTTCATCGCCGCGGGACAGGACCCATGCAAGCGCCAGTTGGGCGGGCGTGCAATGTTTTTGTTCTGCTATCTGCTTCACCTTGGCTACAAGTTCCAGGTTACGCATGAAATTTTCTCCCTGGAAGCGAGGCGAGCTCTGCCGCCAGTCTCCCGATGGCAAGTCCGCCAGGCTTTTAAACCGCCCGGTAAGGAAACCTCTGCCAAGTGGGCTGTATGCCACTAGCCCTACACCCAGTTCACGCAATGTGTCCATAACCGTGAGTTCCAGGTCGCGGCTCCACAGGGAATATTCACTTTGCAACGCGGTAACAGGATGCACGGCATTGGCGCGGCGAATAGTATTCGCAGAGGCCTCCGAAAGCCCGATGAACCGAACTTTTCCTTCCCGCACAAGGCCGGCCATGGCGCTTACAGTCTGCTCGATAGGGGTGTCAGGGGCCACCCTGTGCTGGTAATACAGGTCTATAACATCTGTTCCCAGTCTTTTAAGGCTGGCCTCGCAGGCGGAGCGGACATATCCGGGGCTGCCATCTATCCTGCGATTGCCGTTTTCCCTTACTATTCCAAACTTCGTGGCTAGCACTACACGGCCCCTTAGTCCCTTTATTGCTCGGCCTACAAGTTGTTCGTTATGGCCCTGCCCGTACATATCGGCGGTGTCCAGGAAATTTACCCCTCTTTCGATTGCGCGGCGGATAGTCTCTATGGATCTTTTGTCATCATGCACGCCATAAAATTCGGACATTCCCATGCATCCCAACCCTAAGGCGGACACCTTGAGCCCGCCTTTCCCTAAAATTCGCGTCACCATCGCTGCTCTCCTTTTCGCAAATAGCGTTGCCAGGAATGATTTGCGGATTTAAAGCGGATCCCATTGATGTCCATTCCTGGATAACAGGGCCGCGGCCCCGGCTGGGCCATCGGAGCCCGGATGGTAATTGGGGAAGTCCCATCTCCGGGCTTCTGCGTGCTCTATAATTGGCGTAAGCAGTTCCCAAGAGGCGTCAACCTCACTGGTCCTTACAAACAGCATCTGGTCCCCCTGCATGCAGTCCAGGAGGATCCTGGCATAATTCTTCGGGGCGGCTTCTTTGGGATACGTGTAATCCATTTTTACGGGGTTAAGGCATATCCTTGAACCGGGGTGCTTTGTCTGAATTAGCATCTCCAGCCCCTCGCCAGGCTGTATCCTGAGCACTATCGCGTTTGGCTCTATGCGGCCCATCTGGCTGCCCCTGAACATCAGGTGCGGCACCGGCTTGAAGTGGACGGCTATCTCTCCCTTCCGGCTTGCCAGCATTTTGCCAGAGCGCAGATAGAACGGCACGCCATTCCATCGCCAGTTCTCCACTTCAAGTTTCAGCGCGGCATAAGTGGGCGTGTTGGAATAGGGCGGCACATCGGGCTCCTGCCTGTATCCGGGCGTTCCGTTACCAGGACCATATTGGCCAAGCGAAAGGAAACCGGCCAGGTACTCCGGGTTAAGAGGCTTTA
This sequence comes from Nitrospirota bacterium, assembly GCA_021813405.1. Lineage (GTDB taxonomy): Bacteria > Nitrospirota > Thermodesulfovibrionia > Thermodesulfovibrionales > JdFR-88 > JAKAKS01. The sequence continues at coordinate 70,819 of JAKAKS010000018.1, forward strand.
TGGAGCTGATAGCCTTTACCCGCTCGTCCCTTACTTTTTCTGTGCTGAAGGCCTGTGGAGGCTCCATCGCGGTAAGCGCCAGCAGGTGCAGAAGATGGTTCTGGAACATGTCCCTGAGCACGCCGGATTCCTCGTAATATCCGCCCCTGTGCTCTATGCCGATGGTCTCGGCCGCCGTTATCTGGACGTGGTCTATGAACCTGTTGTTCCAGACGGGTTCGAACACGGAATTTGCGAACCTGAACATAAGTATGTTCTGGACCGTCTCTTTCGCCAGGTAATGATCCATCCGGTATATCTGGTTTTCGGTGAAATATTTATTGAGTAGGCCGTTTAAGTCCCTTGCGGACTGGAGGTCCCGGCCAAGGGGCTTTTCTATCACGATATGGGTGTAGCCGCCACCGTTGCTGGATGAAACCGGCCTGGCAAGCCCGGCCTCGCCCAGATTGGTTATAACGTCCTCGAATGCCGTTGGCGGCACGGCCAGGTAGAAAATGCGGTTCTGGCATGTCTTGTACTGTTTTTCAAGAGGTATGCACCTTTTGGCCAATGACGTATAGGCCTGGGGGGAATCGTACTGCACAGGTATGTAATATAGCCTGTTTGCCAGATGTTCCCATTTGCTTTCGTCAAACGCGCTCTGCCCTGCCGCTTCCATTACGGCCTGGCGCATTTTATCCCGGAACGCTTCGGTGCTGATGTCACTCCTTGCAGCGCCGATTACAAGAAAGTCCTCCGGCAGCAGCGAGAGCACGCTTAATTGGTAGAGCGCGGGGATGATCTTTCTTTTTGCAAGGTCTCCGGAGGCGCCGAATATGAAAAAATTAAACGGCTTCGGGCGCTCCAGTTCGCAGCTTGCGGGCTGCGGCATCGTTTCCGCAATAACGGCGGTCGGCATTTCAGGCCTCTCTAAATATTTTGGTATATTAAGCCCCTGAGAAAAGCCTAGCACGAGGGCAGGGGTAGTCAAGTTGGCGGCGGGATTACTTCTTTTTATAGCCCTGGAAAAATTCGCTGCCCTGGCCCTTGTATATCTTCCGCTGCCGTTTGGGCGTATGGACTGGTTCAGGCCATATGCCTGGCCGTGGCTCCGGGCCCTCAAGGGCCGTTATTGTTGGGCTTGCATCCAGGGTTTCCGGGGTTTTCCTGATGTTTATGCCGGGTACGTTATGGCTGAACTCTATAGGGATCCCGTTTGGATCGAACGAGTAGATCGAGTGCATGAACCCGTGGTCAATTACTTCTGAAACCCAGATGTCCGCCGCGGTAAGCCTGTCTTTTATATGCCACAAGGAGTTTTCGTCAGCGACTCCGACGGACACGTGGTCGAATACGAATGGGCCTTTAACCGGCCTGCCGTGTTCTTTTTCAGGCGCGGGCAGGGCCCCGGGCCATTCGAAGAAGGCGATAGTGTCTTGCTGTGATATCTCGAAGAAGTAATGCCTGTAACCTGGTTTTCCAAGCGCGGCTATAAGCCGCATGCCAAGGAGGTCCCGCCAGAAGCGTATAGTTGCATCCATGTCCCCCGTGGCCATCGCCAGGTGGTTTACGCCAGTATACCGCACCATTATGGAGCTTTTGACGCCCCCTCAATTTTTGCCAGGGTATCCTTGAAATCCTTGTTGGATGGCTCCAGTTGGGCCGCCTTCGCGGAGAGTGCGCGGGCCTCCTGAAGGTCTGTTTTTTCTGTGTACAGAAGCCAGGCCAGGTTGTTGTAAGCCTCCGCGTTGGCTGGCGAAGCGGCTATGGCCTTCCTGTAATTTTTCTCCGCCTTGGCATAGTCCTTTTTCTCAAACCAGGAATTGCCCAAAAACAGATAGGCGGCGCTGTTTTTCCTGTCTTCCTTTATGGCCCTGGAATACTGGTCTATCGCTGCGTCCAGTTCGCCTTTCTGTTCGTAAGCTACACCCAGCTTGATATGCTCTTCCGGCGTAAGCGGGTCCTTGAGGATAATAATGTGCGAACACGCGGAAAGGAAAAGGCAGAGCAGGGCCGCACAGGCCGCAAGTGACAAGAATATTTTTGTCGTCGTTAGTTTCCTTCTCATTGATTGCCCGTTACCTGTATTTTTTTCGGCGTTATCAGCAGCGCCCAGTAACCTGTTTTCTTCCATTGCTCCATGAATTTTTTCTCCGGGACCCTGGCAAATGGCGTATACCCGTCGTGCACTATCAAGCCGCCTGGTTTACCGTTATCGCCGTTGTAATAACCGACCACCGTCAGGAAATGATTTCTTTCATACACCCAGAACCCATAATCCACCTTTACTATAACAGGAAAACCGGCGTCTATTTTACTCCTGAGGTCCTCAATGCTGCCGGTGTACTCTTTAGCTTTGAATCCGTGCTTTTGGGCATAGACCACAAGGTCTATGCCCAGGACGCCTCCGGCGGACTTGCTTACCATGCCGCGCGCAATCCTGCCGGTTTTGGCATGCGCGCCCCAATAGTCAAGTACCCCTGCCAGCGCCGCGGGGCCGCACTGGTATGCGCCCTGTTTCTCGAACGGGACTTTTTCGATTATTTTCTGGGATGGCTGCCTTTGATAGATTTCCGGCCGGATATTGGCCTGGGAGCATGAGAACAAAAGGGGCCAAAGGAGGCACATAATGAGAAAGACCGGGCCTGTAAGGCCCGGTCTTTTAACAAACTTGCCTTTACGGCGTTTAATCATTGAATCTATTTAACTATTACCTTGTGACCGGTAAGCTGGAGGATGACTATCACAAGGATGACTATTATGAGAATGCCTATCAGGATGCCGAGGCCATCTCCGGCGGGCCTGATCTTGTCGATCCTCTGCGCAAGCGAATGCAGCTGCTGGTCATTTAAACTGGCCAGCTTCGTCTGGATTTCCTGTTTTGAAAAGCCAAGCTGGCTTAGCCTTGAGCTGACAGCCTTCAGCTCAAGAGCCTGGGTTACTGTTGCCATGTCCGCCTGCCTGTCTATCCTGGACAGGGCCGAGCTTGTTGATGGCACAAACGCGGCTTCAGCCGGGACTGTCTGGACGATTCCTATGACAAATATCGCAAAAATAAGATATACGGCTATAGACTTGTACATACCCTCATACCCTCCTTTTTGTTTTTATATTAAATAGCACGCTTCGGAATTTCCGAAGCGTGCTATTTATATTATATTTTATTATGTGAATGTTAGAGGAATAAACGTGTGATGTCAATCACGTCCGGCCCTGGCCAGTTTCGGCGGCTCGCTAAGCACGATGTCCTTGTAAAACCTGCATCCGCGGCAATCATTTATCTTCTGCGCATACGGTCCGTGAAACTGCCCGTCGCATCTTGTCCCTTCAACAACGAAACAGACCCGTCCCGCATTGGGATAGGCGGGGCAGTTGTTCCTTAACTCCTTGTTGCATTTTTTATAGTCCCAGCAATTGGCCTTAAGTGACAAAATACTGAACCTCCCGGTTTTAATATGGAGGCCATAATAGCCCCCATGATGTTATCTAGTAGGTTAAGTTCTCTCCGGCAAGCATCTGGAGAACCTTCATCTGGTCTTCCTTGCCCATGCCTGCTATTTTGGCGCAGATATTAAATCCTTCTCCTTTGAAGAACTCAATACTCTCCTGTTTGTAAGTGTTGCTCCAGAAATCTTCCATCGACTGAAGGATTACAGCTTCAGCCAGCGCGCGCGCTGAATGTGAACTGGCGCTCTTCCGGCCAATGCTCCGTGGCATGTAAGCTTGTTTTTTCTCCTCTGTTGCACTGGGATATTCGAGAATCATGTTGCTCATACTGTTTTCCTCCGGGTCGATTTGCCTTTTTATGAAAGGCCCCGGCCCCAAAAGGCGCCGGGTTCGTTTTGAATCTGATTGTCCATACCGGAAAGACCCCACAAGGCATGTTCTACCTTGCTACGCAATTCTTCGAAAGAAAGCGGCTTCTCCAGCACGTCAAGCACACCATAATTTTTAAGCATTTCCCTGTACCCTGGCAGGATGCAGGCCGTAAACACTAGCACCTTTGTGTCCGGGAATTCAGCGTATTTCCTCTCCAAAAGACCAAACCCGTCCATCTCCGGCATATTCAGGTCCGTCACAAGCAGGTCTATCGGGCAGGTTTTCAGAATGTCCAGCGCACTTCTGCCGTTGTCGGCCGTGTAGATGTTTACGCTTTTCATGTACATCCTGAGCCCTTCGGAAACGCTGAGAAGAAAAATCTTCTCATCGTCAGCCAGCAGGATGCTCTTTTCACCTGCGGTCATCACGTTGGAATCTTCCAATATGCAAGCTTGTTCCATGTAAATAAATGAATGCAATTGTGATGCCAGTCACTAGACAAAGCGAAAAAAGATTTAAAACCGGCGTGTTAGGATTTTTAGCTGAAAATGGCGGAGGGAGCCAAGTGCATTATAGGTAGTTCATTTTGAACAGGTAATTCATTTTAGGTCGTATTCCTTCAGTTTCCGTTTGAGAGTGGAAAGAGAGATGCCCAGTGCGCGGGACGTCTTGGTATAATTGCCGTAAAGCCTGGCAAGTGAATGTTTTATATAGTTTTTCTCGATTTCTGCCAACGTGAGTATTTCGTCCCCCTGGAAAAAGCCCTGCTGCCCGCGCAGCTCCGGGTTCCCGGCAACCGACTTTTCAAGGCTAACAAGAAGGTCAGAGGGCCTCAGGTCATGCATTCCCCTCTGGAGAATCAATGCCCTTTCTATAACGTTTTTCAATTCGCGTATATTGCCGGGCCACGGATAGGCAGATAGTTTTTCCAGCTCTTCGCCGGAGATAGTCATCTCGCGTCCTCCTGGCAGTATGGACAGGAAGTAATCGCACAGGGCTCTCATGTCACTTTTCCTTTCCCGTAGCGGCGGCATATGTATCCTTATTACACTAAGCCGGTAATACAGATCTTTTCTGAACGCCTCGCCCAGTTCTTTCTCCAGTTCCCTGCCGGTGGCCGCGATTATCCTTACGTTTACAGACTTTACGGACTCGCTGCCAAGCCGTCTGATCTTTTTTTCTTCGATGGCGCCAAGGAGTTTGGCTTGCAGGTGGAGGGGAATTTCCCCTATCTCGTCTAAAAAGAGCGTCCCTCCCTCAGCCATTTCGAATATGCTTTTCTTGGAAGCCACTGCCCCGGTAAAAGCGCCTTTTTCATAACCGAAGAGTTCCGACTCCATGAGATTTTCCGGCAGGGCCGCGCAGTTTATGCTTATAAACGGTGCCTTCCTGAGCGGGCTTTTATAATGGATTGCCTTGGCAAGCACGTTTTTGCCGGTGCCGGTCTCGCCGGTAATAAGCACCGGGGCCTCGCTGGACGATGCTGATTCAAGCAGCTTGAGGATTCCGGACAGGCCCTGGCCGCCTATTAAAACGGCTTCCTTGCTCTCCTTAGCCGTGCGATACTTCTGTAATTGCTCGATCCTTTCAAGCTCGGTGGTCCTCAGCGCCTGTTCGATGGCAAGGTCCAGTTCCTCCAGTTCGAAGGGCTTTGAAAGATAGTTGAAAGCGCCGGACTTCATGGCCTTTACAGCGCCTTCGAAACTGGCGTGGGCCGTTATGAAAATGATTTTGGCGTGGTCATTATTGGCAAGGATGGCCCCGCAGAGCGTATCGCCCTCAACGTCCGGCAATCTCTGGTCCAGAAGGATAATGTCCATATCTCCCCGGGCGCTGGCTGACAGGCCGTCCTTGCCGGTGTTGGCTATTATTACTTCAACAGGGTCCTTTTCCAGGTACTCTTTGATGCTCTGGCAGAATATCTTGTCGTCGTCTATTATCAGTATTGTTTTTTTTGCTTTTTGAGCTGGCATAAGCCTCCGAATCAAAATCCTATTTATAAAGTGCCTGTTCAGTTACGTGCGGGATTACAATATGGGCCGCGGTGCCCTCGTTCTTGCGGCTCTCTATATCAATGCTGCCGCCCATGCCCGCCAGCATCTTGCGGGAGATGACCAGCCCAAGGCCTGTCCCATTGGGTTTTGTGGTGCGGAAAGGCCTGAACAGTTCCTTTATCTGGTTCGGAGCCATGCCGGCGCCATTGTCGGCCACAGTTATCCTTATCCCGGTGCCGCAAAGGGCCGCGGTTATGGAAATAAACGGGTCTCCCCTGCCAGCAAGGGAATCGATTGAATTTGCCACTATATTTATAAGCACTTGCTGCAAGGCCCTCGGGTCTGCCATGGCGCATTCCACGCCTTGCGATACATCCGCCCGGATGGTAATCCCTTTTTGGGCCGCATCCACCTGCACCATGGAGATGAAATCGGATATGAAAGGGCGCAGCTGCACCGGCTTTATATCGAGGCTTTCGTACATGTTAAAACTCTTCAGTGTCCATAAAATTGATTCTATCCTGGATACCTCGCCTATGGCGCGGGCCACGTACTCGGCAACGGACTCCGCAGGTATAGTGCCAAGCCGCGCTTTCAGCACGTTCAGCGTCATTTTAATTGCGTTTACGGGGTTGCCTAACTCATGCCTTAATCCGGAGAATACATACCCCAGGTTGTTCATGGACTCAACCGTGCCGGCTATGGACTCCAGCCTGAGCTTTTCGGTTATGTCCTCCGCCATCACCAGGAAATACCGGGGCTTGCCGTCTTCACCGCGTATCAGCGAGAAGGTCATATTGGTCCATGCCGTGCCGCCCTCCTTCGTCAAATAACGCTGCTGCATTTTTAAAAAGGGAGTGCTTTCCTCAAGCAGCTTTGTAAGCGCGGAGACGCAGGCGGTTAAGTCTGCGGGGTGAGTCATGTTTAATAAGGCCATGTGAGCAATCTCTGCTTCCGTATACCCCAGCAGGCCGCAAAGGACTGCGTTGGCCCTTATTATCTTTCCGGTAAGGTCCAGGATAGCCATACCCAAAGGCCCTTCCTCGAATATCTTCCTGAAGCGCTCCATATTTTCCTGTAGAGCAGTTAAGGCATTTTTCTTTCTTGTCACATCCCTGATTATTCCTATTGCGTTCCATTTGCCAGACAGGTTGATTGCGGAGAGTGAGATTTCAATCGGGAATTCCTCACCGTCCTTTCTGACGGCGGACAGTTCCATCATCTTGCCTATCACATCTCCCTGGCCGTCCTTAACGAATTTTTCGAACCCGCGCCTGAATTGCGCATGCAAGGCCGGCGGCAGCAGCTTGTGCATTTCCTTGCCTCGCATCTCGGTGAAGCTGTACCCGAATATCTTTTCTGCGGCCTTATTCCAAAATACTGTCTCGCCTTTTTCGTTTATCTGGATAATGGCGTAGGATGCTGCATTGGCCGAACCCTCTGCAAGTGCCCTGAATTTTTCGTTGTTTTCTGATATTGACCGCTCTGTATATGTGATATCGCGGACATTAACTATCACCAGGGCCTCAGGCCGGTGCTCCACATAGGTGAAAGTGAGTTCAACAGGCCGCAGGCTGCCGTCTTTCTTTTTGAATGAGCACTGCATTGAGAGGTTCCTGCTCTTTTTCAGCTTGGGAACGCTCTTTTTCCAGGAGGCAAGGCTGCCTAAGCCGGAAAATATGTCTGTTAAGGCAGTCCCGGCAAGTTCTGTGCGGCGGTAGCCAAGGCCATGCAATGCAGCCTCATTGCAGTGAATGATGAGGGCCGAGTCGGGTTGCATGATAAGCACCGGCTCCGCGCAGGCCGCCATGAATTCTTTAAAAAGGCCGGAAATTCTCATACCCCGGCTCAGGCGTACATGAACCGGTTATTCCCTCCATTACCAATTATATTGTGCGCCCGGGCATGAAAGTCCTGACTTTAAGATACGGCAACCGGATTAAAAATTCAACCCATAATAGTATTTAGCGGCCTGTGACGCGGGCGAGGATTTTTTCCAGCTCCAGCGCGTTTTTATCTATGTCGAACAACCTCTTTACCTTCTGCCGGCCGTTTAGTGAAAACCTTTCCCTTAAAGCGGGATCGATTATAAGTTGCCCGATTTTTGAGGCCAGGTCCTCATGGTCGTCCGGGGTAAAAAGGAAGCCATCCACATCGTCCGTTATGACCTCCGCAGCACCCCCGGCCCGCGCCCCTATTGTTGCCGTGCCCGCGGCCAGGGATTCCGCCAGTACAAGCCCAAGCCCTTCGGCAGGGGAGGGCAGCACGCTTATGTCGAATATCTTGTAAAAAGGGGCTATGTCCGGCTCGAACCCGCATATCGTCAGCCTGCCGGGCTCAAGCCCGTTTTCGGCGGCAAGTTTTTTAAGCGGCTCCCGCGCGTCTTCATCGCAGCCTACGGCGATAAGATTGAATTCTCTGCTGACCTGGCTTAACGCCCTGAAAAGTATCTCATGCCGTTTGGCCGACAGCCTCCCCGGCCTTATCGAGTTCTTGTGAAACCTGGCGACAATGCCTATATTTATAACGCCGGGGTGCGAGTACTTCCGCCTTGCCAGCTCAATTTTTTCGGGGGCCGGGTGTTCAAAACTGGGAATGTCTATTCCGCCATTGACTACTCCTATCCTGGATTCCGGCAGCCGGCCTGCAAGCAGCCCCCTTTTAACAGCGTTGGAGACGGCAATGGTGTAATCAGCCGACGTCCAGTCCAGCCATGCCTTTAAAAAAGGGGCCGGGCCGGGAAGGCAATGACGGAAAAATATTATCCTGGAATTCAGACCGAGGGCCCTGGATGCGGCAGCCATGTGCCTGCCCCTTGAATCGTGCGGGTTAATTACGGCCACCTGCTCTTCAAAACAGAACCTGACCAGCCTGAGGCACTGGCCCAGGCTGAACTTCCTCTTGACCGGGAACACCTCAAAACCGGCGCCAACGGCTCTTGCCATGAGGGCGCAGTCATCAACACATGCCCAGATGATCCTGTGCCCTCTGGCCTTCAGCTTTTTAAAAAACTCGAAGGCAAGCATATCCGCCCCGCCCTTGCATGTACCGGATTGAATGGTCATGATGGAAAGCGGGCGGACCGGGAGCGCAGCCTCAGGCATTAAAGGCGCCCTCCCAAAGCTCACGGTATTTTGAAGCCCTGTGCCTCATGAAACACTCGGCATATTCCCCGCAGGCCATGGTGATGCCGCGAAACCTGTTAAGCCCCTCAACAGCAGCAAGCCAGTCGTTTGCGGCCGTCTGGCTTTTAAAGGCGGACACTGCTTTAATCTTCCTCTCCATGACGGCTGAGATGTCAATGGCCAGGTTTGGCACAAGCGGCGTCCAAACCTCGTAAGCGCAAACTGTAAAATCCAAACCGCTCTTCTTCTGCGCCAGGCACAGGTAGTTGTTCACGGCAAGATGGTCGTTGTGCCGGTCAAACAGGGAAGGCAGATATACAGTATCAGGCCTGAATTCCCTGATGGTTGCCGCAAGCTTTTCCGCTATTTCCGGATGCGAGCCGAGCGACTTGTCTTCATATTCCAGAAAAATTTTCTCTGATATGCCCAGTATTGAAATTGCGGCATCGGCCTCTTTCCTGCGTTCAGGCGTGCAGCCCGCGAAATAAACGGCCATCACCGGATCGCCCTGCATGGTGTGTTTTATGATTGCCCCGCCGCAACCGATAGATTCGTCATCTATGTGGGGGGCAAGCACAAGCACCTTCCCTGCTTCCGGCGAATCCAGCTTGGCAGGCGACGCTTTCAGCTCCGGCGCGATTGCCTCGTACAGGGCGCTCACGTGCTTCCATTTAAGCCGTTTGGGCAGTTTCATTTCGGAATTGAAATATTATAACGGATAGGCGTTTGTTATAAGGAAGAATTGAATAAAAAAAGCTCCTGGGGAGGGATTCGAACCCCCGACATGGTGGTTAACAGCCACCCGCTCTGCCGGCTGAGCTACCCAGGAACGACCTATTTTATAGCAGAATTTTCGGTGAGTTGTCAATTTTTCAGTAGTCCGCAGAAGAGAGCTAGCGGGCCGCCCTTAAATCTCGGAAAGCCTGGAGAAGTCTGCTATCGAAAGCGCCAGCGCCCATATGGCCCCAAGCAGCGCCAGCCTGTTGTCGCGCACCGCGGCGTTTTTGTCCATTACAAGCACCGCGTCGAAAAACTCGTTTATTGAAACGTTCAACTCCAGAAGCGTTTCCATCGCTCTTTCATAGTCCGCCATCGCGGCAAGTTCCCGCACTTTTTCCCGCACGCCTGTGAATGCGCGGTACAGCGCGGCCTCTTTTTCTTCCTTCAGCAGCTTTTCATGCACCTCGGTGATTGCGCGGTCCGCGATTATATTTCTTACCCGCTTCATGGCCATAAGAAAGGTGCCGTATCCTCCGGCTCTCTTGAAACGCACGATTGCGTCCATCCTGCCGGGCAGGTCTTTCAGCGGCACTGATGCGGACATTTTTATGACGGATTCTATAACGTCCGGGGCGTACCCTCTCGCTTCCAGTATCTGCGGCAGGCGAGATTCCAGGAACCTGAATATCTCCGATTTCAGGGCTTCGTTGCCTTCCTGCCCAAGGCCCGCCGCCGCCCAATCTATAAGACGGCCCAGCGTTAAATCCTGGCCGCCTTCAAGCAGGATGTTTTCGACGGCTATGGCCTGCCTTCTAAGCGCAAACGGGTCTTCGGAGCCTGTTGGCGCCAGCCCAAGATAGAAAAACGACGCTATGTTATCAAGCCTGTCGGCCAATGCCAGCACCGTTGCTGCCGGGCTGGAGGGCAGGGCACCTCCGGTAAACCGGGGCAGATATTGTTCCATTATGGCGTCTGCAACCGTTTCAGGCTCGCCGCCGGCCAGGGCGTAATAACGCCCCATAATCCCCTGAAGCTCCGGGAACTCCTTTACAACGCCGCTTACAAGGTCCGCCTTGGCAAGCCGCGCGGCCCTTTCAACCTCCCGGTAAATCTCCGGGCATACCGCCTGCGCTATTTTTGAAGCAATCGCCTGAAGCCGGAGCGTTTTGTCGTAAAGGCTGCCAAGCTTTTCATGGTAGGCAACTTTTTTCAGGTCGTCCACCCTGTCTGCAAGTTTTCTGGAAAGGTCTTCGCGGTAATAGAACCGGGCGTCCTCAAACCGGGCCTTTATCACCCGTTCGGCCCCGCCGCGCACAACCAGCGAGTTTTCCTTCAGGGTATTGCTGATCACTATAAAATTATTTAAAAGGCGGCCTTTGTCGTCTTTTACGGCAAAGTACTTCTGGTGCCCCTTCATCACGGTTATTAGAAGCTCGTCTGGCAGCTCAAGGTATTCCCTGGGGAATTCACATAGCACGCCAACCGGGTATTCCACCAGGTTCACCACCGTGCCAGCCAGTTCCTCATCCGGCGCGGGAACGCCTTCAACAGTTGCCGCAAGCCGGTTTAAGTCCGCCTCTATAAGGGCGCGCCGTTTTTCAGGCTCCACTATGATAAAACTGGTTTCAAGCGAGCTCTTGTAAAGCCCGGCCTCCCTCACCTGGAACGCAACCGGAGAAAGGAAACGGTGGCCGCGGGTTATGTTTGCGCTTTTCACGCCGTCAAGCTCAAACTCGATCACATCGGAGTCCAGCAGGGCCAGTATCCA
>JAKAKS010000051.1 GCA_021813405.1 Nitrospirota bacterium
GAAAATATTCGGGACACATCCCAGATTCTTTAGGAAACCTTCATAATACCGGAATGGCCAGTAGCGCGAGTTAGAGGGTAAATCACGCACCCGCAAGCCATCCTACGTTCATGTCACTTTCTGGACGCAGTCCGCTCCATATAACCGCTTCCGGCCTGCGCGTGTTCCTACTGGAAATCATGTCCTTTGCCCCCCGGCAAGGCAAAAATAAAACCAGCCGCTTCCACCTGGATTGAAACCCCGCCCGGCTTTCTTTTAAACTAATTAGTCGGGGTCTCAAGCCCTGCCCAAAGAGGATTTTATGCAGGAATATATAGTAATCAAGGGCGCCAGGGAGCATAATCTGAAGGACCTGGCCCTGAAGATACCAAGGCAAAAGCTCACAGTTATAACCGGCCCATCTGGTTCCGGCAAAAGCTCGCTGGCCATAGACACCATCTACGCCGAGGGGCAAAGGCGGTATGTTGAGAGCCTCTCTCCCTACGCCAGGCAGTTTCTTGGCGAGCTGCAAAAGCCGGAGGTGGACTCCATCGAGGGGCTTTCACCCTCCATTGCCATCCACCAGAAGACGATAACAAGCAGCCCGCGCTCCACGGTGGGCACCATCACGGAGATATACGACTACGCCAGGGTACTTTACACCCGCATAGGAAAGGCCTTCTGCTACAAATGCGGGGCCGGGATATCAGGCCAGTCCACAGCGGACATAAGCGCGGCCATCAGGGACCTGCCGGAGGAAACCAGGGTACAGATACTCTCCCCCATAGTGCAGGACAGGAAGGGCGAGTATAAAAAAGAGCTTTCCCAGATGAAGGCCGAGGGGTTTTTAAGGGCGCGGATAGACGGCCAGATGGTGGACCTCACGGAACAGGCCGCACTGGCAAAATACAAGAGGCACACCATAGAAATAGTTATAGACAGGCTCCGGATAAAAGCGGGCACGGGCAGACAGGTGAAAAACGCCGTGGAGACCGCGCTTAAATACTCCGACACGGTGATAGTAAACCTTATCGACCTTGGGCGTGACATGATATTCAGCAGCAAGGCGGTATGCCCCAAGTGCGGGGTAAGCTACCCGGACATCAACCCTATGTTCTTCTCCTTCAACAGCAGGGCAGGCGCGTGCCCTTCCTGCCGGGGGCTTGGTTACAGCTCCTATTACGAGGACGATGAGGAGATGATAGAGGAAAGCAAGCCCTGCCCTGCCTGCCATGGTATGCGGCTGCGGCCGGAGGCCCTTAGCGTAAAGGTTGGCGGGCTGAATATAGGAGAGTTCGCCAGCATGTCCGCCAGGGACTGCCTGGCCTTCGTAAAAGGGCTGGAACTGGACGCGAGGGAGCGGCTTATAGCCGAACGGATGCTGAAGGAGATAACCGAAAGGCTTGAGTTCCTGGGTAAGGTTGGGCTTGGCTACCTGACTTTGGCAAGGACATCGCTTACGCTTTCTGGCGGCGAATCCCAGAGGATCAGGCTTGCGGCCCAGATGGGCTCCGCCCTGACCGGCGTGCTGTATATACTGGACGAGCCTACCATCGGGCTTCATCCAAGGGACTCCGGCATGCTGTTAGACAGCCTTGAATCCCTTACGGCGCAGGGCAACACCGTGATAGTGGTGGAGCATGATGAAGAGACGATGGTGCGCGCGGACCACATTGTGGACATGGGGCCGGGCGCGGGCACGCTGGGGGGGCAGATTGTGTCCGAGGGCAGCCCGGCGGAAATAATGGCGGACCCTCACTCGCTTACCGGGAAATACCTGAAGGGCACGCTGGAGATACCTGTTCCGGCGGCGCGCAGGAAGGCGGACCCAGAAAAAAGGCTGGAGGTAACCGGGGCCAGGGCGTTCAACCTCAAAAATATAGACATCAAAATCCCGCTTGGTGTTCTCATATGCGTCACCGGGGTGTCGGGCTCCGGCAAAAGCACGCTGGTTTCCGAGATAATCCTTAAAGGGCTGGCAAAGGAGTTTTACGGCTCGCCGGACCAGCCGGGCAGGCATTCGGAGATACGCGGGATGCAGCATCTTAGCAGGGTTTCCTCCGTGGACCAGGCGCCCCTTGGGAAAACCCCGCGCTCCAACCCGGCAACGTACACCGGCGTATTCAGCTACATAAGGCGGCTTTTCAGCATGTCTGCGGAGGCAAAGGTGCGCGGCTACGGGGATTCGCGTTTCAGTTTCAACGTTGCCGGCGGGCGGTGCGAGACATGCAAGGGGGAAGGCCTGAAGAAGATGGAGATGCACTTCCTGCCCGGCGTTTACGTGCCGTGCGACGTTTGCCGCGGGGCGCGGTACAACAAGGAGACCCTGGAGATATTCTACAAGGGCAAAAACATCGCGCAGGCGCTGGAGATGACCATATCCGAAGCTTTGGAATTTTTTGAGCGCATCGCCCCAATACAGAGGCGGCTGAAGGTGCTGCAGGATGTTGGCCTGGGCTATCTTAAACTTGGCCAGCAGGCAAATACGCTTTCGGGCGGCGAGGCGCAGAGGGTACGCCTTTCACGTGAGCTTGGCAAAAAGGCACAGGGCGGCACGCTGTATATACTTGACGAGCCCACCACGGGGCTGCACTTCGATGATGTTGCCCGGCTGTTGCAGGTGCTGAACGGGCTGGTGGACAAGGGCAATACCGTACTGGTTGTGGAACATAACCTGGATGTGATAAAGTCCGCTGATTACATAATAGACCTTGGGCCGGAGGGCGGGGACGAAGGCGGGTATCTTGTGGCCTGCGGAACGCCGGAGGATGTTGCCGCCGTGCCTGGCTCTCACACAGGGGCGGCAATAGCCGGAAAGCTGCACTCAAACAGATAATATGGGGAGCAAAGGATTGAAAAAAAAAGCGGCTGCATTCATTGTAATCATGGCCCTGCTGGCGGTATTGCCGGCTTCGTGCAAGAGGGCCGGGCAGGATAAGGAAAAGATATACAGGAAAAGCTCCATCCTGCTGGACACGCTGGTAACGATAACCGTTGTTGCCGGTTCGCCAAAGCAAGCCAATGATGCTATCGATGCCGCATTCGCCGAGATAGCCAAACTGCAAAAACTTATCAGCTTCTGGGACCCCAAAAGCGAGATATCCGAACTGGGAAGGGAATCCGGGATTAGGCCGGTAAAGGTATCGCCGGAAACACTGGACCTTATAAAAGACGCCGTTTACGTTTCCAAAAAAACCGGGGGCGCGTTCGACTGCACACTGGGGCCGGTTATTAAAGCCTGGAACATCCCTTACAGCAAAAAAATACCAAGCAAGGCAGTTCTGGACGCGGCGCGGAAACTGGTGGGTTATCAGAATATAAAAATAGACGAGGCCAATTCAACTGTGTTCTTCACCAAAAAAGGAATGTCCTGCGATACGGGCGGCATCGCAAAGGGATGGGCCGCGGACTACGCAGTAAGGGTGCTGAAGGCGCACGGCATAAAGGCGGGGATTGTAGCGGATGCCGGTGATATGAGGGTATTTGGAAAAAAGCCGGATGGCCACGGGTGGATGGTGGGTATCCAGAACCCAAGGCCCAAGGGCAAAAACAGCCAGACGATAGCAAAGATTGAACTGGTGAACGCGGCCATATCCACCTCCGGGGATTACGAGAGGTATTTCATAATAAACGGCGTGCGGTACAGCCACATCATAGACCCCAGAACGGACTATCCGGCGCACGGGTTTGAAAGCCTTACCATGATAACACCAAAAGGCGTATGGTCCGACGGGTTCTCTAAAATCTTCGTGCTTGGGCCCCAAAAGGGGATGCCCCTTGTAAACGCGCTTGGGTTCAACGCTGTGGCCGTGGACTCCAGGGGCAAGATTTATTACACCCCCGGCCTTAAAGGGAGGCTTATTTTCAAATGAAGACAAAATGCCCCGTGTGCAAAAAAGAGGCGCAGTGGGAAGGAAACCCCTTCAGGCCTTTTTGCAGCGAAAGGTGCAGGCAGATAGACCTGGGGCTGTGGGTGTCTGAAGAGTACAGGATACCCGGCGAGAGCGCAGAAAAAGAAGACGTCAAAAAAACCGGTGAGGACGGAGGGGAAGAAGATGAATGAAGCGGAGGCGGCCCTGCATGACGCCGTGGCGGAGGAGCTTAAAAAAAGGCTGCGCCACCAGTACAGGGACATTAAAACAAATCTCTCCGGACAGAAAACGCACGAATACAAGGGGTTGTACCCGGACATGATTCTCTCGGAACAGGGCATGGTCCTTGCCATTCTGGAAATAGAAACTGAAAATTCCTTCAATCCTGATAGAATTGAATTATGGAAACAGCTGGCGGGTTCCGGGGCAAGGCTTATGCTGATGGTGCCGAAATCGCTGAAGCCCAGAATAGCCTCCGCCCTGTGGGACGCCGGGCTGGTGGACAAGGCGGCTGTTGGCAGCTACGAGATATCGATTCAAATGCCTTAGCTGGAAGGAGGGCATATGGCAATCGGGACCGATATGAAGGTTAAAATAAAGATCGGGCCGGTATCACTGGACGCGCAGTTGCTGGATACCGAGACGGCCAGGGCAGTTTATGATCTTCTGCCAATCGAGGGCTTTAATAACGTGTGGGGCGACGAGTTCTACTTCGAGATACCGCTCTACATCCCCGCGGATACTGGCGCCACCTGCAACGTAAACGTGGGCGACATCGGGTACTGGCCGCCTGGCAAGGCCATAGCAATATTCTTCGGCCCTACCCCGCTTAGCGGCCCTGACGGCAAACCCGTGCCGGCCAGCGATGTGAACCTGATAGGCAAGGTGACCGGAGACGTAAAGGAACTTGCGCGCGCAAAGGATTTTAATCCCATAATAATAGAAAAAACTAACGAGGAATAAAGGAGGGTTTGCCCGGGATGACAAGGATCCTTGTAGCTGGGGCGATGGGACGCATGGGAGGGCGCATAGCCGCCCTGGGGCTGGAAACGGAAGGCATAGAGCTTGCTGGCGGGTTTGAAAGAAAAGGGCATCCGGATGCAGGCAGGGACATGGGTGAGTTGCTTGGGCTTGGCAAAAAGCTGGGCGTTTCCCTGTCTGATGACATAAAAGCAGCGCTGGATTTGACTAGGGCGGACGTGGCGATAGACTTCACTTCGCCCGCCTCCACGCTTGAAAACCTGGGGGCATGTTCCGCGGCCGGTAAGGCCATGGTAATCGGCACAACCGGATTCAAGCCGGAGGAACTGGAAGAGATAAAGAAACTCTGCTTGCGCGTGCCGTGCGTGATGGCCTCCAACATGAGCCTTGGGGTAAACCTGCTTTCAAAGGTGGTTGCGCAGGTAGCCGCAGCCCTTGGCCCGGATTACGATATCGAGATTATCGAGGCTCATCACAGGCACAAAAAAGACGCCCCCTCCGGCACGGCGCTGATGCTTGCCAAGTCCATAACCAGCTCGACAGGCAAAAGCCTTGACGATGTAGCTGTGTATGCCCGGAAGGGCATGATAGGCGAGCGTGCAAAAGGGGAGATTGGCATCCAGACGATAAGGGCCGGGGACATTGTTGGCGAGCACACGGTAATCTTTGGCGGCCTGGGGGAAAGAATAGAGGTTACGCACAAGGCGTCCAGCAGGGACACGTTTGCGCGCGGAGCGCTGCGGGCCGCGTTATGGCTGGCCGGCAGGAAACCCGGGCTTTACGATATGCAGGACGTGCTTGGGCTGAAATAATCATAATTTTTGTGGTTTAAAAGAGATGCTTTTCCTGGCCGTTTTGTTTGCCTTGCGGGGAAACGCGGGGGCGGTTTCGCGGAGCGGATGCGAACACCCCCCCGCGGAAAAAATAAAAACTTATATAAAAGAAAAAATATACCGGCAAATGCCGCCGCAGGCCTTACTAATAAAGCGTTATCCCTTTATCATGCATGTACTCCTCAACAGCTTTTTTTGAAAAGAAATAAAGCTGATAAAAATAAAAGAGCGCCATGAAAAAATTTATCAACCAGTTGCCGATAAGGCTGCCTCTATTTTGATAATGATTATTACGTACAACAACAAGCGTTAATACCGTCATGACAGCATAAAATTTTATCAAAGGGCTTACCCAGACCTTTTTTCTTTTTAACCCCGAATATATTATTAAATTCCAAATCAGAAAGAGGCTTAATTTAGGCAGGGCGTTCAAGCCATATGTATGTGAAAATCCGGACAACAAATAAATAATCCCGAAAAACCCCAGAATCGAGAAGCTCAGATAAATCTTCCTCAGTATGCCAAGCCTGGATTCGATGCTGTCTTTCCGCATTCTCTTTTTTCCACTAATAAGGGCGCGTATTGCGCAGGCCGGGCCGGCCAGGGCCGCTTGCAGCATCCATTATACGCAAAATTGTACCTTCCAGCCTTATAAAATTCACCTTTAAAACTTTGGCTCTTCAGGATTTTTGCTTGGGAAAGGACTTAGTTTGTTGGCTGTTGGTTTGCCTTACCCTTGGGGAAGCGGGCGATTTCGCAAAGCGGGCGCGGCGGACCTGCCGGCAGTCAATCGGCGATGGCCGTTTGCCGTATTCATGTAAGCCGCGCATGGTCAATCCGCTGGGTAAGACCGCGCCCTAACGGATGCGAATACCGGCCGCGTAAAAAATCAGAGAACAGAATGGCATTAATGAAGCAAGAGCAACAGAAGCGAAGCCCATGGCCCCCGGCTATCGCCGGGTGACTACCTTTGGGAGCGCGCCTAACATCCACAAGATGCCTGAAGAGGCAAATTCACTTCTAAAAAATTTTTAGCCACTGAATTGCCGGGGGCATGCATATACTTTATAATTGTAAACGGGACATAATTGTAAAGCGGGGCGCGGGGCGCAGCGCCGCCATAAAATTACGGAGGGAATCATCTTAAAATGGAAACGGGCGTAATCCACGGGGTCAGCCTTTTAACCGAGCTGGACGTATATCTTTTTAAAGAAGGGAACCATTCCAGGCTCCATGACAAGCTTGGCGCCCATGTAATAGAGGCCGACGGCACAAAAGGGACGTGTTTTGCGCTGTGGGCGCCCAACGCCCTTGGCGTTTCCGTAATAGGCGACTTTAACGGCTGGAACACTGAAAGCCATCCGCTTTCGCCGCGCTGGGACGGCTCCGGCATATGGGAAGGGTTTGTGCCAGGCCTTGGGCACGGCGCGCTGTACAAATACCACATAGTATCGCGTTTCGGCAATTACAAGGCGGACAAGGGCGACCCCCTGGCTTTTTTCTGGGAGGTGTCGCCTAAAACCGCCTCGATAGTTTGGGACTTGTCTTACGAATGGGGCGACAACGACTGGATGGACAGCCGGAAATCCAGAAACTCCCTGGGCAGCCCCTTCAGCATTTACGAAGTGCATCTTGGCTCCTGGCGGAGGGTGCCCGAAGAGGGCAACAGACCTCTTACCTACCGGGAGCTTGCCAATTATCTGCCGGATTATGTGGCCGGCATGGGATTTACGCATGTGGAGTTTATGCCCCCCATGGAGCACCCATTTTACGGCTCCTGGGGATACCAGGTGCTGGGGTTCTTTGCCCCTACCAGCCGGTACGGCACGCCCCAGGATTTCATGTACCTGATAGACAAGCTCCATCAGAAGGGCATAGGGGTGGTGCTGGACTGGGTGCCTTCCCATTTTCCCGATGACGCTTACGGGCTTGGATTTTTCGACGGCACTCATCTTTATGAGCACCAGGACCCCAAAAAAGGCTTCCATCCGGAATGGAAAAGCTCCATATTCAATTACGGCCGCAACGAAGTAAAGGCGTTTCTTACAAGCAGCGCCATGTTCTGGCTGGAAAAATACCATGCCGACGCGCTGAGGGTGGATGCCGTTGCCTCCATGCTGTACCTGGATTACGGCAGGCGTGAAGGCGAGTGGATACCCAATCATTACGGCGGCAAGGAGAATATTGAGGCAATTGCCTTCATCAGGAGCGTAAACGAGGCCGCGTACACCCGGCACCCGGATATTGAGACCATCGCGGAGGAATCGACCGCCTGGCCCATGGTTTCCCGCCCACCGTATCTGGGGGGGCTTGGTTTTGGAATGAAGTGGAACATGGGCTGGATGCACGATACGCTCAAGTATTTCTCGCTGGACCCCATCTTCCGCAAATACCACCATAACGACCTCACCTTCAGCATCTGGTATGCGTTCTATGAAAATTTCGTCCTGCCTCTGTCGCATGATGAAGTTGTATACGGCAAAGGCTCGCTGCTGGGAAGGATGCCCGGTGACGACTGGCAGAAATTCGCCAATCTGAGGGCGCTGTTTGGATACATGTGGGGCCATCCCGGCAAAAAACTGCTCTTTATGGGCGGAGAGTTCGGGCAATGGAACGAGTGGTATCACGAGGAGAGCATCCATTGGCACCTGCTGCAATATCAGGCGCACCAGGGCGTGAACAAGTGGGTGCAGGACCTGAACGCGCTTTTGAAAAGCGAACCGGCGCTCTATGAGAGGGACTTTGAGATGGACGGCTTCGAGTGGGCGGATTTCTCCGACTGGGAAGGAAGCGTTATAAGCTTTGTCAGGAAAGGCCGGCCGGACCATGAGAAGGTGCTTGTAATCTGCAATCTCACGCCGGTGGTGAGGAAGAATTACCGTATCGGCGTGCCTGAAGGCGGGTACTGGAAGGAGCTTTTAAACAGCGATTCCACCATATACGGCGGAAGCGGACAGGGCAATATGGGCGGTGTGGAAGCAGTGCCGGTGCCAATGCACGGCAGGTATCATTCGCTTACGCTTACGCTGCCGCCGCTAAGCGCAATGTTCTTCAAGCGGGCAAGGTGATGCGGTTCAGGCCGGGATTGTCCTTTTCCTGGCCTCTATAAGGCGGCAGCCGTGGGCTTTTCCCTCGGTAAGCAGCATACTCAGCAGTTGCTTTAATTCGCCTTCGGCCTGTTTTGAGATAAGCACGTTCAGGAAAGATTCTATGGTGGAAAGCTCCAGCGAGGCGGCTATATCAAGGGCCTGTTCATGCGTGAGTGCCTGGCCCGATGCCCTTTTTTTGATCTCGTTTACTTCAGCCAGGGCCTTCTGTGAAAGAGGCAGGCTATCAGGCGCCCAGACTGGGATTTGCCCGCTGTGCTTGAAACAGTTCAGCATCAGGAAAAGCCTTGCGTGCCCTTTCTCTTCATCCGCCAGGCTTTTCCATAAAACGCTTTCTTCCGGGAAACGAATGGCGAACTGGCTGTAGATCTCGGCTGTGGTGTGCTCGACAGCCACGCAGGTTTTAAGCAATTCAGTTTGCTGGTCCAAGGGCACGCCTCTCATTTTAATTTTATAAAAAGGGTTAGTGGGATGTCAAAGCTTGCTGCACGCGGAGGTTTGTGATAAAAGATTCGCATGGGCAAGACGGTGCTGATAACGGGCTCTACACGGGGCATCGGTTATGAAACGGCCGCAAGGTTTTTAAAGGCTGGTTGCAGGGTGGCCGTCTTCTGCCGCCACAGGCATCATGCGGACAAGGCCGCCAGGCAACTTGCCTCTTCCGCCCGGCCTGGAAACATCATGGCCCTTGCGGGGGACGTGCGGGTGGAAAAGGACGTGAGAGAGGTTGTAAGCCGGTGCCTGAAACATTTCGGCGGGATAGACGTGCTTGTAAACAACGCGGGCGTGCTTGTGTACAGGCCGGTTGAAAAGACAGCCGAAAAGCAATGGGACGAGGTCATAGATACAAACCTGAAGGGCACATTCCTTTTTTTGAAACATACATTGCCGGTAATGAGGAAGCAGGGCGCGGGCACGATAATAAACATATCTTCCGCGATGGGCGAAGCTGGCGAGGCGGATTTTTCAGCTTACTGCGCCTCAAAGTTCGGCGTTATCGGGCTTACGCAGTCGGTTGCGGAAGAGGTGGCCGCAGACGGCATAAAGGTTTACGCCGTGCTTCCATGGGCCGTGAATACAACACTGGGCGCGCGGGCCGGCCTGGAGCTTTCCCCTTCGCAGATGCTTGCCCCGCAATATGTGGCGGAAAAAATATTCCAGGCAGCAGAAGGCTCGAAAAAGACGGGCCATCTGTTCAGGGTTTACAAGTAAAAGTTTTCCGGTGATTTTTTTGATGATTTACCGTGCAGGGCCCCGTCTCGCTGCTTTCAAGCTGTCCTTAGCAGCATCTTTATACCCTTAAGCGGGATTGAGACCCAGTCCGGGCGGCTGTTTATTTCATAGGCAAGCTCGTAAACCGCCTTGTCCATGAGCATCGTGTCCAAAAGCGTATTGATATCGTTTTTGTCCCCGGGCAAAAAACCGGCCCCCTGCGCCATATCCAGGTAGGCCTTTAAAAAGACCGCACTTATGTAATAAAACCAAAGCTCTCCCCAGGGCTCAAGCGCCGGGATGTCATCGGGCCGCAATGTCTTTGTCTCGAAGAGGGCGCGGTAAATGGCATAGTGGAAGGAGCGCACCATCCCGGCCACATCCCTGAAGGGGGATTTCTTGATGCGCCTCTCGCTTAGCGCCCTGGCCGGCTCGCCCTCAAAATCAATGATGCAAAAATCTTTCCCGGTATACAGCACCTGCCCAAGGTGGAAGTCTCCGTGTATTCTGAACCTGAACGTGTTTATCTTTTTCTGTGTAATCCTCTGCTGCATCCTGATTATCCGCTCCTCGGAATTAAGCACCTCAACGGCGTCCGGCCTGGCCTTTTCCGGCACATATGCCATATTGGCCCTCAGAAGGTCCAGGGTGCGCCTTAAATGGGAGCGCATGGATTGATAAATGGACCTCTGGTAAAGAAGTGAAAACGGCTCCGGGGCAAAATCCGGCCCCGTGCCGGAAAAGAGCGCCGCGTGCATCTGCGCCGTGCGCTTGCCAAGCATCTCCACCAGCTCAAAGTAATACCCGCCCACAAGCTCCTTCATCTGAACAGGAACGTCCTGATAATCCAGCGGTGTTAACAAGGCCGGCAAGGGCGGAGGCACGCCGTTCTTTCTGGACTGGACGGCCTCGTAAAATGACTTAAGGTCCTCAATAGTGTAGCTCCAGGCGTCGCCTTCGCTCTGAACAAAGCCGTTAAGCAGGGCGATGGTAAGCGGCTCCTTCGCCCCGCGCCTCATGTATTCAATGGCCCCGGCAAACGGGGGCGAGTTTTTGAAGCCGGTCTTCTCGGTAAGAAATTTTACTATCTCCAGGTCCGGATTTGGCCCCGCCTCCATTTTCCGCGGGAATTTCATGAATAGCGTCTTTTCATAAGCAACGGCGGTATTGGTCTGCTCTGTCCGCAGCACCTCCGAAGCCAGCGGCAGGGCTATGGCATCCATCAGTTTCCTGACGAGCGCGCCGGAATACCCATATAATTCCCCGGACGGGGTCTTCATCCTTCTTTTGCGCCTGATAAAATCCAGCATTCTGGCCCTGAACTCTTCATCATAAACCGCGTCGAAAACCACGCATTCCACGCCGTCCACCTCGGCCCGCGCTATCACACATTGAGGGCACGCATCAACCATGGTTTTAACACGGTCCGCCGGGGAGTATTTCAGGAACATCTGGAAATTTTCGGCCAGCCCTTCCACATAATTGACCTCGATCACTATGAAGAAGACCGTTTGGCCGAATGCAAAATAATCAATTATATTTATCCGCCGCAGCGCCCTGCCCTTACCGCCAAACCAGCGGACGCTGGCAAGATAGCCGGGCAGTATATTGCCTTCCAGTTCGGTAAAGTAATCAGGCAGGTCCTCCCAGCGGTTCATGCTCAGCCGGGGCACCGGATGGGCCAGTATCTCCTCAGGCTCCTTTTTTCTGGTCATTATAAACAAATGATACCAGTGCGCCCCAAGGGTGAGAACATAGGGTGTTTTTTCCCTTACCGCGGGGAACCTGTTCTGGCTGAAAATGTCCTCCGGAACGCAGCCGGTGAACCCGGAAAGATCAAGAGAAGTGACCTGCGAAAACCTTGAAAGGTTCACTACAACAAGGATGGTCTCCTCGCCGTATTGCCTGGTGAACGCCAGCACCTTATTGTTTGTTGGCGACAGCATCCTGAAATCCCCCCGGCCAAACGCCTTGAATCGCTTTCTGGCAGAAATGGACCTCTTCATCCACCACAAAAGTGACGACGCGTTCTTCATCTGGTTTTCCACATTGAGGGCCTCGTAATGGTATTCCGGGTCTATAATCACGGGCAGGTAAAGCATCTGCGGATTGGCGCGCGAAAACCCCGCGTTCTTGTCCGGGCTCCATTGCATCGGCGTCCTTACGCCATTTCTGTCCCCCAGGTAAAAATTGTCGCCCATGCCTATTTCGTCACCGTAATATATAACGGGGGTGCCGGGAAGCGTGAGCAGCAAAACATTCATAAGCTCTATTTTCCTGCGGTTATTCTGCATGAGGGGGGCCAGCCTGCGCCGGATGCCCAGGTTTATCTTGGCCATCGGGTCCCTGGCGTAAACGCGGTACATATAGTCCCGCTCCTCGTCAGTGACCATCTCAAGCGTAAGCTCGTCATGGTTCCGCAAAAAGAGCGACCACTGGCAATTCTCGGGTATATTGGGGGTCTGTTCAAGTATGTCTATTATCGGGAACCTGTCTTCCATCTGCACCGCCATAAAAATACGCGGCATCAGCGGAAAGTGGAACGCCATGTTGCAGATATCGCCACTGCCGAAATAGGCAGCCGCATCCTCCGGCCACTGGTTGGCCTCGGCCAAAAGCATCCTGTTTTTAAACGATGCGTCCATATGCCGCCTGAGGCTGCGCAGGTATTCGTAAGTCTCAGGAAGGTTCTCGCAATTTGTGCCCTCGCGTTCAAACAGGTACGGCACCGCGTCCAGCCTCATTCCGTCCACTCCCATGGACATCCAGAAATCTATCACCCTGGACAGGGCTTTTCTTGTCTGCGGGTAATCGAAGTTCAGGTCCGGCTGGTGCGAATAAAACCTGTGCCAGTAATAGGCCTTTGCGCTACTATCCCACGCCCAGTTGGAGCTTTCAAAATCGCCGAATATTATGCGCGCATCCCTGTACTTTTCCGGCGTCTGGCTCCAGACGTAAAACTTCCTCCACGCAGACCCCGGCACCGCCTTCCTGGACTTCTGGAACCATGCGTGCTGGTCCGAAGTGTGATTTAGCACAAGCTCGGTTATTACGCGTATCCCCCTTGCATGTGCGCTGCGCAGGAATTCCCTGAAGTCCCTCAGGTTGCCGTATTCCGGGTTCACCCCGAAATAATCGGAGATGTCGTAGCCGTCATCTTTCAGCGGAGAGGGATAAAACGGCAGAAGCCAGATGGCCGTAACGCCAAGGTATTCCAGATAGTCCAGCTTCTCCGTAAGCCCGCGAAAATCGCCCTTTCCGTCCCCGTTGGAATCAAAGAAGGTTTTAACATGCAGTTCATAGATTATTGCGTCCTTATACCAGAGAGGGTCGTCTTCCAGCCTGGCCGGCATTTTTTAAATGCTCACCTCACATGAAATAATCGAAATCGGCTTCCCTGCGCATGCGCGCATGCACCCTGAAGATGCGGGCCGGCATCGTACGGGGGTCCAGTTCCACCGTATTGAATTCACCAGTCCAGATAAGCTTGTCGCCGCCAAGCAGGTCGTGCACAAGGTATTGCCTGCCACGTTCTATGCCAAGTTCGTAAACCGGCACCCTCAACCGGGCGGATTGCACGCGGAAGGGATCCAGGCTGGCAGCAACCAGTATCGCGTTATCCCCCGCCAGTTTGCCGTAAAAAATTACGGAATCGTTGTCGCAATCGTAAAATCTCAGGTTGCTTGTCTTATGAAGGGCGGGATTTTCGCGGCGTATCCTGTTTATATGTGCAATCAGGTCTGCAAGGCTGTCCGGCTTGCCCCTGTCCCATTTTTTTATCTCGTATTTTTCGGAATCCAGGTATTCCTCCCTGCCGGGCAGCGCACTGTTTTCAAAAAGCTCAAATGCCGGGCCGTAGATGCCGTAATTGGATGAGAGCGTAGCGGCCAGCACCAGCCGTATGACAAATGCCGCCCTTCCTCCAAACTGAAGGTATTCCGGCAAAATGTCCGGCGTGTTGGCCCACAGGTTCGGCCTGAAATATTCGCTGGCCTCAGTGGCGGTAAGCTCCGTAAAGTAGTCCGTAAGCTCCGTTTTTGAATTGCGCCATGTAAAATATGTGTAGGACTGCGTAAACCCCAGCTTCGCAAGAGTGTGCATCGGCTTGGGGCGCGTAAAGGCCTCCGAAAGAAAGATTACGTCCGGCGAAATTTTCATTATTTCCGATATAAGCCACTGCCAGAACGCGAATGGTTTTGTGTGGGGGTTGTCCACCCTGAACACACGGATGCCCTTATCCATCCAGAAAAGCGCTATACCCTTAAGCTCATCCCACAACTCCTTCCAGCTTGGCGTTTCAAAATCAAAAGGGATAATATCCTCGTATTTTTTGGGCGGGTTCTCGGCAAACTGCACCGTGCCGTCGGGCCGCCATTTAAACCATTCCGGATGCTCTTTTACATAAGGGTGGTCCGGGGAGCACTGGAAAGCCAGGTCCATTGCAACTTCCAGGCCCGCCTGCCTCGCTTTTTTAACGAAGTGCTCGAAGGCCTCCATCCCGCCAAGGGCCGGGTTGACTGTTTTGTGACCGCCTTCCGGCGAGCCAATGGCCCATGGACTGCCCGGCTCTCCTTGCGCTGCCTGCGGCGAATTGTTCTTTCCCTTGCGCGCTTTTATTCCAATAGGGTGTACAGGCGGAAGGTAGACGATATCGAACCCCATACGTGCAATCTCCGGGATAATTGCTTCGCAGCCGGCAAATGTGCCGTGCACGCCCCCCCCGTCGCATGAGCGCGGGAATATTTCATACCAGGCGCTGAAATTGGCCAGCGGTATGTCCACCACAACCTTTAGCTCTTTTTCATACCTGGTGAAAACACTTCTGTCCGGATAGAGTTTCATCAGATCAAAAAGCTCCGGAGATAGCGCAAGCTCTACGGCGGCTGGAATGCCGCCCTGCGACAATTCTTCCAGTTTCCGCGCCAGCAGGGATAATTTTCCGTTATCGCCATCTGCCCTGCCTGCCGCGGCTTTTACCATGGCGGCGCCAATCTGGAAATCCGTCTGGCCCGCCTGCGCTGTCTCCCATTTTTTCCTGAGGTCTTTACGCCACGTGGAAAAGTGGTCCACCCAGCCTTCCAGCGTATAGATGAAAATCCCGGCGTGCTCCACTGTGAATTCGGCTGCCCAGCTGTCATTGGCGATATACCGCATCGGGACAGCGCGCCAGGAATTTTCCGCCTGGTGACGGTACAGGAGCGCTGCCGCAATCTCGTCATGGCCATGGGCGAAGATATCGGCCTGTACCTTTACCTTCTCGCCCGGGACCCTTTTTACCGGGAAAAGGCCGCAATCTATCTCCGGGTATACGCCGGAAATTACTATTCTTTTATTTTCCACAAGATTACCTGTTCTCTTTTTGCGGGCAGCGGGAAAAACGTGTTTCTTCCAAGAATTCTAGTGTAATTGTATCAGGCGGTCAAACACGGAAGCACCCGGTGCGCACACTTTGCACAGGGGCATTTTACTCTTGACAACGGGCTTAATTCGGGTAAATTTGATTATTAGGAGTTCGCAAAGAATCACTGTAAGCGAAAAGGCGAAGCAGTGCGCAAAATCCGCCTTCCTGATTCAAAAAATTTCAAACTGGTCAGTCGCGATAAAAATTGCCGCGATAAAAATTAAAGAAACAAGGCCTGGGAACTGCATTAATGTCCTTTTTCAAGATGCCGTCTGAAAACAAAACGCAATCAAAGGCGCAACTGAACAACCGTATAGTGCGAATTAAGCCTTCAAGTGGCCTGGTGTCCCTGAAACTAAATGAATTATGGGAGTACAGGGAACTGCTCTACTTCCTGACCTGGCGCGATATCAAGGTGCGTTACAAACAGACGCTGCTTGGGGCCGGGTGGGCCGTTATTCAGCCTTTCTTCACGATGGTGGTATTCAGCCTTTTTTTCGGCAAGCTGGCAAAAATGCCTTCGGACAACGTACCGTATCCCATCTTCAGCTTCGCCGCCCTTGTGCCATGGACGTTCTTTTCAAATGGAATGGGCCAGGCATCCAACAGCCTTGTGGGCAGCGCCAATCTTATCACGAAAGTGTACTTCCCGCGGCTTGCAATACCGCTGGCCTCGGTGCTGGTGGGCGCGGTTGATTTTACCCTGTCTTTTGCGGTGCTGATAGGGATGATGTTTTATTTCGGCTTGACGCCAACTTTAAATATAGTGTGGCTGCCTTTGTTGATTGTCCTTGTTATAGTGACATCTCTTGGCATAGCGCTCTGGCTGTCGGCGCTGAATGTAAAATTCCGGGATGTCCGGTACGTAATCCCTTTTTTGACCCAGATATGGATGTTTGCCACCCCCATTGCGTACCCAAGCAGCCTGTTGAAGCAGCCGTGGAATACCGTATACGGCATTAACCCGATGGTTGGCGTGGTGGAAGGCTTCCGGTGGGCGCTGCTAGGCACAAAGACAGCGCCAGGCCTGATGGTAATAGTGTCCGCGGCGATGTCAGTCCTGCTTCTTGTTACCGGCGCCATTTATTTCCGGAGTATGGAAAAGACCTTCGCGGACCTGGTTTAAATTCATCATGGGCAATATCGCGGTAACAGCGGAAAATATCTGTAAAAAATACCGGATCGGGCGCGCGGAGGAAAGCTACCGGACCCTCCGGGACACTATTGCAGATGTCTTTTATTCTCCTTTCCGCAAGCTCACGGGCTACATTAAAAGCCGGAGCCAGCGCCGGAAAAGAGGCACAACCGAATTCTGGGCGCTCAGAGATGTAAGCTTTCAGGTTGGCAGCGGGGAAACGATCGGAATTATCGGCCGCAACGGAGCGGGCAAGAGCACGCTGTTAAAAGTACTGTCCCGCATTACAGAGCCCACTAAAGGGTTTGCAGAGATTCGGGGACGGGTATCGTCCCTCCTGGAAGTGGGCACCGGTTTTCACGCGGAGCTGACTGGAAGAGAAAACATTTATCTAAACGGTGCTATCCTGGGGATGCCCAGGGCCGAGATCAAGCGGAAATTCGACGAGATTGTAGCGTTCTCCGAGGTGGAAAAGTTTATCGATACGCCGGTAAAGCGCTACTCAAGCGGCATGTACCTGCGCCTGGCCTTCGCGGTTGCGGCACACATGGACCCGGAAATTTTAATTGTAGACGAGGTCCTGGCGGTTGGCGATGCCAGGTTCCAGAAGAAGTGCCTTAACAAGATGGAAGATGTTGGCCGCACCGGGCGCACCGTGCTTTTTGTTTCGCACAGCATGCCTGCCATAACCCGGCTTTGCAGTAGGGCAATTTTCCTTGAAAACGGCACGATAACGTCCGACGGGCCATCGCATCAGGTGGTAAATTTATATTTGAGCGACGGGCACGACACACCTGCGTCACGGATCTGGCCTTCTCCTGAGACCGCGCCATGCGGCGAGCTTGCCAGGCTAAGGGGCATAAGGGCCGTCACCGGGGATCAGCAGCCCACTGACGTGGCTTATATAAACCAGACCTTCGGGATACAGATGGAATACGAAGTGCTGGAACCGGGCCATGTACTGATGCCATATCACCATGTTTTTAATAAAGAGAACATAGAGATCTTTGATGCGCACGATACCGATCCGGCCTGGCGCGGCCGTCCGCGCCCACAAGGCCGGTATATGAGCACCGTATGGATACCTGGCAACCTTCTGTCCGAAGGCACCTTGTTCATATCATCCGGCATTTCAAGGGTGGACATCGGGCAGTCGCAATTTTACGAAAAGGACGTGATAGCAATACAGGTAATTGAAAATCTCGAAAACCAGTCCCCCGCCCGCGGCGGCTGGATGCGTGACATGGGCGGAGTTGTAAGGCCCCTGTTCAGGTGGACAACCAGATACAGCGGCAATGGGGCCGCCAATCAGGCGGGATAAGATATTTAAAATATGGCCGATTTCACTTGTTTTTTTGATCGTGCGCTGGAACTTTATGAAAAAAGAGAGCTTCCTCAGGCGCTGAAGTACTCCTTTAAAGCCGTAACAAAGGCCCCCCTCAGATGGGCGGCATATGTCCTGATGTTGAAATCCCTTGCACGGCTGGTCCTGCCGTCTTACTGCGTACTGGCATTAAAAGCCGCAAAACGGTCTGTCATTAATATCCTGGACTATGCTCATTACCTGCTGCTAAAAAAAGAACTGGCCGCAATACAGCCGCTGCAGTGCGGCGGTGCACAGAAAATCCTGTTCATAGTCCGGGACATGGGGATAGGCGGCGTTTCCAGGGTGAATCTGGATATCATACAGGGAATGGCGGGCGGGCCATTTGAATTTCATGTTGCCGCGGCATCGCCTGTAAACAATGCGTGGTTCAGCCAGTTCAAGGCCTGCTGCCGCACTGTTATTGTGCCAAAAAAAGAACTGTCCAGCATCAGGATATGGGGGAAGTATTTCTGCCAAATAGCCAGAAAAATGAATATTCAAACAGTCGCCGTTTCCAATTCATATGTGGGGTATCAGGTGCTGCCATATTTGAAATCAGAAATCCCGTCCATTAAGGCGGTGGACATTCTGCACATGGAAGGCATGTGGGGCACAACAGACTTTTCGGCGTGGATTATACCTTACCTGGACAAACGGGTGCTTATAAGCAACTCGTTGAAGGACCACATGCTTAAGCAATACAAAAAATTCGGCGCCGCGGACAAATATAGCGGGCGGCTTGAAGTAATTTACAACGGGATAGATACATTAAATTACACCAGTGCCAGATACCGCAAAGGGAAATTCAAAGCGGAAAACGGCATACCCCAGGACGTAAAATTAATATCGTTTATCGGCCGGTTTTCACAGCAGAAACTTCCCCAGCTTTTTGTTGATATAGCAAACGGGGTACTCAAGCAAATGCCCGCCCAGGGGCTGAAATTCGTTATGGCCGGTGACGGCGAACTGATGGGAGATGTTAAAAAAGACATAAAAATGTACGGCCTGGAAAAATATTTTTCCCTGACAGGCGCTCTGCAGGCAGACAAAGTGGCGGAGCTCCTTGCTGATACTTATCTTTTGCTGATTTCTTCATTGAACGAAGGCATGCCCCTTGTAATGTTCGAAGCGATGCTGATGGGGGTTCCGGTTATCAGCGCCCCCGTGGGCGCGATTGCCGAAGTGATTGAAGACGGTGCCAACGGCCGGCTGGTCTGCCAGCGTGAAAACGCCAGCACATATGTTAAAGCAGTGGACGATTTTATTTCTGGCAGACTGGACTACGATGAGATATCCAATAAGGCACGCCGTACAATATCGGAGCGCTATTCCATTAAAAAAATGATACATGGTTATACTGAAATATTTCAGGGACTGCATTCGCCCGTTATTGTAAAAGGACGCCGGCCGGCAGCTTAGTAAGCCATGGCAAAAAACCCGCTGGTCTCCATAATAATTTGCACCCATAACAGGGCAAAACTGCTCAGGGATGCGGTTGCAGGATCGATTGCTCAGCGTTACAGCCCTGCGGAAATCGTGGTGATAGATGACGGGTCCGCCGACAACACAAGCGAAGTTGCCGCAGAGTTCGGGAACCATGTCACGTACTTCCGCAGGGAGAAAAAAAGCATGGAATCCGCTATCAATCTGGCATGCAAGGAATTAGCCAATGGCGAATTCATAGCCATAAATGATGATGACGACCTGATGCATCCTGACCGCATTACCATACTTTATGATGCACTGAGCCGTTATCCGCAGGCAGTACTTGCCATAGGCGAGGCTGAGATGCTGGATGCGGAAGGCAACAGGACCGGTTTCAGGACTACCTTGTCCATGAACGGGATAAAAAGCGGCCCTGTTTTGATAGAAAACGGCTACAAGGCAATATTATGGCCGCGTATTTCACCCACTACGTGCGCCACATTGTTCAGAAAACGCGACGGGGAGCGCGCAGGGTGGTATGACGAGAGGTTCACAAGGTGCGGCGATACGGATTTCTTTGGCAGGCTGGCGCTGCTCGGGCCAGTCGTCTACGTCCCCAGGACTGTGGCCTATTACCGAAAAGGCCACCAGTCGAAATGGAGCAACAACGATATCAACAATATGGTTTGCGAATACAATAACATCCTACTCTTTGAAAAACACCTTGGTCTTGCAAACGGAAACAGGGAGATGAAAAAAAGGTTGCAGGAAAGGATGCTCCATTCAATGAAGCGGCTTGCGTTCCTGGAGCAAAAAACGGGCGGCATGCCGGAGGATATCCGGCGCGACCGGTTAATAACAGCCATATCCGTACTTAACGCAAGCGGGCGCATTGCCTATCAGATATACAAGGGTTTGAAACTGCCGGTAAGAAGCATCCTGAAAAAGGCATTCTGGCAGTTGTCTGCGTAAAAAATTACCGGAAAAATTTTTCACAATTTATTGGATTAACTAAGGTCCCGGTGTTTCTAACCTATATTTGGCAATCCAGAGGGCTTTCCGGCATGGACGCGCAGGCCAGATTTTCATCCGCCCTGCTGAAACAGCTTGAAACCTGCAAGGAGGCATTCGGGCAGCCCCCGTCGCTGAAATTAAAGCGGCTTGGAAATACCTTTATCGGCCAGATCCATTACGAACCTGGCGTCCTTGGGTGGGACCCCTGGATGGACTTTGGAGACACCGGGATAACATGGGATGGGGTATGCGAAGATTTCCTTGGCAAAAAAACGGACGCCCGCGAAGCACTGAAAATCATAAATATTCTGGATTCGCAACCTGAAAAAATCAGCGCCTGGGAAGGCATGTTTGCTGTTGCCGCATGGCATGAAAACAGGGTAATTATCGCCACCGCAGCGGCCGCGTGCCCTACACTATGGCATACGGAGGGCAAACACGGCTGGGCCTGGGGCCCGAAGGCAGGGCCTTTGCTTGAATTTACGGGGCAGCAGCCGCTTCCTGATAAAGCTTCACTTAATCTGTTTCTTAATTACGGATATTTCCTTGGAGGCCATTCACCTTTCAGAAACGTATCCAGATTAGACAGCAGGCTGAAGATCGTTTTGGAAAATGGTGAGAAACCGAGGACTCAATCGTATATATCTGTAGGGGAACTATTGGAAGGAGCCCCGGAAGGCGCCTGGGACAAGAAAGTTTCGGAAGCTGCCGGCATTATAGTGCGCCGGGTGGAGGCCCAGCTGAAGCACAGCGACTCACCTGTTGTTCTGCTGACAGGAGGAAGGGAAAGCAGGTCAATTGTTGCAGCAGCCGGGAAAACAGGCCTGCCATTTGCCACCACAACCGGCGGACCTGAAAATTCTGAAGACGTAAAGCTGGCATCACAGGTGGCAAAGACCCTGAAGATAGGGCACGGGCTAAGTGGCGGCAGTGCTGAAATGGACCTGATTTGCCGGACTACGGAACGGCTGAAATTATGGGCACGGGTAAGCGAGGGCGTGTTGCCGTTGAATTACTGCCTGCATTTAACGGACTACCTGGCCTCCAGGCTGCCATACCCAGGCAGGCGCAGGCCGGTTTTGCACGGGTCACAACCCGGAATCGGCCGCGGCCTTATGTACAGGGACATTGAAGGCAGGAAGCTGCAATCCATGACATTGCGCGAAGCGCGCAATGTTCTTGTCCAGAAAAATCCTTATTTGAAACCCGAACCCGAGGCCGATAACCAGTTGCAGGCAGTTTTTGCGCAGGTTGACAGCGCCTGCGAGGGCATGGATGTTACTGCTGACCAGTGGCTGGATCTCTTTTACATTATGAAGAAAAGCCAGATATGGGGGCTGGATGTGCAATCGATGTATGCCCCAGTCCGGTGGGCCTGGATGCCCCTTTATGACAAACAGGTAATGCGATTGGGCTGGAAATTCACTACGGAGCAAAAAAAATCCGACCGGTTCTTCCTTGAAATCGCCGAGCATATCCAGCCCTCATTGAAAGGAATCATGTGCACAGGGCGCGATCCGGTTAGGGTTAAGCTGGCAGACCGCATCAAGGGCCGGGTTACTAATATGATCTCAGGTGCGCACAAAAAAGAGATAAACAGAACAGATGGCGGTATCCGGAACCTCTGGAATAATGCCCTGCTTGGCCGCAATGAAAATATGTGGCAGGAATTCATTGACAGAAAAGATATTCTGAAACTAATTAATATATCTCCCCAGAACGCATTGTTGTGGCGCCTTGTTACAGTCGATTTCCTTGCAGAGTCATTCTTTTAAAACAGCCGGGGCTTATAAAATTACCTAATGAAAATCTCCGCATTGATAAACAAACTGGCCGAGGCAAGATCAAAGCTGCAAAACCGGTATGCAAATTTAATTGCTGAAAACCTGGAAAAAAGAATTCCCCGGGCCGCAGGGCTTTCAATTTCGTTTGATGATGCATATGTTGACGAATGGTTTTCAATAAGGCCGGTTTTTGACAGATATAAAGTAAAAGCCACTTTCTTTGTAAGCAATTTTGACCTGCTGACGGACGATAAAATCGAAAAGCTGAAAATATTGCGAAGCGACGGGCACGAAATAGCGTTTCACGGTTTGCGCCACCTTAACGCCAATAAGTTTGCCGCTGAAAATTCGGTGAGTGAATACCTGGCAGCAGAGATTTTACCTGGCATAAAAACTATGGTGAGCAGGGGGTTTGCTCCAATAACTTTCTCCTACCCTTATGGCTGCCGCTCG
Organism: Nitrospirota bacterium; assembly: GCA_021813405.1. GTDB lineage: Bacteria > Nitrospirota > Thermodesulfovibrionia > Thermodesulfovibrionales > JdFR-88 > JAKAKS01. The sequence continues at coordinate 22,563 of JAKAKS010000051.1, forward strand.
GCCAGGCTGGATTGGGCCCTTTTACAATACTTCAGCCATGTAAGAGGGGTTGCCAATGCAAACAATGGCAAAAACCTTTGCGATCAAAAAAGTATTTTTTATAAAAGCTCATCAGGTCTGTTGTTTGGGGCAGGGATAGACAATATTTATAAAACCAGCATTCAGGCAGTGCAGGATGCACTGAAAAAAGCGGCGGCTCAGAACAGTGTGCTGCTGCTTTTTGCCCACAGGACGTCCAGCGAAGAAGGCAATTACTGCACGCCAGCGGCCAAATTAGATGCCATTTTCAAGAGCGTGTCAGAGATGGATTTAAAATTTTACAGGATTAAGGACCTTTAAGGAGCCATTATGAAAATCATGTTCATTTATTCGGCCGGCGACGGCTTCGAATCTTCAGGGTTGCTGCGGTCCTGGGCGAAAATGCAGTTCGGCATTTCGTACATATCATCAATGTTAAAATCGCGCGGCCATAATACAGGCCTTATTGTCCTGTCCAGCAGCCAGCCATTAAACGAAAGGCTGATCAGACAGCATATGGATGAATTCGGTCCCGATGTGGTCTGTTTTACCGCCGTTTTTTCCCAATACTCCTTCATTGAGAAAGCAGCCGCGTTCTGCAAAAAAAACTGGCCCGGCAAGTTCTACGTTGTAGGCGGCGTGCACGCAACCCTTAATCCTCATCAGGTTATAAACGGCCCCTTCGACGCTCTTTGCGTAGGCGAAGGGGAATATCCGGTACTTGAATTATGCGAACATCTGAAGGAAAACAGAAAACCGCACGAAATCCAAAATCTCTGGCTCAGGACAGGTGATAAAATTCTCCAGAATGGCACGCGGGATTTCATTCAGGACCTGAATGCCCTGCCCTTTGCGGACCGGCAGATGTGGGCGACCTGGATAAAGCAGGATGCGTCGGACGAAATTACATTGCTTGCCGGCCGCGGATGCCCACATGGCTGCACTTATTGCTCCAACCATTCCATCCGGAAAACAGCAAAAGGCAGATATGTCAGGATGAGGTCCCCGGAAAATATAGTCCGTGAAATAGAATTGATATATGCCAACTACCCGCAACGCAGGATTTACCTGGAAGCGGAATGCATCGCCCTCGATAAAAAATGGGCCTTTGATCTTTGCTGTAAACTGGCGGAATTCAACGCTTCCGTTAATAACGAAATAACCTTTGGATGCAATTTCAGGGTATCTGGCAATTCGGTTGATGAGGACCTGTTTGCCGCGTTTGAAAAGGCCAATATCCGGAAGATAAACATCGGCCTTGAATCAGGCAGCGAACGGGTACGGCGCGAAGTGCTAAAGCGCAATTACTCCAATGACGATTTCCTGCGCGCTGCATCCATGGCCCGCCGCCACGCAATGGCGGTGAATGTTTACAATCTTATCGGCATACCCGGGGAAACCATGGACGACCACATGGAGACGGTGCGCGTCAACCGCCTCTGCCAGCCAGACAATCTTTGCACCAGCATATTTTATCCGTATCCCGGCACCGAACTCCACAAAGTCTGCCTGGAGCGCGGGCTCATAAGTGAAACCGTAAATACCTCACAGGAACGCCGCACGGCCGTTCTTGACCTGCCCGGGTTCTCAAGCGCCCAGATACAAAAGGCATACAGGCTTTTTGAAAAACGTGTATATAAAGGAAGATTCCCGTGGTGGAAAGATCTGCTCCGGTCTGTCTATGGCTGGATGCCGCTTGGGGCAAGGTCCGCATCCAGCCGGGCAATGGCAAGGGTACCAGTTGCAAGGGCCTTGCGGGCAAGCCTCAAGCAACAGTTATTCGGGGCGGGCAAAACGCCATTAGCTGCAAACCATACGGAGATACGTTTCAAATGATAGTCAGGATCCGGCCACCGCTGGATATAGAAAAAATGACCAGAGTATTAGCCCATGCCCCAGGCCAGGAGGCCATAACGGAATTCGAGAATACGTTTGCAGACCGGGTTGGCGCATGCGGCGCGATTGCGGTGGACAGGGGACGCGCCGCACTATTGATGGCATTGAAAATACTGAACATAAAACCCGGTGACGAGGTAATAGTACAGTCCTTCATCTTCCATGCCGTCATCGATGCGATACTTGAAACCGGCGCCAAACCTGTCCTTGCGGACAGCCGCCTTGAAGACTTCAATATCGATCCGGAGTCAATTGAAAGCATGATAACTGCAAAGACAAAGGCGGTAATAGCCACTCACCTTGGCATGCCATGTGATATGGACGAAATAAGCTGGATAGCCCACAAGCACAATTGCGTCCTTATAGAAAATTGCGCTCACACACTGGGGGCGGAATACAACAAAGCGCCTGTGGGGCGGTTCGGCAACATGTCATTCTACAGCTTTGACGTGGACAAGCCGGTGTCCACAGGGGATGGTGGCATGCTCCTTATTAATGATCCAGGCCTTTTAAAAAGGGCGCAAAGCATTCGCGAGAGTTATCGCAAGGTCCCATTGGAAAAGGAAGAGGAGATCGTGTACGGGCTTTTGCTGCATTATCTTGCAACCAGCGAGGACTTTTACCCCAGGAACGGTTTTTTGCCCGTTGATTATGGCAAGCAGGCGGTAAAAAAGGACAAATTCCTTCAGTCCATGATAAAAGAGGCTGTCCGCGGAGATTGCAAAACCCAATTCCGGAAATGCATATGGCCGTATATGCAAAAAAAACAGATGTGCGGCGAGAGCAAATCCTGCGAAGCAGGTATTTTTAAGAGGCTCACTGCCCGCGCACGCATGTTTATTGGGAAACCGAGGATACCCAGGATAGATCATCCTTATCTCTTGATGAACTCATTAAGAAGTTCCGTGGGGGCTGAATGCCAGAAGGATTACGGGCTATATAAGGCACGGCGTGACCAGAACGCCCAATATTATTCCGATCATCTTAAAACGTCTGCTTTTAAAAACCCGGTGATTTCAAACGGCAAGAAACCAGCATTCATCAGGTATTGTGTTCTTAATGAGTCTGGATATGCCAATTCTAAAATAAAGGCCACAGCGCTGTCAGAAGGCTTTGAACTTGGCATTTTCAACTGGAGCGCGCCGGTCCACTTGTGTTATCCCTATAACAAGTTACTGAATTTCGACCGTTTTAGATTGCAAAAAAGCGAGCATCTTGGGAAGAAACTTTTCAGTCTGCCAATTCATCCGTATATCAGCCATGAATCGCTGGAAAAAATAACGGCTTTCATGAACCGTTTTGCCAACTGAAAATAAATAATGAATAAATTTGCGGGTAACAATTGCGTGCCAATGGTAAACTCGCTTTTCCAGCAACAGTGGTGGCTGGAAGCAGTTGCTTCGGGGCGCTGGGCCGACATCATTATAAAAAAGGGTGAAGAACCACTTCTCCGGTTCCCATATGTCATAGAAAAGAAAAACGGCTTCACCGGGCTGACCATGCCGTTAATTACACAAACACTTGGCCCGTGGCTGAAGCCCATGCAGGGCCGGCAGTCCAGCCAGCTTTCCCTTCAAAAAGAGCTGATGACCGAATTGATAGACCGCCTGCCGCCGCATGATTTTTTTTATCAGCGGTTCCACTATTCCATATTGAACTGGCTCCCTTTCTACTGGAAAGGCTTTAATCAGACTACGCGATATACATACATTCTTGATGACCTCTCAAATATCGATAATATCTGGGCAGGCATGAAGCCCAATATACGCAACAAAATCCGGAAGGCCGAAAGGGCCGGAATAGAAGTTTCTGATACCGATGATATCGAAACTTTCCTGGACCTTTGCGAACTGACTTTTAAGAGGCAGGGCATGTTGATGCCTTTTACAAGGGATTTCGTGCGGAGACTGGATAACGCATGCGCCATCAGGGGCGCAAGGAAAATTTACATCACTCGCGACAAGACGGGCCGCCCCCAGACCGGCCTTTTTTGCGTATTCGACGCAAACTCGATGTATAACCTGATGCAAGGCGGTGACCCCGAACTGCGTGGAAGCGGCGCCAATGCTCTGGCAATGTGGGAATCGATAAAATTTGCTTCAACAGTCACAAGAATTTACGATTTTGAAGGCTCCATGATAGAGCCAATAGAAGAGTTTTTCCGCAGCTTCGGCTGTATTCAGAAGCCCTACTTCGAAATCTCCAAAACAAACAGCCGCTTGATGCAGATCGGCAGCCAGGCAAAAGGTTTATTAAAACTTTTTTTAAGGTAATTTTTTCCAAATGATAACGGTAAAAATTTCCGATAAGTTCATACAGGAAAAAAAGTACATTATTGATGTGCTGCTTTCGGAGTTCCTGGGCCTTGATTTCAAAGTCTCTGCCGTCCCCGGAAACCGCGATTACGAGGTGATCCTCGAGAATGGGAATTCCCTTTTAATCAGGGATTCTTTTTTCAGCCGGTTTATGGATGGACTGGATTATTTAAATTTGAATGAAATACCTGGCAAGGTTGATTTTGTTAAAAACCAGTTCCTTCCAGGTGAAAATATACCCGTAATTTTCGGTACCCCTGAATTAACCGTCACAAAGAACAAAATAACCTGCGGTATAGACGTATTCGCCTCCTCTTTTTTCATGCTTGCCCGGTGGGAAGAATATCCAAATAAAAAAAGAGATGTCCATAACCGCTTCCCGGCATGCGAGTCCCTGGCTTACAAAAACGGTTTTCTCAACCGGGCAGTTGTAAATGAATATGTAGAAATGCTCTGGAGCATGCTTTGCACGCTGAACTGTGGCCATTCCAGAAAAAAATGGGCTTTTACGGTTTATGCAACCCACGACGTGGATTCTCCTTTCCGGTACGCGGACAAAAGCGCAGCCATTGCGGTTAAACAACTGGGAGGAGACCTGTTAAAGCGCAGAAACCCCAGTGCCGCCGTCTGTAATTTCAATTTGTGGGCAAGGACAACCCTGTTGGATACAAAAAAAGATCCGTACAATACGTTCGACAGCATTATGGATTTCAGCGACAGGGCGGGCATTCACAGTACTTTTCTCTTTATTGCACAGGCTGCCAGGCCGGAATTCGACGGCAACTATTGCGTATCGGATAAGCTGCCTAGAAAGCTGCTGTCCGGCATAGCAAAACGGGGGCACGATATCGGACTGCATTTAAGCTATGGGTCTTTTGACGACCCGGCGCAGACAAAAAAAGAATTCGATATATTGAAAACCGTTTGCCTTGAGGATGGCATACAGCCTAAGAAGTGGCTTTGCAGGCAACATTTTCTGCGCTGGGACACACCGGTGACTTTCGCCAATATTGAGGGGGCTGGCATTGATTATGATTCCACACTGTCCTTCCCGGACAGCGCCGGTTTCCGCTGCGGTGTCTGTTACGAATTTCCTGTATTCAATATTCTTACAAGGGAAAAACTCCGGCTTCGGGAAAGACCGTTGCTGGTTATGGAGTGCACAGTAATCGATCATCGGTACATGGGTTTAGGCGCCGGAGAAGAGGCCTTCTCATTTATTAAGTCTATTAAGGATACTTGCCGCCGTTATAATGGTGATTTTGTCATACTTTGGCACAACACCAGGTTTGTAGAACCGGCGGAATCAACTTTATACGCACGGGTTTTGCAGGCTTAATCAAAAAAAGTGTTTTTTAGATGAAAACAAAAAAACAAATATTATTGATTTTTGTAATTGGCTTGCTGATTTCGTGCGGGTTTTGCCTGCAATCGCAAGCCGCGGTTTTTTATATTGCGCCGCATGGCAATGATACAAGTGCAGGGACAAAAAAATCACCCTGGGCCACATTTACCCGTGCGATGCTATCAATGCGCCCGGGAGACACTCTGTATCTTGAAGATGGCGTCTATCATCCTTCGGTCAATTCGCCCCTTGATATTAAAGTTTCCGGCTTGAAGGATAAAAATATTACCTTTGCCGCGCTGCAGAACGGCAAGGCCGTTGTATACGGGGATTGGGCCAGGGCCCTGCAAATTCACAATCAGGCTTATGTAGTTGTAAGGGGCATAAATTTCCGCAACAGCGGGGGCGAAGGCAATGCACACGGTTTTGATATTGCAGGAAGCCGTCATATAACACTGGAAAGGCTTATCATGAACGGCGCATCCGGTGCAAATGCGGCATTGATCAGCCTGGCCGGCTCGCCATATACATTAGTGGAGGACTGCGCCGTAAGAGGGACAGCAAGGATATTAATTAATATCTATGAAAGCGACCACGTAACAATAAGGAGGTGCTGGTGCGCATGGGCGCGCAACGCTGCTAGCCAGGGGGATGGTGTGCAGGTTTACGGCTCCAATTACGTTACGGTAGAAAATTGCATAATCGAGGGACAAAACGGGGACGCGTCGGACGGGATAGCTGTTTGGGCAAATACCTATAACCGCTCGGCGGACCATAACAGAATTTTAGGCAACATTGTAATACAGTCGTCGTCATGGGCATTTCAAAACATCAGCGCCCAACATTTAATTACAGGCAACACGTTTCAAAATAATGTAGCCATGTTCTCGCGGTTAGGAATACGCCAGGGTGGCGATGACAAAATGAAATTTTTAAATAATACCCTATATGGCATTTCATCCCAGGCCTATGATGCTTCCGCATTCAAGCCAGACTCGCCTCATGATTCCGGTTTCACCATAAGCCTGGTATCCAGAAATAATTCTTTTGTAAAAGACGGTATGGGCATTTGCATATCGGGTAAATTCATAGGCGGCATTAATCAAGCTTACAACAATTATTTTGACGTGCGGGTCCCATATTGCGGCATTGAATCGGGAAAACACGATTACCGCATAAATCCGGCGTATAAATATTTAGAATATGGTTATGGCGCATTTCTCATGGTGCCTGAGACACTGCAAGGGAAAGGCGAAAATAGGGGCGGCATAGGGGCTTCGATTCTGTACCGTTACTTGAATGGAGCGCTCACCAGAACTCCGCTTTGGCCATGGCCGATGGAAAACCGGATAAAATCCGAATTCGGTGTAAGCCCAACATGGGCCTCTGCCGGGGGCTTATGGAAGACCTTGAAAAGAGTCTACGCATCTGAATACAAATGAATGGAAAAGTTTTAATAATCGCATATTGCTTTCCTCCAATGCAGGTAATCGGCTCCCAACGTCCTTACGGAATAGCCAAATACTTGAAATACTACGGCTGGGAACCTATTGTGCTTACTGTTAAGCATCCAGGCAATTCCCCGGCCGGAATAAAAATTATTCCAACGGAATACTCAGACCGGCTGGCAAAAATAAAAAAAATATTCGGATTCAAAGCCGGAGACGGCATGCATCAGCAACTGGGCATACCGGTAGCAAAGGATTTCGGATACCCCACATTGAAGAGCAAGGCTATAAAGGCCTTTAGGGAAATTGTTGCCTTCCCAGACAATGAAATCGGATGGCTCAGGCACGCCATGGCTTCAGCAACAAATTTGATTAGATTGGCGAAAATTGATGCCATGATCAGCACTTCAGCGCCGGTTACGGCCCATCTGATTGCAAGCAGGTTGAAAAAGAAATTTAAAATACCATGGATTGCCGATCTGAGGGACCTTTGGACGCAAAATCACTACTACAACAAATCCAAACCCCTCCGCTTTTTTGAGCAGGTACTGGAGCTAAATACCCTTTCTGGCGCAAATGCACTTGTTACAATCTCCAGCGCTTTGGCGGAAGAGCTTGCCAAACTTCACACTGGCAAGGAAATTCAGTGCATTACCAACGGTTTTGATCCGGATGAATTTGAAGAGATCCGCGCAACAGTGCCTAATAAATTCAGCATAACGCATACCGGCAGACTGTATAACGGTAAAAGAGACCCGGTTATGCTTCTAAAAACTCTGGCCAAGCTTATCGACGCAAATAAAATTAAAAGGGATATGGTAGAAGTATCATTTTATGGACCGGCAGAAAAATGGCTTTTTGACGACATCAAGAAATTCAATCTCGACGGAATAGTCCGTGTGCACGGGGACATACCCCGTTCTGACGCAATTAAAAAGCAGAGCCAATCGCAGCTATTACTGCTTTTATTATGGAATGAAAGCAGGGAAAAGGGGGTTTATACTGGAAAGCTATTTGAATACCTAGGCGCGCGGCGGCCGATTCTGGCTATTGGTGGCGGCAATAGCATCGTAAAAAATTTATTATTGGGAACCAGTTCCGGCGATTTTATTGAAACCGAAAAACAATTGGCATCGTCAATCATGCGCTATTACGATGAATTCGTTTTAAGTGGCCTGGTCAAATATAATGGAAATACTTCAATCGAAAAATATTCATTCCAGTCCATAGCCTTTGAATATGCCAAATTGCTGAATGCCATAACATTTCACACGGGGCATAAAAGTAATTTATGAGAACAATGCGTACATCATTAATAAGAAATCCGGTATTCTTGATAGCAACTATCGTTCTGCCTCTGGCTATTTTAGTTACTGTGGCAACCACTCAATTCAACTGGCTGTACGGTTTTTTAATAATAGTAGCGCCTCTGCTTTTATATCTTTCACTAAAAAAACCGTTTTTATTTCCTTTAGGTTTATATACATTTTCGATACCCTTCGAAAATCTTCTTATAATGAGCGGTGCAAAACACGGGGCCACACTGACAAGGCTGCTGGGAGCGGCCGCTATCCTTGCGCTTCCGCTTAAGGGTGTTTTTGAAAATAAAATCAAAGCACCGGACAAACTAAGCATCTGGTGGGTTCTTTTCTCGGTTTATTGCATATTGTCGGCATTTTGGGGGATTTCGGGGGAAATGCCTTCTGTAAGGATTATGACGATCCTGGGCCTTACATCCCTGTATTTGGCTGTATCGGCCTACAATGTAAGCCAGGAAGAATACGAAACCGTAAAGTGGTTCATATTCGCCGGCGGCCTCCTTTCATCCATAATGACCATAATTGCCTATCACCAGGGTCTGATGCAGTTTGGTGAGGCTGAACGGGTTTCGTTAATGTCCCTTGACGATAATAATGGAATTGGCGGAGTCAACAAACAGGCATTCGATATGTTGCTGCCCCTTGCAATATGCATTGGCATGTTATGGAAAAAAAACAAAATGGTGTTAAAGGGATTGTTCCTTATTTCATCATTTATAATGTTTTTCGGAATAGTCGTGACCGGGTCCCGCGGCGGGTTGTTTGCGGGGCTGGTGATTATGGGCTTTTTTATTTTTTATGCAAGAAATAGGCTTAAATCCGTTATTGTAACCATAATATTGCTACTCACCGCTTTTTCAATGACTCCTCAGTTTTTTGTAAACAGAATAAACAACTCAATTGCATCGCACGCCAGCGGCAGATTTGATATTTGGCACGTAGGATTAAAATCACTAGAGAAATACTGGCTTTTTGGGGCGGGCCTGGACTGCTTTCCATATGCCTACACCAAGTTTGTGAACTACACACCAGTGTACATGGGCCTGGACAGGGCACCACACAATATTTTTATCGGGATGTTTGTTGAGCTTGGGATTATCGGGGGCGGGTTGATGATTGCCGCCTTGATTATGAACTATTTGTCGATCGGCTCTAAAAAGTGGAGCAATAGCATGGATCATATCACGCTTAAAGCGGCGTTTGCGGCAATTATCACAGGCAGCCTGTCTCAGGATGTTGTCTGGTACAAGTCCTTTTGGCTACTGTGGATGATAATAATCATGTACAGGCACATCTCAGAAGAGAAGCCACTCCCGACAAAAAAAATGCAGCCCCGGGTACAGTTATAAATTATGTGTGGAATTTGCGGTATATACGATAAGGGAAACACCAGCATTAATTCAGAAATACTATTGAAAATGCGCGACGTAATGCTCGCCAGAGGGCCTGACGATGCTGGCATGTTCATAGGGCCACATATAGGCCTTGGACACAGGCGTCTCAGTATACTGGATATTTCCGATGCTGGCCATCAACCTATGCACAACGAAGATAAAAACATATGGATAGTCTACAACGGTGAAATATACAACTACCAGGAACTAAAAAGTACACTAGCTGAAAAAGGGCATAAATTTCTTTCTCAAACAGATACTGAAGTTCTGATTCATGGTTATGAAGAATGGGGGATAGAAGGGCTTCTCCGGAAACTAAATGGCATGTTTGCGTTTGCAATCTGGAATTCAGCAACAGAAGAACTCACTCTTGCAAGAGATAGGCTTGGAATAAAACCGCTGTTCTATATGGAACACAATGGCACCATATACTTTTCTTCCGATATTAAATCAATCTATCTGGCGCGCGAAAAAGATTTAACTCTGGACTCAAATGCCATCGATGATTTCCTGTATTTCTACTGCATCCCGCAAGAGAGATCGATATTTAAAGAAGTAAAAAAAATACCACCGGCAAGCTATTTATCCTTTAAAAAAGAAAAGAAAACACATGGCGAATACTGGCAATTAAGCTTTGCCGACAAATTGGAAATGAGCGAGGATGATTATCTTGACGAACTGCAGAAACGTCTGGTATCAGCCGTTAAGAAAAGAATGATCAGCGATGTACCCATAGGGGCATTTCTAAGCGGAGGTGTGGATTCCAGCCTAGTAGTAGCTATTATGGCTAACTTATCCGGCACACCTGTAAAGACATTTTCAATGGGCGTTAAAGAAGAATCGTATAATGAACTAAAATACGCAAACATGGTTGCAAAGCGATATGCAACAGATCATCATGTATTTATTGCAGATCCGTTTAATGTCGGCATCCTCCCAAAAATTATCTGGGCATATGGAGAACCCTTTGCTGATGCCTCCCAAATACCGGTTTTTTATATTTCAAAACTTACGAAGGAGCACGTATCAGTGGCGCTAACCGGAGACGGCGGTGATGAATCTTTTTGCGGGTATGGCAGTTCCGTTGCTTATTTTTATTCAGGAATGTACCGGAAATATCTCCCTGAATTTTTCAGAAACAATATCGCGCCTCCTATTTTAAACCTTATCACTTCCGTAACCGGACGGCCCGGCCCTCTTGGTAAAATTCACACACTTGTGCGCTATGGCAGAGGGACTTTCAAAGACAGCCTGAAAATAGGTGGGGTTTTCGGGCTTGAATTAAGAAGCAAAATATATTCACCCGACTTTTACAGGCAACTGTCTGGACGCACCCCAATAAGCACTTTTGAAAATTACTTAACCAGCACCGACGGATATTGCGAAGTAGATAAATCACTTTATATGGGAATTAAGACTGCTCTTCCGAACGATTATCTGACAAAAGTGGATGTTGCAACTATGATGAACTCGCTTGAAGCCAGGTCGCCATATCTTGATTATGAACTGATTGAATTCGCCGCAAAAATTCCGTCTAAAATTAAGATTAAGCACGGTTATCAAAAATACCTTTTAAAAAAAATGGCAAGCCGATTTTTACCATATGAGGCTGTATACAGAAAAAAATGGGGATTCGGAATACCAGTGGGTTCCTGGTTTAGGAATGAACTGCGTGCATTGCTTCCTTCTGTACTATTGAGTGCGCGTGCACAAAAAAGGGGCTATTTCAACATATCCTGTGTTCAAAGGCTCATTACAGAACATCAATCTGGAAGGCGCGACCACGCCTATCGCTTATGGACACTCCTGTGCCTCGAATTGTGGCATTTGTTATTCATTGATAAACTACTTTCAGAATCGGACACTCTGCTCTAAATAGCCGTATTCACGACAATGAGAATTTTTACTATATCAAATATGTATCCTCCTAATATGGGAGGGGGATTCATTCATAATCAGATTAAATACATAAAAAGCCTTGGCCACGAAATTACGACTGTAGTGCCTTCAGCGTATTGGCCCAGGATGATTCCAAGCGGAAAAAGATTGAGTTCATACCGAATGATCTCAAAAAAATGCATTATAGATAATATTCCAGTTTATTACCCCAGATATTTACGTCTGCCTGGAAAATGGTTTCATCCTATTTCTTGTTATACACAATATTTGTCTCTAATGAATTTTTTCACTACCCTAGTCAAACAATTCAGCCCAGATATAATTTATACCCATGGCGCTACAGCGCCCGGATATGTAGGATTGATGCTAAGCAAAAAGTACAAAATTCCATTGGTTTGTGCTCTAAGAGGAAGTGACATAAATCTATATCCGCAATATGATTGGTATTCACTTCGTATGACGAAAAAAGTTATTTCGGAAGCAGATCAAATAATTAGCGTAAGTTACGCATTAAAAAAGACCGCTCTAACAATCGCAAAACCCAAAAAGGAAATCGAGATAATTTATAACGGGTGCGATTCCAATATGTTTAAATTTAGGACAATAGACAGGATTCAAATTCGCAGTAAATTCGGTATTCAAGAAAAAGAAAAAGTAATTACATTCGTGGGCAGCGTCACGCAATCAAAGGGAATATCAGATTTACTGAGTGCTTTTATAAAACTAAACCGAAGGCTAAAAAAAAATCATCTTTTCATTATTGGTGATTTTCATCGCAATAATCCAGTAACCAGTTTTAAGCAGCACTACATTGAGTCAGCTAAAATATGGCAGATGGGTGTATTGCCGTCAACTGAAATTGTGAAACACCTAAACGCTTCTGATATTTTTGTTTTGCCGTCGCTGTCGGAAGGACTACCGAACGCGATTCTTGAAGCAATGTCTTGCGGACTGCCTGTCATCGCTACAAATGTTGGTGGTATTCCTGAGGCCGTTACGGATGGGCTAAATGGCTTTTTGATTAATGCGAATGATTCTGATGGCCTTGCAAACGCAATACATAAAGTCCTCACAAATGATGCACTAGCCAGAGACATGGGGCAACAGGGTCGAGCGATAATTGAAAAAAATTTTCAGTGGGACAGCAACGCAAAAAAAGTTGTCGGACTTTTTGATAAGTTAATACCCCCTGACAACTAACCGCCTCCGATGAGAATTTGCCACCTAACCAGCTCGCATAAACCTAATGACGATAGAATATTTTATAAAGAAGCCATATCTCTTGCAAAAAAATACAAAGACATATGGATTGTCAGCGCTTATGAATCATCTGCCCCTAAAAAAACAGACGGAATTACCTTTAAGTTTTTGGGCATAAAACCCGGTAAATTGATTAATCGTTTAAGAATTATAAATGAACTTTATAAAACAGGTCTTGAACTAAAAGCAGATATATATCACTGCCATGAACCCGAATCTCTTCTTGCGGCTGTGCAATTGAAAAGAGCAATTAACAGCTGCGTAATATTTGACAGCCACGAAATGTATCATTCTACATTTTCACAACGGTTTCCTAATGTCCTCCGGCCTTTAGCTTCTGTGATTTACTCGAAACTGGAAAACGTAATGATAAAAAAGTGCGACATCGTAATTGGAGCAACATTGCCTATATCCACGCATTTCGAGCAGATGCTCGGCGCCGTAAAAACGAAGACTATTCTCAATGGTGCGCTACCCGAGGTTTTAGGGCGCAGTGATACCCCCCCCTGGCTGGATGAAATTGTAATCTGCCATGAAGGCAGCTTAACATTCAAAAGAGGCCTGAGGCAAATTATAACCGCCCTCAACCTACTTACCGCTAAATATAACGTAAAACTAAAAATTATCGGTGATATAGCGGGAGTTGAAAGAAATTGGTTCAATCGATATACAGAAGTTAATAATTTGAGTTCCGCCATAGAAATTACAGGCTGGCTTGATTACACCAAATTGAAAAAAGCATATCAGAGATGCCATATAGGCGTTGTAGCATTTGATGACAGCCCAAATCACGTAATAGCAGGTCCCAACAAATTTTTTAATTATATGCATTTTGGTATGCCAATTATAGTTCCACGCCATTGCATAAATATGAAAGAAATAATTGAAAATATAAAATGCGGCATTGTCATTAATGACACTTCGGCATCGTCATTTGCTGACGCAATCGGTTATCTCATCGAACACCGCAAAGAGGCTATGGAAATGGGATTTAGGGCAAAATGTGCATCCGTTGACAATTTTGCCTGGCCGGTAATGGAAAGAAAGCTATTAAATATTTATTCTTCTCTTGAGCGGTAAATATAATTATGTATATAAAAAAAATATCCGAAAACGAACTGGAAGACTATGAACAGACTACCAAGCAATACGGCTCTTTTTTCGACTGCCCAGCCTGGACGAAATTATTTGAAAAGGAAATAAATCATTATGGAATATACGACGGCGGACATAATTTGATTGGTGGTTATTATACATATGTTAAAAAAAAATGCGGACTGCATGTGTATTGCAATCCACCGCTAACTCCAAGCATAGGGCCTTTTTTCAAAAACGAAACAACAAACCCTGTTCGCTTCATGGACAAATGCAAGCAGATTAGCTCTTTGCTTGCAGCACAAATTGATTCTATGGATTTTTCTGTAATTTCTTTTGCATTAGACAAAAAAATATTAGATGTTCAGCCATTTTATTGGCGCAATTTCAAGGTTATCCCCCAATATACGTATATATTAAGTCTTGATGACGACATTAAAAGTTTGTGGAATAATATGTCAAGTGAAAAAAGGAAAAGCATTTCAAAAGGGCTCAAAGATGGGCTTAAAATAAAAAAAATTGATGATTATAACGTTGTCAGCTCTCTCGCATCAAAAACCTTCACCAGGCAAAACAAAGCGATTGACAGCATTAATCTTAATAAGGTTCTTTTTAATTTTGCAAATGATGAAAACAGCTTCGCGTTTGCAGCTTATTTGCAAGGCCAACCCGTGGCAACAACCTTTTGCGTTCACGATGCAATGACTGCTTATTACTTGCTTGGCGGATATGATTCAGAAAATAAACATCATGGGGCAGGTCCGCTGTGCATGTGGGAATCAGTTAAATATTCAAAATATATTGGGTTAAGTCAATTTGACTTTGAGGGGTCAATGGTTCCACCCATAGAAAAATACTTAAGAGGATTTGGAGGACAGCTGACCCCATATTATCGAGTAAACAAGGCAACGTTACCGCTGGAAATCGCTTTAAAAGTAGTAAAGAGGAATTTATTTTAATGAAAATCATACTGTCTCATGATGTAGATCACATTTCGGTGTGGGAACACAGAAAAGATATGCTTATTCCCAAGCATATAATGCGAAGCGCCATTGAATTTAGTTTAAATTTCATTACTTTCAGCGAAGTAGTTAAAAGACTTAATGATATAATTAAAAACAAATGGAACAATTTGGATGAGTTAATTAAGTACGATAAAGCAAACGATATTCCTTCAACTTTTTTTTTCGGAGTTCGAAACGGAATGTTATTAACCTATCCCTTATCAGACGTCAATTACTGGGCAACTAAAGTCTTTAGGGAGGGCTTAAATGCAGGCGTCCATGGAATCTCATTTGATGATTTAACAGAAATTAGAAAAGAATATAATTCGTTTGCGGAAATCACAAAAAAAAATAAAATAGGCATACGAATGCACTATCTCAGGAGCAACAAAAAAACGCTGGCGAATTTGGCCGAAGCCGGGTACCAATTTGACAGCTCACTTCCAATTTTAAGAGCACCCTTTAAAATATCAAACCTATGGGAATTTCCACTACATATTATGGACGGCAATATTTTATCAAGGAATGGGCATTGGCAAGATCAGACTCTGGAGCAAGCCAAAATACATACAGAAAAAATAATCAGTAAAGGACTGAAGCTCGATCTTAAATACCTTACGATCTTGTTTCATGACAGGTACTTTAGTGACAGTTTTATCACTTGGAAAAAGTGGTACATGTGGACAATTGAGTATTTACAGCTAAATCGCTTCGAATTCATTAGCTTCGATGATGCCGTTCTGGAATTGGAAAAGGTCCATTCCTAATATACTTCTGGTTTTTATCACAAACTTATAATGAACTGGTTAAACACCTCACAAATTCAGATAGACAATGAGCGAAAGAACTCTCGACTGCTGATCAGTGATTTATATAATATTTATTGGGAAGGTTTTGTGTTTATGCCTGGCGTGCCCTCAGGAGAAGAATCTATTAAATCCTTCACTCGGTATCTAGAAAAAGAACCAATTGAGTCAGCCTGCAGTTATTTAAAAGGAATTTTTTTTATTTTAATCACTTTAAAAGCAACCGGGCAAACATTTGCATTCGTGGATAATTCTGGACTATATCATTCTTTTTATACTGAAACAACTGTGTCTTCTTCTTTTTTAAAATTAGCAAAATACAATTCCTACTCCTCGGCAGATTTTGATCCGGTTGCAGTAGCAGAATTTTTGCATTTTGGGTTTTTTTATTCATTCAAAACTTTTATACCGCAGATTAAAAAAATTTTATATAATGAAATAGTTTGTGTTACCCAATTCAAAGCAACAATTGAGATTAGAAATAAAAAAATACCAGTATTTTTTAATCATACTGGCAGACTATCGTTTAAACAATTTTTTAATGAATTAGCAATCTCACTGAAAAATTGCAATTTTAGTGTAGATCTTACAGGGGGAATTGATTCAAGGCTTATTACTGCCATGTTGCGTCAAAGCGGAAGCAAATTCGAGACCGCCATGACAGGCGGAGAAGAAACTTACCCAGATATAGCGATTTCAAAAAAAGTAGCTAAAGCTGTCGGCTGTCCCTGGTTTGGCACAATACATTCAGCACGCTTTTTTTTCAGTGATTTAAGAAATTTAGTAAAAGCCACGGATGGCCTATATGACGTTATCTATTATCACCGTTTATATCAATTTCAGATTGAAAGGAAAAAAAGAGGAATTGATACAATCATTTCAGGTGTTGGTGGAGAGTTATTCAAAGATTACTGGTGGCTGCACGAATTCCCGTTCTATTATAAAAAAAACCCAGGCATTGAAAAATTTGTAGATAAGAGAATACTGGCAAACAATTCATTAACCGGCATACTATACGGAGCGGTACAAGATGCAAGCATACTTTTGAGAGATAATTTAATAAAACTATTTTCAACATATACCTTAGATATTAATACTCGAACAATTGACAATATATATTTTCATATCATAATGGGAAGCGTTGCAGGAAGAGAATTGACATCTCATAGTTTTTTTCTCAAATGCTATGCTCCTTTTTTAGATCCGGAGCTGGCCAGCGCAGGCTTTAATTTATCGCGACGAAGCCGGCTATATAATTTGATCCACAGAAAGGAGTTAACTAAACTCTACCCAGCAATTGCAAAACTGGCGACAAACGAAAATGGCATCTCGGTCTCTTATAATTTTAAGGATATGATTACTGATTTACCGTTTTATTGCCAGGAAAAAATGAAACGTGCTTTAGTAAAGTTGAGAATTACAAGCAAAAAAAAGTCTGAAAATCTTAATGACCCTGCTTTGTATCCTATTATCAGAAAATCAAAAATTATGTCTGACTCTTTTAATAGGCTTAAAAAAATCGGATTTATACAAAGAAGGGCATCACTCAACCAAATAAATAACAAACATTTAGGCTCTCTTCTAACTCTCGGACTGGTCTCGGCCGAATTAGATACTAAATCGTTTAAAAAAAAGGATTCTCAATGAAGCTTATTTCCATAGTAGGCGCTAGACCTCAATTCGTAAAGGCCGCCGTCATATCGCGTGAAATAGCCATATACAACAAAAAAAATCCTGATAATAATATAGAAGAAATTATAATACACACCGGCCAGCACTATGATAATAATATGTCAAAGATTTTTTTTAAAGAGATGCAAATACCTGAACCACAATATAATCTAGGCATTTGCGACTGCTCGCACGGAGCAATGACCGGACGAATGTTGGAAAACATTGAGGTAATTTTAAAATCCGTCATGCCCAACGCCGTATTAGTTTATGGCGATACTAACTCAACGCTGGCCGGTGCACTTGCTGCATCGAAACTGCATTTGCCAGTTGCGCATATAGAGGCTGGCCTTAGGTCGTTTAATAGAAGAATGCCAGAGGAAACTAACAGAGTAGTCACTGACCATTTGTCCGATTTTTTATTTTGTCCAACGGAGACATCAGTCAAAAATTTGCACTCAGAAGGAATCGGCTCCATTTCTAATTGCTTTGAAAAATTACCTCTTGTTCTTAATACTGGTGATGTCATGCTCGATGCGGTCAATTTTTATAGCCGGACAGGAAAATCCCAAATTAATTTAAGATATTTTTTAGATGCCGCTTATGATGGCTATTATCTGACTACAATTCACAGAGAGGAAAACACGAATAATAAAACCTGCCTTAAAAACATTTTTGCAGCCCTTAGAAGCATAGCAAAAAAAAGACAAGTGATTTTGCCGCTGCATCCGCGCACTAAAAAATTTGTATCTATGTTTAACATAAATACCAACGGAATATCCGTAATCGATCCCGTTGGCTACTTTGATCTATTAAATTTACTCAGACATTCTAAAGCAGTATTTACAGACAGTGGTGGACTCCAGAAAGAAGCATATTTTTTTCAAAAACCGTGCATAACACTTCGTGAGGAAACGGAATGGACTGAACTGGTTGAACATGGATTTAATATTCTGACAGGGGCCAACAAAAATGCAATCATTTCAGCCGAAAAAAGTTTTGACAGTAAAAAACTAGACTATTCAGGCAATCTTTATGGAAACGGCCATGCGGGAATGGCAATAATTGAAACCCTTGGTAAGTATCTCTTCTAAAATGAATATTTTGGTTATTAACCATTACGCCGGTTCAACACAACATGGCATGGAATACAGGCATTATTACCTAGCAAGGGAATGGGTAAAGCTAGGCCACAATGTTTATATCGTTGCCGCATCATTTTCACATTTACGCAATATACAACCCGAGGTAAAGACCTTCATTAAGCATGAATTGATAGATGGTATTTCATATCTCTGGATAAAGACCCCAAAATATGCCGGGAATGGCGCAAGGCGAGCTTTAAACATTCTAATCTTCGCAATACTACTCAGAATTTTTCGAAAGAAAATTACCGCCGTATGCCGGCCGGATGCTATAATAGCCTCTTCACCTCACCCTTTTGTTATTTACGGCGCATCCAGCATCTCTCGATCATCGAAAGCCAAACTGGTTTTTGAGATAAGAGATATTTGGCCCCTAACATTGACGGAATTGAGCAATATTTCGAGCCGGAATCCATTTATCAAACAAATGAAAAAGGCAGAAGATATGGCATACTGTGTTTCCAATGACATTATATCTTTACTGCCCAGAATTGATCCTTACTTGGCAGCAAAAGGATATCAAAATAAAAGTATTTATATCCCTAATGGAATACAGTCATCCGAGTGGAAAGCCTACAGTGAATGCCAATTACAGGTTGCCTCTGAGTTGTCAAAAATGAGGGCAAAGGGGAAATTAATTATTGGCTATACTGGCTCTCATGGGCGTGCTAATGACCTATTTATTCTTCTCGAAGCTGCTGCCTTAATGAGAAATTATCAAGTGACATTTGCACTAATAGGATCGGGGCCGGAAAAAAAAAAGCTGCGCGAAAAGGCAGAACGCATAGGCCTTGATAATGTGCTTTTTTTGGATCCTGTCCCCAAAAGATATATTCCGGATATATTATCATTAATAGATATTCTGTATATAGGACTCGAGGGTAATGATATTTTCAGATACGGAATAAGCCCTAATAAATTAATGGATTACATGATGTCAGCAAAACCAATAATACAAATGATTCAGGCCGGCAATGATCTTGTAGCTGAGAGTGGTTGCGGTGTATCTATATCTGTAAGAACGCCCGAAAAAATTAAAGATGCAATCATTAGCCTAATGGATATGACTAAAGCAGAGAGGGAAGCGATGGGGTTTAGGGGAAGAAACTTCGTCCTGCAATATCATGACTATTCAGTACTTGCTAAAAAATTTTTGCAGACTATTTCTGATCAGATAAATTAAAGAAATCATGCCTTCAAATTCACAAAACAAACCACTTAAAATCGCTTACATATTACTTATACATAAAAACCCCGCTACTGTTAACGCATTAATTAGGCAGTTATCAAACAACAGCAATGCCGATATTTACATACATATAGACAAAAAAAGTTGTAATTCTATTGCATCGAAAATATTTCGTAATGAAAAAACTATAGTCCTTAACGTAAACATTGACACCAGATGGGGGGATATAAGCCTGGTAGATGCCACAATTAATCTTTTAAGAGCAGCCGTAAACTCCGGGCGTCAATATGATTTCGTTTGCTTAAAAAGTGGGCAGGATTTAATGATAAGGGATGGTTTTGAAAATTTTCTGGCTAAAAACCGTGATAAAATATTTATGAACGCTCAAAGAATTGAAAAAAACGACAAACATTCTTATTTCTGGAAAATAAAGTGGCCCCGATATGCCAGGAAGCAACATGATTCCGCCCTGAACCCATTTAGGATTTTGCGATTGGCATTAGTCTACTTATATAGATTGGGCATTAATGTCAGACCAAATCCAGATGTTTTTCCAATGCATGTGCACAGAGGATCACAGTGGTTCTGTATACCAGGCTATGTAGCCGAATATATAATTAACTTTGTAGATAAAAATGATTGGTATTATAACAGCTTAAAGGACGCCTTAGCTCCAGATGAATATTTTTTTCAGACTATTATAATGAACTCTCAATATTCTGTTAATAATGTTTGTAATAACCTGACATATATCAGGTTTGGAGAGGCTGGCAGGAATAGGAATCACCCGGTTATCCTGAAAATGGGTGATGTACCAGAAATAGAAAAATCAGAGAAATTTTTCGCTAGGAAATTTGATCCTGCTGTTGATAACTCAGTTATAGATTATTTTATGGCAAAATTTCCGGCAAATCAGGATTACCCCCTGTGTGAATAATAAAACTCTTGAAAGAAGGATTATCCCGAATAAATCCAGAATACTAAAAAAACTGGATCTATGCAAAATATTCCTCAAAGTCAACTTCAGAAAAATAATACCGCGCCCTATGTCCCGCATTATAAGGAAACCAATTCAAGGGTGGATAGGTCCTGACATTTCCGCGCTGGAGGTTTTTGGTGCTGATGGCAGCGGGGTAACAAGAGACTACGCCCACATCGTATCTTCGCTGGAAATATGGGAGATTGACAAAAAATACGAAAACGAATTAAAGAAAAAATTCCCAAATGCAAAAATTAAAATTACAGATTCATTCAAAGAAGTATGCGAAACCTCTGAAAAGTTCAACTTTATAGTAGTAGACAATGGAATATCGACCTACGGATCTTATTGCGAACATTTCGAATTGTTTCCGTCAATTTTCAGAATAATGGAAGATTCAGCGATTTTAACCGTTAATATTATACCTTCTGTTAGTAAAAAAATGAGAAAGAAATGGCCCTATGTATTCAATAAATTGCATCTTGAAAAACGAATGAGCTTTTACAACTCCGATCATCCGGAAAATTTGACCGCTTCTCAAATGATTCAGACATATGAACAATTGTGCAAGCAAAATGGATTTCGAATCGTCCATCATTTTGTTATGAAAAGAAGGTTTTTCCTTCATTTTCTTGTAATGCACATCCAGAGAATTTCTCGCAAGCAGATATTATTCGCGAGAGCATAATGGAAAGTGAATACTTAGCATGGCTCAAGGCAACCCCAAAAGATATTTTTTATGAGGGCGGGGCTTTCTGGAGTGTTTACCAGGGTGCGGTTATGCCTGCTCTACCCTTCCCCGCATATTACAAACTAAACAGCAAGCAAGCCAAATCGTTATTAAAATTGACCAACGCCTGGTTGCTGTGTTATTCCAGCGATCCCCAGGATAAAGAGACATCCTGGTGGTATGTTGTTTGTGATAAATTTGATCCGGCAAATCTTAGCGGAAAAACTCGACAAAATATTAAACGAGGCAGGCGCGAGTGCATTGTAAAGGAAATCGGAGCAGAATGGCTGGCAATGAATGGTTACCAGTGCTATATTTCGGCCGTGACGAGATATAAAGGGAAAAGCCCGGTATCTCAAAACCAGTTCAGAAATTTAATATTAAACACTCTCGGAGGCCCATTTTCCTATTGGGGGGTCTTTTACCGCGAAAACCTTGCTGGCTATTGCCAATGCATTATTGATGAAAAGCAGGTGGCCACAAATGTTACTAAATATGATCCCCAGTATTTGAAACATCGCAGCGCATATGCTCTTATTGACGAACTGATAAAAAAATACGTAGTTTCACAAGGTATGATCTTGAGCAATGGCAACAGGTCTATTGCGCACAACACTAATTATCAAGATGTTCTTATCAGTTTGGGGTTTCAAAAGAAGTATTGCAAGCTGAATGTTGTATACAATCCTTTGCTTAAGTTTGGATTAAGCGCTTTTTATCCCGTGCTATCCTCAATTAAATGGCTACCAGGAAGATATCCTTTCGATAAATTAGCCGCCTTGGTTTGCCTGGAAAAAATACGGAGGGAATCCTTTGCAGGCTGATTTCAACTTCTTTTTTTACAAGGGTCGTGTAGCACTTTACGCCATTCTTAAATCAATAGATATAAAAAAGGGCGATGAGGTAATCGTCCCTGGTTTTACATGCGTGGCTGTACCAAATGCAGTAGCTTATCTTGGGGCAAGACCAGTTTACGCCGACATCGATCCAGGAACTTACAATATTTCACCGGGATTCATTGCAAAAAGAATCAATGCAAGGACGCGAGCAATCATAGCGCAGCATACATTCGGCATACCTGCTGACATGGATCCTCTTGCTACGCTTGCCAGAAAACATAATATCCCTGTAATTGAGGATTCCTGCCATGCAATCGGATCAAGGTATAAGGGACGGGAGGTGGGCAGTTTTGGAGATGCTGCTTTTTTTTCTTCACAGTGGTCCAAGCCGGCCACAACCGGGCTGGGCGGCTGGGCCAAAGTAAACAACAGCAGTTCTTTGCAGGATTTAAAAACTTTTTACGAGCCCCTGCCGAGGCCTTCCATAATGGAAAGCTTTTTTTTAAGGGCTTTATATTTGATGCACGAGAATTTTTTAACACCTTCTATTTTTTGGATGGCGAGAAAGATTTATAGAGAACTGTCCAAAAGAGGCCTGGTTATTGGTTCATCAACCAATGAGGAGCTTTCGTACGAAATGCCTTCAGCTTATGCCAAAAAAATGTCAGATTGGCAAATCAATCTGCTTTTTAAAAAATTAAATAGCATTGCTTCAGTTATCGAGCACAGGAAATGGGTAGTTTCCAAATATGAAACCCTTCTGCCTCAGGCCGGACTATCACCGTTAAGACTGCCAAATTATATGGAACCTGTTTTTCTACGCTATCCAGTTAGCGTAGCTGATAAAAAAGGCATTCTTGAATCTGCACGGAGAAACAGGATTGAAATGGGAGATTGGTTTGTTTCACCAGTCCATCCGAATTTGAGCAATTGGGAAAAAATAGGTTATAAAAAAGGGATGTGCCCTAATGCTGAGAAGGCCTGTGAGCAGACCATTAATCTTCCAACCCATCCGCGTATTGGCATAAGGGAAATTGAAAAAAACGTAAGTTTTCTTAAAAAATTCAGATAAAGTAACTTATTAAAGAAGAAAAAAAAGGCGCACCAGGAGGTGCGCCCTGTGAGTCAGAGGCGAAAAGAGAGTTACTGAGTCTGGAAATTACTTGTAGGGCTTTGGGAAATAACCTGGCCATTTGAATCAACCGCCTGTACTGCCCAATAATAGGTGCTTCTGCTGTCAAGGTTCGAAACCGTATAGGATATTGTGCTGGCGCTGCCGCTTGAGACAGACTGAGTGCCTGCCCCACCACACGATGAAAAGGCCGCAGCCACAAACAAAAGCGCTGCTATAAGCAGTAGCCTTTTCTTTTTATTCGTGAACACAATTCCCGCCGGAAACACAAGCCCAAAAGGCAGCAACCCCACTCCGAGCCCTGCAAACAATGATTTGTCATTCTCCCTGGAATTAATCAGATATGCAACGTCCACAGGTGATGCATTACTCAAATCAGAATTTTTCGAATACAACAGCCTGTATTTGTAAGGATTCTCATTTTCAGGCTTTTCCCAGGTAAACGTAACCGTTGTGGAAGTGGCCTCCCCTTGCGATGGCGATACAAGCAGAGGCGACACAGAGCCAGATGTGGCAGTTGTTGAACCGGAGGTGGAATTCGTAATGCTGCCAGTTCCCGAACTGGTTGACGTAGTTGTAGTACCGGATGTAGAGCCCGTTGTTGTGGTGCCGGAAGTTGATCCTGTTGACGTTGTTGTACTACCCGAAGCAGATCCGGTTGAAGTTGATGTAGTAACTGATGTTGACCCAGTTGACACTGCCGTAGTCCCTGACGTGGAGCCGGTAGACGCAGTTCCGGAAGTCGTCCCGGTTGAAGTTAAGCTGGAAGTAGTGCCTGCTGGATAGACGCCGTTCAGTGTCTGCCAGATACCGCCGTTTGAAGCCCAGGTAACGCTCATCCCAAGTTCAGACTGTATCCTGCTTTCCATAGGCCAAGGCCAAAGCGGGCTGGAAGTGAGCATGCCATTGACGTATTCGTAAAGGGCATTGGCTCCGCGGTCCCCGATAGCGGATGAAGGAATCAGATACGCCCCAAGGCCGTAAGTGGAGTAATCGTAATTGGGGTTTGTAAAACTATCGCTGCCGCTGCCTGAGCCGGAAGAATACAAGTTGTTCTGGGAATCGCCGGTAAGCCCACCGCTCTCCCATCCCGGATTGTTAATCGCAGAATTGCCCGACACGTAAGTTGCAAGGTTATAACTGTTGCTGCCAAAATTGGCAACCAGTATGGCGGCATTGTGTGCGCCTTCAACGGTGTTATTTTCAATGGTCATATTTGTGTCGCCGCCGTTACGCAGAGGATATCCGTAATTATTGAGGACCACATTGTCCTTGAAAATGGTGCCGGAGCATGTGCCCATTCCGCTGTCGACGGTGATCCATATGCCGTAAGACGACATATTGCGGGTGATATTGCCATACGCCCTTTCGCCCGTAAGCCCATTGTAATGTCCCCAGAAGAGTATGCCGTCCGTCCCGCTGCCATTGTCGACTATAACATTGTTTTCAACCAGAACATTGCTTACACTGTAAATCTGGATACTGCTAGGGCCAATGGAATTGTTGCCCGGCTGCCAGTAAATGAAATTCCTGCGTATAACGCTGCCTGTGCCATATACGTTGATGCCCACGCGGGGGGCAATCGTAGTGTAGGCGCTCGCAGCGTTCTCAACGTATACCGCGCAGTCTTCCACAAGCGTGTTTACTGCAGAGTTGTCAATTTCTATACCCATTGAGTTGTTTTCGCTTGCGCCGGCAACCGTGCCGGAGAAGCCCATGCCGAATTTATTCACAATATCTCGACGGAGTATGTCGTTGCCTCCCCATATTTCAATTCCATGAGACCAGCCAGACCCGTTGCCGCTGTTTCTAAAATTGATGCCGTCAATTTCCACGTAGGAGGCCGCGACCTGGCATGTAACATAATTGCCCTGCCCGTCTATGACCGCATTGCCATCGTTAAGGGCTTTAATGGTTATGCGCGAAGAAGAGTTGCCGGACGCCCTTACATACAGCACAACGGAGCCGCTCCCGGCGTTATTGATCGTGTAAGTGCCATCTTCCAGGTATAGAGTGTCGCCAGGGCTGAGTATGCCCATCGCATGGGAAAACGTCCGCCATGGCGCAGAAATGGTTCCAGCGGAACTGTCCGACCCGGACGGGGATATGTAATAGGTTGCAGCCGATGCAGCACCAGCATGGACTAATCCACCAAAGACTAGAATTGGCAGAAATGCCAGCACCAGCCTCACCAACTTGCTTCTTTTCAAAAACTTCCTTCCCATTCAAAACCTCCAAACATAATAAAAAAAGCCTGTTTCCAGCAAAAAAAGGAAACAGGCCTCCAGGGATAAAACCCTGGTTGAGAGCACTGTTTCTACGGCAGCCCGGCAGTCCTGTTCGCCTCACCGGCTGTGGATTTCAGGATCCGCGGCTTTGTGCCCCCTGGTTGCCCAGGGTTTACCTTTTCGGAAACAACATCAGGTTTACTGCTAATTTAAAGAACGTGGATTAATTGTACTTGCCTTGTGTCTAAAAAGAATGTAAGTACCATCACAGGAGGGTATTAATTTTAATTTGCAGGAGTTAAAAAAAAGGGGTACGCCAATGCCTGCGTACCCCAAATTGGAGAGAGAGCCAAAATTGCGGGGCAGCTATTGAGTCTGGAAATATCCCGTAGAGCTCTGGGAAGTAACATGCCCGGCTGAATCGACGGTCTGGACTGCCCAGTAATATTTAGTACCGCTTGCCAACCCGGAGACCGTAGTTGACAAGTTGCCTGATGCAGTATTGCCGCCTGAAGCCGCTGATGTTCCAGACGCTCCGCCGCCTCCACCACAGGAAGAAAAAGCCACAGCCGCAACCAGGAGCGTTGCCAGCAGCAGGAGCCTTTTCTTTTTATTATTTAATATGATGCCCGCCGGGAACATTATCCCAAAAGGCAGAAGCCCCATCCCCAGCCCGGCAAAGGCTGAATTAACTGGAGCCTGGGCCTGCGCCGAGGAATTTATTACAGTTGCAAGAGAGCCGTTGCTCAAATCGGAATTTTTGGAATACCAAATTTTGTATCCAGCAGGGTTGCCCTGCCCCGGTTTCGTCCACGCAAATGTTACAGTTGTAGATGTAACCTGCCCATTGGAAGGCGAAACAAGCTGGAGTGATGTTGATCCGGAACCGGATGGCTGCGACGATGACGACGAATTAACACCATTCAGCGTCTGCCAGATGCCGCCATTAGAAGCCCAGGTAACGCTTCTTCCCAGCTCCGACTGTATCCTGCTTTCCATAGGCCATGGCCATAGCGGGGTGGAAGTTAAAGTGCCATTTTGATATTCATACAAAACGGATGCGCCTATGTTAGATCCTGCAAGGGCCGAAGGTATCATCAGATATGCGCCATTGCCGTAAGTGGAAGTATTGTACCCCGGGTTAGTTGAGCTGTCACCAGTCCCGCTATTGGCCGACGTGCCGTAAAAATTGTTGGAACCTTCAGATGTAGAGCCTATATAACTGCCCCACGCCGATATCCCACCGCCGGAACAATTCAGAAAAGAGTTGCTCTGCGCATTGGTATTCAATGTGTAGCCGCCCGGATATCCCGACTGCTGCATTGATACAATGCTCAGCCCTGGATTATTCCCGGCGTTAACGACAGTATTGTTTTTAAGCGTCTGGTTATTGTCGCCGCCATTTCTGAATCCATCTCCGGTATTTATCAGCACATTGTTTTCCATATCAGTGCCGCTTACCTGGTCCGATCCGTTTTCCTGCGTTGCAGTCCAGATCCCCCATATAGATGTGTTCATAACAACGTTGCCTAATACCTTGTTGTTTTGGGCCTCGCCATTATAAGTGTTCACCCAAACCAAAATCCCGTCGCCCCCGTTACTGGGATCGCCAACTATAACATTGTTTTCCACAATGTCATTGCTCTGCCCGTATACCTGAATGCTGCCAGGGCCTACTGGGGAACCGCCGGGCTGCCAGTAAATGAAATTCCGTCTTATGACAGTATTGCTGGCCCAGGTATTGATACCAAGCCGTGGTGTGCCATATGACTGACTGGTGCTTGAGGGAATATAGACAGCGTTGTCTTCAAGCAGATCATTGGAGCCGCCTATATTAATACCGGCGCAATTATTTTCCTGCGATGAGGCCGATGGGTCATTATAGCCAAAGCCATTGACTATGCACCTTCTCACCGTTATGTAACTGCCGCTCAAGTCCATCCCATGGCCCCAGTTGGTGCCGTTGCCTCCGCTGTTGCGGAAGTTTATTCCATCTATTTCTATATAGCTTTGGTATGCCCTGCAGGCTATAACGCTCTGCTGACCGTCCACAATTGCCTGCCCGTCGTTTAGAGCCTTGATCGTTATGGGATTGCCCGAAGAGCCCGATACCGTAATATACAGCACAGCAGGCTGGCCGGGGTTGTTATTTGGGGTGTACGTCCCGTCTTCAAGATACAGGGTATCACCAGGCTGAAGAACGCTCATTGCATGCGCAAACGTGCCCCAGGGCGACGCGTTTGTTCCAGCGGAGCTGTCCGATCCGGATGGAGATATGTAATAGGTTGCAGCAGATGCCGCCCCGGCGCAAACCAATCCACCAAAGACCAGAACCGTCAGAAATGCCAGCACCAGCCTCGCCAGTTTACTTTTCTTCAGAATCTTACTTGCCACTTTAAACCTCCAAACAAAAAAGGCCTGTTTCCCTTTAAAAGGGAAACAGGCCAACAGGGATAACACCCCGGTTGAAAGCACTGTTTCTACGGCAGCCCGGCAGTCCTGTTTGCCTCGCGTACGGCTGGGGATTTCAGGATCCGCGGCTTTGCGCCCCCTGGTTGCCCAGGGTTTACCTTTTCGGAAACATCAGTTGATTTTTACTACGGGTTTACAACTCTTGAATTATTGTAGCCTTAGGTGCAGAGTGAAATATGTAACAGCTGTCACACGTATGTAACGGCCGTCACATTGGAGATTTGAAAGCCGAATGCTGAAATTTGAAATAAAAAAGGCCGGCTGGAATATTGTTTCCGCCGGCTTTGTGCTTGACTATGTCCCGCCTGCGATTATTTCTCGATTTCCGAAAAATCCTTTTTCAAAAACTCTGGACTGAGATACATAAATCTTTCGCTGAGGGTCAGATCCCCGTCCTTATTCCATTTATTAAAGATGCGCGTGACCGTTTCGCGGGTTATCCCAGTCATGTCGGCAATATTCTGATGAGTAAGCCGGATATCTATCTTTACGCCTTTGTCAGTTTTTATGCCATATGTGTCAGAGAGCATCGCAAACAGGGTCTTCAACCTGGCCGTTGCGTTATTGAAACTAAGTATCTGGATTCTTTCATAACTTTCACGAATACGTGCGCAGAAAATGGACAATAACCGCGTGACCAGTTTTTTCTGGCTGAACAGTATCTCGTAGAAATCAGCTTTGGAGACAATAGCTACATGTGAATTTTCAGTTGCAATAACCGTGGCTGGAACTGTTTTGCCATCTATCAGGGACATTTCCCCGAAAAAATCACCGGCCGCGTGCAGCGCCAAAATGGTCTCTTTCCCGTCCTCGGTTATCTGAACAACCTTGACCTTCCCTTCCACAATGAGATACATAAACTCATTGGTCTGTTCCTCCTGAAGGATGATCTCACCTTTTTTAAAGTCCCTGATAGATATCCTTTGCCGGACGTTTAACAGTTCCTCATCGGAAAGATCTGAAAAAAGGGCAATCCCTGCCAGATTTTCCCGGTGAGTCATACCTGATCGGCCACCTTTCAAATTCTCCATATATCAGCAATGCCTCCTTCAAATAAGGTACAACTTTACGGCCGGGATTTCAAGAAGGCTTTCTTGAGGCCGGTATACAGCCCCTATTATTCAGAAAGCATTATTAACTGAACCGGGAGTCTCCTGGCAGTCTGGCAGCCTGCGGCCAAGCCGTCTTCATACTTGCCTGGCCCATCCATTAGAAAAATTTCTTCTGCAGGCCATTGCCAGTCGGAAAACCAAGTCCAGCACCCATGTTTTTGATATAGCCTTTTCAAACCAGGTACCCGTTTGCCTGTTTTGAAAATTCTGGAAGGGTTCTGGAAAATGCTTTGATAATAAGCCATGAGTGCGGCAGACCGGTTGCTTACGTATCCAGGGCACCAAATAGACTGCTCTCCGTTCAGCTCATTGCATACGTGTTTAACTGCTCTGTATACCTGAACGTGCTCCTCATGGCCATACTCCCCCCAGGGGTTATGGGTATAAATTACCGTGTACCCAGGCAGAATGGTTTTAAGCAGGGCCACCAGCCTTCCGAAGTTTTTACGATATTTGCAGGCTGCGCCCCTGTTATGAATTCCGACCCCGTACCTTGTGGGCAAAGGTTTCCTCCAATCAGCCAGGCCGGCGCATCCGGCCTCCTCTATTTCAAGCCATTTTACGTTCAAGGCCGGGTAACCGGAAATGCACCGCCTTCTGCCTTCGCTTATAGCCGGGTCCGTTGGAATATCAAGAAAACAGATTACAACAGCGTCCGCCTTATCCAATACCGGGCTGAACCAAAGGATTTCATCATCAGGGTGCGCTGCAATTATAATCGTTTTTTGAGGTTGAATATCCTGCTGCGGGGGGGGATTCACTTCGTCAACGCGGCTGCGTCTTCCGGACTTGTCATGTTTTCAAACACGTTCTCCTGGCGCCATGAATCGTCAGGGGTAAAATCAGGGAAAGACCCGTCCCGGTCAGATATTGCCCTTAATTCCATTGGCCATTTAAAGCCAAAGACAGGGTCATCCCAGCGTATGCCACGGGCGTGCTGGGGCCTGTAAAATTGTGACACCTCCACAAATACCTCGGTGTTGTCCCGTATGGTCATAAATCCGTGAGCAAGGCCTTCAGGCACAAACAGAACCTTATTTGAACGGTCTGACAACTCCATCGATATCCATTTCAGATAATTTTCTGAACCCATCCTCAAATCAACTATGATGTTGAATACTGCCCCCAACATACACCGGATCATCTTTTTCTCACCGAAGGGCTCTGCCTGATAATGAAGTCCGTGGATTGTGCCCTTTTTCTTGCTGAATGAAGTGCTTGACTGTACCGGTTTGCACATTAAATTCAGTTCTGCCAAACCCCATGGGTCGGCAGGCCGGTTTCCGCCCGCATCAGGTTCTATTATGAACACCCCGGGGATAGCACATTGGAGGATTTTCATATTCATCTATATCCCAGGCAGTAATCTCCGCCGTCTGGAACAGTTTTATTCTCCGGGCCTGCATTTGTTCTGACAGGCCACAGCAGTTTTGGGGTGAGCATTCCCTTTGACATCAACTCCTCAATCATTTTGAACCTGTTGAACCTGGAGGCACTGGCAATGAGGCCTGCAAAGGCCATATTCTCAATTCCGGATTTAAGCTCCCGAATCGTGAAGCGCAGACCGGACTCCGGCTGGTGGTCCGGAGCAAGTTTTTTAAAAAGGCTGAAATCAACCGCAAAGGAATTCATTTCAGGTGGCGCTGATTTATCAACGTAAATCTTGACGCCCGGTATCTCTTCGCCAACCGCCAGAGCAATATCCATCATCCTGTAATTGCAGTCATTGCTGCCGGCATTAATTGCAAGGAAATGTCCGCCCTGGTAAACGTCCCTGCTTGCAGCCCAGTCGATAGCTCTGGCCATGTCCCTGATGTTAATCAGGGGTTTCCATGCATCGCCATCGCCCGGCACGGATATTTCCCCTGTTGAAAAAGCGCACGCCACAAGATTATTCAGCACCAGGTCAAGCCTGAGCCTTTCGCTCATCCCGCATGCTGCCGGAAAACGCAACGATGTTACTTTGAAACCCGGTCCGGCTAGCCTTTCCAACTGCCTTTCTGAAAACACCTTGGCCTTTGCGCAGGCGGTCAGCGGATTTGGTGTTGCATACTCCATCATTTTTTTGCCGTCAGCGGAAAAGCCATATATACTGCAGCTGGAAGCATATACGAACGCGCCTACGCCCCTTCGTCGCGCCTCCAGGGCCAGGTCGATGGTGGCCAGGTAATTGATCTCAAAAGTAACATCCTCGATTAAGGGGCTTTCAGGACCGCCTGGAACCGCTGCAAGATGGATTACAACATCAACTCCATCCAGAACCTTATGGGGAAAATTCCTTATGTCCGCAAAGCACTGGTAATCGATCATGCATTCAGGCAGAAATTCGTTTCCAGCCAGGCAGCTTGCAAAAAAACCG
The DNA here is from genome assembly GCA_021813405.1 of Nitrospirota bacterium. Taxonomy (GTDB): domain Bacteria; phylum Nitrospirota; class Thermodesulfovibrionia; order Thermodesulfovibrionales; family JdFR-88; genus JAKAKS01. Next base: position 54,218 of record JAKAKS010000051.1, read on the forward strand.
CTGTCCAAGCCGATTATTGATGCATCAGGCCTGCTCGCACGCAAACGCCTGACCACAGCCGGGCCCAGATAACCCATATTGCCTGTAATAAGTATCTTCATACCACCTCTGTTGGACTGGCCATGACGCACAATTTAACCATTTGCTCTTTACCTGCTAATTCAATATGTTTGCAATTGCCGTGCCGGAAATCCAGGCTAACGTATTGTGAAGCCCCTGGCAGACTCCACCCGCCAGCGGATGATCATATAAAGCCACCTGAAGCTATAGTAATTTAGTGGGTTTAATCATGCGGAAATAGTTGTCAAGGGTTTCAATGAGGCGCGATCAATTCCCTGTTAAACCAACCGGAGTATCAGCACTGGAATATCCATTTTTTTTATTTTCCCCTGAATTTCCAGCTGCATCGGAAAGCCGGCAATCACAAGCGAAAATTCATCTGGAGCGCATATTGAAGCGAATGGGTCCTGATTACCACTCACAATAGCCCCCATTAAATTCCAGGTCTTAAGAAAAGCTGAACAAATCCGGGAAAATCTGGATTCATCTAAGGATATTCTTTTTAGCATAATATGTTTAATTCATTATGTTTCATGAATAAACAAATGTGTTTCTTTTATATACAGAATGCCAAGGAGCTGGTGGCTTTCCTGCAGAGCCCTGAGCAGCTTTGACTGCACTGCCGTACCCAGTCAATTATTTCGTCCAGGAACATTGTACCGGCGCAAGCCTCCTCGAATCTTCCCGCCCGCCTTTCGCCGGCGAACGTGAACGCGCCTTTTTCGTAGCCAAAGAGCTCAGATTCCAATAATGGCCCCGGCATGGCGGCGCAGTTAACTGTCACAAAGGGATTTTTTCCTCTGATGCTGCCAAAATGCAGGGCGCATGCAATCAGTTCTTTTCCTGTGCCGGTCTCACCATTTACAAGCACATTGCTGTCCGAGTCACGGACAGAGTTTATAATTTTCTGGATTTTTAGAATTCCAGCGCTCCCGCCGGTAATCCTATGCCGGCTATGTACAGCCAGTTTCTGTTTCAGGCGCTCGATTTCACGTTTAAGTTGCCTTTGTTCCACAGCTCTTGCCAGAACTCCCTTTAAGCGGGAATAATCCGGCGGCTTAACAATATAATGAAAGACCCCCTTGCTCACAGCATCGACTGCTAAATCTATATTCCCGTGAGAGGTAAGAAAGATAACAGAAAGAACCGGCTCTTTTTTTAATATAAATTCAAAGAGGCCCTGCCCGTCTTTGCCTGGCATTCTGATGTCTGTTATAACCGTGTCCACATTTGAGCCTTCCAGTATGGAAATGGCTCCATTCAACAGAAATGGATTCAATCACGTCATACCCTTCCCGCCTTAGAAGCGCCGCAAGCACTTTCAGGGCATCGGGTTCGTGGTCCACTATAAGAATTCCAGGCTTCACCTGTGCGCCGTTCCTGACACAGCGACTTCCGTTTCAACCAAATCATCCTGCCAGCGGCCGCCTTTTCTGAAATTAGGGACTATTTGCCCAAGAACCGATAACAGCCCCTCAGCCGAAAATGATTTAAGATGTCTTGCCATATCCTCAATAGCCTGGTCCAGCCCGTCAGGCGCCATGGCTTGAGGAATAGCTATCCTGAGCTTTTCATGGAAAGACCCTATTATCTTTTCACTGGAGTCGATCAATTCCTCAAAGAGCTTTTCACCTGGCCTGAGTCCTGAAATCACAATCTTTATCTCCTTATGAGGCACCAGGCCTGAAAGGCGGATAACGTTTTCAGCCAAGTCCATTATCTTTACCGGTTCGCCCATATCAAGCACAAAAATCTCTCCGCCGCTTCCAGCTGCGGCGGCTATAAGCACCAGCTGTATAGCTTCCGGAATAAGCATGAAAAACCTGCGCATATTCGGGTGGGTAACTGTAAGCGGCCCCCCTCTTTTCAGTTGCTCCCTGAAAACAGGCAGCACGCTGCCGTTAGTGTCCATCACATTGCCAAAACGCACGGCCATGAATTTGGTGATCGACAAGCCGTTCATTTTCAAAGTCAGGAACTCCGATATTCTTTTTGTTGCACCCATAACGCTGGTCGGGTTGACGGCCTTGTCCGTGGAAATCGTGACAAAGCTTGCCGCTCCGCAGCTGGCGGAAACTTCAAGCACGTTCTTTGTGCCAAACACGTTGTTTTTTACCGCTTCAAACGGATTGTCCTCCATCATCGGCACATGCTTGTATGCGGCGGCATGGAATACGATAGACGGCCTGGATTTGCTGAATATATAATCCAGATACCGGAAATCCTGCACATCAGCGATCACCGGGATAATCCGCGTTCGCACCGCCGACCGCTTAAGTTCCCTGTCCACGTGGAAAAGATTGTTTTCATACCTGTCAAGAAGGATAAGTTCCGATGGATGGTACCGTGCTATCTGCCTGCATAATTCGGAGCCGATTGAGCCTCCCGCACCAGTCACAAGAACTGTACGCCCTTCCAAATACTTGCTGATTGATTCTATATCCGTCCTGATGGGTTCCCGCTGCAGCAAGTCCTCCAGACATAAAGGTTTCATCTGTGATAGCATTGATTTTTGCTGGAGGTTCGATACAAGTTCTTCACTGCTTATATAGCCCTCATTAATAAAAATCTCGCCTAACCTACCGCCGTCCCTCAACTGTATCTGAAGGGCTTTTTTAAGCTGCCCGGAAGTAATTACTTCCTTTTCCACCATGAACTGGCCCAACTTGGAAGAAATTTTCAAGTTACCATTCAGCAAGTCGGTTAATAAAGGGAGTTTCTTTATCGGTATGTCGTAGCCTTTGCACAGATCAAAAACTTCCCTTGCCTTTGGCGAGTCCTTCGGATCTGTAGAGATTATGACCTCGTCAGGAGACATTTTTTTAATCAGGCCAGGAAGGTCCGGTAGCGCTCCAAGGATAGGAATGCCGTTAATGGTAAGCCCTTTTTTGTATGGATCGCTGTCCACCAGGCCAAGCGGCAAATAACCGTATCCAGGGTTGTTCACCATATCGCGGATTAGAAGCTCAGCCGAATCCCCGGCGCCCACTATTAATACTTTTTTGGAAGGACCTTGAGGATTCACGCGCTCCCGCAACACCCGTATTAAAAATCTGAACCCCGCTGATAAGGTTACGAAGAGGAGCCAGTCCAGGATGTAAACTGAAACCGGGTATGCCGTATTGCCATCCCAGTATCTTACAGCGGCAAAGAAGAAGAGGCTGCCAGCCGTGCTGGTTTGAAGTATTTTAAGCATGTCATTGATGCTAGCATATCTCCAAAGCCCCTTATGCAGGCCCAAACGGAGAGTTAAAACGACCCTGGTGGCCAATATCAATGGCAGATATTGCAGGAAACCACCCTTATAGGCTGAGGGGTTCAACGTATTGAACCTGAGGGCAAAAGCAAAATAATTGGAGAGCAGGGCCTGAAAAAAAACAATTCCGATGAATGCGGGCACCCTGTTTTTAGCAACAAAATCCCTGATTTGGTCCAATTGTGGTTTAAATTTTTTAAATAGCATATAGTCGAGCGCCTTCCCTTTGTTGGTTATTCAGCCTTATGGCGCCAGCTTTTGAAGACAGTTGTAATGATCAACCCTATATCTTTCAAAAGTCCCCTTTTTTCTATGTAGTCTGAAGACATCCTGATCTTCTCAGGAAGAATTAGAGCCAGATATGTGTCCTCACTTTTTTCTGATTGGCAGATAAGTTTTTCCTCATCCGAATAGGCGATAGAAGCCGGATCTGTAATACCCGGCCGCACCGAAAGGAGCTTGGAATACTGGTCCCTGAATTTGTCAACATACTTCCATACCTCCGGGCGGGGCCCGACAAAGCTCATGTCCCCTGCCAGCACATTTACAAGCTGCGGCAATTCGTCGAGCTTGTATCTTCTGAGGAACGCTCCGACCCGCGTTATTCTGTTATCACCCCTGAATGTGACGAGTGGTGCATTGATGTTTCTGCCGTCCTCTTTCATGGTCCTGAATTTATAGATTGAAAACGGTTTAAAATTCATGCCTACCCTCTCCTGTTTAAAGATAACCGGACCACCATCTGACGTCTTAACTACTATTGCAATAACGGCCATCAGGGGGGAAAAAACCAAGAGACCCGTTAAAGACAGGATTATGTCAAGGACCCTTCTCACCTCGAAAACTTGCCTGCAAGGTACAGCACCACATCAATAACGCCGGAAACATCCTCTTCCATCATCCCTGGATAAATAGGAAGAGAAACCACCCTCTCAAAAATCCACTCAGAAGCAGGATACTCATGCGGCTTGCATCCATAAGTGTCTCTGTAGAAAGGATGCCGGTAAAGCGGCACAAAATGGACGGAACATCCGATTCCCCTGTCCACAAGCTGATTTATAAACTGGTCCCGGTCAATTTTAAGTGCATTAAGATTAAGCTTAAGCGCATAGAGGTGCCACGCACTTTCCCTGTCTGTTTTGACATCCGGTGGTATCAGTTCCCGCCGCTGGAGAAAGGCCTCGGTGTACCTTGCTGCTATCTCCTTGCGGCACATCCACATCCATTCCAGTTTTTCAAGCTGTGCAAGCCCCATTGCAGCCTGAATGTCCGTCATGTTGTATTTACAGCCTGCCTCAACCACCTCGTAGCGCCAATGACCGTTTTTTGCGTACCTTTTCCATGCGTCACGTGACATACCATGCAAGCGCAAAACTCGCATATGGTCCGCCCACTCGTCATTGAACGTGGTGGCCATGCCCCCTTCGCCCGTGCATAAGGTCTTTGTCGCGTAAAAGCTGAAACAGGTTATATCGCCAATACTGCCGATTTTTTTATATCTGTACCACGCGGGCAATGCGTGCGCCGCATCCTCAATTACGTATATCCCGCGTCGGCTTGCAATTTCCTTTATCTCATCCATATCGCAGGGCTGTCCGGCATAGTGGACCGGGATAATGGCCCTGGTTTTGGGGGTGATATGGCGTTCCAGCCTGGAAACGTCCAGATTATGTGTGGCAGGGTCCACGTCAGCCAAAACCGGTCTGGCTCTGAAATAGGAGAGCACTGAAGCGGTGGATGTAAACGTGAATGCGGGTACTATTACCTCATCCCCCTCTTTCAGGCCAACCGCCTTCAGCGCCAGATGAAGGCAAGCGGTGCAGGAATTCATTGAAACAGCGTGTTTCACCTCTGCGTATTCTGCGAATTTGTTTTCGAATTCAACAGTTTTAGGCCCCATTGTGAGCCAGCCGGACCTGAGGGAATCAACAACTCCCTCTATCTCCTCACGCTCTACATATGGTTTATGAAAAGGTATCTGCATTTTCCCCTTCTTTGAATGACGTCAGGCCAAAGCAACGAAAAGGTGATTACACTGATTAATGACCTTTGTTACTATATGGCACAGGGAAATCATGCTCTGACCACTTTCCCGTTGCCATTTCCGTTTTTAATGAAATTCCTGGTATCCACAAGAAGTTTAGAGTTGTGGAGTATAAAGTCAGGGTCGTAATCGGAATGGTCAGTTGCAACGAGAACACAGTCATACCCGGCAAGTGACTCTTGCGAAAGCTGGACCGAACCCTTGTTCAGGCCGTGCTTGCGTGTTCTGGGCGCGGCAGGAATATAAGGGTCATTGTAATCCACTTCGCTTCCCATGGAGCCGAGTATTTCGATTATCTTTAAGGAAGGCGACTCCCTGACATCGTCCACATCCTTCTTGTAAGCCAGCCCAAGCACGAGGACTCTAGCCCCCCTTATGCTTTTGCCGTTGTCATTCAGAGCTTCAACAACCCGCTGGGAAACATAATACGGCATGTTCGTGTTTATCTCGCCTGCCAGCTCGATAAATTTGGTAGGTATGTCGTATTTGCGGGCCTTCCATGTAAGGTAAAACGGGTCCACCGGTATGCAGTGCCCGCCAAGTCCAGGCCCCGGATAGAATGGCTGAAACCCAAACGGTTTTGTGCTGGCCGCTGAGATGACCTCCCAGATGTTTATCCCCATTCTGTCAAACAGCACCTTCAGTTCATTCACCAGTGCGATGTTCACGGCCCTGTATATGTTTTCCAGAAGTTTTGCGGACTCGGCCACTCTTGTGGACGATACCGGGACCACGTTTGCCACAATGTTCTTATACAGTGCGGAAGCCCGCTTAAGACATGCAGGCGTAAATCCGCCCACTACTTTTGGGATCATGCTCATTGAGAAACGCCCGTTATTGGGATCTTCCCTTTCGGGAGAAAAAGCAAGATTAAAATCCGCGCCGGCACGCAACCCTCTGCTCTCCAGTATGTCCTTCAAATCCTCGTCCGTTGTTCCGGGGTACGTGGTAGATTCGAGCACTACAAGATGTCCAGGCCTCAAGTGCTCTGATATGGATTTTGCCGTGCTGAAAACGAACGAGAGGTCCGGCTCACGGTATTCATTCAGCGGTGTCGGCACGCAGATTATTATAGAATCCACGTCTTTCAGGGCCGAAAAATCGGATGTGGGTTTAAACAAATTTCCACACTGCCTTATGCTGCCTGAATCTATATGTTTGATATAGCTTTCACCTCTTGACAGGGACTCTATCTTCTTTTCGTCCACGTCAAACCCTGTCACGCTGAAACCTTTGCGGCAGAACTCCAGAACGATTGGCAGCCCTACATACCCCAGTCCGATTACGCCGACTCTTTCAGTCATTTCCATAAAAATTTCCCCCTTTGGTTCCTGCTTTGTCTTCCGATATGCGGCCGATTTGGCAATGCTTCGCCCTTTTGCATATATTCCTGAGATATCCCGGAGCGGCCTGAAGACACACCGGAAGGTTCTTTAGCTTTGAAAGGATTAAAAGGAAATCTCGAAAATAATACTACCGATAATTAAAAAAGATTATTCCGGCTCAAGGTCATTTGCATATACCTTTATACCTATGCTCCTTCCAAGTATGTCAATATTGACCACAAAAATGTGCTCACCTTCCGAATTCATGACGGCCCCTCGCGCGCCCTTCAATGGCCCCCTTTTCACCCGGACCAGCGCTCCACTCTTTAAATGAGGGTAGACATTTACGCCATCACCGCCGGAGGTAAGCATTATCTTAAGCGATTCAATCTCGTCCTGGGGCACTGGAACAGGCCCATCCTGTCCTGATGCCAGAATGCTTACTACACCTCTGGTCCTGAGGACGTTTGCAAACTCAGAAGGATAGGAAGGAACATTTACAAAGAGATACCCGGGGAAAAGGGGAAACTCAACCAGCTTTTTCCTATCCTTCCATTGGTTAAGTTTTTTAATCGTTGGCAGAAATGTCTGCACCCCCTTGCGGCCAAGTTCACTTTGAGCCACAAATTCGTGCCTGGACTTAACATATGCAGCGTACCAGTTTAACATTTGTCTTTGTCATGAATTTGCAATTGGCATGCCAATTCCGCCAGCAGTGGAAAAATTAAGCCGTAAGTACTGAATGGATATTTTTTAAATCTAATTTTTTGAGTTTGATGTATAAATAAGTAACATTATGTATCCATATGTATCCATCAGAAACATGCGCTGGAAACTATTAAAAGGAATTTACTGGTAGATACATACTTACCATAAAACTCTTGTCCTTGCCGTTTTTTTTCACAAGCCTGACGTCGTAACATTGCAATAATTCACAGGTAATAAACAATCAAATACCCTTATCTTTACATGTGGAGAAGCTTCGCATCTGCCCGGCATAACCGGCCCATTGTCCGCAACATCTGGGAAACACAACACGGCGCGTCCGTCCATTAACTGCTTCGAAAAACATGCTCACTTTCAATTTTCCGCCGAAACCCATGGCAATGCTTTATTAACCACGTTAAATACGCCCTGCTCAAGCTGAAACGCATTATGTATAGCCATCACAACACTTTCCACCCGGAAAAACAAACTGCCCCCTTTATGGCGTTGAGAGGATTTATTCCGCTATAGGCAGGTATTGAGGCTATCTTGAAACAGGCGTTTGGAGCCACGGAGCTGCTTATAAAAAGTGTTCTACCTAATTGATAGAAATTGTCAATGAGGCTCCTATTAAACTTTTTTCAGATAGTATTACAACGGAATATTTTTTGCTAAGATTTTTCTGTTAGCCTAATTTGAAAATCTGGAGGGACAATAATGTGCGGCATAGTAGGATACCTGGGGAAAAGGAGCGCCGTGGAGGTCCTTATTGGTGGACTCGAGCGGCTCGAATACAGGGGTTATGATTCCGCCGGGGTAGCGTTTGTCAACGGGGCAGGCGTTGAGATCAAGAAAACATGTGGCAGGATAATCGACCTCTCAAATATGTTCCCCCCGCCATATCCCACGGCCAGGCTGGGCCTGGGCCATACACGATGGGCAACGCACGGGGCGCCCTCGGACAAAAACGCGCATCCGCATCAGGCCGGAAGTGTTGTGGTAGTGCATAACGGGATAATTGAAAATCACGACGATTTGCGCGCGATGCTCTCTTCGCAGGGCCACCAGTTCCAGTCCGAAACGGACACGGAGGTCATTTGCCATCTCTTATACAAATTCGTCAAGGAGGGCATGCCCACAAAAGAGGCAATGAAGCGCGCTCTGCCAATGTTAAAAGGCTCATACGCAATAGGCGCTATCTTTTCGGACGAGGAAGACAGGATATACGCGGCCAGGAACGGCAGCCCGCTTGTTCTGGGAATCGGACAGGGGGAATATTTCTTCGCTTCGGACATTCCGGCATTTCTCAAATACACCAAGAACTTCATATTCCTGGAGGATGGAGACCTATGCGCCATAACCCAGTCCGGATACGAGATAGAGCAGATACCTTCAAACGGAGACAAGAAGGGCGCTGCACAGAGGAAAATCGTGGAGATAGGGTGGTCCGCCGAGATGGCCGAAAAGGAAGGGCACAGCCATTTCATGCACAAGGAGATTCACGAGCAACCTGCTGCGGTCAAAAATACCACTGGGGAGTGGACCGGGAAACCGGGAAAACTGCTTGACGCGTTCGGGCTTACAGCAAAGAACGTCCTGTCCATAGAAAGGCTGCAATTCGTCGCATGCGGCACGTCATATTATGCGGCGCTTGTGGGCAAAAGGATAATCGAGGACCTGGCCCATATTCCCGTAGATGTGGAGATAGCCTCGGAGTACAGGTACAAAACGCACTTCATAGACAAGGAGACCTGCTTCGTCTCCATAACCCAGTCCGGCGAAACGGCCGATACGCTTGCAGCCCAGCGCGAGGCAGCACGCAAGGGCGCTAAAACGCTCACCATCTGCAACGTAGTGGGCAGCACCGCCTCCAGGGAGGCCGGCTCCGTGTTCTATACAAAGGCCGGCCCGGAAATGGGCGTGGCATCCACCAAAACGTTTACCGCCCAGGTAGCCGCATTGGCCATGCTGGCCGCGGTGCTGGGGATGAAGCGCGGGCGCATCTCGTCCGGGGAGGCTGGCAATTTCCTGAACCAGCTGGCGATGGTACCGGAGCTTATGGATAAGGCGCTGATGCTGGACGGGCCAATGATGGAGCTTGCCACTGTGCTCAGGAATTCCGGCAACTTCCTGTACCTGGGAAGGGGAATTAGTTACCCTGTGGCGCTGGAAGGCGCGCTCAAGCTGAAAGAGATTTCTTACGTGCACGCCGAAGGCTATCCGGCCGGTGAGATGAAGCACGGCCCCATAGCGCTGCTTGAAAAAGGGATGCCCGTGGTGCTCATAGCCCCGGCGGATGCCCTGATAGAAAAAACCCTGTCCAACATGGAAGAGGTAAAGGCCAGGGGGGCGCGGATAATTGCGATCACCGATGAGCCCGCCGCGTTCAGGGCAAAGGCCGATGACACCGTGGCGGTGCCTTCAACGCACCCGTCGCTGTCGCCATTCATGAGCGTGCTGCCCCTTCAATTCCTGGCATATCATGTTGGCGTGCTGAAAGGCTGCGATGTGGACCGGCCAAGAAATCTTGCAAAGAGCGTAACGGTGGAATAACTTAATTTGTGAATAAGGTGCCCGCTAAACACGCAACTGCGTTCCATTGCATAAAAAAAGGCCGGAGGCAATTTGTCTCCGGCCTTTGAATTGAACGCTCTCTAGAACAGCCCTTTAACCCTGCCTGCCTCGGTATCCACGTCCACACGCCTATAAGCTGGATCGCTACTGGTACCCGGCATAAGTTTTATCGCACCGGCAACCGGCACAACAAAGCCCGCTCCCTTGTAGGTAAGGATATCCCTAACGTGGAGCCGCCAGCCAGTGGGCACGCCCTTCAGGTTCGGGTTGTCAGTGAGCGAGAGATGGGTCTTCACCATGCAGGTGCCAAGCTTGGCGGTCTCAGGGTCTTCCTCCATCCTCTTGGCCTTTGCCGCGGCCTCGGCGGAGTAGTCCACGCCATCTGCGCCGTACACCTTGGTTGCGATAAGCTCGATCCTCTTTCTAAGCGGGGTGCTCAGGTCATAGAGGAACTTGAACTCGTTAGGCTCGTTGCATGCGTCCACAACGGCGTCCGCCAGTTCAAGCGCGCCCTCGCCGCCGTACTGCCAGTGCTTGGAAACAGCCACCCTGGCACCGGCCTGCTCGGCCAGCCTTTTTACGGCGTTTATCTCATTGTCTGTATCGGTATAGAAGGCGTTTATGCACACAACCGGATTGATGCCAGCCTGCTTGACAGTCTCTATATGCTTTATAAGGTTGCAGGTGCCAGCCTCTACCCAGCCCACGTTCTCACTCTTGTACTCCTCGGGCACAGGCTTGCCTGGCACAGGTATCGGGGCTCCGCCATGGCATTTCAGCGCCCTTATGGTAGCAACAACAACCGCGGCTTGGGGCTTCAGCCCGGAGAACCTGCATTTCAGGTTCCAGAATTTCTCGAATCCGATGTCCGCGCCAAAGCCGCTCTCCGTAACATGATAGTCGGCCAGTTTCAGCCCTACCCTGTCGGCTATTATCGAGGACTGGCCTATCGCTATGTTCGCAAACGGCCCGGCATGCACCAGAACAGGCTGGCCTTCAATCGTCTGCATCAGGTTGGGGTTCAGGGCCTCAACCATCCAGGCTGTCATCGCACCGGCCACTTCCAGGTCCTCGGTGGTAACCGGGTTGCCCTGCTTGTCATAGGCCACAACTATCTTGCCCATGCGCTCGCGCATGTCTTTAAGGTCCTTCGCCACTGCCAGAATGGCCATCACTTCGGAAGAGACGGCGATTGCGAACCCGGAGTTCATCATGAAGCCGTCCTGCTTGCCGCCAAGGCCTATAACGATGTCTCGCAGGGCCTGCGCGCAGAAGTCCATTATCCACTTCATCTCTACATTGCGCGGGTCTATGTTGAGCCTGCGGAGCTTCCTTTTTGCAAGCTGATCGTCGTTGTAATTAAACTCATGCTGCATCCTGGAGGTAAGCGCAACCATTGCCAGGTTATGGGCGTTCATTATGGCATTGATGTCGCCGGTGAGGCCCAGAGAAAACGGGGTGAGCGGCACGCACTGGGAAAGGCCGCCGCCCGCCGCGGAGCCTTTTATGTTCATCGTGGGGCCGCCGGAAGGCTGCCTTATGGCCGCGATCACTTTCTTGCCGCGTTTGCCAAGCCCTTGCGTAAGGCCCATTGTGGTGGTGGACTTGCCCTCGCCAAGCGGGGTGGGCGTTATGGCTGTAACGTCGATGTACTTGGCGTCCGGCCTGCCGGAAAGCCTGTCCGTGATCTTTTTAAAGTCCAGTTTGGCCACGTAATGGCCATGGGGCAGGAGTTCCTCTTTCTGAAGCCCCAGTTCCTCGGCAAGCTGATACACCGTCTTCATATTCTTTTCGGCGGCTTCGGCTATTTGCCAGTCTGGGTGCTTGGTCGGATCAAGCGGCATTGGTAAAACCCTCCTTTAAGTGTTTTTTCTCTTTATTGAATAACCGGAATCCGGATTATTTTTTACCGCTTCGTTACAGCCTTGAATTTGCACACATCAAAACAACTGCCGCACTTTATGCATAGCTCCTGGTTGATCTTGTGCGGCTTTTTCTTCTCGCCCGTTATGGCGGCGTTCGGACAGGCCCTCAGGCAGGCCCCGCAGCCTTTGCAAAACTCCTCAAGTATCCCGAAAGTTATCAGCGCCTTGCAGGCCTTGGCTGGGCAGGTCTTTTCAAATATATGGGCCTCATACTCGTGCCTGAAATATTTAAGCGTGCTCAGCACGGGATTGGGCGCGGTCTGGCCCAGGCCGCAGAGGGAGCCAAGCTTTATGTCATTTGACAGGTTTTCAAGAAGTTCTATATCGCCTTCACGGCCCTCGCCTCGCGTGATCCGTTCCAGTATCTCCAGCAGGCGCTTTGTGCCTATCCTGCAGGGCACGCACTTGCCGCAGGATTCAGACTGCGTGAAATTGAGGAAATACCTGGCCACATCCACCATGCAGTCGTCCTCGTCCAGCGCTATCATCCCGCCGGAGCCAACTATGGCGCCAAGCCTGGTCAGGCTCTCATAGTCCACGTTTACATCCAGGTGCTGCTCCGGGATGCACCCGCCGGACGGCCCGCCTATCTGCACCGCCTTGAACTTTTTCCCGTTCTCGATGCCGCCGCCTATCTCGAAGATTATCTCCCTGAGCGGTATGCCCATCGGCACCTCTATAAGCCCCGTGTTGCGCACCTTGCCGGTAAGCGCGAACACCTTGGTGCCCTTGGATTTTTCCGTGCCCATCGCGGCAAACCAGTCCGCCCCCTTATTGATTATGTAGGGGATATTGGAAAGCGTTTCCACGTTGTTTATAACGGTTGGCTTGCCCCAAAGCCCGCTTGTAACCGGGAATGGCGGCTTCGCCCTTGGCATCCCTCTTTCGCCTTCTATGCTTGCAATGAGCGCAGTCTCTTCGCCGCACACAAATGCGCCCGCGCCAAGCTTCACTTTTATGTGGAAATCAAGCCCGCTGCCCAGAATGTTTTTGCCAAGATAACCCCTTTGCCCGGCGGCATCAAGAGCTATCCTGAGCCTGTCCACCGCAAGCGGATATTCGGCCCTGATATAAACGTAACCCTCGGACGCGCCAACCGAATAGGCGGCAATTACCATCCCCTCGATCACTGCGTGGGGATTGCCCTCCATAACGGAGCGGTCCATGAACGCGCCCGGGTCACCCTCGTCCGCATTGCAGATTATATATTTGTGGGCACCCTGGGATTTTCTGCCCGCCTCCCATTTAACGCCAGTGGGGAAACCCGCGCCGCCGCGCCCCCTCAGCCCCGACCTCTTTATCAGATCTATGGTCTCTTCCGGCGCGGATGCAAGCACCTTTTTAATGGCTGTGTACCCGCCCCTTGCGATGTAAGAATCTATATCCTCCGGGTCCACCTTGCCGCAATCCGACAAAACAAGCTCCGCCTGCTTTCCGTGGAATGTGCGGTAATCCTCGCCAACCTCCCAGTCCGCTACGGGATTGCCCCCGATAACGTGCTCGGTGAGTATACGCTCCACCATCTCCGGCTTTACGTACTGGTAAGTGGTCTTCTCTCCGTTTACGGTTACGTCCACCAGCACGTCCTTGGCGCAAAAGCCCCTGCAGCCAACTTTGCCGGAGGAGCATTGCTTGAAACTGGCTGCAACCCCTTTTTCTTCCAGCCCGGTCTTGAATGCCTTCAGCACGGCTTCGCCGCCGGCTGCCATGCCGCCGGTGCCCATGCAAACCTTTATCTCTACGCCGCCGTTATTAACTTCACTCATTCGGGCCTCAGCTTCTTTATTTCTTTCATGAGTTTGTCCGAGCTCATCTTTCCATGCACTTCCTTGTTTATGATAATCACCGGGGCTATGCTGCACGCCCCAACGCAGTTTACTTTTTCTAGCGTGAACTGCAGGTCCCTGGAAGTCTCTTCCCCTTCGGGTATCCCAAGCTCCCTGGCCAGGTTGTCTATCAGCCTGCCGGAGCCTTTCACATGGCAGGCAGTTCCGGAACATGCCGTGATGATGTTCTTGCCCCTTGGCTTGAAATGGAACTGGGCATAAAAGGTGGCAACTCCGAAGAAATGACTGCGGGGAATGCCCATGCTGTCCGCCACAAAATTTACAGCATCCTCAGGCACGTAGCCAAACAGTTCCTGTACGTCCTGCAGCACCGGGATAACCGCGCTTTGGGCCTTGTTATGGCGTTTACAGATTTCTTCCAGTTTGTTTACTTGCTCCGAAGTCAGCATCGGCCTCCTCTGAACCAGACCCTTTGTAGTTTTAAAAAGCTGCCTGTTTAAAAATCAGGAAATTCTATTTTAACAGTCACGGAAGGCCATTTTCAATGTTTTTATAACCAAATGAGAACTTTAAATAGAAAAATTCCTCATTTTTTAATGTAAAAATGACTGATTTTGAGTCTTTTGAAAAAAATGACGCCATATTGAGCTGCTTACGTTTTTGCAGGTGATTCCGAGTTTGATGGGGCGCATTTCAGCGCTTTCTTTTTATATGTTTCACACATTTCGGAATTTCTTTTTATTTTCAGCAGTTTAGGTCTAATTTTTCGTTCCACTTGTTCCATCCAGTTTCGCCTGTACTTTTCACCCCCCCACCGGACAGCATAAACCACACAACCATGACATGGTCAATAGAGTTCATGTCATGGTTGTCCGATTTTTAACTCTTCCGCTTTGCCTTGACGTACCTGGCAGAAGCGGGGGGCAGAGCGAAGCAGGCGAGCCAGCGGCATTACTCGTCCAAGCCCCGCCAGGGGCCGCGTGCTGGAGCTGATCACATTTCAAGCGAGACAAGCCCGAACAAAGATAAACGCCTGCACGGGAAAAAGATAAGCACCCGGCAACGAATAATCAACTACCCGGCGTAATTGACATCGGTTGCAAAATAAAGATATACTTGAACATTAAAATTAATTACCCGGATGAGAACAACGTCACTGTAACCCCGCCCGATACGCTGGCTTTTTCCCCCGGACACAAACAAAAGGAGAGTAATGGACTTTCAAAAATTTAATTTGCATCCCCATGTGGCTGCCGGGGTAATGGCAGCGAAATATTCCACCCCTACCCCAATTCAGTCGCAGGCTATCCCGCCGGTAATGCAGGGGCTTGATGTAATGGGGCTCGCGCAGACCGGAACAGGCAAAACCGCCGCGTTCGTGTTGCCGGTTCTGGACCGGCTTATGCAGGGGCCGCGCGGCCGCGTGCGAGCGCTGGTGATCGCGCCCACACGCGAACTGTCGGAACAGATACACCAGACGGTAAAGACTCTTGGAAAACAGACCCGCCTCCGGAGCGTCACGGTTTATGGGGGCGTTAGCGGTCATGCCCAGGCTGAACAGCTTAAACGCGGGGCAGAGATCGTTATCGCGTGCCCTGGCCGCCTGCTGGATCACATCGGCCAGCGCACGGTCAACTTGTCAGGCCTGGAAATGCTTATCCTGGACGAGGCGGACCGGATGTTCGACATGGGTTTTCTGCCCGATATCCGAAGGATAATGACTCACGTCCCGGAGAAGCGCCAAACGCTGATGTTTTCGGCAACGATGCCGGATGACATCCGCCGCCTGGCCAGCGACATTCTTCAGGAGCCGGTCACCATACAGATAGACCATGCCGCCCCTGCCAGCACCGTCGCCCACGCACTTTATCCGGTGGGGCAGGAACTTAAGACGCGGCTTCTGCTGGGCCTGCTGCGCCAGACAGACACAGGGTCGGTCCTGGTCTTTACGCGCACCAAGCACAGGGCCAAGCGCGTTTCTGACCAGCTCCAGTCGGCCGGTTTCCGGTGCGCGTCGCTTCAGGGGAACCTTTCACAGAACCGGAGGCAAGCGGCGCTCAAAGGGTTCAGAAACGGCGCTTACCAGATACTTGTAGCCACCGACATCGCTGCGCGCGGCATAGATGTATCAGGCATATCCCACGTTATCAACTTTGACATGCCCGACAGCGTGGACTCCTACACGCACAGGATAGGCCGCACCGGCCGCGCATCGAAAACCGGTGACGCGTTCACCTTCGCCACGCGTGAAGACGCGGAGATGGTGCGAAACATTGAGCGCGTGCTCGGCGAAAAGATTGAAAGACGTTTTCTTGAAGGCTTCGATTACGGGATACCCACGCAACAGATGGAAACCGCTTTTGCAAGCCAGCCACGCCCCGCACAGCAGATCAGAAGAGTTTTCGCCCCCAAAACCCGGCGTTATAGCAACAGCATGCATTAAGGGGCAGTTGGCGCGAGGGCAGCAAAAAAGGGGGCTATCGTCCCCTTTTTTGTTTTTTCTTTTTTGCGTTTGCCTTGCGGCCCTGAGCTTACGGACCTACTCCGGCCCCTGGCCGTACTTTGTCAAATGGGGTTCTACCGACCTGCGCCTTATTGTAAAAAACACCCCGATCATCATCACCGCCGCGCCCGCCCACTGGTAGCGGGAAACGGGCTCCCCGTAAAGGCCAACCAGAATGGCAAGGCTGAACAATGGAAATGTCATCACAAGCGAAATGGCCTTGGATATATCCAGCCGGTCCAGCGCCTCATACCACAGTATCTTGCACACGCCCAGCAATACAAGCCCGGTAAAAAGGAGCATCGGCCAGTTTGCCCGCATAATTCCGGGCGCACCCTTTACGGTATTGGCTTCAAAGGTTACGGCCAGAACTGCCATGAACAGCCCGCCAAAAAAGAAGCGCACAAAAAGAATTACCGGCGGCGAAACCATACCCAACGCCTTTTTTGCGTAAAAATTTCCGATTGGATAAGTAACAGTGCTGGCTATTATAAGCAGGTCGCCGGTGTTCGCGCGGAAACCTTTTTGTCCGTTATACAGTATAAACACGGCCCCAATAAATACCCCTATCCCCCCGGCCAGTTTTTCCGCAGTGGTCTTTTCGCCTATAAAATGCGTGAACAACAGCGTAAATATGATCTCGATCATCAAAAGAAGAGAGGTATTCAGCCCGGATGTTTTCGAAGTCCCTATAAAAAAAAGAGTGTATGGGACAATTACAATTAATAGCGTTACCATCAGCAGGGAGAAATAGGCGTCCTTTTTCCGCAGCTCGTTTAACTTTCCTTTGATAAGCGCGTAAACAAACGCCCCGGTTGCGGCAAACAGCGTGGAGAAGGCGGCAAACAACAGCGGAGGCATCTTCCGGGAACCGCGGTTCACAATCACCGGAAACGCGCCCCACATGGCTGCGCTTAATAGCGCCAGCAGGGCGCCTTTGTTTTCATGTCTGGGTGGCATTGGCCAATCTAGAGTTAAAAAAGACGCTCTTATCTCCCCTGCCTTGAGGGGAGTGGAATGTGGGGAGGGTTAAGTGTTGGAGCACCCTCCCCCTACCGTCTCCCTTCAGGGGAGAGGGTTTTTAAAAATCAGAACTTTTCGTGATATTCTCTTAGCTTTTTGGCAAACGCCCGGCCAAAGTCGTAGCAAGCGGCGTCGTCTTCAGGCGACGGCCTGTAAAGTGCCTGGACACCAGGCTCGTGCAGTTCAAGCCCCATCTTCTTGAATTCCTCATAGCAGTCCCTCACCGCGCCCCCGGCCCAGCCGTAACTGCCGAATGCCCCGGCCATCCTGTTTCTGGGCCGCAATCCCCTCAGATATGTAAGGAACTGCGCAACGGACGGGAACATGGAGTTATTGAGCGTGGGCGTTCCGATAAGGCATCCCCTTGCCATCCAGAACTCCTTTATGGCAACACTGGTGGGCGTGGCCCGAAGCTTTATCACCTTGCATTCAATCTGCTCGTCCTTTATCCCCTGCGATATGGGCATCACCATATGTTCCGTGCTGTGCCACATGGTGTCGTATATTATCGCCGCCCTCAGGCGGGACTTGCCTTCAGCCATATCCATGTACACCCGCAGCACCTTTTGCGGGTCCCGCCGCCATATGATGCCGTGCACCGGGGCTATCATATCTATCTCCGGCGCCAGCTTGCTGATTTCCGCTATTTTTGTTTTTACAGTGCCCCCGAACGGCATGATGATATTGGCGTAATAATCTACAACCGCATCGTCCAGCATTGATATGGATTCACAGGAGACGTATTCGTCATCAAACCTGTCCTCGCTGGCGATGTGCTGCCCGAAGGCGTCCTGGCTGAAGAGGGTTTTCTGCTCTTTCACGTACGCCATCATCGAATCCGGCCAGTGCAGCATTGGGGTTTCGATGAAAAGCAGCGTCCGCTTGCCGATTGCAAGCGTATCGCCGGTTTTTACGATCTTCATCTTCCACCTGGAAATGTCGAAGAACCTCTCAAGGCCCTTCCTGCCCTTCTCTGTAATGTAGACGGTTGCATCCGGGGCCAGCTTCATTATCGTATCTATGCCGGCGGCATGGTCGTTTTCAATATGGTTTACGACAACATTCTTTATCTTCGATGGGTCTGTCAGCCCCTGTATGTTTTTGATCATCACCTCAACGAACTCCCGCTTCACGGTGTCCACAAGCGTAATGTCTTCATCCATTATCAGATAATTGTTATATGACGTACCCCTCGGGGTCTCGTATCCGTGAAAATCGCGGATGGCCCAGTCAATAGCGCCAGTCCAGTAAATGCCTTCCTTTATCTCAACCGCTTTCATGAACTCGCCTCCATATTTATGCCTTAAATAATATTAACATCTGAAGGGGGATTTTGGACTGGGGGGGAACTTGTGGATTTAAAAAGCCTGTCCCGCAAATATACCACTTTGGGGGCAGGTTTAAAAATTCAAAACGGATCCCGTCCCGCCCGAATGAAGTACTCTACGCCGCTTTATCCAGCCCAAACGCCTCGTGAAGGGCGCGGACGGCAAGCTCCGTGTACATGTTGTCTATCACGCAGGAGACCTTGATCTCCGACGTGCTTATCATGATGATGTTGATGTTGTGCTTTGCAAGCGTTTCAAACATGCGTGCCGCAACGCCGGAGTGGGTGCGCATGCCCACGCCCACAACTGAGACCTTGGATATGCTGTCGTTATGGTCAACGCCCCTGGCGCCAAGCTCCGCGGCCATCTTGCGGGTCATCTCTATTGCCCTTGCGCTGTCCGTGCGCGGTATGGTGAAGGATATGTCCGTGGTCTTCTTGTCGCTTGAGACGTTCTGCACAATCATGTCCACCACAAACCCCGCGTTTGCGATGTCAGAGAAGAGTTTTCCCGCTATGCCGGGCTTGTCCGGCACTCCAAGCACCGTCAGCTTGCACTGGTTTTTGTCGCTTGTGACCCCGGAAACCAGGACCTTCTCCATATCCTCATCCTCCTTCACTATGTATGTGCCCGGAGCATCATTGAAGCTGGACTTCACTACCAGCGGCACGCTGTATTTTTTTGCAAACTCAACCGATCTTGTCTGGAGCACCTTCGCCCCAAGGCTGGCAAGCTCCAGCATCTCTTCGTAGGATATCTTTTCCAGTTTCCTTGCTGAAGGCACGATATTGGGGTCCGATGTATAAACACCTTCCACGTCGGTGTATATCTCGCAGAGGTCCGCGTTTACCGCGGCGGCAATGGCCACGGCTGTAAGGTCGGAACCTCCCCTGCCAAGCGTTGTAACGTCATCTGTTTCTTCGGTAATCCCCTGGAAACCGGCGATCACCGCAACAGAGCCGTTTTCAAGGGTTTCCCTGAGCCTTTGGCCGGTTATCTTTTCTATCTTGGCGCGGGTATGGGCGGAGTCCGTTATTATGCCGCACTGCCTGCCTGTAAAGGACTTTGCCTTCACGCCAAGTTCCCGGATGGCAAGCGCGGTAAGCGCCGCGCTGACGCGCTCACCTGAGGACAGAAGAAGGTCCATCTCCCGGTCCTCGGGCCTCTGGCTTATCTGATGGGCAAGGCCTATAAGCCTGTCCGTCTCGCCGCTCATCGCTGAGACCACCACTGCAACCTTGTTCCCCGCCTTAACGGTACGGGCCACGCGCTCTGCAACGGCACGGATCCTCTCCAGGCTGCCAACCGACGTGCCGCCGTATTTCTGCACTATGAGCATTTAGGAAAGCTCTCCTTTTATAAGCAAGCCCATCAGCTTGTGGGCTTCTGTTTGGGACTTGCCTGCGGCGGTTATCGACTCATTGTAACCGCCCTCAAAACCCGGCTGCTTTTTGCCGCTTTCCCATATGACAAACGGCACAGGCTCCGCCGTATGCGTCCTTACTTCTGTCGGGGTGGCATGGTCCGGCATCAAAAGCACCCGGCAATCGTCCTGCAGCCCTTCCAGTATCGTGCCAACCACAAGCCTGTCGAAATCCTCTATCGCCTTGATCTTCTCTTCTGCCTTGCCCTCGTGGGACGCCTCGTCCGGCGCTTCCACGTGCACGTAAACCAGGTCAACATCCTTAAGGGCCTTAAGGGCATATTCGGCCTTGCCCTTGTAATTTGTATCCAGGTACCCGGTTGCGCCTGGCACATTTATCACGGAAAGCCCGGCGGCCACGGCAAGCCCCTTTGTAAGGTCCACTGCCGATATCATGGCGCCTTTTTTCCCGTAGATAGAATTGAAGGATTTCAGCCCCGGCTTCAGCCCCTGCCCCCAAAGCCATATGGAATTGGCCGGCCTTTTGCCTTTTGAAATGCGCTCCTTGTTTACCGGATGGTTCTCAAGCATCATCATCGAGATGTCCATCAGCTTCGAAATGAGTTCCGCCCCTTCGCCCCTGGGCATGTACGCGGCAATCTCCTTGCCAAGTATGTCATGCGGAGGCGTGCAGCCGGCCCCGGCCTTCCCGCCCGGCCAGATCATGATGTTCCTGTAGCTTACGCCGGGATAGAATTTTATGTCGCATCCGCCCCCGGCCACTTCAGTATTTAGCGCTTCAATAAGTATTTTGCCCTCGGCGGACGTAAGCTGGCCCGCGCTGTGGTCCTCCATCACCTGGTTTCCGGCGGCGTTGCGGCCGATGGTCACAAGGTTGCACCTGAAGGCCACGTCGTTGGGGGCAAGATCGATCCCCATGCTTGCGGCCTCAAACGGGGCTCGGCCCGTATAATATTGCCTGGGGTCGTACCCAAGAATGGAGAGATTGGCAACGTCCGAACCGTTTGGCAGCCCCTTTGGCAGAGTTACCGCAGCACCGGCAAAGCCTTCCCTTGCAAGCCTGTCCATATTGGGGGTGCGCGCCGCCTGAAGCGGTGTTTTTCCGCCAAGTGAGGGCAGCGGCCTGTCGGCCATGCCGTCTCCAATAAGTATCAGGTATTTCAAAGCGCCGAGGCAAGGACCTTTTTAACGGCCTGCAGGTCCGCCTCCACCTTCATCGGCTCACAGGGATTGCCGCGGAAAACTGAATCCGGGTCCTTAAGCCCGTTTCCGGTAAGCGTGCACACCACAACATCGCCCTTTGAGAAGAACCCCGCATGCCCAAGCTTCAGCACCCCGGCTATAGAGGCGGCCGAGGCGGGCTCGCAGAAGATGCCCTCTGAGGCGGCCACAAGCCTGTATGCGGCGATTATCTCGTCATCGCTTACCATGTCTATCTTCCCGCCGGACTCGGTTACGGCGTTCACCGCACCCTTCCAGCTTGCGGGGTTTCCTATCCTTATGGCCGTTGCTATGGTCTCCGGCTTTTCAACGGGCTTGCCGCGCACTATGGGCGCGGCCCCCTCGGCCTGGAAGCCCAGCATATGCGGAAGCCGTGCGCATTTGCCGGCGGCCTTGTATTCTTTATAACCCTTCCAGTATGCGGTTATGTTGCCCGCATTGCCCACCGGCAGGGCATGATAGACCGGCGCGTCCCCAAGCGCGTCTGCTATCTCGAACGCGGCCGTCTTCTGCCCCTCTATCCTGTATGGGTTTATGGAATTTACCAGTTTAACCGGGTATTCGTTTACTATTGATTTTACTATCTCCAGGGCCGCGTCGAAATTGCCGTTTACCTGCAATACGTGCGCCCCATGGACTATGGCCTGGGCAAGCTTCCCATAGGCAATTTTGCCTTCAGGAATAAGCACGAATGCCTTTATCCCGGCCCTGGCCGCGTATGCTGCCGCACTGGCCGACGTGTTGCCTGTGGATGCGCAGATTACGGCCCTTCCGCCCTCTTCAAGCGCCCTTGGAATGGCCACGGCCATGCCCCTGTCTTTAAAGGAGCCCGTTGGGTTTGCCCCTTCGAACTTGAAATAAAGCTCTATCTCCAGCCCGGCCCTTGATGCCAGGTTTGCCGATTTTAAAAGCGGGGTATTGCCTTCGTTAAGAGTTACTTTTGGCGCGCTGCCCGATAGCGGCAAAAAACCGGAATAATGGTGGACGATCCCTTGCCAGGACATGATTTATTCGACCACGTCCCCTTCCGCCAGTTCCACGATAATACCCTGCTCCTTAAGGTATTTTATTCCCTTGTCCAGGTCCGCTTCGGCGCCTTCCAGTTCCAGCACCATCTCGCCAACCGTCTCGGTGACCTTCGCCCGCCTGATATTGGGCATGATGCTGAACTCCTTTGCCATCGTGAATATAACGGGCTCTTTAATGAGCTGCTGGGGGAACGTGAGCTTTACCCGTTTTTTCATTTTTTTATATCCTCCCGCCCGCTATCGCAGGCACTATGGACACTTCCTGCCCATCCGATACCGCGGTGTTCTCCGCAGACAGAAACCGGATGTCCTCCTCGTTCACATAAATATTTACGAAACGGCGCACCTTGCCGCCTTCGGATATCCTCTCGGCAATGCCTGGGTATTCCTTATCCAGAGCGGCAATAATGTCGATAATCCTGCCCGGCTGAGCTTCCACCTCTTCCTTGCCGCCTGTAAGCCTTTGCAGCGGGGTTGGGATTCTCACTTTTACACCCATCTTTCAATCACCTCCCTATTTTGGCCAGCACATCCTCAAAGGATGCCAGGTTTGGTTTTATATGATGGACCTCGCCGGTGTGGCCGGCAAGGGCTTCCTGCGTTTTAAGCCCGTTTCCGGTTATGCATATTACTGTAGAGCCGTTTTTATCTATTTTGCCGGCTTCGATAAGCCTTTTGGCCGCCGCCAGCGTTACCCCGCCCGCCGTCTCCGCGAAAATACCCTCCGTGGCCGCCAGCAGTTTTATTGCGTGGATGATTTCGGCATCGGATACGTGCTCGCCATAGCCGCCGGTTTCCCTGACAACCGCAGTGGCGTAGTATCCGTCCGCCGGATTGCCTATTGCCAGGGATTTGGCAATGGTATCCGGCTTGACTGGCCTTATCACGTCCGCGCCGGATTTGATTGCCGCCGCTATTGGCGAGCACCCGGTTGCCTGCGCGGCATATACCTTTGTGTGCAGGTCATTTATAAGCCCTATCTTGTGGGCCTCCTTGAAACTCTTCCACACCTTTGTAAGCAGGGAACCGCTGGCGCACGGCACAACCACATGGTCCGGCGCCTGCCAGCCAAGCTGGTCCAGTATCTCAAACCCCATCGTCTTGGAACCCTCGGCGTAAAACGGCCTTATATTGATGTTTACAAAGGCCCAGCGGTGCTTGTTGGCGATCTCGCTGCAAAGCCTGTTCACGTCATCGTAATTGCCATCAACGGCTATGAGGTTGGGCTCGTATACAACGGAAGCCGTTATCTTGCTCTGTTCCAGCGAAGCCGGTATGAACACGAACCGCTTGAGCCCGGAGCGCGCCCCCAGTGCGGACACCGAATGGGCCAGGTTGCCGGTGGATGCGCAGGCAACGGTATCGAACCCGAATTCCTTGGCCTTGGTGAGGGCCACAGAAACAACCCTGTCTTTAAAGGAGAGCGTTGGGTGCATTACAGTGTCGTCTTTTATATAAAGCTCTTTTACACCAAGTATTCGCGCAAGGTTGTCGGCCTTGATGAGCGGGCTGAAACCGGAGTCCAGCCCAACCTGGGGCTCACCGGCTATGGGCAATAATTCCTTGTAGCGCCAAAGTGTGCGGGGCCTGGCTGCGATGGTTTCCCTGGTGAGCACCTTCTTTATTCCGTCATAGTCATACACGGCCTCCAGCGGGCCGAAGCAGAATTCACAAACATAAATAGGCTCTACAGGGTACTCCCTGGAGCACTCCCTGCATTTAAGGGCCTTGGTAAAACCCATCGGCGCCACCTCCTTTTTAGCCACCAGGACGCTCTACCGGAGCGTCAGCAGGGGCTTTTTCCTGCATACATTAACAATCTGTGTCCGTTGCCGGAATGATTATTTTAACCCAAGGGCCGGCTTTTTTAAAGGTTTTTAAGCGCGCTGGATGAAAATAAGTACAGGCGGGGCAAAGAAGCCCCGCCCGGGATTGAAATTTCTTATGGGACCGTCACGGTGCCGGATACCATGTAGGCGCTGTCTGCATATCCAGCCTCCGTGGCTTTCACGCGGTACTGGTAGCTGCCGGCAGGAAGCCCCGTAACAGTGAAGTAGTTATTCGGCCCTGTGTAGATATTAGTCCAGGTGGCCCCGCCGTCGGCACTTTGATCAAGCACATACGTGACGCCGCTTGTGCTGCTGGAGCCCCAGTTTACCGGAAAGCTGCCGCTTGTGCTGCTTGAAGGCACGCTTATCGATGATATCGGCCCGCATGTAAGCGTTACCGTGCAGGTGCTGGATACCTCATAAGCGCTGTCCGCGTACCCGGATCTTGTGGCCTTCACCCGGTACTGGTACGTGCCATTTGTTAGCCCCGTAACAGT
>JAKAKS010000014.1 GCA_021813405.1 Nitrospirota bacterium
GCCCAGGAACTGGGGCCAAACCGTTTCACAGCTTTCAGTATTTTTCGAAGGGAGGATGAAACTGGACCTGAGGGTCTGATATGATTACTGGGTCAGACGGATTGACACAGTTTACTGAACGGCCTCTATTAAAAAACCTGGCGTATTTGCTAGAGGACCACTGTTTTTTCGATCTTCTCCAGAACGGCCTTAACCACCAGTTCCTCCCGTTTAAGCGGGGGCTTGGTTTCGTGGCTTTCGGTCTTGTATATCTCTTCTCTCAGGTCCGAAAGATAAATCTTCAGCGCGTGGGCCAGCACCTCTTTTTCTTCGTCATCAAGATGCAGTGTCATGGCAGGCTCCTCTCGTTAACGTTGCAAGCAGCAACTTGCAAACAAGGCAATTGCCATGAAAATTTTATCACCTGCTTGCTCTCTTGCCGCTTGTCTGTTTTTTATGCTACCGCGTATTCCTGTATCTTCCTCAGTATCTCCTTAAGTACATCTTCTTCACGCCTGAAAATATCCTTGGTCTCTTCGCTTTCGCCCTCTATCTCTTCTTCAAGGTCATAAATATATTCTTCAAGCACCTGCGAAAGTATGTCTTTTTCTTCCTGGGTGAGCTTGATGGCAGTCTGCATATCCGTACTCCTTTCACATCCTCAGGCGGGCTCCTTTTAACGTTTTGCAGAGCAAAATCCCTTCCCCTAAAGCCCAAAGAACTGCGGGGGGCACATCCGGCGCAAAGGCAATTCGTAAGATAGGTCCCCTCCTGAAAAAATGCTATAGTAAAGCATATGTGTTGTCAAACCACGGCCTGGGGAAGGCCGGCTTAGGAGAAAGAACCTTGCCTCACCCCGGTCTAAAAGCCCTGGAGGATGCCGTAAGCCTGGCGCTCAGGGGCAAACAGAAGGCTGTAAGGCATTCCATAATATGCCTGCTGGCAAGGGGGCATCTGCTGATAGAGGACGTCCCTGGCGTGGGCAAGACCACTCTTGCCCTTGCCCTGTCAAAAGTGGTGGACTGCTCTTTCAAGCGCATCCAGTTTACAAGCGATCTTCTGCCCTCCGATATAACCGGGGTAAACGTATTCAACACCAAAACGGGCGATTTCGAGTTCAGGCCCGGCCCCATATTCGCCAACATCGTACTGGCCGACGAGATTAACCGCAGCAGCCCAAAAACACAATCCGCACTGCTGGAGGCCATGAACGAAACCTGTGTTTCCGTGGACGGCAATACGTTCATGCTTCCCGATCCGTTCATGGTAATAGCCACCCAGAACCCGCTGGAGCAGCACGGGACATATCCGCTGCCGGAAAGCCAGCTGGACAGGTTCATGATAAGCATACGCATAGGCTATCCCTCCCCTGAGGTGGAAAAGGATGTGCTTAAAAACATAACCGAGCCGCAAAAACTGCTGGAGTCGGTCCCGCGCGTCCTGGGGGTTGAGGAGTTGCTTTCGTTCCAGAAAAAATGCACCCGGCTTAAAGTGGACGACTCTATAATCCACTACATCCATTCGATAGTGCTTGCCAGCCGCGGGCACGATATGATCACCCTAGGCGCAAGCACCAGGAGCGCGCAGTTTTTGCTGAGGGCCGCCATGGCCAGCGCTTTTTATTCGGGGCGTGATTTCGTGGCCCCGGAGGACGTAAAAGAGATGGCCCCTGTTGTGCTTGCCCACAGGCTGGTGCTTAAAAACGGGGGCCCGGGGCAGGCAAACCCGGTGCACCTGATTAAAGATATAGTAAACGGCATAGCTGCGCCGGTATGAGGGCGTTTTGAGGCTGGCATGAGAGTGCGGCCCACACGCGAAGGGAAAAGGTTTTTCCTTATCCTTGTCCTCATAATCATGGCAGCATTCAACACGGGAAACAACCTTATCTACCTGATCGTTTCCATGATGCTTTCCTCCATGGTCCTTTCGCTTGCATTGTCCATAACCAACCTGCGGGCGCTCGATTTAAAGCTGGAACCACCCGCAAGCGTGTTTGCCCAAACCGAAACCTGGATAAATTACGAGATTGCAAACCGCAAGAGGCGCATCCCGTCCTATTCTGTGCGCATGAAATCCACGGCTCTTCCTGAGCCCCATACGGTCCCGTTCGTTCCGGCGGACGGCAGTTCAAGGGGTGTTCTTAAAACCGTGTTCCCGCACAGGGGAATTGCAAACATGGGCAGAACGGTTATCGAAACAAGCTTCCCTTTTATATTCTTCGACGTAATTTCCAGCGCTGAAACGCCAGTGTCTTTTACCGTGTATCCAAAGCTTATGGACATCGGTGCGGCCCGCAGCCAGTCCGCCGCCGAGGGCGCAGTTCCTGTCCTGCTGCCTGGAGATGAGCTCAGGGAGATAAGACAGTACCGCGCCGGAGACAGCCTGCGGCATATAAACTGGAAGGCCACCGCCCGCCACAGCAGGCTGATGGTAAGGGAGACCGCAAGCGAGACCGGGGAAAGGATTTCAATAGTGCTGGACGGCACCGGCCCTGGCGCGCCGGAGGCCTTCGAGAAGGCGGTGTCCGCGGCCGCTTCAATGGCCAGGCAACTGCTGGAAGACGGCTATTTTGTTTCACTTGCCACCGCGTCCGGGAAGATTGAAAACGGAATTGGGCCTGGTCATCTCCGGCGGATATTTGAGCATCTTTCGTTTGTAAAGGAAGATGCTTCCTGGAACAGCGGCGCGCCGGAGGCCGGCGGCATACTGGTACTTAAGTCACCCAACTCCCTGTTAAGCGCAAGGGCCGCCTCTTTCCGGGCGGTGATTCATGCCGATAGGATATAGCTTATTCACTGGCATCCTGGCCATTACCGGCCAGTTGGGCCTTATAATGACGGGTGACATCACCCCCGTGCTCTACCCGATGGTTCCTGTGGCTATTTACGGATATTACCGGCTTGCCAGGGGCAAGGCGATGGCCCCCAAATGGGCGATAGGGGCCGGGGCCGTGCTGACGATGCTTTTGTTTGGGGCGGACGTGGCCATAGCCGGCACGGACATTCTTCTGGCAGTTGCCCACCTCACTATCATTTTCCAGGCACTAAAGAGCTTCGACCTGAAAGACCCCTGGGACAACCTTCAGGTCTTCTTCATGTCGCTTTTACAGGTGCTGGTGACATCGGAACTTACCAGGAGCATAGCCTTCGGCGTGGTGTTTGTTATCTTTGTGGCGGCCATGGCCGGGGCAATCACCATTTCCCATTTCATTAAAGAGGGCACATCCGCCAGGGTAAGCCTTCCTGGGCCGGTCACTTTTGTGTCAACCACAATAATAGCGATGACGGTTGTCTGCTTTGTTATTATCCCAAGGCCAAGGGGCGGCTACATAGGCGGGGAACACGAAAGCAACACCCCGCACGTGGGCTTTTCCGGCAATGTAAGGCTTGGCGCGCTTGAGGGAATGGAACTGGACCCGACGATAGTAATGCGCGTGGAAAGTCCTGCCCCGCCGCCCTATTATCTGAGGGGGGCGGTGCTGGACAGGTTTGACGGTACTGCATGGTCCAGTTCGGTTTTTGACAAATACCCGCTTCCCGGCGGTGTACCGGATAACATATCGGGTAACGGCAACAGCGTATATGATGTGCCGCGCTTTAATGACAGCACACCTGCAAACAGAAAAACATGGTACAGGATATCACTGGAGCCTTCTAACTCACAGATTGCCTTCGCGCCTGCGGGCGCAGTGTCGCTGAAGACCTCATTCGGCCCCGTTCTGGCAGATGAGGAGGGCATATTCACCATGCCTGAAAAGGCCGGCAGGAGGATATCCTATACGGTGTTCGTTTCGCCTGCGGCAGGCCCCGGCAATGTGGTGGCAGGCCGGCATGTGCCGCCGGTAAACAGCGAAGATTTTCTCCAGATGCCCCGCGGGCTTGAAAGATTGCAGGAGCTTGCCATGCAGATAACAAACGGATATCCCGGCCCGCTCCAGAAGGCCTACGCAATAGAAAAGTACCTGGGGCAGCACTGTTCCTATTCGCTGTATGTCCCTGCGTCCAGGCCGGGCATCTCACCCATCATAGATTTCCTCTTCGGCACGCGCCGCGGCTACTGCGAGCACTTTGCAAGCGCGATGGCGCTGATGCTTCGCGCCGCCGGTATCCCCTCCAGGCTGGTGGCCGGGTATTCCGGGGGAGAGTTCAATCCGGTGGGCAATTACTCGATAATAAGGCAGCGCGACGCGCACACCTGGGTGGAGGCGCTTATCAACGGCAAATGGACGCGGTTCGACCCAACGCCGGCCGGGCTGGCTGCCGCGCAGGAAAAACCGGGGAGGCTGTCGCTTTATATCGACGCGCTCAGGATGAAGTGGTTCCGGTACGTTGTAAGTTTCAGCTCCAGCGACCAGGCCCGTCTGCTGGGCGCGCTTACGTCCGGCTTTACGGGTTCCAGGCCCGCGCAACACTCCCGCATACAGGCGCTAGCCAGGTTTCACCTGAAGGCATCTCCGGCCATATTGCCGGTTACAATAATACTTGGCGCGGCGCTTGCGGTGATTGCGGCAATACGGGCTGGCAAGGCAAAAGACCACAGCCCCCAAACCCGGATGTATCTGAAATTCAGGAAACGGCTGGGGAAAATGGGGGCGCAGTTTACGGCATCCTCCACCCCGGATGAAGTGTTAAAGGAAGCCGCGGTACTTGGGTTCCCCGATGCCGCGCGGAATTTTATAAACGAGTACGAAGAGATACGCTTTGGCAAAAAACCGGAATCCGCGCTGTTCAAGCGCAATTACAGGGAGTTGATGTCCTTCCAGCCGAATTCGCCCAGAAGCGGCACAAAAGTGCAGTAGATATGGAATTCGCTTATCAGCCGCCCGCCGGACTTTCTGCCCTTCAAAAGCCTTTGGGCGCTCCTTGTGCCAACCGGGATAACCATCACCCCGCCTTCGGCCAGCTGCTCCACTAGAGGCGGCGGCGCATCCGGGGCGCCCGCAGCCGCCAGCACCCTGTCGAAAGGGGCCTCCCGCGGCCAGCCCAGCGTACCGTCGCCCGTCATGTAGTGCACATTTTTTATCCCAAAGGACTCCAGGACGGCCCTCGCTTTTTCAGACAATTGCGGCAGGCGTTCTATGGTATATACCTGGGCTGCCAGCCGGGCAAGGATAGCCGTCTGGTAGCCTGAACCGGTGCCAATCTCCAGCACGCGCTCCTTGCCGGAGAGTTCCAGAAGCCCGGTCATAAGCGCCACCATATAAGGCTGTGATATCGTCTGCCCCAGCCCGATTTCCAGGGCCATGTCGTCGTATGCCTTGTACCTTAGCTGCTCCGGCACAAAGACATGCCGGGGGACCATCCGCATCGCGTCCAGCACCCGCTCGTCCTTTACGCCGCGCGCGGCTATCTGGTTTTTAAGCATCGCCTCCAACTGCGCGGAAAAAGGGGAGGTGGAACGCGTCTCTTCCATTCAGTGCTCTTTGCCGGGAGGGCCGGCCCACCGCTCCTTCAGCCATTGCATGGCGGGGAAGTTGGTGAGGTTTATGTGCACCGGTGTAATGGAAACAAATCCGTTCATAACGGCCTTTATGTCCGCGTCCCCGCTCTCCGTCCAGGAAGGTTTTCCTCCGCCTATCCAGTAGTAAAGCTCTCCGCGCGGGGACCGGGTCTCATGCACGGACTCGTCATAAACCCGTTTGGACTGTGTTGTGAACCTGACGCCCTTTATCTCGTTGCGATGGATATTCGGCACGTTCACGTTTAAAAGCGTTGCATACGGCAGATAGTTTGCAAGCACAAAGCGTGCAGCCTGCGCGGCAAACTCCTGGGCGGTCTCGTAGTGGGCCGGTTTTGCAGGCATTACAGTATTTTCCGCTCCGGGTGGCTCGTCGTGTATATCAAGGGACACCGCTATCGAGGGTATGCCCATTATCGTCCCTTCAAAGGCGGCCGACACGGTGCCGGAATAGGTGACGTCGTCTCCCAGGTTGGCCCCCCTGTTGATGCCGGAGACTATAAGATCCGGTTTCCGGGGCAGTATCTTGCTGAGGCCCACAGCCACGCAGTCCGTTGGCGTGCCATTCAGGCTGTATACGTTTTCACGGAGCAGCTCCACTTTAAGCGGACGGTGCAAGGTAAGCGCGTGGCCCACGGCGGAACGCTCCCTGTCCGGGGCTATTATGCAGGCCTCGCCCAGCTCCTTCATCGCCCTGAAGAGCGCTATCAGCCCAGGGGCGTGGACGCCGTCGTCATTTGTTACAAGGATAAGGGCCAAGCTGTTCTAAGGGGCGCCTTTTGCCGCAAGCGCTTTTTCGATGCGCTCTATCTTCGCCTTTATTTCCTTGCACTCTTCGTCGAACTCCACCTGCATGGAATCCGCCTTTTCGGCCCCCATGTGCACGGAGGTTTTCTGGAAGATAAACGAGTGCATATCCTCTAAGTCGCAAAGCTCTTCTTTGAGTTTATTCAGCTCCACCGTCAGTTCTTCGGGCGTCATCTTTCCGATATCCAATTCAGCTTGTCCTTTCTCCGGTAATCAGGAAAACTGTAAACTCCCTTTTACCGCCGTCAATGTCCCTCTGCATCACGGAGGCGGTTGTGTCCTTTAGCCCGGCAAATCCGGCCTGCCGCATAAGTTCCATAAGTTTTTCCCGCCCAAATCCGAAATGATAAACGCCGGTGTTGTCCCCATGGAACGAGCCGTCTTCGGCATCCAGGTCCGCCACGCTCAGGATGCCTCCCGGCAAAAGATGCTGATGCCACATGCGCAAAAGCGCGGCCGTATCGGCCACGTGGTGCATCGTCATGCTGCTTACGATCAGGTGAAATCTTTTGTTTGCCTCAAGCCCGCCGCCTTTTTCAAAATCGGCGTACAGAGGGACCACATTGGAGATTTTCCGGGCCTCAATCTTCCGCGCAAGCACTTCCAGCATCCCGCGGG
Source organism: Nitrospirota bacterium (assembly GCA_021813405.1). Taxonomy (GTDB): domain Bacteria; phylum Nitrospirota; class Thermodesulfovibrionia; order Thermodesulfovibrionales; family JdFR-88; genus JAKAKS01. Next base: position 6,862 of record JAKAKS010000014.1, read on the forward strand.
AGCTGTCTACGGCGGTTATAGTTTTTACCAGTGGTTGAATCTGAAGTGTAACCAGGCCCGTGCCGCAGCCGAAATCCATAATGTCCATGCCCGAGGCAGGCCGGGCTTCGCGGATTATTGTCTGGGCAACATCCGCCGCCAGCTTTACGCGCCGCGGGTCCTCGTCCCAATTGGCTGCTTCCTTATCGAAATCCCTTCGTTCTTCCTGTGCCATGGCAATAGTTTCGCATCCAGCCTGTTTCGAAGTCAATTTTAGCATTAAAAGTGATGCGGGTCAGCATGCCATAGCCAGCCATTCCGGCTTGCCCGGAATCCTTCATCTGTTCGCCGTGCCCTGTCCCAGCACAAAAGCCAGCTAGTTTAGATTTTGTATATTGAAATTGAATCAGTATTGTGGTCAACACTGCACAATAAAAAATATTATAGGCTCTGTCTAATCAAGGGAGATATGGGGGCAAATTTATTGCCATATATGCGGAAGGCCATTAAAGGACGGAGATGAGGCATATGGGACTACAAATGGGAAAATTGACGAAGATAGCTTCGGTTTTGTTGCATCTCAAACTGAGCCCTGGATTAATATTGCCTGTAAAAAATGCAGTAAATTAATTTCTAATGCCATTGGTATTCTTATCGGGCACGGCTCTGCTCCGCAAAAGAGCATGATGCCATCCCAACTGACTGCATGAGACTTTTTTCCGATAACAATCTTGCATTGCAATATAAAAGCCCGTCACAAAAAGCACGCGTTTTAACTGAGCAATGGGTCAGTAAATATGTTTATTGCCCCAAACTGCGGCTTTTTTGAGCTTAACAGATATCCAAAAAATAATCGGCCGGTTGCCGATTTTTATTGACGCGGGCTCATCTGCTGTTGCGATCCCAGAATCGCAATATTTCACAATAATTTTTTAAGGACTGGATCGATTACTTTTACCACACCGGCACGGCCTCCAAACCATGACATCAATTTCATGACCTGTGTCATATGGACAACGTCATGTTCTGCCGTTTTAAAATGAGGGCGGCGGGAACCATCAGCTAATGGTGGGTGCGCCATGCTCTTTGAAAAGGCGAGGTAACGAAAAAGCTCCGGGCAGGGGATTTTTACGGCAAAGCCGCTGGATAACCCGTTTGGCCGGGCCCGCTATGATGGCTTAAAGAATTTCCTGCCCTGCCCCCGATGACTGCATTCGGGAATGCTGATTGAACAGATTGAACAGATAAAATCTAAAAATGCTTTAAAAACATAAACTTGCAAATTTCCGATTGAACGCTAAAAAAAGGCTCCCCTGGAATTGGTGGGTATATGGCACGTTCCCCAAGGCAGTCACCCCGGCGAAAGCCGGGATCCAGCGGCTTCGCTTCGGCTACTCTTGATTCATTTCCCAATGCCAGTCTGTTCTCTGATTTTTTCGCGGGCGGTGTTCGTCTACGTTAGGGCGCGGTCTTATCCACCGGGTTCACCGTGGTGCCATGCGCGGCTCACAGGAAAAAGGCATACGGCCATCGCCGCTTGACTACCGGCAGGTCCGCCGCGCCCGCTTCCCCAGGGTAAGACAAACCAGCAGCCAACCAATGGCGTCCTTTTACCCACAAAAAATTCTGAAGAACCAAAAAAAGGAGGGTGGTCGTTGATAGGAATTGGCATTAATAGCCCCAAAAAAACGGGCCGGAATTTCTTCCGGCCCGCTCTCGATGCCTTTGTTGTTGGGTTCCGCCCGCTGAAGCGGAACTTAACCCAACCTACTGGGCTGCGTTAGAGTCCGCCCCGCCGCTTGCGCCGGCCGCCTCGGGATCCTGATGGCACTGGAAGCAAGGTAGCTTCACGGCCATGTAGTTATGGCAGCGGTCGCAGAACTGCTTTTTGTTGGAGTGGCAGCCAAAGCAGGTATCCAGCGCCATGGGATACGCCTGGCCCGTTGTAGGGCTTGTAAAAGTGGTGTTGGTTGCGCCGCTTGTAACGGCGTCCATCCACTTGTGTAATATCTCCATGTGGTTGGCCTTCATGTACGTTGTAGGCTCTATGCACTGCTTGACAGCCAGCTTCTGGATGGCAGGCGTGTCAGTGCTTGGGTTGGGCTGCGCAGTGCCGCCGGTTGCGCCCTTGATAAACGGAATGGCGATAAGACCAACAAATATCGCAAGCCCCAGGATTATCTTCCCGCCATTGTACATTATTTGTCACCTCCCGCTTTATTGGGAAGGGGTTCACCGCGAAGGTCGGTTGTCCTTTCCTTCTCCCCTTTCATCACCAGCGCGTTTGCAACCAGCTCGGAAAGGCCGGCAACCTTTACGCCTGGCACCCAGTAATCCATGCTGGTGGTAAGGGTGGCCCTGTCTATGGCGCATACGTTGGCCAGCAGGTTCACGCCGTGCTTGTCGTGCACGTGCTTCACGGCGTTGGCCCTGGGCAGGCCGCCTTTCATCCTCAGGTCTATGTCCTCACCGGCGTTCAGGCCGCTGCCGCTGCCGCAGCAGAAGGTCTTTTCGCGTATGGTATGTTCGGGCATCTCGTAGAAGTTATTGCACACGCTCTTCAGCACGTAGCGTGGCTCTTCCAGCAGGCCCATGCCCCTGGCGGTATTGCAGGAGTCGTGGAACGTGACCTTCAGGTGGTCGTTCCTGGAGGGGTCCAGCTTCAGCTTGCCATGCTTGATGAGGTCCGCGGTGAACTCCGATATATGCACCGCCCTTGTGCCCCTTGTGTTCTCGAACACTGTGCCGGTTATGGGGGATTTGGGCACTTCAAGGAAGTCCGCCGCCGGACCGTTCCATGTGTTCATGTACTGGCTGAGCACCCTCCACATATGGCCGCACTCGCCGCCAATTATGTATTTCACGCCCAGTCTTTTGGCTTCCGCGTAGATCTTTGCGTTCAGCCTCTTGCCCATCTCGTTGCTGGAGAAGAACCCGAAGTTGCCGCCCTCGGAGGCGTATGTGCTCCAGGTGTAGTCCAGCCCAAGCTCATGGAAGAGCATCAGGTAGCCCATGCAGGTATATGTTCCGGGGTCCGCGAAGAGGTCGCCCGAAGGGGTGACAAAGAGAATCTCCGCCCCTTTCCTGTTGAACGACGGGTTTATCCTGATGCCGGTTACCGTCTCGATGTCGTCCAGCATGAACTCCACATTGTTGACGATGGTGTGCGGCTCCAGCCCAAGGTGGTTGCACTTCATGTGACAATTGGCAACCGGCCCCATTATCCATTCGATATTAAGCCCAAGCAGGTTAAGGAACTCGCGGCCCATCATGGTTATCTCGGCCTGGTCTATGCCGTAGGGGCAGAAGACCGAGCAGCGGCGGCATTCCGTGCACTGGAAGAAGTACGACCACCATTCCTTAAGGACTTTTATGTCCAGCTCCCTTGCGCCGGCCAGTTTGCCAAGCATTTTTCCCGGGGTGGTGAAATATTTCCGGTAAACGCTGCGCATAAGTTCCGCCCTCATGACGGGCATGTTCTTGGGGTCTCCCGTGCCGATGTAGAAGTGGCATTTGTCCGCGCACGCGCCGCACCTTACGCAGATGTCCATGAACAGCTTGAAGCTGCGATATTTGCCCAGCCTGTCTTTCATGGCCTCAAGGACGGTGCCCTGCCAGTTCTCGGGGAGTTTCCAGTCCTCCTCGGAGGGGTTCCAGTCCCTGGCGTTGGGGAAGCCTACGGCTTTTATGCTCTTGGCCTTGGCCCCCCAGCAGAACATGCCGGGCTTTATCTCCGCGGGCTGGTCCAGCCAGGAGCCCTCCGGCATCTTCTTGTAATCTATTTCGGATATGATCTCGTTTGGTTTCATTTGTTTGGCCATGGGCTAGTCCTCCTCCTTCTCTACAGGGATGCCGGCCATCTTCATCTTCGCCCTGAAATCGTTTTCGTATTCCTCATATGTATGCACTTCAACCGGGTAGTTCCAGGGGTTTATGTGCCTTACCTCCCTGCTGTTGTTGGCCAGGTTCCTGGTGGGGCTTAAGAACACCCCGCCAAAGTGCACCAGCTTGCTGAACGGGAAGTACGCAAGCAGGGTGGAAACCAGGAGCAGGTGCACGTAGAAGATTGAGCCAACACTGGAGGGGACAACCGGATGGAAGCTTACAAGGCCCATCGCCAGGTTTTTCACGCCAACCACGTCCACCCTGTGGAAATACCTCATAACCACACCGGATATTCCGATGCCGAGGATGAGGAAGAGCGGAAAAGAGTCATTGGCGAGCGTCATATATTTCACCTGCGGTATGAATATCCTTCTAAGAAGAAGATACGTTACCGCGGTGATGAACAGGATGTCCGTTACGTACAGCATGGGCATGCCAACCTGCAGGAACCCGTGAAGGGCGGCAGACAGCTTGCCCGGATTGGTTACGGCCGGATAGGTGGTGAGGAATTTAAGCCCGTTGTCCACGTGCTCTATGGACTGGACAAACCCCGGCACCCGCTGGAAGAAGAACCTGAGGTGCCTTATCACTATTATAAGGAAGGCCCAGTGGAACATCATGCCGCCAAGCCAAAGCCATCTTGTGGATTTGTAGACTAGCTGCGGGTTGTCCGGCGTGCCATGCATCTCTGTGCGCAGGTTCCTCCAGAGTGTCCTGAAAACCAGCACCTCCAGGAGCATCCTTATGAACGTGCCGCCCGCGCCGGAGGGGTTTTCGATCTTGTTCTGTTTTATCCAGGGAAGCGATTTCTGCTGTCCGCAGGTGGTAGGTATCCTGAACGGCACCGGCACCTTGCCCCAGCCAACTACCTTTGCGATCATGCCCAGGACGAATACGGCAAGCGCGGCGTAAGGCACAACCACCCCAAGCAAAAACTGCAAATGGGCCCCAGCCCCGGCTATAGCCAGCAGCACCAGAACCAGGACCGCAACCAGGGGGACTAGGAATCTCATCTGGTTACCTCGCCTTCTTCTTTTTTACCCCCTTCGGGGGCATTTTCTTTATTCTCTTCTTCCTGGCTTTTAATAAGCCTGGCTTGCTGCAACAGGCGGAAGGTCTGCCTCTCCAGCTCGTCCGCCTTAAGTTTCAAAACTTTTTCCCGGCATTGCGTGAATATGTCGAAGGAAAGCAGGGCCAGCCGGTCAACCTCTTTGTCAAACGCGGTCAGTGCGGCATTCATGCCCGGTTCCTGCGCGGCGGGGCCAAGCACGCTTCTTGCCACCCCTTTAAGCTCGAAGATGAATGATACCGCACTGGAAGCGGTAAACCCCTGGACCGCCCTCACCCGGAGTATGGAGTCCAGATAACCTGAAACCGCCGGGGCTGCTTGCCCTGGATGGGAAAGCGCCTGTGTTATTCCATCCAGGATAGCGCCCGTGCCCTCGATTATTGCATGCCCGACGGGATTGCTGAAACGGTCTTTCTGGCTTCGGAGGAAATTGGAAGTCTCTTGCGGGTAGCCTGCTATTATGTGCTCTACCCAACTGTCGAGCACGGCCTGTCTTTTTTCAGCCAGCAGGTCTGTTAATTTCATGGCTGGTACTTTTCAGCTCCTGAAATGGGAGCACGGGTAACGGTACAAATCCGGTTACCCGCGCTCACCTGTTTTGTTATTCCTTTATACGCAGCCCGTAGGCTTGGGAAGCCCGGCATAGCGGCAAGCCTGCTTGGCAGGGCCGGCCGGATAAAGCTCATAGAGATACTTGGTGTTGCCTTTTTCAGGCCCCATGCTCTTGGCTATCTCTTTCACCAGGATCTTGATCATCGGCGCGATCTGGTATTTTGCATAATATTCCCTCAGGAAGTTGATAACTTCCCAGTGCGCATCGGTGAGCGTCATACCGTCCTGCGCGGCAAGGGCCGGCGCCATGTCCGGAACCCAATCGCCAAGGTTTACCAGATAACCGTCGTCGTCAACTTCGATAGCCTTGCCCTGAAAATCAAATGTAGGCATGTCTTTCCATTTCCTCCTTGATTTTAGCGTCTCGTTTTTTAATTGTAAAAAACCGGAATTTGATAAATCAAGATTATACCCTAAACCAGATTGTCCATTCTCGTCAAATAAAAAAAATTAATCTTCATTTTAATGAAGCTTATGGACAGTTTGACTTTTAGGTTTAAAAATTTTTAGGATAGAGAACATGGAATCAACTCCGCTTCAGCTCATCCTCCAGGCCAGCGTTCTAGTAAAGTTAGTTTTGGGATTGCTCATGCTGTTTTCCGTAGTCTCATGGGCTATTATCATTTATAAGCTCAGGTTTCTGAGCAAGGTGGAAGCCCAGAACAAGATATTCATAAGGGCATTGCGCGCAGGCGACCCGAAAACAATACTTGCCCACACCAGGATGCTGGAGCTGAGCCCGGCTGCCAACCTGTTTAAAAGCGCTTATACCGAGGCGGGCAATAGCCAAAGCCTTAAGGCGGCTTTGGACCGGCAATTGTTTCTGGAAACTGACACCCTTGAACGGTATCTGAACTTCTTGGCCACAACGGGTTCAACAACCCCGTTTATCGGTCTGTTCGGAACTGTCTGGGGAATAATGAATGCATTCAGGGGAATCGGCATGAAAGGAAGCGCATCTCTTGCGATTGTTGCTCCTGGAATTGCCGAAGCCCTTATAACTACCGCGATGGGACTTGTAGCGGCAATCCCCGCCGTAATCGGCTATAACTACTACCTGGGCAGGACAAGGCGTATCGTTTCCGAACTGGATACCCTGTCTGCCGAGATCGAGATGGTGCTCACAGGCAATGAGCGCCAGGCATAAACCAGGCACAGCCCTCTCCGAAATAAACGTCACACCTCTGGTGGACGTTATGCTTGTGCTGCTCGTTATATTCATGGTCACCGCGCCACTGCTTCAGCAGGGCGTAGATGTAAAACTGCCCCAGGCCCACGGCAAGCCACTTGCCACAGAGGAACGGATAAGCATAGATGTCTCCAAAAACGGCGGGATAAACATGAATAACGCGATTGTCAGCATGGACCAGATGACAGCCAGGCTTAAGGCCCTCGCCCCTACAAACCCGAACGTATTCCTCAAGGCCGACAGGGATGTGCCTTACGGAATAGTTGCAAAAATAATGGGCGATATTAAATATGCAGGGATCCAGAAGCTGGGCATCGTAACTGAACCGCTTCCGCAAAAATAAGGGTTTTTTACATTGATTACGTTTGAAAGGGCAGTTTTTGCGTCCATATTGCTGCACGTCTTTATTATTGCGGCATTCTCGATTGCCATCCGGAAACATCCGTACATACCTCTTTCATACGAAGTTAACCTTGTGACCGGGCCCGGAAGCGCTCCTGCCGCCCCGCCGAAGGCTATTGCCGCCCCAAAACAGCCTGAGCCTGCCGTACAGCCCGAGACACCCAACCCCGCCCCAAAAGAGATGCTCCTGCCGCAGCCCAAACCCAAACCGGCTCCCATGCCAAATGTGAAAGCGCCGGATCATGCCGGGTATAAACAACCGGACAGATCGGACCAGCAGGACCAGGAGGCTTATAATGACGAGATGGCCAGGATTGAGGCGCTTGCCCAGATTAAACATAGAGTGAAAATCAGAACTGAAATCAAAGTAGGAAGTAATAATAAGCCGCCCGCCGGTCCACAGAATGCAAGCAGCGAAGGCCTATATGCAGACAGGCTTAAAGGCTGCATTTCTAAATATGTAATGTATCCGGACATCGGCGAAGAAAATAAGATTACGGTTGATATCACGATTTTAAATGATGGTGTGCTTCCTTTTAAAATTGTGCGCAGCTCCGGCAACCCAAAATTCGACAGTGCTGTCGCAGCGGCAATAAACAGGGCCGGGGAATGCGCAGGGCCGCCGCCTGCGAATTATTACAAAACAATACTGGAAGCTACAATTCATCAATAAAGGAAGATGATGAAAAAACAGAGAAAATCCAGGCTAGCGTTCACACTTTCTTCAATTTTTGCTTTTATTATTACCGCCATGATAGCGCTGGCTCCGATGGCGCAAGCTGATAATATCCAACAAATAGACATATATGCGCCAGGGAGGCCTATTCCAATTGCCATAAGCCCGCTTGCCGGTCTGCCTGGCGATGAGATATCCTCCGTTGTCACTCAGGACCTGGATACAACCAGTGTTTTCACGTTTTTAGACCCCAAAGGGTTTTCCGAATCCCCAACGGAACCTTTTAACCAGGCGGACTGGTTGCCAACGCAGGTTGTGGCTGTGCTGAAAGGGACTGCCAGCATCTCGCCGGAGGGGTACATATCGGCCACGGCAACCCTGTATGATGTGCAGTCCGGGGCTGTGCTTTTTTCAAAGAGCTACGGCGCATCGCTTGGCATGCTGAGGTCCCTTGCCCATGATATATCGTCGGACGTTTTCAAGCAGCTTACCGGGTATGCCGGCCCGTTTAAATGCAAGCTATCCTACATATCCGAAAAGCACGGCAGAAAAAACATTGTAATAGCGGACTGGGACGCATATCACCCTAAAACCTTGAGATTTAATGAGCGGCTGCTGATGCCGCCAAAATGGGGCAGGAACAACAAGTCTCTTTTCTACTCCGCGGAAAGAGGCGGGGCCTGGGGCATTTACCGGCTGGACATTGCTCGCCTGAAAGAAAGCCTTGTCTTTTACAGGCGGGGGACAAGCCTGATAGGCGACATAAGCCCTTCCGGCCAGATACTTTTTTCATCCTCCTATCAAAGCAGTCCGAATATATATATAATTAATCCTGAGGGTAACGGGGGGTACGGCCCGCCGCTGAAACTTACGCACACTCATGGGATAAATGTGTCTCCGGCACTGTCGCCCAACGGCAGGCAGATTGCCTACGTATCGGACCGCGATGGCTCGCCGCAGATATATATTATGAACACAGACGGCAGCAACATAACCAGGGTAACATTCCAGGGCGATTACAACACGGCACCGGTTTGGAGCCCGGATGGCAAAAGGATCGCCTTTGCTGGCAGGGCTGGCGGCGGCCAGAACCAGATATTCACGGTAAAGCCGGACGGTTCGGACCTGATGCAGCTAACATCTTACGGAAACAACGAGGATCCCTGCTTCTCACCCGATGGTTCGATGATTGCTTTTTCATCGGACAGAAACGGGGTAAAATCGATATATATAATGAGGTCTAACGGGGAAGGCCAACAGCGCATAAAGACCACTAACGGGGCAAATGCGTATGGCCCGAGATGGAGTTATAATTAACTAATCGCCCGAACCGGGCAAAAAAAGGAGGGCTTAAAAATGAAATTTTTTAGCATTTTAACCTTATTAATGGGCCTGATGCTGGTTGCCAGCGGATGCCACAAGCAGGCCATCGCGCCTGAAAAAGCGCCGGCTCCTGCGCCTGCACCCGCACCCGCGCCTGCGCCCGCACCAACACCCGCGCCCGCGCCTGAGACTAAAACCCCGTCCGGCGAGATAGCAAAAGTGACTCCGCCGTCCACGGAAAAAGTAGTGCCCGGCATTCCGTTTAACGACATACACTTCGATTTCGACAAATATGATATAAAGTCCGCCGACAAAGACACCCTTAAAAAGCTGGCCAACTGGCTGTCCGAAAACCCTGAAAACAAGGTCCGCATAGAGGGCAACTGCGACGCCAGAGGCACGCGCGAATACAACATTGCGCTGGGCGACAGAAGGGCCGGGGCGGCACGCGATTACCTGGTGGCCCTGGGCATTAATACTTCCAGGATCGAGACGGTCAGCTATGGCAAGGACAAGCCGCTTTGCACAGAAACCACCGAGAGCTGCTATGCCAGGAACAGGCGGGACCACTTCGTGATCCTGATAGGTACGGCACCGAAATGAGACTGGCTCTTCCGGCCCTGCTGGCGATTGCGCTGCTGCCTTTGTTTGCTGGCTGCGCCAACCAGGACGATATAAAGGCGGACCTGAACGACCTTAAAAGCCAGACATATTCGCTTTCGGCCGACGTGGCCAGCATGAAAGCGGAAATGGCAAAACAAAAACAGGACAATGCCGGCCGGGACAGCACAATCCAGTCCATAAGGGACTCCCAGGCCAACCTGCTGGACCAGATCAATTCCACGCAGAAGGAAGTACGGGATATAAGGGGCCGGTTTGATGAGGAGCAGAAGCTGCTTTCGGAGCAGTCCGGCTCCTCCGTGGGCCTCTCGCAGCGGCTGGACAAGGTCAAGAGAGAGCAGGAGGGGCTTGTGGCGCGCCTGGCAAACGCCGAGTCCGCCATCGCTCTGCTTCAGAAGAAGGCTGCCGCCACACCGGTCCAGGATTACGAGGAGGCCACAAACCTGTTTAACCAGGGCAAATACGATGAGGCCAGGTCCGCATTCAAGGCCTTTATCGGCAAGTACCACTCGGACCCGCTGGCCGGCAACGCCCAGTTCTGGATTGGCGAAACGTATTTCAAGCAGAAGGACTATGATTCTGCCATACTGGCTTACGAAAACGTGATTAAAAAATATCCTTCGGGCGCAAAGATGCCCGCCGCTCTCCTGAAACAGGGAATGGCCTTCCAGCTGATTAAAGACAAGAGGGCCGCGGCGGCAGTTTTCAAGCAGCTTGTGAAAAAGTATCCGGATACCGAGGAAGCCGCAGCTGCAAAAACGAAGCTGCGCGAAATGAAAGTTAAGTGAACTCCGGAATCAGAGGGGGCGGTTCCAAAAAGGACCAGTCCCCTCTGAGCCACTTGGACAGCCGCGGCCACGCAAGGATGGTTGACGTCAGCCAAAAGCCCTCAACTGTGCGCGAGGCCGTAGCCAGGGCCTCGGTAAAGCTCCAGAAAGAAACACTGAAACTCATCCGCCAGGGTGCCATGCCCAAAGGCGACGTGCAGGCCGTGGCAAGAATAGCGGGCGTAATGGCCGCAAAGAAAACCCCGGAAATAATCCCCCTGTGCCACCCCATAGCGATAACCTCGGCACATTTAGACGTTTGGATTGACGAAGCGGAAGGCCACGTGGGGATAGAAGCCGTGGTGAAGACCTCCGGGCAAACGGGGGTTGAGATGGAGGCCCTAACGGCAGCAGCAGCAGCAGCCCTGGCGGTGTACGACATGTGCAAGGCCGTGGACCGCGGGGCCGTTATCTCCGAGATCAAGCTGATGAGCAAAAAAGGCGGCAAAAGCGGCGTCTATAAAAGAAAGGCCTGAGCGCAGGCCAGCGCCGCGATTCCATTTTCTTGCCATGCCGCGCACAACCTAAACCTCTTTTTTTATATGTTCAACCTTAAACCCATAACACCCCGTATTTAAAGCATTTTACCAATTTTCCCGTTCAATACCGTTCAATCTTGCAGTCCTTAAACAGCCATAATCCAACGCTTTTTTCAGGTGTTTCTTATTTTTACATCCTCTCCTTTAAAATCTTCCACAGTTGCCGTAAAACCCGGCTGCCGGATTACCCAACCCGGAATCATCACTGGCTCCGGTTCTTCCCTGCCCATATTTTCAAAGAGCACAACAACCCACACAGGCATCCAGCCACCCTCCCTGCGAAGGGCAAAGGAGCGGGAGTCTCCTGCATTGCCATCTTACCTTTGCGATACATGACATTGTCAATATGTCGCATGTCATTTTTTTTAGACCGCTGGCGTTGAGTACACCTGATATACCTCATCAGTTGAGGTCTTCTCAAAAAGAAGAGTTCCCCCCAGAAGCCAAAAATAAAAATTAGAACAATTGTCTTAATTTTGTGTGTTAGCAAGAAGCTCAACCGAGGGGAGAAAAAGGGGTAATCGATTGGATTTTCTCCTGATTAAAATTCTCAGGCGCGGCCGGATTAGCGTCTGTTTCATCAACAGATAGCACGTCCGGAGCGAATTTTTTTATGATGGCGCATGCCAGAGCCTGCGCATTATCAGGGGCAAAGAGTTTTTCCCATCGTAAGATACCTGATATTGAACTGGCCGAAGCTAATATGCACTGACATTTTTATAAAATACCAAAAACCGGGATTCAGGGCCATGTGAAGCACTGGCCATGTAAAAGCATGGGAGGCCAAAAGCTCTTGACTTGAGATTTCCTCTTGTGACATCAATTTAGCAGTCGA
>JAKAKS010000019.1 GCA_021813405.1 Nitrospirota bacterium
AGGGCTGGAATCAGTCCACGAAGCCCCGGTGCCTTCCGGTACTGCCGCCTGCTTTAACCGGGCTCCGCACTCCCCGCAATACTTGATACCCAGGCCGTTTATAAATCCGCACTCAGGACACTTCACAGCACCTTTTGCCCCCATATCTGGAATTAACAACCCGGACTATACAGCCTTTTAATAACGATATCTATTTAACAGGCATCTTTTCAAGGCATATGGTTTTTTGAGAGACCGTTTCACGGTATCAGGTTCAGCGCAAGCCGGATCTTGTACGCGATATCAAGCCTGGAGGCCTCGGCAATCACGAGCGCTTCTTCAAAAAGTGAACGGGCATTTTTGTGTTTCTTGCCGGCCTGCTCAAGCACCCCAAGATCATATAAGGCCTTGGCCATGAAACCGGGCATGCCGTATTCCTTGCATTTCCGGATAACCTCTTCAAGATGAAGCCGCGCCTTGCGGCGCGCAGAGGGGAGATTACCAATAATAAACCCGGCATTTTTCAGGATTACCTTTAGGGGGGGCTTTTCCTTGCCGGCGGCCAGTTCCAAAAATATCTCCCCCAGGAAAAGATGTCCCCAAACCGGCTGCCAGGAGTTCCCCAACTGTGCCCAGTGGTTGATGAAGTGCTCAATATGGTCCACCCCTTTTTTCATATGGCCTGCCAGGGCCATGACCGCGCCCAGCGGTATCTCAAGCCCGGACAAGGGGATGATAAACTCCCTTTTAAGCATCTCGCGTTCGGCCTTCAGCATTATCTCAAGCCCCTCCTGTACCCTGCCCAGCATGGCAAGCGCGCCGCCCTTTACTGCAAGCGCGCACAACCCGTCCCTGCTCAGTTCATCCCTGCAAAGTTTCAGCGCCTGTTCGCCGCACTCCAGCGCCTCCTGATACCGCTCCTCATAGATATTGCAGAACCCAAGCACCCACTGCGAAACGGCAAGGCTCCTATCGTCATGGTGCTTACGCCCATGCGCGTAGAGTTTATCGCAATAACTGCGGGCCTCTGGAAACCGGCTGCGCTGAAGATTGTATACGGCGTACATCATATATGCGTCTTGTATGTAAAAAATGTCATTTAGCTCCATGGCCTTTGCAAGCGCCAGCGCCGTATACTTCCTTACCTTTGCATCCGAATATTCGCTGTAAGGGACCCAGTAAAGATAAAGCCACCCGGTTGATATGCTTACCCTCAAAATGCATTCGGCATCGTCTATTTCCAGCGCCAGTTCCTCAGCCCTGTTCAGTATCGGTCCGGCTGTCTGGCCATGCCCCTGCACCATGTGCCCCCCGCCCAGCCATGCAAGATAATGCGACAGGCGGCGTTTGTCGCCCAGCGCCTCAAATCTTGCAAGGTGCGGCTCCAGAAGGGTGGTCATCCCCTTAAAGTCTCCTCTTAGATAATTCAGTTGCACCCATTTCAGCATCATGTCTGCCCAGGCAACCTCGTCCACGCACCCTGGGTTTGATTCTATTATCTGCGCGGCCTGCGCAAAAAGCTGGTAGGCTGTTTCCAGCGCATACACCTTCATGTTTTTTTCCGCCGCCATGGCCGTATAATAAGCCGCCCTTCCTGCATTGCCTGTGTTGCCCCAGTGGCGGGCAAGGGCCTCCGACCACTCGGCCAGGCGGTCCGGGTAGAGCATTTCGATTGCGGTTGCCGCGGCTTCGTGCAGTTTTTCCTTGTGCGGGTTTAACAGGTTGTCATATACAACGTCCTGCAAAAGAGCGTGCTTGAACCGGTACTCTATAACATTGCCCACAGGCTCCCTGAAGACAAGCTCCTGCCTTTCAAGCTCCTTCAGGCAAGCGTGGAAAGAACCGCCAAGCCCCGACGCCATGTGCGCAAGGTCGGCCGAAAACCTCTGGCCAATAACCGATGCGGCCTGAAGCAGTGCCCTTGGTTCTTCCTCAAGCCTGTCCACCCTGGCCTGAAGCAGGTCTTTAAGCGTTGCCGGCACAGCCAATCCGGCATCCGCCGGGCCGCCAAGCATAACGAGGTCCGTGCGCCTGAGCCTGCCGCTTTCAAGGATATACCGGACCATCTCCTCGATAAAAAACGGGTTGCCGCCGGTCTTGCTGACGATCAATTCGTTTATATCAGCGGCCACTTCGGCGCCGCTGCCAAGGATAGCCTGCACCATCTGTGAAGTATCTTGCCTGGAAAGCGGCTGAAGCCTTAAATCCAATACGTTGCCGCCCGTTGGCCAGGGCGCCGTGTACTGCGGCCTGGCCGTGCAGATTATCAAAAGAGGCGCGCCGGTTTCCTCATTGATTATCCGGTGCAGCAGCTCTTCAGAGGCGCTGTCAATCCAGTGCAGGTCCTCTATGGCCAGCACCATCGATGAAATGGCTGCGCGTTTGATTAAAAGCCCGGCAAGGGCCTTTCTTGTCCGGTCACCGATTATCTTCTCGTCCAGCCCTTTTAATGAACCGTCTTGCACCGTAAAACCAAGCAGGTTCAGAAAATAAGGTTTTGTTTCCAGTGGCATGCCAAGCTGCACTATGCCCAGGCCAAGTTTGACGTCTACTTCCCCCCTGGTGTCGCCCTCATTTATCCGGAAAATGGTCTTTATAATTTCGATAAATGGCAGAAATGACGCCGTACGGCCAACCGCCGTGCAGTTTGCGCGCAGATAAAAGGCTTTTTTGGCCGAAAATATTTTATGCAGCTCGTACAGCAGACGGGATTTGCCCACACCCGGCTCTCCCGTTATCTGCACAAGTATGGTCCTGCTTTGCGAGGCGGCATAAAAGTACTCCCCTATGCTTTCCAGCTCGCGTGTCCTTCCGGCAAGGGGGGTAAGCCCCCTGTCCACCTGCGCATCAAACCGCCCCGCGTTGGCCCTGATGCCGGTAAGCCTGTATATCTTCTGCGGCTCTCTCTTGCCCTTTATAGCACGCTGGCCGATATAGCCGCTTTCAATATACGGAGCGGCCAGGTTATAGGTGGCTTCGCTTATATAGATGCTGCCGGGCTCGGCTATTGACTCAAGCCTGCTTGCCAGGTTCACCGTATCCCCCAGGGCCGTAAACTCCATGCGGGATTCCGTGCCCATCGTGCACACTACAACGGGCCCGGTGTTTATGCCTATGCGGGCCATGGGCTTTATCCCCTGCTTGCTTGCAAGTCCATCTGCAAAAATGGTGATGCGTTTCTGGATTGCAAGCGCGGCGCGGCAGGCCCGGTAAGGGGCCTCTTCAATGGCAACAGGCGCGCCAAAGAGCGCATAGATGCCATCGCCTGTCAGGCTCTGGACTGCGCCGCCTTCCTCATGGACCGCGGCTATCATGATCCCGTATATCCGCTCCATCAGGTGGAAGATGCCCTCTTCCCCCAGCTGCTCGGAAAGGGGGGTGTAGCCTTTGATGTCCACAAACATGGCAGTTACCTGCCGCCGCTGCCCTTCCGCCTTGCCATGCGCGGAAACGGGTTCCCCGGCAATTCCGGATGAACCTGTGGATGTATGATCAGGGCTGGAATCAGTCCACGAAGCCCCGGTGCCTTCCGGTACTGCCGCCTGCTTTAACCGGGCTCCGCACTCCCCGCAATACTTGATACCCAGGCCGTTTATAAATCCGCACTCAGGACACTTCACAAGGCCGGCCCCCTTGTCCGGATTATTTTTTCGTATCCTTCTGTTTATCGCATGCTTCCGGGGCGCGTGTCCATGTGGCCGTTCTGCCAAAAAGCGAAAAAAGGACATAGCCCCTGAGCCTTAGCCTGCCGGAATCTGCCAGCCTAATCATGCCGCTGTAAGTATTGCCACTTTTGGGGTCGTAAATCTTGCCGCCTGTCCACTGTTTGTTCCCCTGATAGGTAAACCCTTGCATTATCTGGAGCCCAAGCACTGGCCGATTCCTCAATGCAGGGTCAGGGTTTTTTCTATCCAGTTTTGGTTCTTTGACCCACACTATGCTGCCGCAGAATTTATTGCCGCAGCCGTATATCTGTATTTTTGCGTCCTTTTCCTGGTTGAACCAAACGCCTTCTATTGCGCCGCCATGGGAGGCAACCCACGCGGTCATCAAGGGACAGGCCGGGCTGGCAGCAGGCAGCGTAAGCAGAGCAAATGCAAGCATGGCTGCGTATATTTTGAGCCGGCATGAAGAAGGGGAATTGATTGTCATTATTATAGCTTTCTATCTGCGCGGGTCCACACAGTGCTCCTCCCAAGAACGGAAAAAAGGATATAGCCCCGCAGCCTGAGCTTATCTGGCGAATCAAGGGTTATAAGGGCGCTATAAGTTTTTCCATTATCCGAATCGTAAATCCTGCCGTCCGTCCATTTATCCTTGCCATCAAAAGCAAAACTCTTCATCATCTGCATGCCTATTACCGAACGGCCCCGCAAAGCAGGGTCCGGGTTTTTATCGTCTGTCCCAGGCTTGCCTTTCGTCCAGACTATTCTGCCGCAGTAGTATGCGCCGCATTTGTAAATCTGAATATTGGCTTCGCCTTTTGCAGTATTCCAGATGCCAACAATAGAGTCCGCCCTGCTTTCGCTGGCTATGGAAAGCCCGGTGAAAAACAGCATCAGCAAGGCCGTTATAAGGGCTGTCATTCTGATTCTCATACTAAATAAATATAACATTTGAAACAAAATCCTACCCGCCCCATTTGAGTATAATGAAAAGATGGTCTACCTGGACAACAATGCAAGCACAAAACCGGCCCCTGAAGTAGTGGAAGCCGTCTGCCGTGTGCTAGCCGGATTATATGGCAACCCTTCCAGCGCCCACACGCCCGGAAAGGAGGCAAAGGCCATAATTGAAGAGGCCCGCTTCGAGGTTGCCAGGCTTATCGGCGCCGTCCCGGAAGAGATATTCTTCACATCCGGAGGCACGGAATCCAATAACATTGCGATTTTCGGGGCCGTGGGCGAAACCGGCCGGGATAAAAAACATGTCATCGCGTCCTCCATAGAACACCCCGCGATAACAAACCCGCTTGAGTATCTGAAAAAGGCGGGCGGTGAAATTACGTACCTTTCTGTGGACCGCAATGGGCTGGTAAACCCCGAAGCCCTTAAGGAGGCGCTCACGGAAAATACTGTGCTTGTCACCATCATGCATGCAAACAATGAAACAGGGGTGCTCCAGCCGATACGGGAGCTTGCATCCATAGCGCGGGGGAAAGGCGTGCTCTTCCATACAGATGCCGCCCAGTCCGTTGGCAAAACGCCCGTCAATGTGGAGCGACTGGGCGTGGACATGCTCTCCATAGCCGGGCACAAGTTCCACGCGCCAAAAGGCGTGGGCGCGCTTTACATCAGAAAATGCATGCAGGGGAAAATAAAAAACCGCGTGCTCTTTGGTGCGGGCCACGAAAGGGGAATGAGGCCCGGCACTGAAAATACGCCGGGCATAGCCGGACTTGCAATGGCCTGCCGCATCGCTGAAAGCGTGGAACAAACCACGGAAAAAACAGAACATTTGCGGGACTTCCTCCTGGCGCTTTTAAAAGACGCCATTGCCGGGATTGCCGTTAACGGCGCGGGGGCCGCCCGCCTGCCCAACACGCTGAACGTGCGGATACCAGGCACGGACGCATCGGGACTTGTTTTGGCGCTGGCAGACAGCGTGGCTTTTTCCGCGGGGTCGGCCTGCCATGAAGGCGGCAAAAGCGCTTCCAGGGTATTAAAGGCGATGGGGCTTACCGATGATGAGGCGTTCTGCTCGGTGCGTATCAGCCTTTCGCGCTACACAACCCGCGAAGAACTTAAAGAGGCGGCAGCACTTCTCCAAAAGGCCGTCCTTCAAGCGGGCCAAGGACGGTCAGGGCTGGGCTCTTGCCCCTGAACAGCAGCGCCGCAAGGTCTTGCAACCCGGAGAGCGTAACGGAGTCTATCCCTTTTATTATCTCCTCCGTGGTAAACAGCCTTTTGAAATAGATCTCCTGCTTGGCCATGTTCTGCATGCGGCTGCTTGTAGATTCCAGCCCCAGTATCAGGCTGCCTTTAAGCTGCTCTTTTGCGCGGTCCAGTTCCGTTTGTTCCAGTTCCTCAGGAAGCCCCTTCAGTTCTTTTAAAACAAGCGAAACCACCTCTTCGGCCTTGCTTTTGGCGGAGCCCGCATAAATGCCAAAAAGCCCGGTGTCTATATACGAGGACGCAAAGGAATAGATAGAATATACAAGCCCGCGCTTCTCGCGTATCTCCTGGAACAGCCTGGAGCTTATGCCCGCGCCTAAAAGCGTGTTTAAAATGTAATACTCATACCTGCGCGGATGGGCCTGCGGCAGGCCTTCCACCCCAAGGCACACGTGTACCTCCGAAAGGTCCTTATGATGCATATTAACCTTGCCTGAAAACTGGGCCGTATGATTGGGCGAAGGCTCCGATCCTCTCCGCAAGCCGCCCAGTTTCTCATTCAGCAGCTTCAGAAGGGTTTCGGGGTCGAAGCTTCCAGCGCAGGAGACTATGGTGTCCCTGGTCCCGTAGAATTTTTTTATGTGATTTACCAGGTCCTGCCGTTCCAGCGAGGCAACAGTGGCCCTGGTTCCAAGCACCGGCTGGCCAATGCCGTGCATCCCCCAGATGCTTCTGCTGAAAAGGTCATGTATCAGGTCATCCGGGGTGTCCTCAACCATCTTTATCTCTTCCTTGATCACCCCGCGCTCCTTGTCCATCTCCTCGGGATCCATCACGGAATGGCAGAACACGTCTGTAAGGATGTCCAGCCCGGTGTCTATATGCGTATCCAGCACTTTTACGTAAAAAGCGGTGTTTTCCTTGGCGGTAAAGGCATTTAAATCTCCGCCAACGCCGTCTATCTCCACGGCTATGTCCCTGGCGGAGCGGGACTTTGTGCCTTTGAAAAACATGTGCTCAAGGAAATGGGATATGCCGTTTTTCTGGGTAGGTTCATTCCGGGAGCCTACCCTTACCCAGATGCCGCAGGTAAATGAGCGGACGGTCTTAAGCTGCTCCATCAAGACCACTATCCCGTTTTCGAGAAGCTCTTTCCTGAACAAGCCCGCCTCCGGAAGAAAAATATCTTATTTTGTAAGGATTTTGCGCGTCCGCTGAAGGCGGACGCGCATTTAAAAGGCAGCTTTGCCTATTGATCCGCTTTAAGGAGTTCTTTTCTGGAGAGCCTTACGCGGCCCTGTTTGTCTATCTCGATGACTTTAACCTGTATCTCGTCACCAAGCTTAAGCTCGTCAGTTACCTTTTCAAGGCGCTTTGTAGAAATCTGGGATATGTGCAGAAGGCCGTCCACCCCGGGGAGAATCTCAACAAACGCCCCGAAGTCGGTAATCCTTACCACTTTACCAGTGTATATCTTGTTTAGCTCGGCCTCGGCAACTATGCCAAGGATTATATCCTTGGCCTTCATGGCTGCGGCCTCATCATTGGAGGCTATGTTTATGAGCCCGGAGTCCTCAATGTCTATCTTCACCCCGGTCTCTTCCACTATGCCCCTTATCACCTTGCCGCCGGTACCAATAACTTCCCTAATCTTTTCAGGTTTTATCTGCATTGTAAAGATGCGCGGCGCATGGGGCGAGAGATTGCCTCTGGGCGTAGAGATTACCTCTATCATCTTGCCGAGGATGAAAAGCCTGCCTTCGCGCGCCCTGTGGAGCGCCTCGGTGAGTATGGCCCTGTTTATGCCGGCTGTCTTTACGTCCATCTGAAAGGCCGTTATGCCTTTTTCCGTGCCGGTGACCTTGAAGTCCATATCGCCCAGGTGGTCTTCCAGCCCCAGGATGTCCGTAAGTATAACCGGCTTGCCACTTTCAAGTATAAGGCCCATGGCGATGCCTGCAACGGGAGCCTTTATGGGCACGCCGGCGTCCATAAGGGCCAGCGTTGCGGCGCATACCGTGGCCATGGAAGAGGACCCGTTAGATTCCAGTATATCGGAAACAACCCGGATCGTATATGGGAATTCTTCCTTGGACGGTATCATCGGCCTGATGCCGCGTTCCGCAAGCGCGCCATGCCCAATCTCTCTTCTGCCGGGGGCCCTGAGGAACTTTACCTCGCCCACGGAAAACGGAGGGAAATTGTAATGGAGCATGAACCTTTTGTAGCTTTCGCCCTCAAGGGCGTCTATCTTCTGCTCGTCATCCGCCGTCCCAAGGGTTGCAACGGAAAGGGACTGGGTTTCACCCCTTACAAACAAGGCGGAACCGTGTGTGCGGGGCAGAAGCCCCACCCTTGCCGTGATCTTTCTTATCTCGTCTGGCCTGCGTCCATCGGCCCTTCTGTTTTCGTTTATTATCATGTCCCGCACGAGGTGCTTTTCAACCGAATAGAAGGCCCCGGCTATCTCCTTGGCCCTGTTTTTATCGGGGTCCGTGTTAAGGGCAGTGATTGCTTCGTCGCGAAGCCTGTCCAGCGCGGCCTGCCTTACAAGTTTGTCCGGGATGACTATGCATTCCTTTACCTTGTCCAGTATCAGGTTGCGGACAGCCTGTTCCAAAGTGGGGTCTGTTTCCTGAATAATCAGCTGCCTTTTGGGTTTGCCGATCTTTTCCCTAATCTCGTGCTGGAATTTGCATATCTTCTTGATCTCGGCGTGTGCCGTATCAATGGCCTCTATAAGCAGTTCCTCGGAAACCTCGTTTGCGCCGCCCTCCACCATAACGATGAAGTCTTCGGTGCCGGCCACGGCTATATTCAGGTCCAGGCCCTCGATTTCGCTGAGGTCCGGATTGATTATGAGCTTCCCTTCCTTAAACCCGATCCTTACCGCCCCAACCGGCCCGTCAAAGGGGATGTCCGATATCATGAGGGCGCAGGACATTCCGGTTATGCTGAGCATGTCCGAGATGTTTTCGCTGCCAAAAGACAGCAGGGATGCTATCCCCTGGGTTTCAGAGAAGAAACCATCGGGGAAGAGCGGCCTTATGGGCCTGTCTATCAGCCTTGAGGTGAGGACTTCCTTTTCGGAGGGTTTGCCTTCACGCTTGAAAAAGCCGCCCGGTATCTTTCCGGCTGCGTAAGTCTTCTCCTGGTAGTCAACGGTAAGGGGGAAGAAGTCTACCCCCTCCTTAACCCTTTTTTCAGCTACAACGGTGGCAAGCACCATAGTGTCGCCAAACCTGACAACAACAGATCCATCAGCCTGTCTGGCCATCTCTCCGGTTTCAATAGTAAGCTTGCCCCGGCCGACTTCGGTCTCAAAAGTGTGCATTTCGGTTACCTGTTTTACTTGCGGAGGCCGAGCCGTTCGACGACTTTCTCGTATCTCGGCTTGTTGCCGGACTTGAGATAATCCAGAAGCTTCCTGCGCTGGCCAACCAGCTTCAGCAGGCCCCTTCTGGAATGGTGGTCCTTAGCGTGGGTCTTGAAGTGCTCCGTGAGATAAGTGATCCTTTCACTAAGGAGCGCTATCTGGACCTCGGCCGAACCAGTATCTTTTTCGTGTGACTTGTATTGACCGATTATCTCTTGCTTCTTTTCCTTCCCAAGTGCCATCTGTGACTCCTTCCGCACTCCTTTCTTTTTTCTTTCATTTTCTCAGATGTGATAGGATAACACAAACCTGTCAATGCTGCAAACATCCATTTTAAAACGCTTTTTCACATTGACAGCGCAAAGGGGCGGGGCTTAGAATACAAGCACGCGGGTTTTCCTGTTTTTTCCCGGTCGTTTTCGCGCCCATAGCTCAGCTGGATAGAGCGTCGGACTACGAATCCGCAGGTCGGGGGTTCGAATCCCTCTGGGCGCGCTTTAATTCCTGCCTGTTTCTCCCCTTGATTTGCACGCGTTTCAAATCCCCTTTTTTATATGTTCAGTGCGAAATTTGCAAACTGTTGATTTGAAAGCTTTTTTAAGATTTTTCTGTTCAACTGTTCAAATGGACCCACCCGAGTAAGTTTCTTTTAACTTGCTGTTCACTAAGCGCAAGGTCTCTTCTAACCCCTCCTCCTTGAGGGGGGAGGCTGGGGAAGGGTGGAAATAATCACCCTTCCCTTACTCGCTATACCGTAACCTGGCGCTGCATGACATCGTCAAGGGGCGCGATGTCATATTCTTCATGCCCGCTTTGTCCGGCCCCGGAGTTATTTCAGGGCGGCTGTATAAGTATCCAAAAAATACGAGATCACCTTTTAATAAAAAAGCGGAAGGTCAAAACGGCCTTCCGCAAAATGAGCGCCTCTGGATCCGGTCTTTACGCCGCCGCTTCGGCCCCGTTGCAGCAGTCCTCGCCAAGGATCGCCTTCAGGTCCTCTTCAGCGGTTGCGGCAATGGGCTTTATGTCAAAGTTCTTCACCAGCACGTCCAGAACGTTTGGCGTGATGAACGCGGGCAGTGTCGGCCCGAGGCGAATGTCCTTTATCCCCAAGTAAAGAAGCGTAAGCAGTATGGCCACGGCCTTCTGCTCGTACCAGGACAGAATCAGCGAAAGCGGCAGTTCGTTTACGCCCACGTTGAATGCCTTGGAGAGGGCCAGGGCTATCTGGATGGCGGAGTAGGCGTCATTGCACTGGCCAATGTCCAGCAGCCTGGGTATGCCGCCGATGTCGCCAAGCTCCTTGTCGAAGAACCGGAATTTCCCGCAGGCCAGGGTCAGAATAACAGTGTCCTTCGGGGCTTTCTCCACAAAGTCCTCGTAATAACCCCTCTTTGGCTTTGCCCCGTCGCAGCCGCCCACCAGGAAGAAATGCCTTATCTGTTTTCCTTTAACCGCCTCGATCACCTTGTCTGCCACGCCCAGCACTGCATTTCTGGCAAACCCGGTGATCACCTCTTTGCCCTGCCTGTCCGCCGTGAAACCGGGCAGATCAAGGGCTTTCTGGATTGCGGGGCCAAA
The DNA here is from genome assembly GCA_021813405.1 of Nitrospirota bacterium. Classification (GTDB taxonomy): domain Bacteria; phylum Nitrospirota; class Thermodesulfovibrionia; order Thermodesulfovibrionales; family JdFR-88; genus JAKAKS01. The sequence goes on from JAKAKS010000019.1 coordinate 10,771, forward strand.
ATCGCGCCCGTCTATATGCTTTATGCCCGGCCAGCCCACAAGCCCGCAGGTAAAGATGTTAGCCGCATAGGAATCAAGCGGCTTCTGGATGCAGTTTGTGGTCATGATTATCGCGCCGGGGAATTCGGCGAATTCCTTCTGCTGGTTCTGCCAGGCGGTCCCGTAATGGCCGTAAAAGTGACCGTACTTCTTCAGCCCCGGATATCCGTGAGCCGGGAGCATTTCGCCATGGGTATAAACGTTAATGCCTTTTCCGGCGGTCTGCTTGAGGATCTCCTCCAGGTCCTTCAGGTCATGCCCGGACACAAGTATGGCCTTCCCCTGCCTGGCCCCAAGGGGTACTTTTGTGGGCACGGGATGGCCGTACGTGCCGGTATTTGCCGCGTCTAGCAGTTCCATTGCCTTAAAATTTGCCTCGCCGCATTTCATGGCCAGGCCTATCCAGTCGTTTACGCCAAGATCCGTATGCGTCATTGCCGCCAGGGCCTCATACATCAAGGTATAGACGGCGTTGTCCTGCTGCCCCAGAATCGCGGCATGGTCGGCGTAAGCGGCCACGCCCTTCAAGCCAAAGAGCACGATGTCCTGAAGGGACTGAATGTCCGGGTTAAGGCACCTGTCCGGCACGTGTTCCCTTACCTGTTTACCCTGCATTATAAGGCCGTCCATATCGGCGGCCGGGGTAAACGAGGCGCTCTTGTCCGGAAAATCCGTATTGCCGCCCGCAGCTGCTATCTTGTTGCGCAGGTCTTCACGGAACTCAACGGTTTTGCTGATGAGCGCGGGAAAGCGGTCCGCATCAAAATCAACATTGGTGAGCGTTGAAAAAAGCGCCTTTGCGGCAAACGGGCCGATGGCGGCATCGGCTATCCCCGCCTTCCCGGCCTCAACGGCGTAAAGAGAAAGCCCTTTAAGTGCGTATATTAAAAGGTCCTGAAGCGCCGCAACCTCCGAATCCTTCCCGCAAACCCCCACTTTCCTGGTGCACCCCTTGCCTTGTGCCGCCTGTTCACACTGGTAACAAAACACGATAACAACCTCCTTGGAGTTTTTTTGTAATCCGAGATTAAAGTTTAAATTTTAGTTTCAGGCGGGGCTATGATATTCGTCATACGGAACCTGTTTCATAAAAATTAGGTTCTAAAAATGGCCGCCGGCAAGGCTGAAGACGAGAATTGAAAGGACGATGATTGTCAGCGCTACGTACAAGCGGTCCCGCTGGGCCGCAAAGGCGGCTATGCTGAATGCCACGCGCGAAACCGGGGTTGCTATCAAAAGAATAAGGCCAAGCTGTATAACCCCCTTGCTGTGCATTGCCAGGGCGTCTCTGGCAATGCCGCTTATGTCCCGCAGGTCCGCAGGCTCCCCGGAAAAAACCTTATAGTTTGGCCTCTGCGCGCCGTAGTGCGCCAGATAAAAGACCCCGCCAGCCAGAACGATAACCGCCGCGGCAAGCACCCCCGCCCGGAGCAGGTTGCCTATCACCACTTCTATCTGCCTGTCTGTAAGAGGCGGCTTTCCGGACATCAGAGCTTACCAGTTATCCCTCTGTAAATCATCTCCACCGCAAGCAGCAGGATGGTTACGCTGAATACCATTCTTAGCGATGCGGGCCGGGCCTTTACGAGGGCCATGCTGCCTGCAAAAGAGCCCATCAAAACCCCCAGCATAACGGGCATGGCCAAACCCGGGTCTATGTACCCGCGGTCCAGATATATCCCGGCGCTTGCCGCGGCGGTCACCCCGATCATGAAATTGCTGGTGGTAGTGGAAACCTTGAACGGAATGCGCATTGCCCTGTCCATGGCCAGCACCTTCATAACGCCGGAACCTATGCCAAGGAGGCCCGAAATAGTGCCCGCCCCGAACATCATGACGAACCCGGTGGGTATCGAGTGCACATAGTAATCCCTTATGCCTTCCCCGGTGGGGTAGCTGGAATCAACCCGCAAAAGCCCGGCCAGCTTGTCCGGATGGGTTGCCGCCGGGGTCGGATGTGGCGGCCGCACCGACACTATTGATGAATAGACGAGAATTATTCCGAACACTATGGCAATGGTTGACGTGGGCATCGTTGTGGCAAGAAAAGCACCAAATAGCGCGCCAAGAGTTGTGGCTATCTCCAGGAACATACCTATCCGTATATTGCTGTATCCCTCTTTGACATAAGCTGATGCCGCCCCCGAGGAAGTGGCGATTACCGACACCAGCGACGCTCCTATTGCATAGCGAATGTTAACCCCGAACCCCAGGGCCAGCAGGGGGACTATTATTACGCCACCGCCAAGCCCGGTAAGGGCGCCGAAAAAACCCGCCGCAACGGAACCAAGCCACAATAATAATGTGAAAAGAAGATTGTCCATTCGATTCCCGGGCAGCGCCAGATAACAAATCCATTATCAGTAAACGCCGGGGCTGTCAAGGCGGCGTTTGATTTTGTGCTGAATTGCCATGCTACTATTAATTGTGCCTGGGAAGAGGCAGTTCCAGAGGTTCATTGTAAAACTGCCGGCAAAGGTCAGCGCCGGGGACAGATCGATAACGGGCATAACCGTCCGGGTCTCCCGGAAAGGGTTTTTCGTCCGCGCCCAGAACTGCTTTAGCGCGGGGACCCCGGTTATAATCGACCTCTCGCTGTCCGATACGGATATCTGCCAGCTTAAGGGGGCGGTGAAATACGTCCGCCATTATGACCTGCTGCCGCGGCTAAACGGAATGGGTATCGAGCTTTCGGGGGAATTCCCCCGGTATGCCGAGTTGATAATGGCTATTGAGAAGGAGCGCGGCTAGACAATCTCCTCAATGGCCTCAAGGGCCGCCTTGCGCACAAGCGGGTGCGGACTGCCTGAAGCGTACCTCAGCATCCGGAGCGCCTCCGCACCGCCGATGATTGAAAGTATGTAAACCGCATCTGCCTGGACAGTGGGCTCCGGATTTTCAATTGTGGGCTGAAAAAGCGACGCCGTGGCCCGGATATCCGGTCTCATCTCGTCTATAAGCGATTCCACAAGCGCGGCCGCCCCGATGCGTACTCTGGGCCGGTGGTCCGCAGCCAGCACGGGGATGAGTTTGAGTGCGGACTTGTCGGCCCTCATAAGGGCCACAATGTTTTCCAGGTAGCCGGCCTCCATGTAATCTGCCACCATCCTCTTGAAATCCTCGGCGGTTTGGCCATTGGATAAGTCATTAGGCAAGCCGGTAGATAACGGCACGGCCGATTGGCCGCCGGGCCCTGGCTCCGGAGTATGGTTTGGGTTATCAGCCATACAGTTTCTATGATACACCCGGTTTTGTTAAATTATATAATGAGTTTTTCCGCCGGATCCTTACGCATGGAATTGTCCAGGGACTTCCGGGCGGTGTTCGATAAGGACCCGGCGGCGAAATCCAGGCTGCAGGTGATCCTGACTTATCCTGGGTTTCACGCCATAGTGATGCACCGGATAGCCCACAAGCTTTGGGGCAAGGGGTTCAGGTGCCTGCCCCGGTTTCTGGCCGCGTGGAACAGGGGGCTTACCGGCATAGAGATACACCCGGCCGCAAAAATAGGCGCGGGGTTCTTCATAGACCACGGCATGGGCGTGGTAATAGGCGAAACCTCGGAGATCGGGGAGGACTGCCTTCTCTACCAGGGTGTTACGCTGGGGGGCACCGGCAAGGAGACCGGCAAAAGGCATCCCACACTTGGCAGGGGCGTTGTGGTGGGGGCCGGGGCCAAGGTGCTCGGCCCGATACGGATTGGCGATTACTCGAAGATAGGGGCCAATTCGGTGGTGCTGAAACCCGTGCCGGACCATTCGATAGTGGTTGGCGTGCCCGGCAGGATTATAAAGAAGAGGGTTTACAGGATATACGAGGAAGGGCCGCGCGAGGTGCTGGACCATGTGCACATGCCGGACCCTTATGAGGAACGGTTCCAGGCGCTTGAGGCCAAACTGGCCGCCCTGGAAGACAAAGGAAAAACAAAGGCCCGGGGAGGGGAAGAAAAGACAGCCTTGAAGATATACAACACTCAGACAGCCAGCAAGGAAACATTCACGCCGCTTGTGCCGGGCAGGGTGGGCATGTACGTATGCGGGGTTACCGTGTATGACGTTTGCCATATAGGACATGCCAGAAGCGCCGTTGTGTTCGATGTTATCAGGCGCTATATGCAAAGCCGGGGTTTTGAAGTGAAGTTTGTAAAGAACTTCACGGACATAGACGACAAGATAATAAGCCGCGCCCGGAAGGAAAACATCTCATGGGACGAGGTGGCCCGCAAATATACTGAAAAATATTATGAGGACATGCATAAACTTGGCGTGCGGGACGCAGACGTGGAGCCGCGCGCAACCGGGCATATCAAAGAAATAATCGAAATAGTAAAAGGCCTTGTGGACAAGGGCCGCGCCTACGTTGTGGACGGGGACGTTTATTTCAGTGTTGAAAATTTCAGCGGCTACGGCAAGCTCTCCGGCAGGAAACTGGATGACATGATGGCCGGGGCCAGGGTGGAAGTGGACGAGCGCAAAAAAAACCCCATGGACTTTGCACTCTGGAAATCTTCCAAGCCTGGCGAGCCCGCATGGGACAGCCCCTGGGGGCCGGGCCGGCCTGGCTGGCACATAGAATGCTCCGCTATGAGCCTGAAACACTTGGGCGAAACCTTCGACATTCACGCGGGCGGGGCGGACCTGATATTCCCGCACCATGAAAACGAGCTGGCCCAGTCCGAGTCCTACACGGGCAAGCAGTTTGTGCGCTACTGGATACATAACGGCTTTATTACCGTGGACAAGGAAAAGATGTCCAAGAGCCTCGGCAATTTCTTCACCATCGAAGAGGTGCTTGGGAAATTCGATCCGGAGACCGTCAGATTATTTTTGCTTCAAACACATTACAGAAGCCCTATAGAGTTTTCAAATGAACCCATTGAGGAGGCCGAGCGCTCCCTGGAGCGGTTTTACCAGACTATTGAACGGGTGGATGAGTTTCTTGCCAAGCCGGAGCAGGCGGGCGCGGAAAAAGAAAGCGGCTTGAAAGAAAGCGTATCTTCCTTCAGGGTGAAATTCGGCGAGGCGATGGATGACGACTTTAATACCGCCCTTGCCATAGGGCATGTATTCGAGCTGGTGAAAGAGATAAACCGGTTTCTGGATTCAAAGCCCCCCAGAAATGCCGCCAATGCGGAACTGGCTGAAGACGCCAAAAAGGCCATAGCCGAATCGGCTTTGGTGCTGAATGCCTTTAACAGGACTCCCGAAGAGTGGACCAGGGCGATGCTGAAGACAAAAAAAATAGAGGCCACCGAACCTGAAATTGAGCAGCTTATAGAGGAGAGGGAAAAAGCCCGCGACTCCAAAGACTGGGCCCGCGCGGACGCAATACGCGCCCAGCTGGAAAAATCGGGAATCCTGCTTGAGGACAAAAAAGACGGCGAAAAAAAGACCGTGTGGCGTGTGAAGGTTTAGCCGGCCATTCCCGTGCAGGCGGGAATCGGCCGGTTAAGCAGATGTGCGCGGCGTTCGCCGGCAGCCCTAATCCCCATTTTCGAATTTCGCTTTGTTTTGCGGGCGGGGTTAGTCTCCACTAGGGCGCGGTCTCTCACTATCAGGTTCACCGCAGTGCCATGCGCGGCTCACATGAATACGGCAAAAGGCCGCCGCCACGAAGCAAAAAATTCCGTGAGAACATGGGAAGCTATTTTTGCGGTCCGGGTTGAAATGAAAAAACTTTCTATTTCGGGAACCTCAACCCCGGGAAGGCCTGTTCCAGAAACCGGCAAAACTCTTTTCTTCTGGTTTCCCAGTTAAACCCGCGCGCGTACTCCAGGCAATTGGAAGACAATTTCGCGTAATGCTCCTTATCCTTGAATAAAGTGACTATCTTTGCCGCCGCGTCTTCTTCGGATTTGGCCAGAAGCCCTGTAATGCCGTCCTTTATGGAATCCCTTAGCCCGTGCACATCATAGCCCACTGCCGGTGTGCCCTGGGAGGCCGCCTCGATCACGTTAATCCCAAAACCCTCCCTCACCGATGGCACTATAAGGACATGCGCCCGGCCAAGCCTGTCAAATTTTTCGTCTTCGCTGAGCCAGCCAAGAAAGCTGACGTCCCCAACGCCCGATGCAAGCAGCTTCAGCTCATGCTCCATGCCGCCGGAGCCTATCATCCATAACTGCGCGTGCGGCACCTCTTTTTTTACCCTGGCAAATATCCTTATGGCATGGTCCGGCCTTTTTGTGGACCTGAACCTGCCCAGGAAGACCAGCGCGGGCCGGGCTTCTTTTGCGGGGATTGTATCCGGCGGCTTTATATTCAGCGCATTCATCACTATGCGGACGTTTTTGAAGCCTAGCTTTTCAAGGTCCGCCCTGGTGGACTGGGAGACGGTGACAACAGGCCGCCGCCTGTAAAGACAGAGGGCGAAAGGCTCCAGTACATACGGCAGCACGCCTGCCGGGCCGAGTTCCTTAAACCAGAACTGCCGGTACATCTGATGAATAAGGAGGGCGGATTTGGGCAGGAGGAAGCAGAAAAAACCCATGCCGTTGAACTCGTCTATTATCACGTTGTAAAAGGCCCTTTTTTTTACCGCGTGCGCAAACCCGATGAAATGCACGGTAAACTCGTTGCCGCGCCTCAGGTATTCCACGCCGTCTATCAGCCTGCGTGGCTCGCACCCCCTGAAGCCGCTTGCCAGCACTGTAACCTGGCAGCCCCTTTCGGTGAGGCCCCTGGCAATCTCATGCGTGTAAACCTCCGCCCCCCCGGCGGCAGGGTTGGCGGGGTCCCTTCTGTTAAGGATAAGCACTTTCATTTGTAACCGGTAATTATAACACCTGCGAACCCGTCTCAAAATCGTTTCTGGCTGCAAGAGGCAGAAGTTGCGGCATGCCGCGCCGATTAGGGGTAAATCGATCCTTGGCGGCCATAAATTCCCTGGCGGACACAAATAAAGCCCCATCCGGAATCCATTTTGCCTTCATCTTTGCCTTCATGACCTTTGCGCCAATCTGGGACCCGATCAGCACGGCGACTGCCGTTGAAATCATAAGGGGCCAATTGAAATGGCCTGCAAACCCCGAATGCGATGAAAAAATAACCACAAAAGAACTTGTGGCCGCGGCTTGCGGGATATCCTATGGCCAGATGACCATGGCGATGGCAAAAAGGAGGATCAGCACCCCGGAGGAGACCATCTTGGTAAGATATGCCCCGATTGGCGCACCAATAAACGCGGAGACAATGAGGGGAATTGCCCCCTTTACGAAGCCGGATTTGCTTGGGAATAAGGACTCTATTTAATCTCCATATCCCGAACATGGGATGCAAACCAGTTTCCGGCCGGTTGTAAGCCTAAGTTTGTCGACGAACGCCATCTTGTTGTAATACAGCTTTCTGATATTGGCCTTGCCGTAGGTGCAGCCAGTGGCGGCCATGATCCCGCCAACAAAGCACCCTGCGGCATGTCCCCTGCCGGTTCCGGCCTCGACGAATAGTTCCTTGTCCATTGAGCGCTCAACACCAAGAGCCCGCATTGCCGCCAGACCTGCCCTGAGCCCCAAGGGCATGCCGTGTTATAAGCTTCCCTTGAATGCTATCATCGCGGCCCTCCGTTTCCGGCAAACTCAATCTGCCCTGATATTTTTGTTAGCCATATTACTTCCCTTGCCTGCCACCCTAAAGCCCAAACTTCCTGAAAAGGTAGTACTTTGGGAAATCTATTAAAAGTGTAAAGAGGGCCGAAAACGCAAGCACCATAATAGCCAGATGGTACGGCACGGATGGGACGAAGATGCCGTATATTGCCAAAAGAGCAAACCCGATTATTGCAGCGGTACTCAGGAAAAGAAGATTTTTCCCTGGGAGCGACGACCAGAAATGCCGCCTCTCCCGCACTATAAGCACCCGGAACTGGCTGTTGAATATGAGATTCAGCATTACAAGCGTCTGGAGCCTTATCCAGTCCAAATGAAAATACTGCCTGGCGGCATGGATTATGAATACGTCTCCTAGAATCAGTAGCATGCCCGGGAAAACGGAGGCGATAGTAATATTTTTTACGTTCCACTTGTTGGGGCTGGCAGTATGCTCCACATTATCCGTTGCCAGCGACATTGTGACAAAGTCGTTTGCGAACACTAGCAGGGTCATGCCAAGCAGGGACAGTAAAACATGATGGAGCCAGAGAAAGCCTACCGTCAGAAGCCCCATGAACTCTATTACTTTGGTGACCTTGTTTATAACCCATGTGAGCATCCGCTGGTAGATTTTCCTGCTAGTTTTTATGGCATCCACTATTACGCTTATGCCCGGTTCAGTGAGTACCACGCTTGCTGAAGCCTTAGCCACGTCGGTTGAATCGTTCACCGCTATGCCCATTTCCGCTTGTTTCAGCGCAGGGGCGTCGTTTACGCCATCCCCGGTCATCCCCACCATGTGCCCCGCGGACTGAAGCAGTTTCACTACCCTGTATTTGTCTTCCGGGTATATCTCCGCAAACCCGTCTATTTTTCCCGAAGCCATCATCCGTGCGTCTTCGCCGGCAGTTTCTATATCAGCGGCCCGGATGATATTGCCGCCAATGCCTACCTCCCGGCCTATTTCCCTGGCTATGGCGACATTGTCGCCGGTGAGCATCACCGGTTTTATTCCAAGGCTTGCCGCCTCGCTTATCATTCCTTTTGAATCAGGCCGGGGCGGATCGGCCAATGCAAGCAGGCCAATTAGCTTTAGTTGGCCGGAATCATTTCCCTCCGAGCGCGCAACCGCCAGGGTCCGGTAGCCCTTGAGCGCACAGTCCTCAAGCATTTTGTCCCTGGCTTGGGCTGTCTTGACGTCCATTGCGGCGCACATTGAAGATACCGTCTGCACGGCGCCTTTGACTGACCTGAATCTCCTACCGCCGGCTTCGGCAACCGCCTCCGTCCTTCTTGTGGACGGATCAAATGGCGTATAGGATATTTTCCTGTAGGCGCCAAGATCGGTCTTCTCTTGTCTGGCATATTCGATTACGGCTAGATCGATCAGATCCATGCCTTCTTCCTGTGATGCCAGCGCGGCCGCAACTGTCACATCCTCTTTCCCATACCCGGGCATAGGGCAGACATCTACAATTGAAAGCCTGTTTTGGGTTATCGTGCCGGTCTTGTCCAGGCAAAGGATATCTATCGAGGACGCGTCCTCGACCGAGTCCAGCCTGGTCACCAGCGCGCCTTTTCGTGCCAGTTCCATCGCCCCCGCGGCCTGCACTATTGTCAGCACGGCCGGTAAGGCCACCGGCACCGCCCCCATAAGCAAGATAACCACAAAAGTCAGGACTGAAAAAATGCTTGTCCCTATAGAAAGCGCATACGAGGCTACCAGGACAGATGCGGCTATTCCCAGATACATCATATATTTGACTATGGCCATCATCACTTCTTCCTGGTGGGATTTTGGTTTGGCTATCTTAACAAGTTCCGCGGTCTTGCCAAAATACGTATTTGCCCCGGTATTGATAACTACACACCTGGCTTCCCCTCTTCTGATAACCGTGCTTGAAAAGATAACCGCAGAGGCCGCCGCGCTTAATGGCAGGGATTCTCCGGTCAGGGCTGACTCATCCACTGAAAGCTGCCCATCCACGACCTTGGCGTCCGCAGGCACAATGTCTCCGAGCTTCACTGAAATCAAGTCCCCCGGAACAATATTTTTTGCATCTGTTACTGTCCAAACACCATCCCGAAGCACCCTGGCTTTGCCGGCAAGCTTCTTTTTAAGAAGTTCAACTGCCTTTTGAGAACTGCGTGCATGCAGCTGCCCGATTATTGCGTTTAACGTAAGGAGGGCAAAGATTATGATGGCTTCAAGGTGGTGTTTAAGAAGGAAAGCCAGCGCCATTGCCAATTCCAGCAGCCAGGGCATGGGGCCCCAGTAGCGGCGCAGGAATTCAATGTACGGGCTTTTCTTTTTTTCAGTTATCTCATTGGGGCCGAACGTGGCCAGGCGGCTGCCGGCCTCTGATGCCGTTAGTCCCGCAGCCGATGTTTCAAGCAGCCCCATCGTCTTTTCCAGGGATAATTTTTTGTATTCAGCTGTCCCTGGCATTTTTGGGTTTAGCGTATGCAAATCCGGGGATTTCCTTTCTTGACAATGCAAAGCGTTTTTTTGCCAGCCTTCATGAGTAATTCCCCAATAAAAGTTTATTCCTTTCCAGATGATTTGCAAAAGACATGGGAAGTGGCCTGAAATAGCAGAGTTTGCTCTCAAGTCCGTGCGGCGGTCTTACTGTAATTGTGGCAATTATTGATTGAACTCTAAAAAATAGGCGCGGCCCCTTAATTGGCCCAACAAGCCGGGTTGTATCTGACGTAGTAACCGCGCTGGTCCAGGGCGGTATTCCGGCATGGATCGCAAAAACCGCAGAACAGAGGACAAAAGCAGATAAAATGCCTGCTAAAAGCGCTATGGATTTCATCAAAAAATTCTCTTTTTCACCTGACAACGCCAAAGGCGCCCAGTACTGCCCCTATCGCAAGAACAAAGGCCGGATGCCATTGAAAGCGCGCAAGCAGCGCAAGGGCAATCGCCATGAGGCCCCAGGCGGCGGCGCCGTGAAGAGTCCCGGGCGCAAGGAGCACGGCCGCGCTCATCACCATGCCCACCACGGCCGGCGCGATCCCTCCAAGGAAGTCTTTCACGCGCGGCCCTTCCTTAATCCAGGAATATCCTTGTGAAAGGACCGTCATCAGTATCAGCGCCGGGGTGAAAAGCGCGATAGTGGCCGCCAATGCTCCAGCGGCTCCATGGAGATGAAAACCGGCAAATGTGGCCAGAACGGCTATGGGGCCAGGCGTCAGATTGCTGATCGCGACCCCGTCTATGAACTGCTTCGGGCTGAGCCATCCCAGGGCCTCAAGTTTTTGCTGGAGGACCGGCACAAGAACAAAACCACCACCGAAAAAGACAAAGCCAACTTTGAAAAACACCCACGCGACAGACGCAAGTGATTTCCCTGACAAAGCGGCCCCGGCAGTAATGGGCAAAGCGAAACCTGCCGCTCCAGGCGCTTCCGGATTTTTGTCCTGCTGCTCCGGTTTATGTCCTTTACCAAGGATCCGCTTTCCCACGGCCAGGCCTGTCATACCAGCCCCGATAAGAATATAGACCGCGTTGATCTTTAAAAGAGAGAGTCCAAGGGCGATTGTTAACATGAATACTGACGGCAGCGAGCGCACGGCTTTTCGGCCCATGGACCACGCCGCACTGAGAATTAATGCAATGACAACGGGCCCCAGCCCCCCGATTGCGCTCTGCAAAGCCGGAATGGCATGAAAGCTGAAGTAAAGCCAGGAAAGCATGACCACAATGAGGACCGAAGGCGCCATGAAGGCAAAGGCGCATGCCAGCCCGCCCATCGGGCCGTATAACCGGTTACCGATGAAAAGGGCGGCGTTCACCGCAAAGGGGCCCAGCACCTGCCCGAGCCCGATACCGTGCAGAAATTCATCCATCCCCATGACGCGCCTTTTTAGTATCAGATCCCGTTCCATCAGGGCAATTACGGCCATTCCGCCCCCGAAGCCTATGGCTCCGATCTTTAAAAACTGAAGGAGCAAGGCCGGCAGGGAAAGCGCCGGCCTTGCTCCTTCTTGCGGGAGCCGCGGCTGCGAAATATTTTTGCCCATGACATCCCGCCCGGTTTTCATTTATTTTTTTCTTTTTCCGCGCAGGGAATGCAGAGTTTCCGTCCGTCCAAGGCGATAATCAATTTATCGGTGAACACCGCTTCTCCGCATTTGTCGCAGCGCCTGACGTGAAAATTGGGAGAACCCTTTTTTACATCTTTTCTGAACACTTCACTGATATTCAGGAACTCGCTTTCCGGCAGCCCCAATATCTTTTTTACCAGCGGTCCGGTTATTTCAGGAGGGATGTCCTGCGGGGGCACTCCTTTTTTCCTCTCAGCCACGAAGGGCGAATTCAGTGCCTTTTCGAAAAAGTCCGGCTTAAGAGATACTCTCACCGCCTTACCAGCCTTTGAATCGATGAGAGTGAAAGCCATCTTGCTGTAATAGAGCTTCTGGATGTTGGCTTTTCCGTAAGTACACCCAGTGGCGGTCATGATTCCGTCCAGAAAACACCCGGCGGCGTGCCCCCTGCCTGTCTCGGCCTCTACAAAAAGCTCCTTGTCCTTTGACCGTTCCACGCCGAGGGCGCGCATCGCCGCAAGCCCGGCCCTAAGCCCCATCGGCATGGCGGGGCACTTGTGCCCATGGAACTCCAGCGCAACATTAAAATATTCGTCGAATTCTTTCATCGCAAATCCTCCGTTTTGTAAATTTCATGCTATAACGGGCCAGGGAATATCTGGGCGCGCCAAGGCGATTATTACAGGGACCTGCGTATTTCACCATCCATGCCACCAGCATTTGCAGACTATCAAGAACCTTTTCATATCCATGCGCCCAGTTGAGAAGACCGGCACAGGAATACGATTAACAAAACTATTTGTCTTTTCATACGGGTTTTGTGGTTTTTATCTCGCAAGTGGTGAAATACTTTTTCTTGAAATATGATGCCACGTTCACCAGCCCTATCATGACGGGCACCTCCACAAGAGGCCCTATTACCGCTGCAAAGGCCGCTCCGGAATTAATCCCGAATACTGCAACGGCTACAGCTATCGCCAGCTCGAAATTATTGCTTGCCGCCGTAAACGCCAGGGTGGCCGTTTTTTCATAATCCGCTCCGATCTTCCTTCCAAGCCAGAATGAGACCAGGAACATGACCACAAAATAGATCAGGAGGGGAACAGCTACACGCACCACGTCCAATGGGAGCCTGACAATATAATTCCCCTTAAGGGAGAACATCACGATTATCGTAAAAAGAAGAAATATGAGAGTGACCGGGCTTATCCTCGGAATGAACTCCCGCCTGTACCACTCCGGACTCTTTATTTTTATCAGGCTGAACCTGGTTATCATACCTGCCAGAAACGGGACGCCAAGGTAGATCAAAACACTCTTTGCGATTTGCCCTATCGTGACATGCACGACCGCGCCCTTAAGCCCCAGCCATGCAGGAAGCACCGTTATGAATACATAAGCATACACGGAAAAGAAGATGACCTGGAACACGGAGTTAAAAGCGACAAGGCCAGCGGCATATTCCGGATCTCCGCAGGCAAGGTCGTTCCACACTATCACCATCGCGATGCAGCGGGCAAGGCCGATCATGATAAGCCCGACCATGTATTCCGGATAGCCGCGCAGGAAGATTATCGCAAGAAGGAACATGAGAATCGGGCCGATTACCCAGTTTTGCACAAGCGACAGGCCAAGCACCTTCCTGTTTTTAAAGACATCCCCCAGTTCCTCATACTTTACCTTAACAAGAGGCGGGTACATCATGAGGATGAGACCTATGGCTATGGGGATGTTGGTTGTGCCCACCTGGAACTTGTTTATGAGCGCTGGAATTGAAGAAAAGTAATATCCGGCCCCTACGCCAACCGCCATGGCAAGGAATATCCACAGGGTCAGAAACCTGTCAAGGAAAGATAATTTTTTAGATACAGCCATTACGAAGCTCCTTTATCAGGTTTTCGATTCTGATTTTTATTTCATCCCTCGCCCTTCTGAATTCGTTCATTACATCTTCCCCGGCGCCTGTTGCCTTTACCGGGTCCTCTATGGGCCAGTGTGTTCTTTTTATCGCGGGCGGAGTCGTTGGGCAGGTCTGCTCCGCGTTGCCGCAGAGCGTTATCACCATGTCCATCTTCAGAAGAAGGTCATAATCAATGCCTTTTGAATCCTGGCGGGAGATGTCGATGCCCGCCTCCTTCATTACTGCTATCGCCTTCGGATGAACGTGGCCCGCCGGGTTCACGCCCGCGCTGTGCGCCTCCATAACTCCCTTGCCAAGAGCTAACGCAAAACCTTCCGCCATCTGGCTGCGGCATGTGTTGCCCGTGCACAAAAACATTATCCTGAACACTTTATTCCCTACCTCCCGCAGCACTGCGCTTTTTTTGCTGTTTTGATTTCATGCCTGGTTCCAGCCTTTTGCTTAAGAAAAGCCTCCAGGCGGGCCTTGTCCCCCGCAACTGCGTCCGCGGGCGTTCTCTCTATGGCGGAGTAAAGGAGCATCCGCCTGAACATGTCCGCCTCGTTAAGCCTGTAATGCGTCCATTTGCTCTCTTTCCTGTCCGTGATGAGGCCGGCCTCTTTAAGTATTGCCAGATGAAAAGATATCTTTGGCTGCACCATATCGAGCGCCGCAACCAGGTCGCATACACACAGTTCCCCATGCTCCAGGAGCTTTATGATCCGCAGCCTCGTCTCGTCCGAAAACGCCTTAAAAATATTCAGCAGTTCCTGCATGTTTTTTGCCTTTCGTTTTTCAAGTCTCCTGCAGATTGAGCCGCCCGTCTTTCAGGTGATAGACGTGGTCGAAGCCGCTCACCATCCGCACGTCGTGTGTCACAACGATTACGGCAGTCTGGTTTTCCCTTGCGATCTTTTTAAGTATTTCCATCACCTTCGTGCCCCTGGCGGTGTCAAGCGAGGCTGTGGGCTCGTCGGCCAGCACCAGCCTGGCGTTATTGGCAAGGGCGCGCGCTATGGCCACGCGCTGCTGCTCTCCGCCTGAAAGCAGGGCCGGAAGGGCATCGGCCCGGTGGGCGATCTCCATGTATTCAAGCAGCTCCCGTGCCCGCCTCTCGGCCTTTTCCCCTTTTATGCCTATCAGGTTCAAAGGCAGAAGCACGTTCTGTTTTGCGGTAAGAAAAGGAATAAGGTTGTGGGACTGGAAGACGAACCCAATCTTTTCCCGGCGCAGGCGGCGCATATCCACCCCCCATCCGTCTTTATGAAATATCGTCTGGCCGTCAAAATCGATCTTTCCCGCCGTGGGCTCAAGTATCAGGCTTATGCACAAAAGCATCGTGGTCTTGCCGGAGCCCGACGGCCCAAGCAGCGCAACAAGATCGCCCTTTGAAACTGACAGGTTTATGTCCTCTAAAGCGCGGACTTCCAGATGTCCGGCGCCGAAGATTTTGCTTAGCCCATCGATCCTGAGGATTTCTTCTTCCATTTACTCACCAAGGGCCATGGCAGGCTGTGTTTTAAGCGCGTGCCATAGCCCTAAAATACTGGCCAGAACGCCGCCTATTAAAGCCACTACGAAAGTAACGATATCATCTCCCGGCAGCAGCAGGACAGTCCTTGGGAATTTGGAATAAGTGATATGGATAACAAACTGTCCGACCAGGAAGGCAACAATGGTAAGAAACAGAGACTGCTCCAGCACCATCCTGATAATTTCCCAGTCGGGCGCGCCTATAAGCTTCATGACCGCTATGCTCCGTATTTTTTCCATGGTGAACGTGTAAACCACCAGGGCGATTATTACAACGGAAATAAGCAGAAGGAGCACCCTGAAGAGCAGGAGCTGTTTTGTTATGCTGGCAAGGCGTCCTTTAAGCAGCAACTGCACCTCGTCTTTCGTGCTGTATGCGTTCAGGTACAGCCATTTTCTGATCATGCCGGCCGCTTCCGCGGTGCTTACTCCGGGTTTCAGCTTGACAAGGATTGCGTTAATGACATGCGTGTCCGGCTGCAAGGGGGCAAGCAGCTTTTGGGCCTGGTCCGGGGAGAGGTAGCTCTGCCCGTAGAGCGTCTGCAACAGCCTTGCGCGCTCGTTTCTCACCTCTTCGTTGTCAGGCTGATAAAGCACTTCCTGAGCGTCATGAAGAGACAGGTAAACTATGGGATCGCCATCGCCGTCCACCGCGTCATTTGTAAGGCCTACAACAGTATAAGTATGGAGACCCAGGGGGATGCGGTCCCCAACGTGAACGCCCAGTTTCACATGGGCCACCATTTCATAGTGGGCCTGCCCTATTGCCCTTCCGGCAACGATATGCTTTGGCCCGCCAAGCCCCCCGAAAACATCATAGCCCACAATGCTGAAGTGCCTGCTTTTGCCGTCTACAAGCCTTTCAACAGTGTAGTAGATAAAAGGGCTTGCCTTTTCCACGCCCGGGACCGCCTGGACGCTGTAATGATAAAACTCCGGCAAAGTCGATTGTTCGTTGAACGGGCCGCCCCTGTACCTTTCCACTACCCACAGGTCCGGATTGGTTGACCGGATCAGGGCGGTCCCATCGGCGATATTTCCGCGGTAAAGGCCGTTCATCGCAAGGACTATCGTAAAGAGCAGCCCCACGCCTATTATCGTTGCGATAAAACGGGCCTTATGGCGTTTCAGATCATGAAATGCAAGGTCCATTTTACATGTTTCCCTTGGCTGGAGCGATTTGCACCTGAGGGCGCACTTTCTTGCCTGGCTTGATCATCGCCGGGTTTACTATCACCAGAGCGCCTTCCTTCAGCCCGCTTAACACGGCAGCCTGTTTGCTGTCATTTGGCCCGATGGAAACCGGCCGGAAAATGGCCCGCCCATTTTCGACTGCAAGCACCCCTTTTGTGCCGTTTTGCTCGGTTATGGCAGACAACGGCACGGCCAGGGCGGACTCATGGCCGGTATTAATATAGACCTCGGTCTCCTCGCCGATTGTAAGGGGTTTTGGCAGGGTGTCGAATTTCACATCCACCTCAAGCTCACGGGTCACCGTGTCGGCCTGCCTGGTAATCCTGGCTATCTCGCCTGGGTATTCCTGCCCGGAGCGCAATTTTATCAGGGCTTTCTGTCCAACTTTCAGCTTGCCAAGCTTCGTTTCGTCTATCCACGACGCCGCCCATATCTGATAATTGACCATCTGGAAAACGGGTGTGCCCGGATTGATGGTGTCCCCTGTCTCGGCTGTCCGGCTGGTGATGATCCCATCCATGGGCGCATATATGCGCGTATAGCCAAGAACGGCGTGTGCCGTCCCGGCCTCCGATTCCGCCTGCTTTGCCGCGGCCTTCGCGGCCTTTACCGCCGCTTCACTGGCCGCAACATCGCTTTGGGCCACATGTAGAGCGTCTTTTGTTATATCGAAGGCCGCGGGAGAAATATATCCCGGCTTGTAAACCTCCAAATCGCGCTGGTAATTGCTTTTGGCAAGTTCAAGATTGGCCTCCGATTTAACAAGGTTAGCTTTCGCGCTGGCCAGGTCCCGCTCGGCGCGGCTCTGTGCGAAACGGGCCGCCGCCTCCCGGTCCCTCAACTCGGCGGAGTCAAGCTCGGCCAGAAGCTGGCCCTTCTTTACTTTTTCCCCCTGGTCCGCGTAGAGTTTTTCCAGAATGCCGGTGATCTTCGCGCTTACGGCAACAGGCACCTTGGATTGCACCGTGCCCGGCCCCTGGACGGCCTCCCGGATTTCCGCGGTTCTGACAACGACAACGCCCACACGCGGACGGTACAGAAAAATCTTAAAAATTGCGAAGCCCGCGATTACCGCGGCTATAATTATGATTGCAATTTTCTTGCCTGTTATTTTTGCTTTCACTTTCCTTTACCCCCGTTTTCACTTCGCCCGATGCCGGAAGGACTTTGAGGTCCGGAAAAGGGCGCTCCAACAATCTGCTTTATACGCGCCCTGGCAATCTCATATTCGGCCTTGTATCTGATAAGGCTGAACCGTGACGCGGTCAGGTCCACCACCGCCTGAAGCACATCCAGCCCGAGGGCCTTGCCGTTTTTATAGAGGGCGCTGGCGCTTGCGTATGCCTCCTCGTTTGTGGCCACTGTTTGCAAGGTGTCAGCCACCCCGTTTCTGGAATTTTCCATGTCCTGCCATGCCGTTGTTAAGTCTATTTTCAGACTGTTCAGCCGGTCGCGCTTCCTGTCCATGGATTGAAGATATCTTGAATTGGCGGCCTCAACCTGCGCCTTTGTAAGTCCGCCCTGGAAAAACGGAAACTGTATGAAAACCCCGGCAAGCCACTCGCCTCTGGTGCCGCCAGTGTCCTGATGGCGCGTTCCGATATCGCCCTGCAGGGCCACCTCGGGGTAGTAGCCGCTTTTTGCTAACTTCACTTGGGCCTCGCTTTGTTTTATCTCCATATCCAACTGCTTTAATTCCGGATTATTTTGAAGGGCTTCCATCCATAGCGGGTCCGCGCCGGGAGAGGGAGGGAATTCCCCAGAGAGCACGCCTTGGATATCCACCTGGGTCTGTCCTTTCAGGCCGATTGTCCTGGCCAGTATTTCCCGGGCAAGCGTTAATGCGTTTTCCGCCTCGACCACCGCCTGCGTGGCATCTGAAACAAGAGATTTGGCCCGGAAGAAATCGAGCTTGGTGGCTTTGCCCGCTTTGAAAAAGGCGTCCGTGAGATTTAAAAATTCCTGTCTCTGTTTCAGGGCGTCCTGCGCCACCTTCACGTCCTCTTTTGCCTCCAGCAGGCGATAGAATGCCTGCGTCACGCCAAAGGCCACTTCATCGCCTGTGCTGATGGCCCCCTGCCTCTGTGCCTCAGCGCCGATCTTTGCGGACTTTGTACTGTAATAAGTCTGCCTGCCGTTAAATATAAGCTGCTTGCCGTAAATGCCGGCAAACGTTTCGTCCTTGTTGAAGTCCATCGCAGGCGGCGCTGTTGAACCCCCGGCTGGCAGGCGGTTTGGCTCCAGCCGTTCGTACCAGGACAAAAGGGAAAGCTGCGGGAGAAATTGCGACTTGGCCGCCTGGTAGTCCGCCGTCAGTTCGTTGATTTTTTCAGCAGCCCCGCCAAGGGCCGGGTTGTACTGGCGGGCAAGGGAAAGACAGTCATCAAGCGATAACGCCTGGTAATTAAGCGGCTGCGGCGTCCCTGCATTCGCGTCCATGCCGGATACCAGCACCAGCAGAAACGCAGCGATAATCAAAACAAAGTTAAAAACCCGTCTCCCTTCTTTGATACAAGCGGGGCTTTGCATAAGCCTCCTCCTTAATATCATTCTATTGCCCAATTTCTTCTTTTATCAGCGCCTTTATCTTCTCAATCGGGGGGAGGGGCTTGCCCGAGTGCTTCAGCTTCCCGTTTATCACAAGCCCTGGAGTGCTCATCGTATACTTCATGATCTCAGCAATATCCGAAACCTTCTCCAATTTCGCGTCAACACCCATCTCATTTATGGCCTTCTTCACGATCTCTTCCATCTTCCTGCAATTAGGGCAGCCAGGGCCAAGCACCTTGATCTCCATGCGTTATCTCCTTTTCGACCTGAAAATCTTTCTTAGCGTCTCGACTGAGGGCGCGTTCACGAGCCTCCCGGACTCATCCGCAAACATCCTTCATGAAAACCCCTCGATATCGGCAGGTTGCACCTCTTCTCCGTCCACGAACACCGAGGGCGAGCCGCGAAGGCCCTTCTCCGCCGCCTGCCCATCGCGCAGGCGATAAACATCCACGTCAGCATGGCCGCCTTCAAGGACAAGGGCTTTTTCTATGTTTTCCTTAAGCGCGGCTTCCGAGCCGCACCTTTCAGATATGTAGCACTCGATTTTCAAGCATTGCCTCCTACAAGATGGCGTTAAACAGATATCCTACCGCAATTATCGTCACAGTCATTATGGCTGTAAAGACAATAAGAAGCTGTACCTTCAGGACCTTTCTAAGGATTATCATCTCCGGCAGCGAGAGGGCCGTAACGGACATCATGAAAGCAAGGACCGTCCCCGTGCTAAGCCCTTTTTCCATCAGGGCATAGACTATCGGGATTACGCCCGCCGCGTTCGAATATAGCGGCACCCCTATCAGGACCGCGACCGGAACGGCAAACGGATTGTGCGGCCCGGCATAGCGCACAAGGAAATCCTGCGGCGCGTAGCCGTGGATAAATCCTCCTATGCCTATGGCGATAAGGACGAAGAGCCACACTCTCTTAAGGATGTCCGCCGTGTTCCGCCTGGCGTACAGTATCCTTTCTTTGAATGGTTGCTTCGCTGCTTCAGCAGCTCCATCAAAGTGGAGCTTGTAGACGTAATCCTGCACCCACTTTTCAAGCTTCAGCTTGCCGATTATAAACCCTCCAAGCATCGCAACAAGCAGCCCCGCGCTTATGTAAATGGCCGCAATCCGCCAGCCAAAGAGTCCCCACAAAAGAACCACCGCAACCTCATTCACCATGGGCGAGGATATCAGGAAGGAAAAAGTGACTCCAAGAGGGACACCGGCCTCCACAAACCCGATAAATAGCGGCACAGCGGAGCAGGAACAAAAGGGCGTGACTATCCCAAGGAGTGAGGCCATGACGTTACCGATAAATTCTTTCTTATGTGAAAGTATCTTCTTAGTGCGCTCCGGCGGGAAATAGCTCCTGATAACTGAGACGGCGAATATAATCGCGGCGAGGAGCAGGAATATCTTTATCGTGTCATATATGAAGAATTCAACGGCATCAGCGAGGCGTGAGCCGTGAGCGAGCCCCAGGATATTATATGTAGCATACGACGCAATTACCTTCAGCATTGCCATGGCCTCCTAAGAAGAATATATAAAAATATTTATATGAGTGTCAAGAGGGAAAATGGGGAAGGAAAAAATTTAGCCACCTTACACCTTTTTTATCCAGGACAATCCCTCAAGGGCGGCCAGCATGGAGCGCAGACTCCCCCTCCTTAGCGCGGGCCCCAGTTTCGAAGGACCATCCGGAAGGTTTCAGAAAAGAACTTCATAAGGGAGTATCTATTTTCTCCGGAAATATGCCCTGACCAAAAAGGTTTTTTTATTCCGTTACTTCTTTTCTTTTGGCCATGAAGGAGAAAAACTCTCTGCCTTCTCTTATCCGGCGGCTGAAGACCTGCCGGTCGGAAAGCATATCCTTTAAAATCCTCAGCACCGGGCGCGGCCTCAGATAAAAACGCCGATAGAATCGC
The DNA here is from genome assembly GCA_021813405.1 of Nitrospirota bacterium. Taxonomy (GTDB): domain Bacteria; phylum Nitrospirota; class Thermodesulfovibrionia; order Thermodesulfovibrionales; family JdFR-88; genus JAKAKS01. The sequence goes on from JAKAKS010000019.1 coordinate 31,546, forward strand.
TCGACCGCCTCGAATATCTCCTCCTTGGGAAGATGGCTATAGGAAAGGGCGGCCGTCTGTATCCCATCCTCTACAAGACCGTCCTGTTCCCCGGGAATCCAGCCTTCCTTTAGGGCCTGCCGGTAAAGCTCGGTCCCGGGGTAAGGGGCCGCAAGCGAGACCTGAAGGCTGTAAGGGTCTATCTCCTTGGCAAAGCGTATGGTCTCCTCGATGGTCTCCCTTGTTTCACCGGGGAGGCCCAATATGAAGGTGCCGTGGATTAAAATGCCAAGCTCTTTTGCCGCCTTGACGAATTTTTTTGCTTCCTCTACGACAATCCCTTTTTTAATGTTATTCAGTATATGCTGGTTGCCGGACTCAAAGCCCACCACGAGGACCCTGAGGCCGCTGTCCTTCATGACCTTTAGCGTCTTATAAGGCACGTTTGCTCTCGCGTTTGCCGACCACTTTACCCCCAGCGGGGCGATCTTTCTGGCAATCTCCTCCGCACGGGGGAGATTGCCCGTAAAGGTATCGTCGTCGAAGAAGAACTCTTTAACTTGCGGGAGGATTTTCTTTGCATGGGCAAGCTCCTCGTACACATTCCCGGCGCTCCTGGTGCGGTAAGTCCTGCCGCCTATCGTCTGGGGCCAGAGGCAGAAAGTGCAGCGGGCGGCGCAGCCCCGTCCGGCATAAATAGCAAGGTATGGGTGGTCGAGATAGCCTATGTAATAGTTTTCAATCTTCAGGTCCCTCGCGTAAACGTCCGTAACGAAAGGCAGGGCGTCAAGATCGGCGATGAGCGGCCTGTCTGGCGTCCTAATAAGTTTGCCTTCCCTGAGATAAGCCACACCGTTTGTTTCCTGAAAGGCTTTGCCCTGGGCGATCTCGGCTATCGTGTAATCGAACTCCCCCGTGCAGACAAAATCGATCGCCTTCGAGCTTTGGAGCGTTTCCAGCGGAAGCGTGATGTCGTGTGGGCCAACGAACCCGATCAGTATGCCCGGACAGCTTTCTTTGAATTTTTCAGCAACCGTGCAGTCGTTTTTAATGGTAGGAGTGCTCGTATGGATCACGAGCATGTCAAAGCTCTTGCCGGCGTGGACCACTCTCTCCAGGTCCATCTCCTCAGGCGGGGCGTCTACAAGAAGGCTGTCTTTCACAAGCCCTGCCGCGTAGGCCAGCCAGGCCGGATACCAGAAGGAGCGCACCTCGCGCCTCGCCTGGTAGCGGGCGCCGGCCCCGCCATCAAAGCCCATGTAAGAGGGTGGGTTCAGGAACAGGACTTTCATTTTAAAAATGTATCACAAAAATGAAGCATATGCCATTCGTCGTGGACTCACTTGGTTTCTGTTGCGGATAGATTTTTTGATAAAAAAAAGAAGCCCGCTCCTTTAATAATTGGTAATCGCCAAATCACCAAGAGAAAGGAGCAGGCATTGCGAACAATCGCTGAAACAAGAATACCTGGACTTTAGCGGAGAATCAAATTTGAAGATGGTACGGCAGTACAGGGCGAAATACGAGGCGATAGGCCGGTTTTTCTAAAATCCCATCGGGGAAAATCGGAATTTATACACAGACTCTAATTAGGCGAGCCAGTTGATCTCTTTCCTGCCTAATGCATTGTCTTTCCCCGGTTATTTCCTCTCTCACTATATCTATTATTTCGGGATGATCGTTCAGGATCGTATCCATCACCGCCAACTCCGGGTTTAATGCCCATAATTCTTTTTCAAATTGCAGTTTCAAATCGTTCAGCAGCTTCAATATCCCTCCTGTTTTCGATTTTCGCTGCAATTATACAATTTCCCTTATGCAATAAGGACTTGGAATTTATACACAGACTCTAAATGGAATCCTGTCCGGAAAGGCAGGCCCCCTGACGGAAAAACAGAGGAATTACATCGGCATTATCGAGGACGAGCTGAACAAGGTTACAGGACTTGTAGCAGGCTTCCTTGAGTTTGCCCGGTTTGAGGCTAAGGAATACAGGCCTGTCCCGGAATCTTTCAATCTGGAAGGAAATATCCTTAAAAATATTGAGGCCGCAAAGGCCGCGGCCGAAGCAAAAGGGGTGGAGCTGATTTTCGAATCTACAGAGGAGGCTCCACAGGTAGTCTACGCAGATGGGACGATGATAACCAGAGTAATAAGAAATCTTCTTGAAAACGCAATAAAGTACTCAAACCCTGGCGGCACAGTGACCGTGAAGTTATCGAGATGGGATGGCCAGACGCTTGCTTCGGTTAAAGATATCTGATTGGGAACAGCTAATTAGCCAAGATGATAGTGGAAGCCCACGCGGGAAGATATGGGCGCAAAGCTTGCCAGGCCGGGGGAGTACATTCAGTTTTACCCTTGCCTCTAAAAGGAGCTTTTAATTTCGAAGCCGGTAAATGATACCGGTCCAATTTATACCGGCCTTAAACAAAGGAGGTCGCATGATTTGCGCAACATATATTATGTGCAAAAGGACGGCATTTGTATGTGATAGCATTGGTTTATGGAAGGCATTATAACCGCTATTCATGGGGACATAATCGAAATAGAGTTCACGGGCGGTCTGCCCGATCTTGCCCAGGCTGTCCGGGTGCAAAGGCCGGATAAAAAAACTCCCATCATCCTTGAAGTGCACGGCCATATAAGCGAGACCATGGTAAAGGCGGTTGCCATGGGATTTACACAAGGGCTGAAAAGGGGAATGGCCGTACAGGCAACTGGTAATCCTCTTCTGTTCCCCGCAAGCCCCGGATGTCTTGGCCGGGCCCTTGATAATTTCGGCGCTGCGATGGACGGATGTCCGCCCATTGAAAGCCCCTCCTGGGGTCCAATTCACAAAAGGCCGCCAGGGCTTGAAGAACAGGTCCCGGCTTCGGGCATTCTTGAAACAGGGATCAAGATAATAGACCTGCTGGCGCCTTTCCCAAAAGGCGGCAAGATTGGTCTCTTTGGGGGCGCGGGAGTCGGGAAAACCGTCCTGCTCATGGAATTCATTTACAAGGTTTCGAAAATCTATTCAGGCATCTCGTTGTTCTGCGGCGTTGGAGAGCGGATAAGGGAGGGGCACGAACTCTGGAGAGAAATGCAGCGGCAGGGCATCATCGAAAACGCAGCGCTTGTTTTTGGACAGATGAGCGAGTCTCCAGGGGTCAGGTTCAGGACTCCGCTGTCAGCAATAACCTTGGCGGAATTTTTCAGGGACGATATGAGGAAGGACGTGCTTTTCCTCATGGACAATGTTTACAGATTTGAGCAGGCAGGTGGCGAGGTGTCAGTCCTTCTGGGCAGGCTTACATCTCGGGTTGGCTATCAGCCTACGCTTTTACCGGAACTGGCCGAAGTAGAGGAAAGGCTTGTGTCAACAAAAGCCGGAACGATAACCTCGGTGCAGGCCATCTACGTGCCCGCCGACGATATAACCGATCCTGCGGTGGCAGCCCTTTTTCCACATCTGGACACAACCGTTGTTCTTTCCAGAGAGATAGCCGCGAAAGGACTTTATCCGGCCATCGATCCCCTGCTTTCTAAATCGAAATTTTTAAATCCTGAAGAGACCAGCCAGCGCCATTATGAAATTGCGGGCAGGACAGTAGAGCATCTGGCGAGGTACCGCGAACTGAGCGATATTATCGCCATGCTGGGAATAGAAGAGCTTTCCGCCGCTGACAGGGTTGTGGTAAAAAGGGCGCGCAGGATCGAGGCGTTCCTAACACAGCCATTCTTCCTTACCGAAGAATTCACCGGCCGGAAAGGAAAGCACGTCCCCCTCGATGATACCATTGATGGCTGTGAGATGATACTTTCCGGAGAGGCGGATTATATTCCTGAACAGTCCTTCTTCATGAAGGGCGGCATAAAGGAGATACTGTGAACGGCCAGTCTTTTAATCTGAAGATCATTACGCCAGCCAGAACATCTGAAAGGACAATAACCTATATCAGGTTGAAAGACGGAAGCGGCTTTTTTGGCATCCTCCGGAATTACGCAGACTTTATTACGGTGCTGCCCACTTCTCTCGGATATTACAATGACTTGGACGGCAAAGAGATATTCATTGCAATTGAAGAAGGGATACTGAGCGTAAGAAACGGGGTCGTTGTTCTCACGGCGCGTGAGGTATTTGAAGGTGAAGACGCTGGAGCGCTTTCAGAAATTATCGACAAAACGGTACTCGCCCGGTCCGGGGCAGAAACGGCCTTAAGCGGTCTTTTAAAAGGCATGGAGGCGGCCTTTATTGAAAAGACCATCGAGCTGGAAAAACAACATTGATGGGCCCGGATGGAAATAAAGAGAAAAGATTTTCTGGCGAAATAAAAAAGTCGGCCGGGCAACTGATGAAAGGCCGCAAGGAAAGGTCCTCTTTCTGGCATTACGCCTATGTTATTGGAGTTGGAGGGTGGCTTTTTGTCCTTCCGGTGGTTGGAGGGGCATACCTTGGGCGTTATCTGGATGGCAGACTGAAGGCCGGGATATCCTGGACCATCACTTTCATCATCATTGGGATAGTAGCGGGCGTTTACAACGTCTGGCTTTTTTATTTCAGGAGGCAGGGGTGAAAAATATCGGGATTTCGCCGGAGGCGTTCATAAAAATTGGCCCGGCGGTAATAACAAACACCGTCCTTACCACATGGTTGGTAATGACAGTCATAGCCGTGGCCTGCTGGTTTGCCAAAAGACGGCTTTCCCTGAGGCCTTCGGGGTTCCAGGAGATACTGGAAGCGGGCCTGATTGCCATAGAAAATACGGTCAGGGATGTGTTGCCCGATGCCGACCCATGGCTGGTTATTCCTGTTATTGGGACCTTGTGGATATTGATAGGGGTTTCCAATCTGGCGGGCCTTGTCCCCGGGCTAAATACGCCAACCGCGGATATAAATACTACGTTTGCCTTCGCGGTCCTGTCTTTTTCGATGGCGCATTTTTTCGGCATAAAAACGCTTGGATTCAAAGGCTATCTCAGGCACTATACAAGGCCATCGTGGGTCTTGCTGCCGTTCCACATTATAGCGGAGGCCACCAGGACCGTGGCGCTTGCCGTCAGGCTCTTTGGCAACATGCTAAGCGGGGAGATGACCGCCGCGATCATCCTGGGTATAGCGGGGCTGCTGGTACCCATCCCCTTTGCCCTTCTGCATATTGTCATAGGGATCATACAGGCCTATATTTTTGGCATATTGACACTCGTTTTTATCGCGGGCGGCATTCAGAAAGAAGTGTAAGAAAGGAGGCTGGAAATGACTTCTTCAACTGTTATCATTGCGGTATCAGTAATAGCGGCGGCTTTTGCAATCGCCATTGGCGCATATTCGCCTGCAAAGGCGCTGGGGGAAAGCCTTTCAAGGGCACTTGACGCCATTGCACGGCAACCCGAAGCAGGCGCGCAGATAGCCAGAACACTCTTTGTAGGGATGGCCCTGATAGAATCCATCGCGATATATGCCTTCGTTATAGCCCTGATCATCCTCTTTGCCAATCCACTTATGAGTTACGTGGCGAAATGACATTCAATATCTGGACGTTCTCATTCCAGGTAATAAATTTTATCGTCCTGCTGCTCATACTGAGAAGACTGCTCTACAGGCCGGTAAAGGAGATTATCGCCAAACGAAGGGATGCCGCCCAAAAGACATTGGAAGACGCCGGAAGGATGAGACAAGAGGCGCTGGAAATGAAAGAGGCCCAGAAAAGGGAAACGGAAAAACTTAGCGAAATTAAAACTGAATTCATGGAAAAGATGAGGAGCGAGGCTGAAGAGGAAAGGAAAAAACTGCTCCTTGCTGCTGAAAAAAGCGCCCAGGCCGCAGCCGAAAAAGAAAGGGCGCTTTTAAATGCTGAAAAAAGCCGGGCCGAAGAGGAGGTCAGGAAACGGGCCGTCCGGATTGTAACAGCCATGGCCTCCAATCTACTAAGTGATATTTCCAGCGAGTCCCTTCACAAGAGCATTTGGCAAAACCTTTTCAGGGAAGCGGGCTCAATAGTCTCCCGGATTTTAAATATAAGAAAACCATCCTCCGCTTCATCCGAAATTGCCCTCGCAATCCGCACCGCATGGCCAATTGGGGAAACAGAGATTGGAAGGTTGCTAAACGCCCTAGAATCCTTCGCTCCCGATATGAAATTCACAGCCGGAGAGATTGAGGACAAGGCCTTGATCGCAGGGGTCAGCATAAAGGCTTACGATACGGTCTTTGATTTCTCGCTTGCAGGTCAGCTGGAAGCTCTGGCCACCAAACTGGAAACAGACGAAACGGTTGGCCGGCTTGCTGGTCAGCCAGCAGCGGGAAGCTGAATTGGAAAAGTCCATTCAAGATTTCATTGAAAAAATTGCATATGAGGCGGGAGAAACCCGTTTTTTCCTGAGAATACACGAAGAGGGCAAGGTCCTGTCCGTTGGTGACGGCATAGCCAGGGTTTCTGGGCTGAATGACGCAAGACTTTATGAGCTGCTGGAATTCGCAAGCGGAGGCAGCGGAATAGTATTTGACCTCGAAAGCGATAGCATCGGGGTAGTGCTTCTTACTGAACAGGGCGGGATAAAAGCATGTGAAGAGGTCCGCAGGACTGGCCAAACGGCTTCCGTAAATGCCGGTGGCGGGCTTCTTGGGCGTGTGGTTGACGCCCTTGGCAATCCGGCCGGCGGAGAACCGGAAATCGGTAATACAATACCTTATCCTATTGAAAGAGAAGCCCCGCCAATTATAAAAAGAGACTACGTTTCAAGACCCCTTCTGACCGGTATCAAGATCATCGATTCGATGTTTCCTATTGGCAGGGGACAAAGGGAGCTGATAATTGGAGACTCATCGACAGGAAAGACCTCTATCTGCGTAGACGCAATTATAAACCAGAAAAACTCCGATGTAATATCCATATACGCCGCGATAGGGCTGAAAAAAACACACGTCCTCAAGATAATCGAGGATCTTAAGACATACGGCGATTTTTCCAGGACCATAGTTCTTGCCGCTTATGCCTCGGATTCACTTGGAATGCAGTACATTGCGCCTTATAGCGCTATGGCCATGGCGGAATATTTCATGGACAAGGGACTGGACGTTCTTCTGGTTCTGGACGATTTGACCAAACATGCCGAGGCTTACCGGTCGCTTAGTCTTCTTCTGGGCAGGCATCCGGGCAGGGAGGCCTATCCAGGGGACATATTCTTTATCCATGCCCGGCTCCTTGAAAGATCAGCCAGGATTGCGGAGGAGTATGGCGGCGGCTCAATTACCTCCTTACCCATTGCCGAAACGCAGCAAGGGAGGATATCTTCGTACATCCCTACAAATCTGATCTCCATAACAGATGGCCAAATATATCTGGACGCGCAGCTATTCGATAAGGGTTTCCGGCCCGCCATTGACGTGGGGAAATCCGTTTCCAGGATCGGGGGCCGGGCGCAGATTAAGGCACTAAGGGAAGTTACTGAACGGCTGAAGATAGATTATTCGAGATTTTTGGAGATGGAGGTCTTCACCAAGTTCGGCGCCCATCTTGAGGAGGAGACCTCTAAAGCGCTGGACCACGGAATAAGGTTAAGGGAAATGCTTAAACAGCCCAGGTTTCATCCGTTTTCAATAGAAGACGAGGTAATGATCTTCTGGATAATAAATTCGGGCGTTCTCGACAAAATCGAGTCTCACCTGGCAGAAAAAGCGGCGATGGAAATCTTAAGCAGGGCAAAACGGGCTATCCCTCAGATACTTGAGCGCATAAAGGAAAAGGGGGCGCTGGGGCTGGCAGACCACCAATCTTTAAACGAATTTATACTGCACAATCACGACTTTGCCAGCGGAAAAGAAAACAGCTAGGGGACATAAGCATGCGCTCAACAGCGGCGATAGATAGGCAGATAAAGGCCTTCCGGCTCATTGAAGACATCGTTAACGCCATGAAGGCTTACGCCGGCATTGTCATAAGGAAAACGGAAGACCTGGTGGCGAATATAAGGATATACGAGGAAAGTGTCTTTGCCTCCATTGCCGGAATCACAGCCTGCCATCCTGAGATAGCACGGAAAATAAGATATTCGGAACAAAGCGGAAGGATTCTTATAGCTTTGGGTTCCTCGCAGGGGCTTTGCGGCCTTTTCAATAAAAAAATGGCGGATGCAGTTTCAAAAGAAAGGCGGTCCGGCGATGCCCTTTTTGTTATTGGCGGAAAACTCCAGTCCGCCCTCGAATCCATGGGGATAGTCCCGGAATATTCCGCGGGCTCCGCTGTAAGCGTAAATGGCATACAGGAAGCTCTGGGCGAAGTGCTTTCCAGGGTTATGGACATTTACAGCCAGGATGAGTTCTACCGGTTGGCAATTATCTTCACCAGTGTATCCGGAAAGGTCCCGGATATCATGGCAGAACAGATATTGCCGCCGGATACGGCTAGGACTGGTGCGTTGTGCCCATTAAAAGGACCACCCTTGCTGTATATGGATCCAAACATTGTTTTTGAAAAAATTATCGAGCAGCTGATATTTATAACCCTTTACAGGAGCTATGCCGAATCCTTGAGAAGCGAAAACTGGTATCGTCTAAGAAGTATGGAAGGGGCCAGCGAAAACCTGAGAAAGCGGTTGTCCGAGACCGAAGCGCTCCAGAGATATGTGCGGCAGGAGGAAATCACCGAGGAAGTGCTTGATATCTTAAAAAGCTTTAAAACGTAAACGTGTAAAAAGTATGCAGCTTTACACATGCTTAGATAATCGGCATCAGATGGCATGGTCCTCTCTCTTTTTTATTTCATGCATTACGCTCCTATTGATTGCAGTTCGCCCACAGCGTCTTATTTCACGGATTGTAGGCCACCACGGTTTGGCGTTGTTCTCCCAACCCATCGATCCACAGATGGACGGCGTCGCCGGGCTTAAGCCAAATCGGTTCTGGTTTCGTTCCCATCCCGACCCCAGGTGGGGTGCCGGTGCAGATGACATCGCCAGGAAGCAGGGTCATATAGCGGCTGCAATAGGCCACTATCTGCGCGACGCTAAAAATCATGTTGGCGGTGTTACCGGTCTGGCGGCGTTGTCCGTTGACCTCCAGCCACATATCCAGGTTCTGCGGGTTGGGCACCTCATCCTTGGTCACCAGCCAGGGGCCAATCGGCCCGAAACTGTCACAGCCTTTCCCCTTGGCCCACTGGGAGCTTTGAAACTGAAAACCGCGGTCGGACACATCATTGGCGATGCAGTAACCGGCTACATAGTCCAAGGCTTTAGGCTCATCAACGTACTGGGCCTTACTGCCGATTACGACGCCAAGTTCCAATTCCCAGTCCAGTTTGGTCGAATGCGGCGGCTGAATTATATCGTCATTCGGTCCGGAAAGGCAGTTTATCGCCTTCAGGAAGATCAGAGGTTCTGTGGGAATGGCCAAGCTCGCCTCTTCGGCGTGGTCCCGGTAATTGAGTCCAATCGCTATGTATTTGGAAGTCCTGGTAACCGGTATTCCCAACCGGGGTGAGCCAGGCACCACGGGCAAAATGGCGATCGACAGGGCGGCAATCGCCGCAAGTGACTTCGGATCGAGGGCTTGAGCATTGATGTCGGCCAGATGGGCCGATAAGTCCCGTATCATCCCGTTCTTATCAACCAGTCCGGGGCGCTCTTGGCCCTTTTCTCCATAACGACAAAGCTTCATGAATATCCCTTTCTTTCCGCTGGCGCAAGTGCGCCGCCGTTATCACTTCACTATTTTATAAGGGCACAGAATCGATATAAGCAGTATATAATATGGCGATGATAAACATTAGTATTTTGGCGATCTTAAAATGAGCGGGAGTCCGCTTTGGGTATTATACAATTTGACGCTCGCCCTATGGGTAGGCGGCATGGCCATATACACATTTCTCATTACGCCCAAGATATTCAAATCATATGACAGGGACAAAGCGGGCGCGGTCGTGGGGCTCCTTTTCCCCGGATACTTCCTCTATAAGCTGATATTTTCCCTGCTGGCGCTGGCCTTCTTTCTGCCGTTGTATATGGAGGCGGGGTTTTTCTCAGGCGCTTGGCGGGCCATTTCCCTTTCCCTTCTTTTGCTGGCCGTCATTCTGAATGCAGTCCACAGGTTCTGGCTCTATCCCGCAATCCAGCGAGTGAAAAAGGAAGTGCGTTCCTTTGAGGCGGAAGCCAGCAGCGCGCCCCGCCGGAAATTCGCAAAACTCCACGCGGCCAGCATGTTGTTAAATATGCTGGTGCTGGCAACAGGAACTACGCTTTTTATTCTGGCCGTTTTGCGGTGAACATAACCTTGACAACATACGCCGTGGTCTTTCTTGTGCTTTATGTTGTCACGGAGAGTTTTGAGTATCTCGTAAAACACCTGAACCTGAGATATTTGAGCAGGGCTGGTAGCGAGGCGCCGCCGGAGTTCAGCGGGCAAATGGATGAGGCCCTGGTGGCAAAGGCGATGGAATACCAGGCTGAAAAGACCCGCTTTGGTTTTGTCTCCGGGGTGGCCGGAAACATCGGGGTACTAATTTTCATCTTTGGCGGCCTGCTGAACGCACTCAACTCCTGGATAGTCTCTCTGGGGCTACCCTTCGCGGTCTCCGGCTGGCTGTTTTTCCTTATCCTTTTGTATGCAACTGAATTGCTTTCCGCGCCCTTCAGCCTTTATCTCACATTCAGGATAGAGAACAAATACGGCTTTAACACGATGACCATCAGGCTCTGGATATCCGATTTCCTTAAATCTGTCATCATTTCGACCATCCTGTTTTCCGTTCTGGCCTTTGCCGGTTTCAGTCTCATCCGCTGGAGCCCCTTGCACTGGTGGTTCTGGGTGTGGGTATTCCTCCTGGTTTTCGGCGTCTTCATGATGTATATATCGCCAAGGGTGATCGAGCCGCTGTTCAACAAGTTTGTTCCCCTGGATGACGAGGCCCTCAAGGAAAGGGTGGTCCGGCTGGCCGAGCGGGCCGGGATCAGGGCTGGTCGGGTGCTTAAGGTGGACGCCTCCAAGCGCAGCACGCACAGCAACGCCTATTTTACCGGCCTCGGCAAGACAAAGAGGATAGTCCTTTTTGACACCCTTCTAAAAGGCATGAAGCCTGAGGAGACCCTTGCGGTAATAGCGCACGAGATAGGCCACTGGAAGAAAAAACATCTGCTTAAGATGATGGCGCTTATGGAGGCGATGACCTTTGCAGGCCTGTGGGCCGCCTACCACATCATCAAAAGCGGCGCGATGGCGGAGGTTTTCGGCATTAGCAAGGACACCATTTTCGCCGGGCTTGTGCTGATCGCCTTCATTGCCGGCATGATCTCTCTGCCCCTGAAGGCGTTCTTGAATTATCTTTCAAGGAGGAACGAAAATGAGGCGGACACCTTTTCCTGCAATCTCACGCAAGACCGGGAGGCAATGTCCCGCGCCCTTGTGAAACTTTCAAAGGAAAACCTCTCGAACCCCCATTCGCCACATCCGCTTTACGTTGCGCTTTATTATTCACACCCACCGGTGCTCAGCAGGATCAGGCGGATTTTGAAGTAAAAGTCCCACTTGTCCAAGGGATGAACGCCACAGCCTGGACTCTCTCGCGCAAAGGTTACAGCGCGCGGCAATGGACGTCCTTGAAAGAGAGGACAGCAAATTGACTGTTTTTGAAAAAATAGTCAGGCATCTCTTCAATTTTACTTTGCACAGTCCCATCATGGAGCTGAGCAATTATCTAACTGTCCGAGTTCGTTCCTTCCTGGTCTTCCAAGCCCGACAGGACCTTTTTAACATCTTCCCCAGTACCTTTAAATATTCGGGGTCTTCGCCCAACCGAGTGGGTAAAAAAGGGGTGCTCGATGGCCGGACAGCCAATAGGGGCAAGGGTATAGAAGGATTCATTAAAGGGGGAAATCTGTCATGATAGGCGGATGTCAAAAAAGAGAAGCTTGCTGGACGCATACAACTTCCCCGGGTTTCGTCCAAAGGCAATTATTAAGGGGGTATTTGGGGACCCCAAAGCAAGGATTGTCCGGCTTAAGCGGCTCCAAAAAAAACGGTATGTGGATGTTGTGGAAGAACGCACCGGAGCTTCTACGACCAGAAGGTACGGCGGATTCGGGACCTTTCCTGCGGGGACATGCGGATATATCTGGAGATGGATGTCCGGAGGGTTCTGTGCCGGGGGTGCGGGAAGGTGAAGCAGGAGAAGTTTCCGTGGCTTTCGGACAATCCCTTTTACACGAAACGTTTTTCCTATTATGTGGGACGGCGGTGCAGGGACGCCGCGGTCAGAGACGTAGCTATGGAACTCAAGCTGGATTGGAAGACGGTAAAGGCCCTGGAAAAGGAATATATGCGAGAGCAACTCCGGCGCACGGGGACTCCGGGGCCGAAGGCCATAGGCATTGACGAGATATCCATCAGGAAGGGGCATACGTACCGGATAGTTGTTAGCGATCTCGTGCGGAGGCGTCCGATATGGTTTGGGGGCGTTGACAGATCCGAGGAGAGCATGGACATGTTTTACCAGTGGCTAGGGCCAAAGAAGAGCGCGGGGATCAAGCTGGCGGTGATGGATATGTGGCGGGCCTTCGAAAAGTCGACCGTGAGTAATGCGGCCAAGGCGGCCATCCTGTACGACAAGTTCAATGTGGTGAAGCATTTGGGGGAAGCGCTGGACAAGGTGCGCAAGATGGAATACGCCCGGCTCTCCGAAAAGGAGCGCTCCTACATCAAGGGCCAGAAGTATACGCTCTTGTCGAATCGGGAGAACCTGACGCTTGACGGGCGCAGGGCACTTAAGAAACTGCTTGGAGCCAACAAGCGTCTTAATACCGCCTACCTGTTAAAGGAGTCTTTCGGGCAGTTGTGGGAATATCAAACCGAGGGATGGGCCAGGAGGTTTTTCGACAACTGGAAGGCCTCCTTGAAATGGCAGCGGCTGACGCCTTACGAGGAATTTGCGGAAATGGTGGAACGGCACTGGGAAGGAATAGCCGCCTACAGCAAGCCTGAGAACAAGGTGCCTCTCGGCTTTGTAGAAGGGCTGAACAACAAAATCAGGGTGATCCAGAGAAGGGCTTACGGATTGCGTGATGAGGAATATCTGCGCCTGAAAATCCTAACCTGTATGATCAAGCCGATATGAAATGCAACTCACAATCGCCCACTCACTTTGGAGAAGACCCAATATTCGAAAGCTTTAAAAGAACTGGAAACCATAGCGGCGGAAATAGAAAGCGATAATGAGAAATTCATACCGATCGGCTATTCACTCCTGATCTCCGCGGGATGCGGACTACATTCGCCGCCGGCGTAAACCACAGAACTTTTTTTGTAAGCGGAAATATTTTGTTATTACGCTCTCAATGAATAACTGGTGCTGCGGCCGCCGCTGGAATCCTTTATCAAAACGCCCCGGTTCACAAGATCGAGAATGTCACGTAGTGCCGTGTCCTGAGAACATTTTACCAGCCTGGCCCATTTGGAAGACGTCAGCTTGCCTTCAAAATTACCATCAAGCATTTTATTGAGAATCTTGCGCTGCCGGTCATTAAACGGCTCATGCAAGTGAGATTCCCAAAAAAGGGACTTGCTGAGCACAGTCTGAAGTGCGCTTTCTGCCTTATCAAAAGCATGGTCCAGGCAAGCCAGGAACCAGTCGAGCCAACTTGTGATATCGAGCGTTCCCTTTTGTGTTTTTTCCAGGATGGCGTAATACCCGTTTTGCTCATCGCGGATTTGCGGCGGCATACTGTAGAACCGCTGCGGGCTGTTTTCCGATCGCGCCAATACCATATCAGTGATAGCGCGCGCTATACGGCCATTGCCATCTTCAAAAGGATGGATGGTCACAAACCACAGATGCGCGATGCCCGCCCGCAATATAGGGTCAGTCTCATCCCGGCGGTTAAGCCACTCGAAAAATGAGGTCATCTCTCGCTGAATACGGCTGGCGGCAGGGGCCTCGAAATGCACTCGCTCGTTGCCAACCCGTCCGGACACGACCTGCATCGGCCCGTTTGCGTCATCGCGCCACGCGCCGGTTTTAATTTTTTTTATGCCGCTGTATCCTGCCGGAAATAACGCGGCGTTCCAGCCCAGAAGCCTTTTTTTGTTTAAGGGCTTGTTATAGTTCTGAGTGGCGTCAAGCATCATCTCGACTACGCCTTCAACGCTCCTGTCTGCCCGAGCCAGGGCGCCAATATCCATTCCGAGGCGCCTGGCTATGGACGAACGCACCTGCGTTTTATCCAGGACCTTTCCTTCTATTTCGCTGGACTTCAAAATATCCGAAGTCAGCGTTTGAAGAACTGCTTCTTCACGGAGTGAAAAGCCCAGGGTTTCCATTCTTCCGAGCAGCCGCCCCTGCCTGAAACGGACCGCGCTTAGCCGCCCGGCCAAGGCATCCACATTCCAATGGAACCGTGGCCAGTCTCTAAGTTCGTGGATGTAAGTTGTCATGCTGCGCCCCTTATGCGGAGATTATAGCATATATTCACCGCATATTTTGCGGATAATATATGCCGTATTCGCCGCAAATCTGGTGGCAATCCGGATGTCCTTTCGAACAGAAACTAACAGAAAGCCTGGCAGGGTTGGCTCAGCTTTTGATAACAGTTCCAAAGGGGCGGGAGTAGTTTCGGTTACTTGATACTGGCCCCTCGATCTTGGTGAATACCTCTTTTTCTCAAATCGGGTGCATTTTGGGTGCAGAATGCACCCAATTTTGACACTTTTGGGTGCTTTGAGCTACTTAGTGATACTTACGGGCTGGCCCTTCAAAAAGCCAGTAAGTAATGGAAATATTTGAAAAAATAAGCAATGCCGGAGACGGGATTTGAACCCGTACGCCCTTGCGGACGAGGGATTTTAAGTCCCTTGTGTCTGCCAGTTCCACCACTCCGGCTGGGTTGATTTTAAAGGATTTTTCCCGGTACAGTCAAAAGCGGGCTGGCTGAGGGGTTCAGTCTTTTGCGTTCTGTTTGTCCCAAACCCTTGCCACTTCGGCCTCTTCAAGGCCAAGCTCCTGCGCAAGCTGCTTTGGGGAGGCATTAGTGTGGTGGATAACTTCCACAAGGTATTGGTCGTAATCGATGGCCCTGGCCCAGCACTCCTCGAAATACTGTTTGAAGATATGCGTTAGCCCCTCCGAGACCACGCGGTATCCTTTTTTTGTGGCCTCCTTGTCGCCTGTCTTTTCCGGCAGACCTATTATTGACACGTCATTGTCCACGGTCATATACCTAAGATCGTGCAGGGAAGGGCATGTCATGTATCTTATCTCCGCCCCGGCGTCCTTGTATTGATGGCCGATTTTAAGCCGGTCCTGGAACCTGGGCAGGATGTATTTCAGGCTGACCCCGGCTGCGGCGGACTTCTCGATTGCGCTGATGATGTCTTTTGTCCTTTTAATGTCCTGCCCGGAGGGCGGGCGCCCGGTTATCATGCCATGCACCTCTTTTTTTGCATCGGCCATGGAATCGACCACCACAAGAAAATATTCAAGCCGCGTAAATGTTCTTGCGGCCCTGTCTATTTCTGTAAGGAGGCGGGACCTGAACCTGCCTTCCTTAATGCTGTACAGAAGGATCAGGATAGTGAAGACCAGAAGGACGGATTCCAGTACTAAAAGCGCCAGTTCCAGGTTCATCCGGTTGTGAAGCTCCGCGTTTCGCTTTGGGAAGATGCGCCGGCACTGTCCACCGCGATTACTTTCCAGTAATATACGGTGTTATGGTTAAGCCCGCTTATTGTCAGCTGCGCGGTGCCGGCTGGCGTGGAGCTTTTGTGGCCGCCGCAGGAGGCGGCGGATGTAAACACCGCAAACGCCAGGATTACCGAGGCAAGCCTGGATTTGCCCTTTCTGAATAAAACCAGCCCCATCGCAACTAATGATATCATACCGGCCAGGCGCGCGGCATGGCCGCCCTTAGGTTTTTCAACAAAGGCCGTCTGGGTGGGAAGGCAGTTTGCAAATCCGGAGTCCGCGCACACAAAAAGACTATATTCAATGCCTTCCCCATCCGGCTCGGACGCCCTCTGCCACGTAAACGTGACGGATGTGCCAAGGCCAGTTGCGCCGTTTGCGGGCGAATTGAGCAGCGGGATGGAAGGCGGCGCATTCAGGGACGCCGATATCTCCGTTGCAAAGGCGTCAAACGAACCGGCAAAACCCGGTTGTGCCGCGTTTTTTACGGGAAAGTCCGTGGAACTGGTCCGTCCGGCTGTAAATATGTTCTGGGACGGGTCCAGCGCCACTGCCAGCGCCTGGTCGTCCCCGTTGCCGCCGAGCAGGGTTGAAAATATTATCCCGGAGCCCAGGGAATTCAGCTTGGTTACAAAGGCGTTTTCACCGGCCAATGAGGACGGTATTGGGTTTTTAAGCGGGAAGTCCGTTGAGATTGTCCTGCCGGAAACAATGGCCTCGTTTGCCGGGCTTACAGTTATTGCCTGGCCGAAGTCGTCGGCGGAGCCGCCAAGGAATGTTGAATATACAAGCCCGCCCGTTGGGCTGAACTTGGACACAAATGCGTCGTTGCCCCCGCCAAAAGACTGCACGGGGCCCAGCACCGGGAAGTTGCTTGAGGTGGTGGAGCCTGTTACATAAGCGTTGCCGGACGAATCCAGCGCCACCGCGTTGCCGGAATCGGTTGCCGTGCCGCCGTGGTATGTGGAAAAAACCAGTTGCCCTGCTGGAGAAAATTTTGTTAGAAAGGCGTTTGAGCCGCCTGCCAGCGCGGTCTGCCGGGCTCCAAGCGTTGTTGGGAAGTTGGAGGAAGTTGCAGTGCCGGTTACAAAGGCATTCCCGGAGGCGTCCACGGCTATGCCCGCGCCTTTGTCGGAGGCAGACCCGCCCAGAAAGGTGGAGTACTGAAGCGAATTTCCCGCAGGGGCAAGCCTGAAATAAAATGCGTTGCTTGCGCCAAGCAGCCTGGGTTGTTCGGCATTCAATACAGGGAAGTTGGTTGATGTTGTGGTCCCCGTTACGTAAGCTGCTCCCGAAGAGTTGACGAATATGGCAGCGCCCTGGTCAGAGGCCGAGCCGCCTACGTATGTGGAGTATGCAAGCGATCGACCATCCGCGGAAAGTTTTGTTACGAATACGTTTTGGGTCCCGGCCAACCCGGATTGATATTGATTGGACAGAGGGAAATTATTGGACTGTGTCAGTCCGGTTACATAAGCCGCGCCTGTGCCGTCCACGGCCAGCCCGTAAGCCGCGTCATCGCCACTGCCTCCAAGAAATGTTGAATATACAAGAGTGCCCGAGGGGTTGAACTTTGCCACGAATGCGTCGCCAAGATTAGTTCCCCCTCTCCACGTTGTCTGATAGCCGTTTGCAAATAAATTGGAGGACATCGTGTGCCCGGCTATATAAAAATTTCCGTTGGAATCGGATGCGGCGGCCTGGGCCTGGTCCGCCTGGCTGCCTCCAAAATAAGTTGAGAAGATCAGCACCGGGTCTATTACGGTCTTTTCCGCAGCCACATCAAGCCTTGCTATTTTGAAGCCCGCATGGCTAGCGTCCTTAAGCTCAAAGCCTCCGGCTATCCGCACCTTTTTGTTTCCGGCCGCCTCTTCGTAAAAGACCGGTTTTTCAAGCACAAGCCCAGGCGCATTTCCGATAACAAGGCTTCCGTACGGCCCGGGTTTGAAACTGGCGTTTGCGAGGCAGAGGCTTACGTTTTCCGGGTCCGCCCCTTTTTTAAGCACTACATCAAACTCCATACCTTCTTTAACCGGACGGAAGACAACGTCGGTTGCGGGCCATACGTTTTTATATCTTACTTCTGCAAACTGCGGCACGCCTGTTATCCATTTGGCGGGCTTGTTGCCGATAAGATAATTGGAAACGCCTGGCAGTGGTTTTTCGCCAGAGGGAACAACCGCGGAACTGCTTGCCTTTCCCGCAAAGTAAAGCCTGGCGGTTTTTGCCGCAAGGCCGCCTGGCAGCGGGAATTCCACCGCGTTTTTTTCGAGCATTATGCGGCCAGATCTTTTTGTGCCGTTAGATAGGGCCCAATTGGAAATAAAGGCGGCTTTTTGGGAGGCTTGCCCCATGTTTGGTTCGAACGCATGCGGTATTGAAAACCGTGTCTTTAATGCATGCGCAGTCCTGTTTTTGGGTATGTGCGGAGAAACCCGAAGCCCGGCTGACATTAACGCAAAGGCGAGAAACGAGAGCAGGAAAATTTTCTTCTTTGTTATTCCCATCGCCCCCTCCTAAAAAGATTTTAAGTGAGTCCGGAGTTTCCGGCAACGGGCAAAAATTTCTTGCGGCTTGTTTTTAAATAAACCGAAGTGTTTAAATTTTAGTTAGATGTTTAAAGGCAGGGTTCTCTTTACCATATTTGCCATCCAGTTCCTGGCGGTTACAAGCGTTCTGGGCTACCGGGCCTGGCTTAATTCGGACGCGGGCTGCGTTAGGTGCCATTCGGACCGGGCCAGGATGGAGGCGCTTGGCTACCCGGAGCTTTACACAACGCATGCCATGGTGGCCAGAGAGAGCGGCCACGCCAACCTGAGCTGCCTTGATTGCCACCTGGGAAACGGCCGGGCCAAAGACTTGAACAAAGCCCATAAAGGGATTCTGAAAGCCCTGCTTCTGGATGATAACGGAAACGTGCTAAAAAGGGCGGGGCTTGTAAATGGGGCCATCATCCCCAGAGGCAATGACAGGATAAGAGAGCTTCTGCCCATGCTGCCCTCCGGAGATCAGGTTAGAAACGTGCTCTGGCAGGACCACAACCCCGGCACCTTCGATTTCGACCCGGATATAGCCAGGAAAACCTGCGCCAGAAGCTCCTGCCATCCCACGGAGTTGAAGCAGTTCCTCCATACGGACATGGGCGCCAACTTCCGCCAGCGGACTATGAAGACCTGGCTTACGCCTTACGGCCCTCACAATTGCGGGCCGTCCTTTGCCGATATGCCGCCAACAGGGCCGCTTTCGCGCAAATCCGGCTTCGATTTCAAAAACACTTCCAGGATAAGCGCCGAATGCACCCTGGGGCTTACAAAGCAGCAGGCCATGGACAAGCAGAAGTTCTGCAACATATGCCATCCCGGATGCCTGGATTGCCATTACAAGCCGGACGCAAACAAGGGCGTACACCATTTTGTAACGCGCCCAACGGCGGAATCCTGCTCCGGGAACGGCAGGGGCACAAGCATCTGCCATCCCGGCGCAATGGACAGCAGGCGCGGGGAGGCTTATATAGGCGGCGATTATTCAATCCCTACCGGCATGAAGCCGGACGTGCATTATACGATAGGGCTCAAGTGCATAGACTGCCATCTGCCCGGCCCTAAAGGCATGGGAGACATGACAAGGAAGGCCGGGTGCCAGGACTGCCACATAGAGGCCGAAGACGCGCTTGCCAGAAGCGTGCATAAAAGCCTTACATGTGCTGCCTGCCACATCTCGGAGCTGAGGGGTTACCAGCTTACAATCTGGGGGCCAGGCATGGTGGCAGGCAGGCCAAACCCGTTTAACAAGTATTCGCTTTATTACGGCATCCAGAAGCCGCCTATATTGATGAGGGACCAGAAGGGCCGCTGGATGCCGGTTAAAGTATGGCCGCACAGCGTTGGCAACTTCAGCAAGGATGTCCCGCCTTCGGGCAAAATACTGTTCAGGTGGCCACACGGCGAGACTCACGATGCCTATTACATAGTTGGCACGGTATACGGGCCGGTGGCGCAGAGGAACCTTTTGTGGCTGGAGATTGAGCAGGCATCACATCCCTACGGCAAGGCACGCAGCTGCCAGTCCTGCCATGCGGGCAAAAACGGGACCCAGACGTCATATTCCAACTGGGAATTTGAGGAGGACCAGGGCACGGATGTCCCCTTCAAAGGCTCCCATAAAATTGTGGCGGACTCTGCCGGGATAAGGATAGAGGACCTTAAAAACACCACTCCGATAGTTGTTGAGAAGGGCTGGAAGCTGGGTGATTTTGCCTCCTGGCTTTATTTCAGAAACAAATGGAGCGCCCCAGGCGACTTTGCCATAAGGACTGACAAACCGGAATATCAAAAACAGTTGCGTGCCTCAAGGCTGGCTGAGGCCCGGCTTAAAATCCTTGAAGGGAAACTGAAACCCGGTGACAGAAAGGCCGCCATTGAATTCAGAAGGACGGCCGAAACCGCTATCCACAATCCGGCGGCATGGAAGTAATCAAGGCTGTTTTTTGGAAGTCCGCCCGGACCGGCCATAGAGGTGATAGGCACAGTCCGGGCCTATAAGTGATTTAAGCGCATCTATGGACAGCCGCCGTCCGTTTTCAGTCATCGCCAGCTTCCGGTAGATATACCGTAACCTGATCTCCTCGGCCCTGTCCGAGGCTGATTTTCCTTGTCTGTCCGAGGCCATTTTACCCGTGGTGTACCGCCCCGGGATGGAGCTTGTTTGCAAGCTCGCCCGCCGGAATGGCTGCAAGCGACAGCATATGCACGCTGCCGCGCGCGCCCAGCTCCACCGACATCTTCAGTATCGTCTCGTTGTCGGGGGCCTCAACTATATTAACAAAATCATATGGCCCCAGTGTGGCAAACTGTTCCTTTACCTTTACTCCCATCTTTTCCAGCTCCCGGTTTACCTCAAACATCCGCTCCGGGTTATGTTTCAGGGTTTTCCTGCCCTCGTCGGTAAGCGTGCTTAAGATTATATAAGTTGCCATATGGTTTCCTCCTTTTAATTTTCTTATACCCCCTGGGTGAAATGATGTCAATGCGGCGGGCAGGCAGCGAGGGGCAAAGGGCCGTTGTACCCCCCCATGCCCTGTATCTTATACCCGGAACCCGTATATAATAGTGTCCTGGCGGTAATTCCCAGAGAAAGGCGTCCGTATTATCCAGACCTTAATAGAAAATTCTCCATACCTGGCCCTGTTTACTCTGCTTGTAGTGGGCGGCATGGGGGTGCCCTTTTTCCCGGAGGACACAACCCTTATGCTATGCGGTTTCCTGGTCTATACCGGGCACGTGCGCCTTGCCCCGGCGCTGGTGACGGTTTTTCTGGGCGTGCTCATATCGGATTTGTTTCTTTACTGGGTGGGCAGGCATTACGGGCGAAAGGTGGTCACCAGAAAATGGTTCGGGCGCTTCCTGTCCCCGGCCAGGCTTGAATCACTGGAGGCCAAGTTCAACAAGCGCGGGATATTTTTCATTCTAATAGGGCGGCACCTGATAGGGCTGCGGACGCAGATATTCCTGGTTTCAGGCATCATGAGAATGTCTGCGATAAAATTTTTGGTGGCTGACGCGCTTACCTCTTTGCTTACAATAGCTGTAATGGTGTCCATAGGGTACGGCGGCGGGCGCGGGCTGCACAGCGGACTGGGCATTCATGTGCACCGTGCCGAGGTAATCGCGGCAATTGTGGTCCTGGCCTTTCTGGCGGGTTATCTTGCGCTCAGGTTGTTTCTCAAAAAAAGGAAAAACAACACCGGCCCCCTGTGATGATCCTAGAACCACGTAATCCGTTCACGAATCACGGTTCACAAGCCGCGGTTTTTTCACGGTTTTGAGAAGGCAAATTTTTAAGTCTGGCGTTTCACGGTTAACGGCCGTCGTCCAGTTCAAGCGGATCGCATAAAAGGCTTTGCACCGGAGCAAGCCTTCCGCAGCGTATGCATACGAATCCCGCATGCTTAAGCTTGTCCGGGCATGTATGGCCCGCAGGCGAAGGTTTTTTCCCGCAATAAGGGCATTCAATTAATTCAAATGGATGGCACATATGGCCTGCCGCCTGGGTAGCATGGCCGCAGCCGGGGCATTTGCGTCCGTGGTTGGCGGTGCTGTCAGGCCTGGAAAGAGGCCCTTCCCCGTCCATTTAGGAGTGCGAAGCTGTTTTGTGGCTGGTTTCCCGGCGGGTTGTTTTTTTCATGTCCTTGGCGGCCTGGTCTATCAAGGGGACCAGCATGTTCGGGTTCGGGCCAACCACAACCTTGCCGTCGGGCAGTACGATAGAGGGGGTACCCGTGATGTGAAGGCTGTCTGCCAGCTTTATGTTCCTGGCTATCTCAGGAGCGGGGCACGAGGCCTTCAGCTGCTTGCCCGCATAAGACTCTTCCAGAAGCTCCATTGAATGTTTGCACACGATGGCCTTGGCGTTTTCCATGGCTACAGGGCCATGCATGGCAAGCGGGAAAATCTTCAGGTAGAAGACAATATCCGGCCTTTTCTTTACTATCTGCTTCATCACCTGATGAAGGTTTTTGCAGAACGGTCAGACGGGGTCGTCAAAAACTATCACCTTCAGCCTGGCTTTCGGGTTGCCAAGCACCAGGGCGTCCTGAAGGGGTATCTTTGAAGGATTGGTATAAACGGCGTTGAGCTTTTCGTCCTCGTCACTGGTAAGGTTGTGCTTGGTTGCGATGTCGATAATGGAGCCCTGAACTATGTGCTTTTTTTCGTAGTCCACATAAAGCAGGCCCTTCTGGCCCCTGAATTCGCATTGTATTTCCCACAGCCCGCCAATCGCGGATTTCTTTACGCTGAGCACCTTGATCTGAGGGTTCAGGGCAGACACCAGATGCTGCGCCTCATTGTCGTTTAACGAATGGCAGCTGCGGCAATCGCCTCCGCATGCCCCGCCGCCTGTGCCGAAAGCAAACGCGGGCGAGGAAGCAAAAAGGATTGCCAGTACGGGAAGAGTTAAAAGACTGAATCTGCGCATGTGATTAATTATATCAAGTAATATTTTTTTTTTGCAATCTGGCGTGCGGGCCCGGATTTTTGCGGCTTGAAAAATCCGCGCACCAAATGATTAAATTGTTGATGCCGGAACTTACCCCTTTAATGAAGCAGTACCAGGACATCAAGGAGCGGCACAAGGACGCCATCGTTTTTTTCCGGCTGGGCGATTTTTATGAAATGTTTGGCGATGACGCCAGGGCCGCCGCGCGCGTGTTGCAGATTACGCTTACAACCAGGGACCGGTCCAAGGAGGACCCCGTGCCCATGTGCGGCGTGCCGTACTTTGCCGCGGAATCCTATATAGCCAAGCTGGTGAACGCCGGTTATAAGGTGGCCGTCTGCGAGCAGATGGAAGACCCCGCCACGGCCAAGGGTGTGGTTGAAAGGGACGTGGTTAAGGTGATAACGCCCGGCACGCGCTCCCCGGAGGACCCGAAGGAAAATAATTACATGGCGGCGTTCTGCCCGGCGGGCAAGGTGCACGGGATGGCAATTGCCGATGTTTCCACCGGCGAGTTCTTTCTTTTTGAGACAGACAACCCCATAGTGGATGAGCTGGGCAGGTTCGAGCCGCAGGAGGTGGTCTACCCGGCGAGGCTTGGGCAGGACATCGCCTATTCCGGGATGCTTGAAAGCTTTTATTGCACCCCGGCTGATGATTTCCTGTTCGATTATACGGAGGCGTACAGGCTGCTTTTGTCTTTCTTCCGTGTCTCCAGCCTGGACGCTTTTGGCTGCGAGGGTATGAGCGCGGCAATATCGGCCGCCGGCGCGCTTCTGGCCGTTTTGAAAGACACGCAGAAGGGCGCGCTCAGCTTTGAAAGGCTTAAGCCGCTGCGGGAACGCTCCTACATGTTCCTGGACTATTCCACCAGGCGGAATCTGGAGCTTGTAAATAATCTGAGGGACGGAGGCAAGGAAGGCACCCTTTTATGGGCGCTGGACGAAACCCTTACTCCAATGGGAGGGCGGTTTTTAAGGAACGCACTGCTTCGGCCTCTTGTGGACGAGGACGAGATCAAAAAGAGACTGCGCGCCGTGGACACCCTGGTGGACCGGTATGAGTCCATAGAATCCATCAGGGGGGCGCTCAGAAAAGTGCAGGATTTAGAGAGGCTCTCAGCGCGGATACAGATGGGCTCGGCAAACGCGCGGGACCTTATTGGCCTCAAAAACTCGCTCAAGGCAGTCCCGCAGGTAAAGCAGGCCCTCCAGCCGCTTAGGGACGGGCTGCTGACCGAACTGGAATCCGGGCTGGACGCCCTGCCGGGCGTAGTCTCCTTTATAAGCTCCGCAATAAACGAGCATCCACCAGCCACTTTAAAAGAGGGCGGGATTATAAAGAGCGGCTACAGCCGTGACATAGACGAACTCCGGTCCATATGCGACAGCTCGAAGGATTTTATCGCCGCGCTGGAGGTACGCGAGAAGACCAGGACGGGAATCAATTCGCTGAAGGTGGGCTTCAACAGGGTGTTCGGGTATTACATCGAGATCACCAGGGCCAATTTCCACCTTGTGCCCGAAGACTACATAAGGAAACAGACGCTGGCCAACGCCGAGCGGTTCATAACGCCGGAACTGAAGGAGTATGAGTCCAAGGCGCTTGGCGCGGAGGAGAAATTAAAGGCCCTGGAGGCGGCGGCCTTCCAAAACGTGCTTGAAAGGCTGAAAGGCAATGCCGCAGCCCTCTCTGCTACCGCAAGGGAACTGGGCAGGCTGGATTTTCTTGTTTCGCTGGCCGTGTCCGCCAAACGCTACGATTATATAATGCCGGAAGTAGACACCAGCCTTGCACTGGAGATAGAAGAAGGCAGGCATCCCGTAATAGAACGGCTGGACCTCGGTGAGCGTTTTGTGCCAAACGGCATAAGCCTGGACGGGGATTCAAGAAGGATGATCGTCATAACCGGCCCCAACATGGCGGGCAAGTCTACCTACATGCGGCAGAACGCCCTTATTGTGCTTATGGCACAGATAGGCGGTTTCGTACCCGCCGCGCGCGCCAGGATAGGCGTGGCCGACAGGGTTTTTACCCGGATAGGGGCATCTGATTTTCTGAGCATGGGGCAGAGCACTTTCATGGTGGAGATGCTGGAGACGGCCAATATTATAAACAACGCAACGGCAAGAAGCGTTATAGTGCTGGACGAGGTGGGCCGTGGTACAAGCACGTTCGACGGCATAAGCATAGCCTGGGCCGCCGCTGAATACATACTGGAGAACGTGAAGGCCCGCACCATGTTTGCCACGCACTATCACGAACTGACGGAGCTTGCCCTGAACAAGCCTGGCGTTGCCAATTGCAACGTGGCGGTGAGGGAGTGGGGGGACGAGATAATCTTTCTCCGGAGAATCGAGGACGGGCCGGCGGACAAGAGTTACGGCATCCAGGTGGCAAGGCTTGCCGGGCTTCCAAACGGGCTTCTGGAAAAGGCCAAATCCGTGCTGGCCGGCCTGGAGGCCCAGATGCTTGCCTCCAGGGGGATGCCAAGGCTTATGCCCCCGTCGCGCCCAAGGGGGCAGATGGAACTTTTCGGCAGCCGGGCGGACGCATTCGTTGAGGAGGTTGCGGTGATGGAAGACGGCATCTCCGCGGAACATGCTGTTGAGAAACTTGCAGAGCTCAGGAAGAAGGCCTCAGAGTTGCGCCGCGCCCGTTCTTGACAAAAAAAAGCTCCTATGATTGAATTTCAGACGCGGGTATCTTTCTGTTTTTCAGCGGGATGACGCTTTATAATATCGAAATAACAAAAGTAATAAATTAGGAGGGCAGCATGAATCCGGACAATCTTAAGTACCACAGAGAGCACACCTGGGCCAAAATAACCGGCAACAGGGCCAAAATCGGAATAACAGACTACGCGCAGGAAGCCCTCGGTGATATAGTTTATATCGACCTGCCCGAAGTGGACAGCACCGTGGAGGCCAATCACGAGATGTCCGAAATAGAGTCCACCAAGGCCACGTCGCCCGTGATAGCGCCGCTCTCCGGGACGGTGGTGGAAGTGAATGAAGACCTGGGCGACGCCCCCGAAACCATTAATGAGGACCCCTATGAAAAGGGCTGGATAGCCGTCATAGAACTTTCAGACGCCTCCGAAGCCGAGGACCTCCTGGACTCCGGCGAATACGAAAAGCTTCTGGAAGAGGAGGAGAAATGAGAGTAGTTGTCCTCGGCGCGGGCCCCGGCGGTTATGTGGCCGCGATAAAGGCAGCCCAGCTTGGCGCACAGGTGGCCGTGGTGGAGTCCCGCGAAGTGGGCGGAGTATGCCTGAACTGGGGCTGCATCCCCACAAAAACGCTTGTGGCCTCGGCCGAACTGCTTATGAAGCTTAAGGAAGTGGAAAGTTTCGGCATAGACATATCCGGCACGCCCTCTGCCAACCTGGAAAAAATGATGCTCCGCAAGAACAAGGTCATAGATGTCCAGGTGAAAGGGATAAGGGGGCTTTTCAAGAGCTGGGGCGTGGAGATTGCCGAAGGCAGGGGCAGCCTCCGCAAGGGCGCTGGGCCGGTCCCTTCGGTAGTGGTGGAAAAGGACGGACAGGAAAGGACGCTGGAAGCGGACAAAATAATCATTGCAACCGGCTCCAGGCCTGCTTCCATACCGGTTTTCCCGTTTGACGGGGAGAACATACTTTCAAGCGACAACGCGCTTACCATCAAGAGCATCCCTAAAAGCATTATTATCGTGGGCGCAGGCGTTATAGGCAGCGAGTTTGCCTGCATCTTCAACGCCCTTGGCACGGAAGTTACTATGGTGGAACTCATGGACAGGGCCGTAAGCACCGAGGACCTGGAGGTGTCCGAACTCCTGGAGCGCGAGTTCAAGAAAAGGAAGATAAAGCTCCACAAGGGCATAAGCATACAGAAAGTGGAAAAAGGGCCGGACGGTGTGAGGGCCTTTACTGCGGACGGCAGGGAGTTTGCCGCCGAAAAGATGCTGGTATCAATCGGCCGCACGCTCAACACCGAAAATATGGGCCTTGAAGACGCCGGTGTTGAAAAGGGCAAGCGCGGCGAGATTGTTGTGGATGAAAAGATGGAGACCTCGGTTAAGGGTGTATACGCCATAGGCGACTGCACCGGCAAGATAATGCTGGCCCATGTGGCTTCCACTCAAGGGGTGGTTGCGGCAAAGAACGCCTGCGGCAAAGACGCGGCGATGGATTACATGACCGTACCTGCCGCCATATTCACTTCGCCGGAGATAGCCTCGGTCGGGCTCCGGGAGTTCCAGGCAAAGGACAAGGGGATCGCCTACAGGACCGGCAGGTTCCAGTACAGGGCGCTAGGCAAGGCCCATGCGATAGGGGAGATAACCGGGTTTGTGAAAGTGCTTGCGGAGGAGGGCACGGACAAGATAATAGGCGCACATATAATCGGCGCCCATTCGTCCGACATGATCCATGAGTTCGCGATAGCCATGAAAAACGGGCTTACAGCCCGGCAGGTGGCGGGCACAATACACGCGCATCCTACCCTTGCGGAGGGGATAATGGAGGCCTGCGAAGCCCTGCATGGCGAAGCCATCCACGCGCCAAAGGAAAAATAGATCAACAGGGAAAGGCCTCAGTCCGTGAAGCAAGCGCAGGACGCAGTACAGCCGAAAAGCAGAAAAACCCGCGCTGATAAAAAGCTTTTTTCGGAACTGGATGTGCTTTTAAGGGCCCTCGAAAGGTATTTCGATCCGGAGAATTTTCCGGACCTGCGCTTTCCATCAGGGGCAGACCTGCCAGTTTCGCCATCTAAAACCATGCCGCAGAAATCCGGCGGGGTTCTGGGTACTCCGCTGCCTGGACGGGATTTTTCAATGGAACTTGCAATGGCCAGGGGCGCTTGCCTCAGGGTAATTGCAGTGCTGGAGGGCCTGATCCCGGAAAGCCGCCGCAATCTCTACTGGTTCCGCAAATACGCGGAAAAATCGCTGCCTGGCGTGGGGACGGGCGATGACTTTAAAAAATGGATGCACCTGCAGGAAACGCCTGAGCAGTGCCTCTATCTCCTTTACGACAGTGTCCAGAACATAAAAGAACTGATTTCAGGGGTGCTGGAATCGGGAGCGGTCTCCTGGCCGGCATTTGCCGGGGTTGGGGGCTCAATAAGCTCAGCCATAAGGGGCAACAAGTGTTTGAACCCTTTTGAAAAAGATATCAACCTGGAATTCGACGTGATTGAAAATGCCCGGATTTCGGCTGCGGTGAAAAAAATACCAGACAGGCAGCAGATGCGGATTGCCTCGTCCGTGCTTCTGGGGCTTTTCAGGTTTCTGAGGTACCTTTCACATGTGGACCTTGCGGCCAGGCGGCCGGCCGGGCTTTATTCAAATTACCTCATATTATTGCTGGTGAAACTGGAAGTTGGCCATTTAATAGAATTCCTGGAATCCTCTGCCGACGCGGGCCGCAGGGCCGGCTTAAGCGCCCTTCTTGGCGGGGCCGCGTACCAGTTTTCCATGGAGCGCAAACGGGTTTTCCGGCAGGAACTGAGGGATTTTCCGGCGCTGCCTGCCGTCAGGCAGAGGGGCAAGATAGAAAACAGCCACGGCATACTTAAAAACCTGATCGAGCATTCCGTAGTGGCCATAGTGCAGCACTGGGCCCCGGCCGTAAAAGGGGAGGAGATATTCGACAGCTTCGTGACCAAGCGCGAACAATCAATGCGGCTTAGGGAGGAGATGGCGCTTCTGGGCAGGCTGCTGGCGCTGTTTGAAAAGAAAGGCGGGGGGCAGAGGCACAGGGCCGTGCTTCTGAAGGCGTTAAGAAATTACATGCGCCACTTTGAAAATTATACGTTCAGGCTCCTGCGGTATGAGGACTACGAGGAGTTCGCCTCTTTTTTTGTGGAGTTGTCCGCCCTTCTGGGGCCGTCTCTTAAAAAAGGGGAGATGGCGCCAGCCAAAATCATCCCAAAACCGGCCGGGGGATTTGAAAAACTGCTGGAGAAATGCGCACACTTCGCTGTGTTTGTGGACTCCATGCTGGAGCATATAAACAAAAGGGCGGAGTTGATGGGGGAGCCGATGGACCCCGCAAGAATAGACCGCGCGCTGAAAAAGCTGATCCGCTTCTCTTAGCAACCCCAAATTTTGCTGTAAAAAGAAAGCCCGGTTGTTTATAATATGCGCAAACTGTGGAGCCTACACTCTGGATAAAAATAAGGGCCAGGAGAAAGAGGCGGAATTTCGTCATCTGGACGTTCATGCTTCTTTGTTTCCTGTATATCGTTGGGGATATGGTTTTCAGCGATATGGGCTATTTAAAATACAGGCAGCTTCTTGGCAGAAGGCTGGCCCTGCAAACGAAGATAGCGCAAACGGAAAAAGAGAACCAGCACATAGAAAAATCACTCAGCCAGTTCGCCAAAAACGATTTTTACAAAGAGAAGCTTGCCCGCGAGGATTATGGCCGCGCCAGGCAGGGCGAGTATGTATTTATTTTTGAAAACGGCGTAGCCGCCCCTCAAAAGAACTAGCTGGTTTTTGCCTGACGGCCAGTCTGCCTGAAATTTTAGCCTTTGCCCGCAAGCTGTCCGCAGGCGGCAAGTATGTCCTTCCCCTTGCTCTTTCTGATGATGGCGGTGTGCCCCGCCCTCACAAGGACGTCCTGAAATGCCATTGTGGTGTTTTCATCGGGCATATTGAACGCCCTCCCGTTTTCACAATTCTCCGGCCCGTTGTACGGGATAAGGTTTATCTTGCAGGGGATTCCGCGGAGGAGCCCGGCAAGAGCCTTAGCGTCAGCCTGCGCATCGTTTACTCGTTTTAGAAGCACGTATTCAATGGTTATCCGGTCCCTTGGCGCAAGCGGGAAATCCCTTAGCGCGGCAATCAGTTTTTGAAGCGGGTATTTCCTGTTTATGGGCATTATGGAGCTTCGCACGGAGTCTGTGGCCGCGTTTATCGAAACGGCCAGCTTGACCCCGGAAGCCTTTGCCGCGAATTCCCGTATCCCCGGCGCCACCCCGGAGGTGGATACGGTGATCCTTCTTTTTGAGAAGCGGGCGAATGCGGTTATCCGTTTAATCGCCTCGGCCACATTGTCCAGGTTGTCCAGCGGCTCGCCCATGCCCATGAACACGATGTTGGTTAAGGTTTCGGGCAGGGCCAATTGGCGCGCCAGAAGAAATTGGTCCACAATCTCGTGAGGCAGCAGGTCTCTTTTAAAGCCAATCTTGCCCGTGAGGCAGAACCCGCAGCCCATGCGGCAGCCTGCCTGGCTGGATATGCAGAGCGTAAGCCTTTTGCCATCCGGGATAAGCACGCTTTCAATGGCGTTTCCATCACTGAGCCCAAACAGGAATTTCCTTGTGCCGTCTTCCGAGGAAAGCGCGGTCTTCAGTTGCAGCCTGCTTATAAACGCCTTTGCCGCAAGCTCTTGCCGCAGCTTCTTTGAAAACTCCGTTATCTCCTCAATTGTTCCGGCATTACGTTCATAAATCCAGTGTATAAGCTGCCCCGCCCTGTAAGCGGGCAGGCCGCTTCCCTTTGCAAACGCTCCCAGAGCGCCCCTGTCCAGCGATTTGAGATCGGTTTTTACACTCATTATTTAATTCTAACCTGAGTGTTGTTTAAATTGTTTCCGCCGGGCTTGACCTCCGCGAAGGCCGCTATTTAAAATCAGCATATGAAAAAACCATTTCTCCAGACGGCTGTGCTTTTGTTGTGCATTCTTTCCGGGGCTGTTGCCGCCGCCGATGATTTCTCAGACGGGATGAAGGCGTATGACAGTGGCGATTACAAAACGGCATACCGGCTTTTTTTAAAATCAGCGGCAACCAATAACGCAAAAGCGCTGGACATGCTTGGCATTATGTACGAATCTGGCCAGAGTGTGCCGCAGGACCTGACAGAAGCAGCCAGGTGGTTTAAAAAAGCCGCCATGCTGGGCGACGCCAAGGCGCAAAATGATATCGGGTACATGTACGAATCCGGCAGGGGCGTGCCCCAGGATTACAGTGAAGCCGCAAAGTGGTATAAGCTTTCAGCCGGTCAGGGTTATGCCTCGGCCCAGAACAATCTTGGGTTAATGTTCTTTTACGGTGAGAGTGTGCCGCAGGACTACGCCGAAGCCCTGAAGTGGTACCGCCTGGCTATTGCCCAAGGTAACGCAAGCGCCCAGGACAATCTTGGCTACATGTACCAGACCGGCAGGGGCGTGCAGCAGGACTATGGCAAGGCCCAGAGATTGTTTGAATTATCCGCTGCGCAGGGCAACGCTTCCGGGCAAAACGATCTGGGTTATCTGTATTTAAACGGCCTTGGGGTGCAGAAGGACTATGCTGAAGCCGCCAAGTGGTTCCGGATGGCTGCCGGGCAGGGCTATGCCGGCGCAAGCTGCAACCTCGCGGTGCTTTACGCCCTTGGCATGGGTGTGGAAAAGGACATTTCCATGTCAAAACAACTCGCACAAAAAGGTGCGGATGCAGGGGACGATTTCTGTAAAGCGGTGTGGGACCGTTTCAACCTCGGCAGTTATTGATCGCCGCATTACCTGTGATTACTGCTTGTCCGGAATCATTGTTTGCAGCAGCGTTCGCGTGCCGTTGAAATTTTTTAATTAACTTTTTCCTTTTTTTCACAAGCGGAGTTCTCCTCATTCCGGCCTGAATTTTGCTTCTATAAATTTTTATCATCACTTGCGCCCCTCTTGACATGGGCCATATTTCCACATAGTATTGCTTTACATCGGCTTACTCTATACCAGTCATTTAATATCTGCATATACCGGCCTGACAGGCCTGAATATATTGAGCTCTATATTTCCCGGGAAACGCTTGCGCAGTGCGCAGATCCCAGCGGGCCGGGAGTGAAGGAGGTTGTGGCGGGCCGGGCTTTCGCCGCAAAATTTCCTTGTGTTTCAAAAGGAGGGGCCATGAGCAGGATTGCTGAATGGATGAGAGGCAAATTCTCTAATCTTTTAACTGTGCGGGACATTTTTTTCTTTGCGTGCGGCGTTGCGGTTGCCTTCTATCTGGCACTGCACATCTATGAATGGAGAATGGGAGAAGCAAAGAAAATCGGGGCCATTGTATTTGAAAACAGTCCGTACACTTTCAAACAGACGATAACCCAGCAATGAAAAGGCACACATGATGAAAATCGACGAGGTCAAATTATGCGTTAACTGCGAGGAGGTTTTTTCTTTTTATGATTCAAAGGACGGCTGCTGCCCTGCCTGCGGCTCCGCTGTCACATTCTTTGTAAACCAGGCATGGACAAATCAAAACAGCGGCAAAATTGAAATGAAGGAAGAGAACTTAAGTTTTGAGAACTAGAATGGCAGTTGCCATACTCTTTGTGCTGAACTGGATTTTAATATACAAATTCATGTCTGTTGTTGTGCCTATTGAAATACAGGACCAGAAGCAAATCCAGGTGCAGCAATTAATTAATAAATTCCATATCTCCTCAAAACTTGCCAATGATTTTTACGACATCGGCAAAGACAACCATCTGGACCCCGTGCTGCTTTGCTCCATTGCCCAAACAGAGAGCAGCTTCCGGCTGGACGCGGTAAGCCCCAAGGACTACAAAGGCATACTGCAAACGCCTGTAGCCACGATGAAATGGGCGGATGTGGACATCCTTATCGGGGTGAAAATATTAAAGGACAAGCTCATTTTTTCCAAGGGGGACCTCCTTAAGGCCATACAGCTTTACAAGGGGGGCGACAACCCGGAGGCGTTGAAGGAAGCAAAAGAAGTCCTTAGGATATATAACGTTTGCAAAAATTGATCATCTTTTAAAAATGCCTCACCGGCTGTACGCGATTTTTCTTTGTGGTGTTGGCCGTAACGCCTACCGGGAAATCATTTAAGGCTCTTCAGGCTTCCCTGCGGGTATGTATTAGCCGTTTGGGTTTGTCTTTGAAGTACCTGGCAATGCGGGAGCGGTTAGCGAGCGCAGTGGGCAGCGCGTGCGTGCGCCTGCAAGTGGCCTTACTGGAGACAGCTCCGGCGCGGGTAATGCCGCAAGGCTTGTATAACATGAGATGCGGCCCAACAAGAACACCGCCCCGCGAAAAAAGTAAACCCCGGCTGTTAAGATTCAGGCATATCGGCGAACGCCGTAAATAAACAGCAAGGGCTGCTTCACCCCTACCCACGGGAAATCCGGAAAGCCTCGTTTAAAAGCCCGCTGCTTTCTATCAGTACTCCGGCAGATGCCTGAAAGGCCTGCTTACTTATTCTTGAACGCGTCAAGAAACGGGGTGTTCGAAAACCGGGCCGGCCTCTTTCCTGTTTCCTTTTCCCTGGCCTGACCGGCTTTCTTTGTGCCTGGAGCAGATTTCACCTCCGTGGCCTTCTGCCCCACCGCTTCCTGTGCCGCAGCTGCGCCGCCCTTCATAGAAAGCGCGATGCGTTTACGCTGGAGGTCCACCTCAAGCACGTTAACCATGACTTTTTGCTGAACTTTTACAACATCAGCCGGGTCTTTCACAAACCTGTCGGCCAGTTCGCTTATATGCACTAGCCCGTCCTGATGGACGCCGATATCCACGAAGGCCCCGAATGCCGTGATATTGGTAACTATTCCCGGCAGCCTCATGCCGGGCTTTACGTCCTCTATCTTCGTTACGCCGCTAGCGAACTCAAAACTCTCGAACTGCTGGCGGGGGTCGCGGCCCGGCCTGGCAAGCTCGGCCATTATATCGGTGAGTGTGGGCATGCCGGCCTTATCGGTCACATAGCGCGCCAGGTCTATTTTCTTCCGGAGTTCAGCATCACTTGTAAGGTCTTTCGTGCTGCAACCCAGATCATGCGCCATGGCGTCCACAATGTAATAGCTTTCCGGATGGACAGCGCTCCGGTCCAGCGGGTTTGCCGCATCCTGTATGCGGAGAAAACCCGCCGCCTGCTCGAATGCCTTGGGCCCCAGCCGCGGCACGTTCCTAAGCTCCTCGCGGGACCTAAACGGGCCGTGGCCGTCCCTGTATTCCACAATGGATTTTGCCAGCTGCGGGCCAAGCCCCGACACATAAGTAAGTAGCTGTTTGCTTGCGGTATTTACTTCCACGCCAACGCCGTTAACACAGCTGGTCACCACGTCATCCAGGCTCTTTTTCAGTGCGGCCTGGTCCACGTCATGCTGGTACTGGCCCACGCCTATTGATTTGGGGTCTATCTTCACCAGTTCTGCCAGCGGGTCCATCAGCCTGCGGCCTATGGAAACTGAACCCCGTACGGTAATATCGTAATCCGGAAACTCCTCGCGGGCCGCTTCGGAAGCGGAATAGACAGATGCCCCGCTTTCGTTTACCATCACTATCTTAATTGCCGCCGGCAGGCCCAGTTCTCTTACGAAAGCCTCTGTCTCTCTTCCGGCGGTACCGTTGCCTATGGCTATCGCTTCTATAGTGAATCTGTCGCAGAGTCCTTTGAGCTTCATGCCCGCCTCGGAAGCGCCTTTTTCATTAAAGTGGGGATATATCGTTTCGTTATAAAGAAGCTTGCCCTGCCTGTCCAGGCACACCACCTTGCAGCCCGTCCGGAAGCCGGGATCTATGGCCAGCACTGATTTTCCGCCAAGCGGGGAGGCAAGCAGGAGCTGCCTGAGGTTCTCCACAAACACCCATATAGCTTCCTGGTCCGCCCGTTTCTTCATAGCCAAACGCACCTCGGCCTCAATGGATGAACCGAGCAGCCGTTTGTAGCTGTCATGAACGGCCGTTTTCACCTGCTGCGGCGCCGGGCCCACGCCCTTTAAAAAGAGTTTTTCCAGAGTGGCCAGCGCCTCTTCTTCGGGCGGCAATACGCGGTGAATAAGAATACCTTCGCTCTCGCCGCGCCGGATCGCCAATATCCTGTGGGCAGGCGCTTTCGAGGCCGGTTCCTCCCATTCGAAATAGTCCTTGTACTTTATCCCTTCTTCCTCTTTGCCTGTGATTACCTTTGCTCTCATTATACCTTTGGCAAAATAGAGCGCCCGCATCGCCTCCCTGGCCCGCTGGTCCTCGCATACCCATTCGGCGATTATGTCCCGCGCGCCGGCAAGGGCCTCTTCGGCGGAGGCCACGCCTTTTTCAGTGTCTATGAACGGGACGGCCGCAGCCTCAATGTCTTCTTCCATTTGCTCAAAGATAATCATGGCAAGGGGTTCAAGGCCCTTCTCCTTTGCAACGGATGCCCTGGTGCGGCGCTTCGGCCTGAACGGAAGATAGATATCTTCCAGCTCCGTTACCGTGCCAGCTTCTTCTATCTTTCCCTTCAACTCATCGGAAAGAAGCCCGCGTTCCTCAAGCGATTTAAGTATTGCTCCCCGCCGCTTGTCCAGCTCTTGCAGTTCCTGAAGCCGGTCCCTTATGGCGGCAACGGCCACCTCGTCCAGGCTGCCGGTGGCCTCCTTCCTGTACCTTGCTATAAAAGGCACAGTGGCCCCCTCCGATAGCAGCAATGCCACGGCCTCCACCCCATGGGGCTTTATATCAAGCTCTTTTGCAACAACTGCAATGTGCGCTGTTTGTTTATTATCTTCGGTCACGATATGCCTCGCTGGATAAAAAGTGCATTCGTACTCTACCAGTATCCTATGAAAAAGTTCCAGTGCCGGAATTAAGGAATCTTTAACTTATGATAATCACCGGGGCCCCGCTTATGATGACGCGGCCAGTCTTGGTAATACAGTAATGCCAAAATAGTATAATATCCGGAAAAGGGCTGGAACTGGCGGGGCGAATGTGATTGCCGATACCATAGACAATTGGAATTTATACTTCACGAAGGAATCGGCACTCTATGAAGGGATTGATTTTATAAAGAACTTCAGTGAAGCCGGGTGTGACGGGCGCTACGAGATCAAGGGACAGGAAATATATGCCATAGTTCAAAGCTACGAAACCCAGCAGGCTGCCAGCAGAAAAATTGAAAGCCACAAGAAATTCATTGATATCCAGTATGTCCTGTCAGGTGTAGAGGTGATTGGTTGGCTTCCTGCTGCCGGACTTGCAGAATTATCTGCATATTCTGAAGAAAAAGACATATTGTTTTATCACCAGACAAACGTCATAACGCATATCGTCATGGCTCCGGGAATTTTTGCCATTTTTTCCCCGCAGGACGCCCACCAGCCAGGGTGCATATACAGGCAGATTGCGCCTGTTAGAAAAATTGTAGTAAAGGTGGCATGCCATCTGATAGGAGAGAGCACCGGCAAATAGGCCATGTATTTTAATTGCAGAAATTTCACTCTCGTCAATGCTTTAACAAAACAATTGAGCGCATCTTTTTAAAGCTGCGAGTGACGGCGGCACAGAATTCATTGTTATGCCCTGTTTCTAACAGTATTTGTGAGTTGATCGTTTCAACTTCAAAACCTAAGCGTCGCCTTGCACCTCTTGGGATTAAGTAAAAGATCCAATCCGTCTGCTGCGCTTCGGACATGGATATTTGCCGCCATTATGGCGTCGACGGAGCATCCTTCTGCTTCAGAGACAGCCACTCCGATCCTTGCTGCCTTGAGCATTTTGCGGTCGTTTTTTCCATTGCCGAAAGCGAATACTTGCTCAGGCCCCAGCTTTTTTACGTATTCCTCTTTTTGAAAATCAAGGTCCTCTCCTTGAAGAATTAGAACCTCGCAATTTATTCCATTTAGCTCTTCTTTTGCCTTGCCGAACGTGTCGGCTGTCAGGATGTGTATCTTCAGGAATCCTGCTATCTTATTCAGCCGCTCCTTAACGCCCGGCAGAAGCACGCCATCCACTGACAAGGTCCCCGTGAAATCCGAAACCAGATACTCCAGCCTGACCAATCCAAAACCTGGAATGTCTATCTCAAGCACAGTTATCCCCCTTTCTTTTTATTTGAAGACGTCCGCCAGTTACCAGTGCAGTTCTCCAATAAACCTGGCATCTGAACCTAGTTCTTCTTCAATACGCAATAGCTGGTTGTATTTTGCAAGCCGTTCCGACCTCGCCGGAGCGCCTGTTTTCAACTGCCCTGCATTTGTGGCCACTGTAATATCAGCCAGCATGGAATCTTCGGTTTCTCCTGAACGATGCGAGAAAACGCATGTATAGCCGGCTTTCTTTGCAATCCCTACAGTCTCGAAGGTTTCCGAAAGTGTACCTATCTGGTTAGGCTTAATAAGTACGGAGTTGGCAATGCCCTTGTTTATTCCCTCTGAAAGTATTTTGGGATTGGTGACAAAAATATCATCGCCTGTAAGCTGAATCCTGCCACCCAGCTCACGGGTCAATATCTGCCACCCGTCCCAGTCGTCCTCGGCAAGGCCATCCTCGATGGAGATGATTGGATATTTTGAAATCAAATCCCTGTAATATTCCACCATTTCAGCTGATGTCAGATTTCTCTTGTCGGCCTTTAAAAAATACTTCCCGTTTTCATAGAACTCGCTGGCCGCCGGATCCAAAACAATCGATATGTCTTCACCTGGCTCATACTCGGCCTTTTTGATGGCGGCTATTATGAACTGGATGGCCTCTTCATTAGAAGACAGATTCGGCGCAAATCCCCCCTCGTCTCCAACCGAGGTATTAAGCCCTTCTGATTTAAGAATGGCCTTTAAATTATGGTATGTCTCGGCCGCCATTCTAAGCGCCTGCCAAAAGGACGAGGCCCCGGCTGGGGCGATCATGAATTCCTGAATGTCCACATTATTATCGGCGTGCTTGCCGCCGTTCAATATATTAAAGAATGGAATGGGCAGGCGCCTTGCGGACCCACCGCCCAGGTATTTAAAAATGGATTGTCCCGAATCCAGCGCCGCAGCTTTGGCCGAGGCGAGGGATACTCCCAATATTGCGTTTGCACCCAGCTTGCTTTTATTTTCCGTTCCATCGAGCCCGATCATCAAGTTGTCGATCTCTTTCTGATCTTTCGGGTCCTTGCCACTAAGTTCAGGCGCTATGATCTTGTTTACATTATCAACGGCTTTTAAAACCCCTTTGCCCAGATAGCGCTTTTTGTCTCCGTCCCTCAGCTCCACAGCTTCCTTGCTCCCGGTAGACGCGCCGGAAGGCACGGCAGCCCTGCCCATTATTCCGTTTTCTAAAACAACATCCACTTCAACTGTTGGGTTGCCTCTTGAATCAAGAATCTCCCTGGCAATTATTCTTTCAATTCGTGACATGAAAGCCTCCCTTTTTTAATTTAAGAAGATTTTTATATTCCTTATGAAATTTCAATAGAAGGAATACCCCTTATTTTGATTATGAGGACAACAAACAAGAGCGCTGATAAAATTGCCATTACAGAACCAAAATAAAATGTGGCGGAAGGTGAAACGTGGTCCCATAACCAGCCGCCAAAAAGACTTGCGGGCAACATTGCGGCCCCAGTCACCGTGTTGAAAACACCGAAAGCCGTAGCTTTAAAGTCCGGTGGAAGTATAGTGCAATAAATGCCTTCTGGATGCCTTCTGTCATTCCCATGAAAAGACCATAAAACCCAAACAGAATCCACCGGCGGCAATAAGCCTCTTTTCCCCAAGGGCTTTCAGGAGAGGCCATGCGGCGCCCTGTCCAAAATATTTCAACTCTGCTGCAATTCTGTTCTTAACGGCCTCTTCTTCCAGGGCCAGCACCGGATCTTCTACCCAGGCGAAAGCTTCAAGCCCCTTAACGAGAGCATCGAAGGCGTCTTGACCACCAATAATTCTCAATGCCTCGGCCGCAAGACTCCTTGGCCTGAGATTGCCGGGTCTCTCGTGCAGAAAATGGGCAAGCGCGGGCACGGCTTTTTTACCGCGCTCTATAAGCCTGCTCCGGACGGATTCAGCCTTTTCCAGATCGTCCAATTCTTTTACCAGCTCATATATTGACCAGTCTACTACATTCATTTTCTGTTCCTTACCATGAAGAGGAGGACGGCTCCTATGAAGGTCAGGATGCCTGAATAAACAAACCCGGCGGCTGGTGAAATCCTGGACCACAATAACCCCACCACAAAGCTTGACACGAAATCACCTATCCCGTTTACGGTTGCGAGAAATCCGTATCCCGTCCCCCTTAGGTGTTCCGGCAAAAGTTCTCCGGCCAGGGCCCGCTCCATCGAATCCACAAGCGCTATGTAAACGCCTGCCAATATGAATAATATTGCCATTGCCCATAGTTTGGGCGGCTCAAGGATGAAGCCCAGGCACATCAGCGCGAATAAAAGATAGCCCGCGCCCAGAAGCGTCCGCTTGCCGACCTTTTCACTTAGTATCCCGGCGGGGTAGGCAAACCCGGCATAAAGCACATTATGAAGGGTATAAAGGCCAACCGCCATGCTCACCGCCGCAGCTTTCCCGTATTGGGGCGTAAGTATTTCAGTGGCCCTCAGGATCAAAAGCGTGTGCGCGAAATTGCCGAGGCCGAATATCCCGGCGCTGAAGACGAAAAGCTTGAAATTGAGCGGCAGCTCTTTTATATTTTTCCAGAACCCCGCCTGCCCATCAGGTTTTCTCTTTTTTTCTTTGACCAGGAAAGCGAAACAGCCGACTGAAGCGAGCCCCGGTATAAAGGAGATCAAAAATATCTGCCTGTAGCTGAGGACCCCAACAAGCGCCAGGGCGATTGCCGGACCAAGGACCGCTCCAAGTGTGTCCATGGCGGTGTGAAATCCAAAGGCCCTACCGTAATTAGCCGGCTCCAGCATATCGGCCATCATGGCATCGCGCACAGGTCCCCTTGCGCCCCTGCCCATCCATGCCGCCGCCCTTATAGCAAGCACCTGGGGCCAGCTTGTAGTAAACGCAAACAGCCCCTTTAAGGCCGTAATCACATAACCTATAACCGCTATTGGTTTTCTTTTTTTGATTCGGTCGCTGCAATAGCCCATCCAGAGCTTGACGAAGCTGGACGAAGCATCAGCAACTCCCTCGATAAGACCAAGTGTAGCGGCCGTGCCTCCTATGGTGACTATAAACATTGGCAGAATGGCCGTTGCCATCTCATGCCCCATATCGCTAAACAGACTTGTAAGGCCAATCCCAAAAATGCTTTTGGTCAGCCAGCTTTTGTTATTATTTTTTCTCACTGTATTTCCTGTCCAAAAGTTCTCTGGCTTTCGTTCTGACCATGGCCACTTCCGAATCTACTGACCTGATAATAAAACCAAGCGCTTCTGGTGTGTCTATCCGGGCCAGGGCTTCCAGAATTATCACTTTCAGGAACGGATCGCTTGTCTGCCCGAAGAGACTAATAAGCTGTTTTATCGCTTTATCAGACTTGATTCGGCCCAGTACCCATACCGCCCTCAACACAGTTTCGGGCTCAGGATGCTTTAAGGCATTTATCAATTTTCCCTCAAAGTCCATCTTTTCGTGCTGCTTTATATCAGCTCCGCAGTGGGGGCATCTGTCATCATCCGCTTTTATTTCCCTCCAACATGCCGGACAAAAGAAAACCATTAATGTCCCTTCCCTATTTTTTCTATTTCCAGGTCGATTAATATGAGCTTCAGATTTACACCTCCGCCAGTCCGGTAGCCAGGCAGGAGCGCCTTGCGCATTATCTTTTGGATCAGGCCTGGATTACCATGTGAGATTTGATACACGCTCTCAAGCAGGCCGTCTTCAAATCTGGTGCGTCCGGCAATTTGTTCCATAAGTGTAAGCGCATCAGTTTTCGAAAGATTTTCAATCTTGAGCTTCGGCACAAAATTGAGAGCGTAGCCTATGTGTCCTTTGAATCCATAGTCAAGGTATTCCCAATTCTGTCTGCTTGCGCTTATTACAAGGCATTGCTCATAAAGTATGCTGAGGAAGCCGTTTATCCTGGGTGTCACACATTCAAGGTGGTCGAGAATAAGGCAGAATTCCCCTCCCTTCAAATGTGTGTAAATCAGATTTCTTAACGCTTTAATATCCAGCTTCCTGAAATCACGGGAATGACTGATTTCGGTAACTTCCTTGTATTTGTCCACGCTCCTGAGGTTTTTGCAATGCCCAAGCAGAAAATCCGAAATGGAGAGGACTGTTTCCCTGAATGTGCCGCTGTTTCTTGAAAATACGGGAATTAGCGGCCGGCCATTAAGCCATCCAAGATCACTCCAGTTATCATGAAGCCAGTTCAGCAATGCGCTCTTCCCCGTCCCCTCCGGGCCATAGATGTGAAGACTTTTCTTTTCCCGAATGGCGGAAAGCAGTGTTTTAAGCGCATCCTCCCTGCCAACTAAAGCTCCGTCATCAGGCGGCATTAAACGGAGCCTTTCCATTGGCGCCCGCTTTTATGGCATCGAGCTTGCCGCCGATCTCCTTCAGTTTTTCCGATGCAAGAGCAATGGCTTCTTTCCTCCGGCTGACTTCCTCCTCTCCTTTTGCGCGGCGGCTAATGCCGGTCTGTATGGCGGCCGATATGCCCTCCATTGTGGCCTCTATTTTCTGAAGCATCTCCCATCTGAAATCCAGCTTGCTTTTATCGAGCCTTTCCGAAAAGTCGTGATGTGCCCTCCCGGACTGGATATCAATGACTTGCGACAGGTAAGCCTTCATTTTCCTGAGGATAAGCTTTTCGGCTATGAATTTTGGCAGTGCCAGAGTCAATGAAGAGGTGAGCATCTCAAGCCCCACTGGCTGGTCTTTGAACTTGTAATAAAAATCCGACCTTGCGGTCCAGAACGCCTCCGACTTCACCGCAGCGAAGGGGATTTCAAAGAGATCGGACGAGAACTTCAAAAGACCATCAACGGTCTCATCTATTTTCACTGCAAATCGCCGGCAGATGGCCTCAAAGGCTTTGGAGAGCCTTTCGTCCTCGATTGCGTGCCATACATTGAACGCCTGTTTCACATGCGAGATGACCAGCTGCTCAAGAGAAGTCCTCAGCTCCTTGGATGACATCGTTTTTACAACTTTGGCAAACTCCGCCTCAAGGTGTGCCTGCTCAGGGGCAATCAGGTTATTCTTGAACTTTTCCAGGTCCTCATCCAGAATCGTTTTGATGATCCTTTTTGTTTCGCCGTCCAGAAGAATGTCAAAATCCTGTTTCTCCGTCAGCACTTCCTGTTTTTTTGCCTCGAAAGTCCCTATCTTCTTCTGGAGGTCCTCCAGAGGAGACGTAAGCGACTTTGTCTCCAGTTCCAGCTCAAACCTGGCCTGGGAGATCACCTTTAAAAGATTGTTTGCCGCAACCGTTATGATGACTTTCCCTTTTTCCTCCATCAAAAAGGCATTGAGCATCGCGGCAAACTCAGGGAGGCGGCTTTTTTGAAGCGCCTCCGGAGAATTTCCTGTTTTACCTTCCAGGGCAAGCCGGGCCGAAACGGGGAATATTCTTACGTCCTGGCCCATGATCTCCTTCAGTCCGTTAGTCGTGAAATCGATAGATTCGGCAAGGTCTTTTTCGTTTAGGTAATCGGCCTTGTTTAGAAGAAAAAATATCTTGTTTGAATACTCTTTCACGTCTTTCAGGAAATCCAGCTCCGCTCTGCCCATCGGCTGGTCTACCGAAAGGAGAAAAAGGGCGGCATCGGATTTGGGCAGGTAACGATAGGCCACATCTGTGTTGTGCTGGTAGATGGAGCCCACCCCTGGCGTGTCTATTAACCGCACCCCATTTTTCAGATAAGGGGAGGGATAGGTGATTATTACCTCGCTAACATCCTTGATGTTTTTCGGATTGCCCTTTTCGGTAACATATTCGTGAAGGTTTTCCGGCCTTATCTCGGCCACCCTCCCGTTGTTGAAATAGACTTTTAACCTGAGTGCCTCCCCGTAAGTCATTATGGTGGCGATGGACGTAAGTGGTACTACAGCAACAGGGAGTATTTCGGCCCCCAGGAGGGCGTTTATGACGCTGGTCTTGCCCCTTTTGAACTGCCCGACCACAACTAGATTGAACAGGTCCATCCCTATCTTCTCCCGCAACTCTTCGCACGGGCAGCCGCGGATGCCCTCAATGCCCAGCATTTCGTCAATGCAATCCAGGAGTTCCGTTTTCAGCCATGAGTATGAGGACATCAAAGAGGACGCATCCGGCATTTTTGATTCCACCTCCTGTGTATAAATAAAAAACTCCTGCCAAAGGTTTTCCTCCGGCAGGAGTTATCAGTCCGAACGGACGGTTTAAGGCGAACTCCATCGCCTCAATCTAAAATTATCCTGTAAGTTAGCAAACCACGATCGGCGCTGTCAATTGAAAAATATTAAGACATCCCCTCCGGATAAGACTCCTCGGCTTCATCCGTTTTCCGCGTTCCAGCCCCAACCCCGGCTGCCGCAAACTCTTCACCAAAGGAGACCGCCTCCCCTTCCTCTTCTTCCGGTTCTTCTATCTCCTGTCCTGCATGCCTGGCCAGCACGATATTTTCGGCATTCAGCCAGTCATCGAGGGCCAGCCCGTCGACACATCCCCTGGCCTCAAACAGCTCGTAGGCAACAGCCGCAATCTCATCATGCAAGTCCATAACTGCCTCCTCCTTCCTCCTTGAACAGGGGCGATGATTAAATTTTAGCACGCTAAAACAGGCTCACATCCTCCTATCTTCAGCCCACGATATACAGAACCTGCTGTCCCCGACCATGCGTATAATCGCCCGCCGATACGCATCTTCCTCGTTGCGGTTTGCAAAGCCCGGCGCCGCGCTTCGTGTTACAAAGCATAACTGCGCATAGCGTCAGATTTTATCCACGTATTCCCGGATTTCCCTAAAAAAAGTTCATTCCCAGGCTGGTCATAGGTGTATCCACACCGGTTGCGAAAAGGGCGGCGTGATTAAACAGGATTTTATTTGCCACGGCGTTCACTTTCGCTGGCAGCTGAGAGGGTGTCTGCAATGATTAATGAGAGGGCGTGAAAAGAATCGAAAAAAAAGCGGCATTTGGATGGAGAATTGCCGACGGCTGAGTTTCAACCATGTCAACCAATACCCTGTCTCCTTCCAGGCATTAAAAAAACCCCTGCCTCGACCAGGCAGGAGTCATTAGCCTCGCAAAAACAAAGGCGGTTAAAGGCGGAACTCCATCGCCTGCTAAATTTATATCAGAAGAGGAAATCTCAAGTCAAGAGCTTTTGGCCTCCCATGCTTTTACATGGCCAGTG
>JAKAKS010000042.1 GCA_021813405.1 Nitrospirota bacterium
TGCGTTTCCTGTTTGAACGTCTGCCGTATGCAAAGACTCCCGAGGATTACAGAAAACTCACTCCGCCTTACCTCGACAGAAGCGAACTCGACGCCGCAGTCAAGATGTAGTTATTTAAACGCTTACGCTTTTTTAGAATCGCCTTGCCTCGAAACCCCGGAAGATACTGGCTTTTCGCCCGTTGGCCTGAATGAGTTTTACAGGGTCTTTACGGCAAAAGACCCGATTGGGTTTGGAGCGAACGTAAAAATCAGGACAGCACGATTTCGGTAAACGAATCCGCCTCATCCAGCCGGTATGCCTTAATCTCCGGCTCCGGGCCGGCAAGGCCTATAATCACGTGTGCGATGTCCCACCCGGCCAGTTCCCTTTGCAGCGCGGCCACGGCCCTGTCCTTTTCAGACGGGCATGCCCGGCCCGCCGGATGGCTATGATACACGGCCAGCACCTCCAATGCCTTTGCCGAAATGTCCTTCATTATGCTTAGCTGCTGCCTGGAGTCCAGCTCGTAGCTTACCGCCGAAGGGTCCGTGTTCCGCGCCTTGTAGATTTCAATTGCACTGTTTGCGCGGCCAGCCAATATCCCGCACACCTCGCAATTTTTAGAGCCCTGGGCATGCGCAAGCATCTCCCGGCGGAGGCTTTCAGAAATAAGGAGCGGGGATTTACTAGAGCTGGCAGTACCCGGCATCATAGTCCTGAAGCTCCGTTATGGACGGATGCTCACTGCACACCGGGCACTCCGGATTTTTTGGCACCTTTACCTTCCTGAAATTGGCCCTCAGGGCGTCGTAGATAAGCAGGCTGTTTTTCAGTGGCTGCCCCTTGCCAAGAATAAGCTTCAGCACCTCCATGGCCTGAAGGGAGCCGATAACGCCCGGCAAAACGCCAAGCACGCCCGCTTCCTGGCAGGACGGCACAAGCCCCGGCGGCGGAGGCACTTCAAAAAGGCATCTGTAACAGTGC
This sequence comes from Nitrospirota bacterium, assembly GCA_021813405.1. Lineage (GTDB taxonomy): Bacteria > Nitrospirota > Thermodesulfovibrionia > Thermodesulfovibrionales > JdFR-88 > JAKAKS01. The sequence continues at coordinate 967 of JAKAKS010000042.1, forward strand.
CCGTCTCCGGGCAGCACGGTAGTCACCTGCCCCTCAAACCTCAGGATGGCCCCGCTTACCAGCGGCTTTTTCAAAAAGACGCAGGCATCGTTTACAAGATAGCGGGTGGGGAAATTGTCGCTTCCGTCAACTACAATATCGTAATCGCGGATTATATCCAGAATGTTTTCCTTGTTAAGCCTGCCCTTGATGGCAACCACGTTTACATCCGGGTTAAGGGACTCAAACGTCTGCTTGGCGGAATCGGCCTTCAGCATCCCAAGAGTTTTTGTGCTGTGCGCTATCTGCCTCTGGAGATTGGAAAGCTCCACGCGGTCGTCATCAACAATGGCTATCGTGCCCACGCCCGCCGCGGCAAGATAAAAACCGGCCGGGCAGCCAAGCCCGCCCGCGCCCACCATCAGCACCTTGGCAGAAAGGAGTTTCTTTTGCCCCTTTCCGCCCACTTCGGCCAGGATGATGTGGCGGCTGTAACGCTGTATCTGATCTTCGGTAAATTCCATTAGTCGGTTTCCTTGCGGGCTATTATTATCCAGCTCCCGGTGCCTTCAAGCTCCTGCACCTTTATTACCGTCTGGCCCTGTTCGGAGAGGGATTTTGGGATGTTCTTGGCGGCCTCGGGATAATCAAGAAGTATCTCCAGCACCTGCCCCGGCTCCATCTCCTCCATCGCCAGCTTCACCTTAACAAAAGTATAAGGGCAAACAAGCCCTTTTATATCTATTTTTTTATCTGATTTGATTTCACTTTCAGGCATAAGCACCTCGCATTTTTTTAAGGACGCCGTGCCCTGCACGGAAACTGCGCCCGTCATTAGGTTTGTCTTAAATTATAAGGACTGATAAATTGAAAACACAATATTGTAATTAAAACTTTAAGTTAGCAGTATATTCTGATGTTGGCAATAAAAAACCTGTGCCGCTTAAAAAGGAGTGCAGGCATTTATAGATTTGTCCCAGAGTTTTAATCTTGGCTCTTCGGGGTTTTTTTACCGGTAAAAATCCCTTTTATTGGCCGTTTGGCCTTACCCGGGTAAGCGGGCGGCAGGTGAGTGAAACGGCCGAGCGAGCCGTGGCGGGCCTTTGGCGCGGTGGCCGTTTGCCTTATTCATGTGAGCCGCACGGCACAAACCTGAATTTAATCGAAGCGAGACGAGGCCCAACGGAGGCGAACACCACCCGCGAAAAAAACAGAGGACAGACCGGCATCGCCAAATGAATAATAGATAACAGAAGCGAAGCCGCTATTCTCGCTTTCGCCCGGTATAACTTTGCGCCCGTACCCGCATAAATCCATGCAGAAACAAAATTTTTTACAAATGGTTGCGGCCAGCCGCTAATATTCTTTCGGACATGGCCTTATCACCCATCAGGCCAACCCGCAGGGCCAGTTTGGTGGTGTTATCGTTGACGGCCTCAAGCTTCATCGCAACTTTGTCGCCATTGGCCAGTCTGGCGTATATATGGCCCTCCAGGCTGTCGGACTTTGCGTCATTTACAGTTATATGCAAATCCTTCAGGCCTGCCAGCATGGCATTCTGCACCACAGGCACCGGCTTGGAAATGGTATCCACCAGGGCACCTTCATACCACACAGTGCCGGCCGCACCGGCTGCGCCTCCCACCACCAGTGCCACGCACCCGCTTGCGCCAAGACAGGCAACAACAAACAGCATCATCAAACCGCGCTTCATAATAACCCTCCGATTGAAATCCTTTTTTAAAATTAATTCAGGAAATATAAATTAGAATCCGGCCTGATGTCAAACCGGTTTTGACTTGAATGAGGCCAGTTCAGAGGCAAACCGTGAAAGGGTATCATCCCGCGCACCAAGGACAATAATGCAGTCGAAGCCAAGCGCCGCCTGAGCCGCCGCTTGGCGGTCCTTCACGGCAATTGCAGCCTTTCCCCGTGCGGCTATATCCTCCGCCAGCATTTCGCTTGAAATGTCTTTCTGCGTAGTCCCGCCGGCGTAATAAATAGGCAGCATTATAAGGAGGTCTTCCGCCCGCAGCCCCCCGGAAAACGCCTCCGCATAGCCCTGGCGCATCATGCGCGCGGGGCCGTATCCATGGGGTTGGAAGATGTAGCAGATTTTTGTGGAAATCCTCTGCGCCGCCGCCATAAATGCGGCTATCTTGTGGGGGTTATGCGCATAATCGTCTATGACTGTTATGCCGTTTTTATTCAGATGCACGTCAAAGCGCCTCTGCACGCCGTCAAACCCGGCAAGCGCGCGGGCAAGCGCGGCGTTGTCCATGCGCATGCCAGAACCTGCGGCAAGCCTATCAACCAGGGCAAGGGCGGCAAGCGCGTTATACACATTGTGCCTGCCCGGCACGTTCAGCTTCATAAGCCCAGGCCCGCACGCACCGCCTTTAAATACAAACTGCGCGCCAAAACCGCTCAGCCGGATATCTTCCGCCATGTAATCAGCAGGCCTGTCTATCCCGAAGCTGACGGAGTTTTTAAGCGATAGTTTCAACAGCTCTTCATCATCGGCATTGAATACCGTGGGGCCGGAAGTATTTTTTGAAAGGGTCTCAAACATGGCGCCGGTCTCGGAAATCGAGTGATGGTCCAGCGCAAGGTTTAAAAGCACGGAGAACGCCGGATGATAATTTATTATCGATCCGTCGGACTCGCACGCCTCTATCACCAGAATGTCCGAACCGCCCGTCAGGTAATTGCCCTGGTTGGTTTCCGTGGCAAATCTCTTTACCCTGCCGCCGCCGATGAAATTAGGGGCAAAACCAAGCTCTTTCAGAAGCCATGCAAGCATGCCTGACGAGGTGGACTTTCCGCTTGTGCCCGCCACCGCAATGGTCCTGAACTCGCTGGACAGCCGGGCCAGATACTCTGGCCTGGTAATGGTGTTCAGGCCGGTTTCCGCAGCCTTCTTGTATTCGGGGGTGCCGGGCTCCACTGCGGTGCTGAAGACGGCTAAATCGGTGCCGCCGTCCAGCCCGTTGCCGTCCTGCTGCACAAGCCTTATCCCCTTGGCCAAAAGCGCGCCGAACACCGGAAGAGACGGGTCCTTGTCGAACGCCCTGTCGGAGCCTGATACCAGATGCCCCTTTTCGGCGGCAAACCCGGCCAGCGCGGACACGCCGCTGCCGCCTATGCCGGAGAAGAATATGCGAAGGGGCTTTTGATTGCCTGATTTTGGTCTTTGAGAATTCCCGTCCACTTCTTTTAATTTAAAACATGGGGCACTCTATAGTAAAATAGTGGTTCCCATGAATTCGATAATGCTTATAGACAAGCCAGAGGGGATCACCTCTCAAGACGCCGTTACGCTGGTAAAGCGCAGGGCCGGGGCCAAAAAGGCCGGGCACACCGGAACTCTGGACCCTATTGCAACGGGGCTTCTTATCGTGTGCCTGAACGAGGCCACCAAGCTCTCCAGGTTCATGCTGGATCTGCCCAAAAACTATTACACCGTATTGAAGCTTGGCGAGCGCACGGACACCTACGATGCCGAGGGCAAAATCATCGCCAGGGCGGAAATACCGGGCAGGGAAAAGATCGAGCAGGTCCTCGGCGCATTCAGGGGAAAGATAAAGCAGGTGCCGCCCATGTTTTCCGCGCTCAAAATAGCGGGAACGCCGCTTTACGAACTGGCAAGAAAGGGCATGGAGGTAGAGCGGGAGCCCAGGGACATCGAGATATACAGCCTTGAGCTTGCGGACTACAACCCGCCTTATGCAGGGCTTTCCATTAAATGCTCCCGCGGCGCTTACGTTAGAAGCCTTGCCGATGACATCGGCATTGCCGCAGGCAGCTTCGCCCACATAAAGGCGTTAAGGAGGACCGGCATCGGTCCCTTCAATGTTGAAAACGCCATCTCCCCGGACGGAATTGAAAAGGGATTTTCGCCTGAGGGCGGCTGCGCCCATATCCTGAATATTGACTCCGCCCTGTCCTTCATGGAGGAGCTTGAGCTGGACCAGATAAGTGCCGCCAGGGCCAGAAACGGCGCGCCCTTCAAGGTTGCCAGGCCTGCGTACGGCTTCGTGCGCCTCAAGACCCGCGATGGCGCGCTAGTCGGCATAGGCGAAGCAAGAGGGACAATGGTGAGAGTGGAGAGGCTTTTTAATCTGTAAGCTTTTTACGGCCGCATTTACCTGTGGTCAATGCTCATTCCGGCTTGCCTGAAAATTACAAAAAAAAGCTACTTGCCCCTGCTGTATTCCCTGGCGGCCTTGAGGAGGCCCTTGGCCCACTGCGGGGTGCCCAGGGCGTGGGTGTGGGTGTAGGTGGCAAACACGTTATTATAGATGAGGCCGTCCTTGCCGTTTTCTATTCCGGCGCCTCTCTTCATGGTAAGGGCAAATGCGGGCCCTTTGGCGCCGTCCCTTACGGGCCTGGAATAATGGAACTCATGCCCGTTGAGGACCGCCCCTTTGGGGTAGAACGGGTTTTTAGCGCTTACCGTGGCCGAGGTGTAGCCGTGGGCAACAGGCCTTGACTCCAGGGCGAACCCGTAAGGAAACACGCCCGCCATCTGGTATCTGCCGGACTTAAGCTCTATATAAGTGCCCAGGTACATGAGGCCGCCGCACTCGGCATAAACAGGCAGCCCTTTTTCTATCCTGTTCTTAAGCTCCTTTAGAAACCCTATGTTCCTTGAGAGAGCTATTGCGTGGGTCTCCGGGAAACCGCCTCCGATGTAAAGGGCGTCAATATCCGGCAGGTCCATGTCGGTAAGCGGGCTTAAAGGCGTAAGCTCCGCGCCGGCCTCCGCCAGGGCTTCCAGGTTCTCAGGATAATAGAACTGGAAAGCCGAATCCTGCAAAATCCCTATCCGGAGCCCTTCGTAGATTGAAGACCTCTTCCGCGTTGTGGCCTCGTCATTTGCCTTCTGTGCAGCGTATGCCGCTCCAAACGACTGGCACTGGCTGGCTATCTTCATTACGCGCTCCAGATCCACGGACTCACTTACAAGCGCAGCCGCGGAGTCTATGGCCTGCTCTATCTCCGGATGCTCCTGGTAAGGCACCAGGCCCATGTGGCGCTCTGAAAGGCCCAGCCCGGCCTTGCGGGGCAGTGCGCCTATAACAGGCACGCCGGTATAGTGCTCGATGGATTGCCGCATGATGGATTCGTGCCGCTTCCCGCCGGTCTGGTTTAAGACCACGGCTGCCAGCTTGAGGGCGGGCTCGAATTTTTTGACTCCCAGCACCATTGCGGCGGCGGTCCTGGTCATCTTGGAGGCATCCAGAACCAGGACAACCGGAGACTTCAGTTCAGTTGCAAGCCTTGAAGTGCTTTGTGAGCCCTCCAGGTCCATGCCGTCAAACAAACCCCGGTTGCCTTCGATTATGGATATGTCGGCCCCGCCGCTGTGCCTTAAAAACGACGGCAGGATGTTTCCCTCTCCGATCAGGTATGGATCCAGATTAAAACAAAAACCGCCGGAGGCTACTGAAAGCCATCCGGCGTCTATGTAATCGGGCCCTTTTTTGAACGCGACGGCCGCCAGGCCTTTCGCCTTGAAAGCGCGAAGAAGGCCTAGGCTCAGGGTCGTTTTACCGGTGCCTCCGCGGAGGCCGGCCACAACCACCCTGGGCCGGTTAGCCGTTTTTTTGCCATTATTGGGGCTAATTATTTAATCAGTCCTTTTTCCCTCAGATACTCTTCGGACGGGATCTCAACGGAGCTGGACCCTCCGCCGTAGGAGTACATGAGCCTGCCGATGTCAATCATCTCGCGCATTGCCTTTTTGACTTCATCGCCCGGCACGCCGGTCTGCTCGCCAACTCCCTTTATTATATCCTTTTCCTTGAGCTTCTTTTTGCCCTTGGCTGCTTCCACAAAGGCGTAAATCTTGTCTTTAAGTTCGTCTTTTTCCATGGTCGGGCCCTCCAGGGGGAACCAGTCCCCATTTTTAATTTGGGAGGGCGTTCATTCCGAACGCCCTCCGCGGGTTTTTACCACTTGAAAGCGGCAGATGTTCTGAAAGTATCCCTTGCAAAAGTAAAGTCGTCAATGTGCTGGAAGGAGAACGGTATGCCCGTTTTCTTGAAGAAGCTCTCCCAGCCTATCCTGTCTATCCACTCGCCAACGCGCTCGTTCTTCCTGGCGTCCTTGGCATAGACATCGATGATATTTTTTACTGCCTCAACAACCTCGGGCCACTTGGGCGGGTTGTTTTTTATGAACGGAATGGCCAGTTTGGAGAACATCGGGCCCTTCCTCAGGCTGCCTACCTTGCCGCCCACCACTATTGCCACGCCGTCATGTTCGGGGTTGTGGATATTGATGGGAGGGCAAACGGTGAAGCAGTTGCCGCAGTACATGCACTTGTCCGCGTTGATTTTGATGCTCTTCTTGGCCGGATCCGGGCTGATGGCCCTGGTGGGGCAGCTGCCGACGGTTGTCGGGATCTCGCACAGGTTCTTTACCTGATCGTGGTTGATCTCCGGGACCTTCCTGTGGATTGCCACAACGGCTATATCGGAGCAGTGCACCGCGCCGCACATGTTAACGCAGCAGGCCAGCGCAAGCCTGGTCTTTGCCGGAAGGGTCTTCTCCGCGAAATACGGGAACACCTCGTCCATTATGACCTTCACGATGCCGGAGGCATCGCTGGCGGCGCCATGGCAATGCACCCATCCCTGGGTGTGGACCATGTTGGAAATCCCGTCGCCAATGCCGCCGGCGGGAAAGCCTATGTCCTGGGCCGCTTTCTTTATCAGCGCCATGTTTTCTTCTTTGGTGGTCATGAATTCGACATTATTGCGGGTAGTCCAGCGGATGTAGCCGTCGCAGTACTTGTCCGCTATATCCAGCATTTGCCTGATGGAATCAGTGGAAAGAAGCCTGGGGCTTGCCACCCTGACCGTGTAGACCTTGTCACCCGACTCGGCCACATGGACCATGGTGCCGGGGGTAAGGACCTCGTGATACTTCCATTTCCCGTAGTTGTTCTTTATTACGGGCGGAAGCATCGTCGAATAATGTGGCGGTCCTATATCTGTTTGTCTCTTCGGCAACTCTGACATCTTATCCTCCTTATCTAAAATAAATTCTTTATGTTATTTGTTTTCCAGGTCAGATTCAGACCAGAAGAAGAACGGGTCTTTCCTGGGCTCGCGCACCTGCTGAGGCACCGGGGGCACGCCTATGGCTTCCAGGAAGCTCCTCATGCCCTTCATCTCGATAACCTCGCCAATCCTCTCTCTGGGCTTGGCGTTCTCGTCCCACCAGTCCCACATCTTCTCGACAAGCGCCTTGAATTCGGTGTACGGGGGCTCCATCTTTATGAACGGCACGATGACCCATGAAAGCAGCGAGCCTACAACGATCGGGGCTTTGGAGCCTATGAGTATGCTTGCGCCCCTCTCGCCGGTGGGCTTGAGGGCCTTGGTCATCTTGGATATGCAGTGCATGCAGCGGCTGCAATTGGCGTTGTCTATGGAAAGGGATTTTCCGTCATAGCTCATGCAGCCCGTTGGGCACATGTCCACGATCTCAGCCTGAATGTTCATCCCTTTTTTGGCATAATCCTTTACCGCGTCCTGGTCTATGGCGATATCGCCTTTCCAGGTGCCGATGATCGAGCAGTCCGCGCGGGCTATGGAGGCAACGCAGTCAACAGCGCAGCCGGCTATCTTGAATTTGAACTTGTAGGGCCAGGACGGCCTGTGCATATAGTCCTGATAGGTCTGCGTAAGCTCGTTGCAGATGTCCATGGTATCAATATTGGCCCATTCGCACCTTGACTTCCCGAGGCAGCAGGCCGGGGTCCTCAACGCGGAACCGGAACCGCCCAGGTCCCACCCTCTGGAAGAGGTTTCCGCAAACAGGGGCTCCAGGTTCTCGGTCCTCATGCCCAGAAGGATTATGTCGCCGGTAGAGCCGTGCATGTTCGTAAGGCCGCTGCCGTACTTGTCCCACAGGTCCATTATCTCTCTCAGCCTGTCGGTCTTGTAATACATGCCGCTGGGCTGGTTGATCCTGAACGTGTGGAAGTGAGCAACACCGGGGAATTCTTCCGGCAGGGAAGAATACCTTCCGATAACGCCCGATCCGTAACCCAGCACGCCCACGATGCCGCCGTGCTTCCAGTATCCTTTTTTGTCCCTGTAAGACTTTTCCAGCTGGCCCAATTCGTCATTGGCCATCTCGCTTTTCTTGGCAGCCAGCTTGAGTTCCTTGACAAAACTAGGCCAAGGACCTGTTTCAAGCTGGTCCAGAAGAGGAGTATCGTGCTTCTTCATATAACGCCTCCTTAGTAGGTTTTACGCGCAGAAAAGTATCATAAAGGGTAATCCATCAATTTGCAAGTGGTCAAATTAAAAAAATTAATTTAGTCATAAACTTATATTTAAAATATCAGAAGACTGCCGGCGCGGAAACGGCATTCCACATATAGCAGAACAAGCCGGAAACTCATTTGGATTTGACCGCATAAAAAGATTTGCCGGCTTGATGCTCTAAAAAACTTTACAAAAACAAGCACTTCTTTTAACATTATGTTGTCATGAGAACTCTCAGGGTGGCCCTTGCCCAGATAAATCCCACTGTAGGCGACGTAAGGGGCAACACAAAAAAAATAATCGAGTTCATGGGCAGGGCCAGGGAAGAAGGCGCGTCCATAATAGCCTTTCCGGAACTTTCAATACCTGGCTATCCGCCGGAAGATCTCATCCTTAAGCCTCAATTTATAGCGGACAATTTAAAAGGGCTGGACGAGGTCCGGGCGGCAGCCGATGGGATTGTGGCCGTGGTGGGTTTTGTGGACAGGGGGCGTGACGTATTCAATGCGGCCGCCGTCCTTTCAGACAGGAAGGTAGTGGATGTTTACCATAAGATGTACCTCCCCAATTACGGCGTTTTCGATGAGATGAGGTATTTCCAGGCCGGGACCGTCTGCCCGGTTTACGAGATGGGGGATTTCACCTTCGGCGTGACTATATGCGAGGACATCTGGTATCCAACGGGGCCCGCAAGGACACAGGCCCTCAAAGGCGCCGAGGTGATAATAAACATTAACGGCTCCCCATATACCATTGGCAAGAACGAATTCAGGCGGAAGATGCTGGCAACCAGGTCATCCGACAGCGGCGCTATTATCGTGTATGTAAATATGGCAAGCGGACAGGACGAGCTGGTATTTGACGGCGGAAGCCTGGTAATGGACGAGAGGGGCCGCCTGGCAGCTTCCTGCGGCCTCTTCAGGGAACAACTGCTGACCGTAGACCTGGACCTTGAGTCTGTCTTCATGTGGCGCCTGCACGATCCGCGGATGAGGCAGGAACGGCTGATGAAGATTGATGAGGTAAAAACCGTCTCTTTCCCGCCGCCCAGGAGGGCGGCTGGACAGGCTGCCGCCAAAAAGATCAAAAAAACAGGCCCGGCCATTACTCAACCGCCAGGCCCGGAAGAAGAGATATATACGGCCCTTGGCTTCGGGCTTTCCGATTATGTAATGAAAAACGGGTTTAAAGAAGTGGTGATAGGCCTGTCAGGCGGGATAGATTCGGCCCTGGTTGCCGTGATCGCGGCGGACTTTTTGGGCAATAATAAAGTGCATACCGTTTTCATGCCCTCCAGGTTTACTTCCGCTGAAAGCCGCGAGGATTCCTATGAGCTGGCAAAAAACCTGGGCGTAAGCATGGCCGAGATCCCCATAGACCCGGTTTTCGACCAATATCTTGCCGCTCTTGATAAGAGCTTCAAGGATACGCAACCCAATGCAGCCGAGGAAAACCTGCAGGCGAGAGTCCGGGGCAACATCCTTATGGCGCTTTCAAACAAATTTGGATACCTGGTGGTAACAACCGGCAACAAGTCCGAGATGAGTGTGGGGTACGCCACCCTTTACGGCGATATGGCGGGCGGATTTGCCCTCATAAAGGACGTGCCAAAGACACTGGTGTACAGACTTTCACGCTGGAGGAACAGTAAAAAACCTCCCGTGATACCCGAGCGGATTATTACAAAAGCGCCTACGGCGGAACTCCGGCCAGACCAGAAGGACACGGATTCGCTGCCCCCATATGATGTTCTGGACCCGATACTGGCGGCATATGTGGAAGAGGAAAGGAGTTTTGAAGAGATGCTCGCCCTTTCTTATCCGCCTGAAGACTTAAAAAGGGTGATACGGATGGTTGATGCCAGTGAATACAAGAGAAGGCAGTCGCCGCCCGGCATAAAGATTACGCCCAGGGCCTTTGGCCGGGACAGGCGGTTCCCTATTACAAACAAATACAAAAGTTATTGAGTCAGCCTGCTATTTACAAAGTTTACCTCGTCTACTAATTAGTGTAAAATAAACTAGTTATTACGTTGTAGGAGAAAAGAGAAATGGCGAAGGTAATATCAACGAAAGTAGAAGAAGAGACGGACAAAGCCCTTGAAGCAATGGCGGCGGAGCTTAGCGTCACTAAAAGCTGGATTGTGAATCAGGCACTCAGGCAGTACATCGGGCGATATGAAGCCCAACTCTCCGACATGCGTATTGCGTCTATTGGCGAGACAATTGCCCATGAGGATGTAATGCAGGAATATGAGCTACGGGTAAAAAAGGCGCATGCCCTATAAAGTCCGTTGGGACGTAAGGGCTTGCAAGGAATTAAAAAAACTCGACAACAAAGACGCTATCACTGTACTGGATGCAGTGGCCAGACTTACTGGCAATCCGTCAGCCGATTGCAAGCCGCTGGAGGGGAAATTCAAAAACAAATACAGGCTCCGCGTTGGCGATTACCGGGTAATATATTGGGCTAAAGAAGATGAAAACACGATCTTCATAATCGCCGTCAGGCATCGCAAGGAGGCTTATGAGTGAATGGTTTGAAGGGCAAATAATACCAAACTCTGGTCAATACAAGAGTTATACGGGCAGGTTAAAGAGGGCAAAAATTATCGCCCTCGTAAAGAGCAAGAAACTGCTTGATAATTTTTGCGCCTCCGTCTGGCAATACGGGTTCAGCAATAAAGGGAAGAATCACATTAATTTTCTTGAAAAGCTTGCAGATAGATTCAAATCAAGCAAAATTGCCTGATTTATTATTTTCCACGTGGTGGAGGTCATAAAAATGAGGGTGTTTGAGGTCTTGCTCCTTTTGTTGATGTCCACATTCGTAATATCCCCCCAATGGGCGATAGCCGCCGGGGTCAAAAAGCCCGATTTTCAGAAGAACACCAAAATCTCGGAGATGGTCCCGGTCAAACCCGTCAGGATCAGCCTCAAGCGGGACGCCCGGGGCGGATATTCCTGGGAAATAACCGGTGCGGACACAACGGCAATTATAAAGGCGGATTTGAGGCTCAGGGCTTATGTAAGGAGGATCGGCGCGCCTCTGGAACGGAAATCCAAGCGCAAAGAGAGAAAATGACGGCAGTCCTTTACGTTGTTTCCACCCCCATTGGCAACCTGGAAGATATAACGCTTCGTGCCATAAGGACGCTGAAGGAAGCGGACCTGATAGCCGCCGAGGACACCCGGCATTCCCTAAAACTGCTCTCCCACTTTGGCATTTCCAAGCCGATGATTAGCTACTGGTCCGGCCGCGAAAAGGCCAGGGCCGAAGAGGTGATGAGCGCGCTAAGGGAAGGCCGATCGGTGGCCCTGATCTCAGACGCGGGCACACCGGGGATAAATGATCCGGGCGCCGTACTCATAACCGAGGCAATAAAAGCCGGGATAGAGGTTGTGGCGATACCGGGGCCAAGCGCTTTTCTGGCCGCCCTGTCCATCTCCGGCCTGGATACCGGAGAGTTTACGTATATTGGGTTCCTGCCGGCCAAGCCGGGCCAGCGGAAAAAGGCCCTGGAGCGCCTGGCGCGCGAGCCCCGCACAATGGTGTTTTACGAGGCCCCGCACCGGATAATAGACACGCTTATCGATATGGAAGAGGCCTTCGGCAAAACCAGGCAGGCCTCCCTGGCCCGCGAGATAACCAAGTTGCACGAGGAGGTCTTGCGCGGCGATATCGCCCATATCCTGGACCAGCTGGAGAACAAGACCATCGCCGGCGAATATGTTGTAACCATTGCCGGGGCAGTTCACCAGCCGGGCGGAATGGAAGAGGCCCTGCTGGAAATAGACGAGCTTATAAAAACCGGCATGGGCCGGAAAGAGGCGGTCAAAAAAGTTGCTGCGGATTACGGGCTTGGGAAAAAAGAGCTTTACGATAAAAGCCTGCATGGCGCATCGGAACCCGGCGATTAGGAAAAAACCACAGACCATAAGAAAACCTGGCAACAATGGACTCATTTATTGGGGGACAAGGAAGAAAGGGGAAATTGCCCGGAGGCGCGCGGCACTACGTTGAGTTTCCTCTTGATGCCCCGGCATGCCGCGACTTCAGCCTCTTCTACTTCCAAAAACCGCAGCTTTTCCGGGGCCCAGCTGCCGAAAATTGTTTTTGAGATGGGCCAAAAAAAAGCTGCTGTCTTTTGGGACAGCAGCAAGCTTGGGGAGGTAACGAGGCGCTTATGCCTCATTTTTATCATATAGCCTAATCTTTGTCAAGCATAAAAATTCAACTTACCTCATATTCATAGGTTTAGATAATCACTGAAAAAGATTCACCTTATAAATAGGGTTTATTTTAGTTAAAATTGCTGTTTTTTAAGGAAATCTTGCCCTTCTTGAAAGAGATCCCTGCCCGCAGGATTTTTGGACTGTTTTTCATGAATCTCCGATTTAACAATCGCCCAACACCCATTTCACAGGAAAAAACCTTCAAAATCCGCAACTTGGCTACATCTCATTTTTCCCTTGACTCAGCACAACATATAGTGTTTAATATTCAAGACTTAATAAAAAAACACAAAAACTAGGGTCAGGGCTTCTCCTGGATTACATGGGGTCGCAGATGTAGTTTTGGATGTTTCCACAAGGTTTTTTCAAACGGGAATGGGGGTTCTTATGCGGTGCGTGGCTTTGTGAGGGCCGTTTTTCAGGGCGCTCGGCATATGGGTAAATCATGTTGAAAACAAAAAATCGTTTCCCGGGCAGGCAGCCAACTTGCCTTGCGCTCCGGGATTTTTCATCTCTTCTGGGGGGATTAAAAAATGAGATCCGCATCATCTGAGGGATTTGTGCCGCCGGTTTTAACGCCAAACGCACAAAAAGTACTGGAAAAACGCTATTTGAAGCGCAATGAGGAAGGGACGGTTATCGAAACCCCTGCCGACTTGTTCCGCAGGGTGGCCAAGGCTATCGCTTCAATCGACAAGGCCTATGGCAAAACCGAGGAGCAGATATCGGGCCTGGAGAAGGAGTTTTACAACATGCTTACCAGGCTGGAGTTTTTGCCAAACAGCCCCACCCTTATGAACGCCGGGCGCAGGCTTGGGCAGCTTTCGGCCTGCTTTGTGCTGCCGGTTGGCGACTCGATGGAATCCATATTCGATGCGGTAAAATACGCCGCAATCATACATAAATCCGGCGGTGGCACAGGTTTTTCCTTCTCCAAACTAAGGCCCAAAGGTGACGTGGTTGGTTCAACAAAAGGCGTGTCATCCGGCCCGGTCTCCTTCATGACCGTTTTTGATACCGCCACAGAGGCCGTTAAGCAGGGCGGCACGCGCAGGGGCGCAAACATGGGGATGCTCTCCGTGCACCACCCGGACATCCTGCACTTCATACAATGCAAGGACGACAACCACAAGCTTAACAACTTCAACATATCCGTTGCCCTCACGGACACTTTCATGAAGGCCGTGGAGGAAGACGGCGAATTCGAGCTTTTAAATCCCAGGAACAACAAGCCCACCCAGAAGATGCGCGCCCGCGAGGTGTTCGATCTAATCGTCTCCCACGCATGGGGCAACGGGGAGCCGGGCGTTGTCTTCATAGACAGGGTAAACGAGTGCAACCCCACGCCGCACATCGGGGCCATCGAAAGCACAAATCCGTGCGGGGAGCAGCCGCTTCTTCCGTATGAGTCCTGCAATCTGGGCTCCATAAACCTGGCCCGCATGATTAAAGATAACGCCGTGGACTGGGACAAACTTTCACGCATTACAAGGCATGCGGTGCATTTCCTTGACAACGTGATAGACGCAAACAAATATCCTTTGCCCGAAATTTCCCATATGACCAAGGCCAACAGGAAGATCGGCCTTGGCGTTATGGGTTTTGCCGACATGCTCATCCAGCTGGGCATCCCGTATAACTCCGAAGAAGCGCTGGAACTGGCCGAAAAGGTGATGGGCACAATCAAGGCAGAGGCGGTTGCCCAGTCCGAGCTTATGGCTGCGGAACGCGGCACGTATCCCAACTATAATTCTGCCGTCTGCGGTAAAAAGGCGCTAAGAAACGCAACCACAACCACCATAGCCCCAACGGGCACCCTGTCCATAATAGCCGGGTGCTCCTCCGGGGTGGAGCCGCTCTTTGCCGTGTGCTATGTGCGCACCGTAATGGAGGGGACCAAGCTTATAGAGGTTAACCCGTATTTCGAGCAGGTAGCCAAGCAGCACGGCTTCTGGTCCAGGGAACTTCTGGAAAAAGTGGCCGAAAGCGGCAGCCTTCACGGCATCCCGGAGATACCCGACAGCATAAAGACCGTATTTGCCACCGCGCACGACATCACCCCGGAGGACCATATCCGGATGCAGGCGGCCTTCCAGAAGCACACGTGCAACGCCGTCTCAAAAACAGTTAACTTCCCCAACCACGCAACCAAGGAAGACGTGGAGCAGGTTTACCGGCTTGCCTACAAGCTTGGATGCAAGGGCGTTACGGTTTATCGCGACGGCTCCCGTGAGCAGGTGCTTACCACCGGGTCCAAAACCCAGGCCGCGCAAGCCCCGGCGGAGCAAACGCAGGCCACAGGCAAGATAATGCCCAAAAAGAGGCCGGACGTTCTGCGCGGCACAACAAGGAAGATGCACACCGGCTGCGGGCACGTGTATGTAACCATAAACGAGGACGGGGACGGCCACTTTTTCGAGCTGTTCACCTCCATGGGCAAGGCCGGCGGGTGCGCTTCCAGCCAGTCCGAGGCGCTGGGCAGGCTTATCTCGCTTGCGCTGCGCTCCAATATAGAGCCGGAAGAGATAGTCAAGCAGCTTAAGGGCATCTCCTGCCATCAGCCCCAGTGGGGCGCGGGCGGCAGGATACTTTCCTGCTCGGACGCTTTGGCAAAATCGCTTGAAATGTACCACTACAAAAAAGGTAACGGAAACGGGCACGGCAAGCATGGGGAGACAGACAGCGCTTCAGACGGCTCAGGGTCTGATTACTACGAGGAGCCGATGATCATCGGCGCCTGCCCGGAATGCGGCGGCGCCGTGGAGCACGAAGGCGGCTGCGCAATCTGCCGTAACTGCGGGTTTACCAAGTGCGCGTAAGGCCGTCATACCGGCGAAAGCCGATATCCAGCGGCGTTAATAACAAAGACATTACAAATGTTTGAGGTACGGGGCGCTTAACAGTACGGGGCTCTAAAGACGCAAGGGGGAGGCTTATGAGACCTGATTCGAGAGCTGGCATCGCGTTTCTGGCCGGAATGCATATACTGGGCAAGGAAGCGCCCAGGGTCTTTGACGTAGCACATAACGCGCATTACGACGTTGCCGCGCTTCTTGAGAAAAAAGGCGTGGAGCTTTTTGAGCAGAACCCGCCTTTTGGCCTGGCCAGGAATTTCTTCGAGCTTGGGCGGGCAAGCTTCTGCTATAACACCAATGATGGCCCGCTCTATTTAAACATCAATGGCAATTCCTTCAAGGGCTATTGCACAGTCAGTTGCAGCCTCTTTGCCGGCAAGGCCAGCGGCAACCTGGTTATCCTTTACGATTACAAGGCCAAATCCTTCTTCCAGTACCGCCTGTGCTTTTCTGCCCACGCCCATGCTCATAAAAACAAAAACCCCCACGTCTGCGGGCAATTGTGCAACGATTGCGTGGTGGGGAAGGTGAGGTAGAAAGCCGCTTTACTATGAATATAGATTGGCAGGTCGTCGCTACAATAGCAGCGCCTATTATCACCTTATTCTTAGGCTTCTGGTTAAATCAAAAATTCGAAAGCCGTCCAGTTTTGATTTCATATTATGGTCACGTTTCCACATTTACAGTTAGGCCACCATCCCCAGCGCAACCCTACAATGTAAATGCACATTCAATAATGCTTAAAAATGCTGGACGAAGGCCAGCTACGAATGTTTACATTAATCATCATGTATTGCCTGATTTCAATATTTGGCCGCATGTGAATTACAGAGTAGAAAATCTTCCTGATACTAGCCGAGCAATTATAATGCCTACTCTTGTTCCGAATGAATTAATAACCATTTCGTATATGTACCCCCCTTCACTTACGGCTGACAAAATAAATGCTGATATCAAATACGATCAAGGCATCGCAAAACGTATACCTGTTTTATTGCAACGGCAATATCCGAAATGGTTTAACATCGCCGCTGTCCTGCTTTTCTTTATTGGCATTGTTGCATCCCTTTATTTAGGATTTAATATCGTAAGATCATTAATCAAGGTCATCGGCTCTCATTAAAGGACAGAAAAGAAGAACGGAAAAAATGACGGTTCTATCTAAATGAAACTTCTCCCCTATAACACATTCGAAATCCAATCCCCTCTGTGGCGAAGGTGGTAAACACGTTGCAACAGATGCAGGACTCAGTCGCTCAATTGGCCGCGCAACTTGACAGGCTGCAAGATCTGATTGTCGCCATCACCTGCATTATTTGCGGCCCCTGGCTGATTCTATTGTCGCAAACAACTGCCGCAATACGCGCCATTGCCATAAACACCCAAAAAATGGAAACTGGGGAAACTTACAAAACAATCGATATTCTTTCTTTTATTTATACCGCAATCGGCATATGCATGGTCATCTTCGGCGTAGTGATTTTGGTTAAAGTTTTTGCTTAATCACAAAATGGACAGAATTCTGTGGACACAACACCTAACTCCATCTTAAAAATATGAAACTGCTCTCTTAACGACTAATTCCGGGGACAAAATACTTAATTCCAATTAAGAACATCCATCCTCCCCTATAACACATTCGAAATCCAATCCCCTCTGAGTCTGGACCAGGCCGTAGCGCGTCCTTGACTTATTATTTTTAATATCTTATTATTTTTAATAATGTGGCGGGTTCTGGAGCACCACGACATTTCAAAGACGTGCCGGAAGCTGCCTCTGGAAGTGGTGAAGAAATACGAACTCTGGAAGGACATCGTATTGCGGCACGGGCCGGAAAAACTGAAGGAGTTTCCAGGATTCAGGGATGAGAAATTAAAAGGGGAGCGGGAAGGGCAATGGGCGTCCAGGCTTAATTTGCAATACAGGGCCATCTACGAAGTGGAACGCGAGACGGTCACAGTTTTTATTTTGGAGATAACGCCGCATAAGTATTAACGGAGGATTTATGAAACATAAAAACAGACCGGGATTTGTTGAGGCCAGGCCACATGCGGCACTTACTACGGGCGAAGTCATAAAGATGCTTAGGCAACTGAAGGGCTGGACCCAGGCTGAGTTTGCGAAACGCTGCGGCATCAGCGCCACGAACATCAGTCTTTTAGAGAACGGAAAAGTGGAGATAGGCAAGAGGCGCTCCGAACAAATAGCGGAGGCTTTCGGCGTGCATCCGGCCATTATCATGTTTCCCGAGTATGAAGGCAACGGGATTAAAAAGAATGCGGCATAGGCGAATCGAATTTTGGTCCAGGCTGGAATCCTGCTTCCGCAGCAATGAAGAAAATGGAGCGGCTATTCTATTTTTAAATGAAACTCCTCCCGTATGACACATTTCGAAATCCAATCCCCTCTGACCGTGGCGCGTTGCGATTGACACGCCGCCTTCAATACGTATACTATACGTGTAAAGGGAGACTGAAATGCAGAAGAAGCTGACCATAACGGTTGATGAGGAAGTGTATAAAGGGCTCCATAAAACGATTGGCCCCCGCAAGATCAGCAAATTCATTGAAGAGCTTGTGCGCCCCCATGTTGTCCGCCCAAACCTGGAACTGGCATACTCCCAGATGTCCAAAGACAAGAAGCGGGAAGCAGATGCGCTGGAATGGGCCGAGGCCACTTTCAAGGACATAGTACGTGAAAAGAGGTGAGGTATGGTGGGTCAATTTTGACCCTTCGGTAGGCGGCGAGGTAAGGAAAAAACGTCCGGCCGTCATAGTCAGCAATAACGCGTCGAATAAATTTCTCAACAGGGTTCAGGTAGTCCCGCTTACCAGCAAGACAGACCGGCTCTATCCAAGCGAAGCGCTCGTGCTGTTTAACAGCAAGGAAAGCAAGGCCATGGCCGACCAGTTGGCAACGGTAAGCAAGCTTCGTTTGTTCAAACACGCCGGGGCGCTCTCGGAAAGCGATATGCAAAAGATCGGCGAAACTATAAAAATCCAGTTGGACATCTAATGAACAGAAAAATCTCTCCCGCACTTTTTGGCCTTGCCCTTATGTGCTTTCTGCTGCCGTGGGTGAATTTCTCGTGCAGCGGAAACATGATAGTAAGCGTCACCGGGACGGACCTGGCGATTGGAAGGACCATCGCCATACCCCAGGGTTTCGGGCAGAAGCCCCAGAAAACGCGTGCGCATGAGGCGCGGGCCACGGCGGCGTTTGCCGCCGGTATTGCCGGATTGCTGGCGGGGCTGCTTATAAAGGAAGATCGCTTCAGGGCAATGGCCTCGGCCATATGCGGCGGGGTTGGGGCCGTTGCGCTTTTTCTTTTGAAGGACAAGCTGGACAGCGAAATGGTTTCGCGCAACATGGGCATGATAACAGTGGATTACCTGTTTGGCTTCTGGGCGGCCATGCTTATTTTTCTGGGAGCGTGCATCGTGAACATTATGGAGCTGTCCGGCAAGTTTAAAAAAACATAATTCCCAGCGGCTTTGCCTCTGTACTTCATTCATTTTTGCCGATGCCATCTGATCTCTGTTTTTCCTCGGTCTACATGATCGCCGGAAATCAGAAATCATGACATCCATTTCATTGACAATGTCATGGCCTGATAGTTTATGGTAACCGCAAGGCGGTGCGGCCGCCGGAGGCTTACGGCCTTGCTCTTTGAAAATAAGGCGGTTGGAACAAATGAACGGATGGAACAGAAATTTAGCCTTAAGTAGCTGAAAAACAAAGGAAACCCGGAAATGTGCGGAACATATAAAAAAAAGGGGTGGAATGCCGCAATTTCAGACGCCCTCGCCCGGCCAGTTTTCCTCCCCGGCACCCTGGCCCCGCGTGCGGCAGGCGCATGAGGCGGCCTTTTTCTTTTTGTCCTCAAAGCGCCGGTTGCGCATTTGCGTAACCACCTCCGGCCCGGCTTTTATCTTGTAAAGCCCGGCGCGGTCTTTTTTGGCGGATTGCTTTTTCATTTTAAATAAGGGAGATTCCGGACAAGCCGGAAAGGCTGCCCCATCGCTAAACCGTTTCTATATACTCGCAAACCTCTTTTTCAAACCCGGCAAGAGTGGGCGGAAGTGTTTCCGCAAGCTCCGCCAGTTTATGGGCAGACAGTTCGGTGACGTAGGAGCTTTCAAAGAACCGCCTGAAGGCGAGATATTTTGAAAGGGAATTGAACAGGTCCTGCGGCAGCACGCCAAGCTCGAATGTCTTTCTCAGCACCTCGGCATGCCTTTCCTCGTGTGATTTTATCTGGAGTGCGTCAAATGACAGGACGTTCTCCATAACGCGCTCCAGCCCGTTGTATACGCTGAATAGCAGCGCACCGAGGGCGGCGGTCTCCTCCATCGCGTAGGACTCTTTGGTCTTATACACTGCAACCAGCTCCGCAAGCCTGGACGCGATTGCCTTTACTGCCTCCATCTCGGTTTTGCACGCGGCAAGCAGCTCTTCCCTGGTAGGTTCCGTCTTATTTTCTTCGCTCATGTTTTTTTAAACAGGTCCTGCGCTCCGCCTGCCGTTTTTGGCAATTTTTTAATACCCAGGTGCTCGTAGGCCGTTTTACCGGCCACGCGCCCGCGCGGAGTGCGCTCTATGAACCCCTCCTGTATCAGATATGGTTCGTAAACCTCTTCAAGCGTGTCCTTATCCTCCCTCAGGGCCGCCGAGAGCGTTTCTATGCCCACGGGCCCGCCCTGGAATTTCTCCACCACGGCCCTCAGGAGCTTGCGGTCCATCTCGTCCAGCCCCTTTTCGTCCACGTCCATAATATCCAGCCCGGCCCTGGCGCTTTCAATATCGATTATACCCTTGCCTTTCACCTGGGCATAGTCCCTTACGCGCTTAAGCAGCCGGTTTGCTATACGGGGCGTTCCGCGGGAACGGCGCGCGATTTCCAGCGCGGCTTCCGGGGCTATCTCTATATCCAAAATCCCGGCGGAGCGGGTTATTATCCTTTCCAGTTCGGTGGGGCTGTAGAAGTCCAGCCGGTTTATGATGCCGAAGCGGTCCCGAAGCGGAGAAGTGAGCAGCCCCGTTCTGGTGGTGGCCCCTATCATCGTGAACCTTGGCAGGTTAAGTTTTAACGAGCGGGCGCCCGGCCCCTGCCCTATCACAATATCCAGCTCGAAATCCTCCATCGCCGGATAGAGTATCTCCTCCACCGTACGGGGAAGCCTGTGTATCTCATCTATGAACAGCACGTCGGATTCACCAAGGTTTGTAAGTATGGCGGCAAGGTCCCCGGCGCGCTCCAGCACAGGCCCGGAGGTGGTCTTGATGTTCACCCCAAGCTCCAGGGCTATTATATGGGCCAGCGTTGTCTTACCAAGCCCCGGAGGGCCGGAGAAGAGCACGTGGTCCAGCGGCTCTTTCCTTTTTTTAGCAGCCTGGATGAATACGCCAAGGTTTTCCTTCAGCTTGTCCTGCCCGATAAAGTCCGCAAAGCTCCGTGGCCTAAGCGTGAACTCCGCGCCGGTTTCCCCGGCCCCCGGCAGCGGGCTGAGCGGTGGGGCCTGTCCCCCTTCGTTCCTATCGTCCTGGATGCGTTTCATCAGCTCTTGGTAAGTTCCTTGAGTGCGTCCCTCAAAAGCATTTCAAGCCCTTCCGCGCCTTTTTTCACGGCTTTATCAAGGGCGTCCTGCGCCTCCGGCTTACGGTAGCCAAGATTAAGAAGTGCGGAGAGCGCGTCATCATAGGCCGGGGCCTGCGTCCCCTCGCCGGCCATGGAGGGAAGCTTCTGCCTCAGCTCCAGTATTATCCTTCCGGCGGTTTTTTTCCCGACGCCCGGTATTTTTGATAGAGCGGTAACGTCCTCTTTCTCCACAGCGGCGGCAAACGCCTCCCAGGACAGGCCGGAAAGTATGTTCAGCGCCATCTTGGGGCCTACACCGTTTACGCCAAGCAGGGTGACAAACACCTGTTTCTCCTGCTCGCTTGCAAACCCGAATAGCTTTATGCCGTCCTCGCGCACATGCGTATGGATATGCACGAATACGGGATTGCCTTGCGCGGGCATGGAGGCTATGGCGCTTACCGGCATGAAAACCTCATACCCAACGCCCTGCACGTCTATGAGCACGCCTCCGCCTTTCTTTGAGGCAAGCGTCCCTTTAAGAAATCCTATCATTGCGTTTCCAGCGCCGTCCTGATGTTTCCCCGCTGCGTATGGCAGATGGCCAGTGCAAGCGCGTCCGCGCCGTCCGGGCTGGGCGTGAAAGACAGCCCAAGCATCCTTTTAACCATCTGCTGCACCTGGGGTTTTTCCGCCCTGCCGTATCCCGTAACGGCCTTTTTTACCTGCAGGGCGCTGTATTCGAATACGGGCACACCATTGCCGGCCAGGGCCAGAAGCGCAACCCCCCTGGCGTGCCCAAGGCTAAGGGCCTGCCTTGTACCTTTGGCAACGAATATCTTCTCCACCACGCCGGCCTGAGGGCCGAACCCGGAGATGACCTCCTGCAGCCCCTCGAAAAGCTCTTTCAGGCGCTGCTCCAGCGGGGCTGTTCTGGATATCATGATGCGGCCGGATGCTATATACGAATAGTCGCGGCCGCTATTGCGTAGCGAGATCACGCCGTAGCCGCAGCAATAACTGCCGGGGTCTATGCCCAGCACGGACATGGGCCCATCGGCTGGCTGGCTACTGGCTTTGCTGGCCGCGCTTGCGGGGCGCTTCAAAGAGTATCTCCTCTACAAGCTGGCAGATGACGTGCCCAAGGGTAATGTGAGTTTCCTGCACCCTGGGCGTATCGGCGGAGGGCACTACAAGCCCGAATTCCGCTCTGGCGGCTAATTTGGCGCCCTTTGCCCCGGTTAGCACCACCGTTCTCATCTTCTTCTTTTTTGCGGCCTCAAGCCCCTTTATAACGTTTGCGGAGCCGCCGCTTGTGGTGATGGCCACCGCTATGTCGCCCTCTTCGGCCAGGGCCTTTATTTGCTTGGCAAACACCTCGGCAAAATCATAGTCGTTGGATATGGCGGTCATTACCCCGAAGTCCGTATTTATTGCGATGGCGGGCAGGGGCGGCCTCTCCAGCTTGAAGCGGTTCACAAATTCGCCCGCTATGTGCGAGGCATCGTTTGCGCTGCCGCCGTTGCCAAAGAGGAAAACCCTTCTGCCGTGGCTGAAGGCCTCCGCTATGGCCTTGGAGACGTCCTCTATAAGCGTGTGGTTTTCCCTGGCAAATTTTTCCTTTACCGCGCTGCTTTCCTCAAATATCCTGAGTATCTTTTCTTTCATGATTTTCCCCTTTGCGGACCGAGTTGATTGTAAATCCGCGGGCATACGGCTGTCAAACCCTTTGCTGTAGCCATATTAAGAGTATATGAGCCTTGACAAACAACTTTTCTTTTTGATAGTTTATGTCCGCTTCAATATAATTTTAGAAAGGGGGGAATTGGCTGATGACAAAAATGGAACTGGTAGACAAGATGTCGGCAGAGGCCGGGCTTACCAAGGCCGATGCGGGCCGGGCGCTCGATTCCGCTATAGAAGCCATAAAAGGCGCGCTTAAAAAAGGCCATAAGGTCACACTGGTAGGGTTTGGCACATTTTACGTCAATAAGAGAAAGGCCAGGAAAGGGCGCAATCCGAGGACAGGGCAGGAGATAAAGATAGCCGCCATGAAGGTCCCTAAATTCACCGCTGGCAAAACGCTTAAAGACGCCCTGAAATAAAAAAACATATAATTCCGTGCTGTCGCAAAGGGGAGCTGCTAAGTTAAGAAGTTCCCCTTTTTGCATTTTGAAACGGCAAAAACCCCTTTTCCTGAGGGGAAAAAAGGAGGGGCAGTCATGCTTTTCAGCGTCAGCGTAATCCCTATCGGAGCAGGCTCCAGCCTGGGTGACCAGCTTGCAAAAGTGCTTAATATAATCGATGAAAGCGGACTGCCTTACAAAACAAATCCGATGGGCACTGCCATAGAGGGCGAGTGGGACGAGGTTATGGAATTGATAAAGAAATGCCACCAGTCCGTAATGGCGTCCAATGAACGGGCTTATCTTATCATCAATGTGGACGACCGCAAGAGCAAGCCAAACAGGCTTGACGGAAAGGTGAAGTCGGTTGAGGAAAGGCTTGGCAGGGAATTGAAAAAATAGTGCGGTAGTGCTGTAACCCGATAGCAAGAAAAATCAGCAAAATAAAAATTTCTGACTTGTTAATTTTTCACAAACTGGCACATTATAGCGCCGTCGCACTGTTGCACTAGAAAGGCGAGTCAAACCTGGGGTTTACGGGATGGCAGATATAGCCGCCTGGCCGCCTGGCTGCCTGGCAGCACCGCAGGCATTATAATACTGGGTTTTCTGCCGTAGTCCAGACCACGAGGGTCTTTTTTAAGCACTTTCGAGTTCCGGCCTTTTTCGAGCACGTCCAGTATTCTGTCCAGCGATTTCTCATGGAGATCTTCGATTTTCGCATCCATCGTACGTTCAGGCATGCGGCTTACAGCGTTCAGCCCGGAGACAAGCACTATGCCCTTGAGTATTCTTTTGTTTGTTTTAAAAGAGAAAATAGGGGATTCAAGACATCTTTTAAGAAGGACATCGCCCCTTTTTTGCACCTTGGCATCAAAATTCAAAGCCATGGCAAGGTAATGCCGGTCGATCTGGCCATCCGCCTGAAGCTCCAGGAATGTGTGCCCCACCCCGGTTTTACCCTTGGTATATATGCAGTGGGCCACTGTATCGGCCGCCAGATGGCTCATGTAACCAAGTGCAAAGGCCCTTTCCGGATCCGTTGAGGCCTCATCCTGTAAGCCAAGCGCAACGTCCCAGTTATGCGGGTTTTTCCCGTCTGGAAGATATTTCTTGGCAAAGATTATATCGGCCATGATATTGCCATAGAGGTAATCGTCACGGAATTTTCTTATCAGTCCATACACGGCCGGAGGCAAGGCCCCGCTCATAAAATATACCTCTGTGCCAAGATAAACGTGGGTAAGTGGGCCCCATGCAAAAGCGTTGGAAGGCGTAAGCACCGCGCCAATAATTACCAGCACAAGCCAGAACATCGTCTTAATAATACCATTGGAGGACGGCTCCAGACAAATTGGCCAACCCAGGCCCGGTAATATTCACTTGGAAAATCCGGCATGGCTGTAGTAGAATGCCGCATGGGATTATGGGAGCGGGCGCGTTTTGTGGAGCAGGTTGGCGGTTTGCTCAGCCAGTCCATCGGGGAGATCGTGGCTTTATCTTCTATGAAGACCGCTGCAAGCAAGCTCAACAGCAAAAACGATTACTTCACCACAAGTGAATGCGAGGCGTACATAGGGCATGTCCTCGGTTCCATCTCCTTCTTCATAAACGAAAAGGAGCTTAAAAAGATTTCGGGCGAACTCTATCAGATAGTGAGGAAAGGGAAAACCCTGCAGTAGGCCGGGGAAAAGGGCGAGGCTGTGGCAGAATTAATCCGTGAGCCACTTTTTTATATTTTTTTTGTGTATGGATTGAGTTTTCTTTCCATGGCCTATTTCATGTTCATAGCAACGGGCATCCGGAAGGCAAGCCGCATAGAGCTGGTATCCACATTCCGGCTTCTGGCGGCATTCGGTTTTTTTCACGGCATGACGGAGCTGGCCGAGTGGATACGCTTCATATTCAGATCGGCCGATATCGCCGAGGTAAAGGCGCTTATATATATGTCCCAGGGGTTCCTGCTTATATCCTTTGTCGCCCTCCTTCAGTTCAGCATCAACCTGCTTACGTTCAACGCAAAAAGCAGGCAGATCCTTAGATATCTGCCCTCGGCCTTCCTTATTTTGTATTTGGCTTTTTTGTCGATTACCGGAGGAGTCGAGAGCGCCATGGCGCTTGGACGTATCGGGGTGCGCATGCTCGGGTTCACCAGTTCGGCCTTAAGCGGCATAGTGCTGGTCCGCTTTTCGCGAGGCCTGAGGCCGTCTGGAAATATGAAACTGGCAAATGGCTTTCTTCTTGCGGGGCTGGGGTTTGTTATCTTCTCGGCGTTTGCCGGCCAGGAACATGGTATTTTTCTGGGGTTGCCGGTACAGTTTTACAGGGCCATGTGCGCCTTCGTCATAGCGATCTCCAGCTTTTATGTTGTAGACGTTTTCAGGATAAAGGAGCCGGCCGGCATAGGCATGGAGAACTCCTGATGCGCCCCGAAACCCTGTGTTAAAAAAAACACGCAAGCTCTTCATTTTTTTACTACTCTTTTCAATCCTTTGCATTCCATCTGCCGCATTTGCCTTCCAGGCGGATGTGGCAAACGTCTGTTTTTCACCATATGGCGGATGCACCAGGCTCATTGTGCATGAAATTAACCATGCGCAAAAGGAGATCAGGGTGCTGGCTTATGATTTCACCTCCGTCCCCATCGGCAAGGCCCTCATCCGCGCAAAAAGAAGGGGCGTTTCCGTGGAGGTGGTTATGGACCGCCCGGGCGCGCTTAACGAATACTCCGAAGTCCCTTACTTAACGAGGGCTGGAATCCCCTTATTCGCGGACAGTCACGAGATGATGCAGCACAATAAAGTTATGATCATAGATGGCAAAACGGTGATAACCGGCTCTTTCAACTTCACAAAGGCCGCTGAGTACGATAACGCCGAAAACCTCCTGATAATCAAATCTCCGGAACTGGCCAGGAAATATCTGGAAAACTGGCAGCTTCACGCGGGGCACTCAAGAAGAATGCAGTAGGTTGTTTTTTAACCGCCGCTTTGCGCCAGCATAAAATCCAACATAACCAACTGTTTTTAAAACAAAAAACCCTTACGATTGACGCGCTTAACCCAGCATCATAAGCTGTAAGAAGGCACGCTTCAAAGATTCTCTTTTTCCCAAAATTGCAAATTTAAAGCGCAGGGGGCTTTCATGGCATGGCATCTGGATTTCGGCGCAAATATAATGGGAAACGGGGTTTCGTTCCGGGTATGGGCGCCGCTTCACGAAAAAGTATCGGTAAGGCTGGTGCTACCGGCGGAGATTTCTGTGCCGATGGGAAAGCGGGAACGCGGGTGGTTCGAAGCATTCGTCCCAGGGGTCGGGGCGGGCGCAAGGTATTTTTATACCCTTGGAGATACCAGTGCGGGAAACGGCTATCCGGACCCGGCCTCAAGATACCAGCCGCTTGGGGTGCATGGACCATCGGAGGTGGTGGACCCCGGTTTTAACTGGAGCGATGATGCCGGATGGGAAAATGTCCCCATTCATGACTATATAATTTATGAGCTGCACGTTGGCACGTTCACTCCGGAGGGCACATTCAGGGCGGTTGCCGGGCGCATACCTTACTTGAAGGAACTGGGCGTAACGGCCGTGGAGCTAATGCCAGTGGCCCAGTTCCCCGGACGGCGCAACTGGGGGTATGACGGCGCGTACCCGTTTGCGCCCCAGAATTCCTACGGCGGCGGGTTTGCCCCGCGGGAGCTTAAAGAGCTTGTACTTGCCCTGCACAAGGCGGGGATTGCGGCCATCCTGGATGTGGTTTACAACCACCTTGGGCCGGAGGGCAACTACCTTGGGAAGTTCGGCCCTTACTTTAGCGGCATCTATCATACCCCATGGGGCGGGGCAATCAATTACGATGGCCCCGGCAGCGATGACGTAAGACGGTATTTCATTGCAAACGCCCTTTACTGGTTTACCGAATATCATTTTGATGCCCTGCGGCTGGATGCTGTCCATGGCATATACGACAACGGCCCGCAGCATATAATCAGTGAACTGATGCAAAGCGTGGAGGATGTGTCAAGGCTGGCAAAAAGGCCCTTTTACATTTTTATTGAATCGGACCGGAACGATTCCCACTTTATCCGCCCAATCGCCTCAGGCGGCTGCGGGGTAGACGCCCACTGGGATGAAGACTTTCATCATTGCCTGCATGTAATGCTAACCGGAGAAGAATATGGCTATTACCTGGATTTTGCCCGGGAGGCCCATCAGCTTTTTTTAAAGACACTCCGGGAAGGCTTCGCCTATACAGGACAATATTCCAAATGCAGGGACAAAAGGCACGGAAGCGCCTCCTGGGACATCCAGCCCGAAAAATTCATAGTCTTCAGCCAGAACCATGACCAGGTTGGCAACAGGGGCGGGCCGGGCTTTTTGAGCGCCCGTCTTGCGCAGGGGCTTCCCGAGGGAAAACTTAAACTTGCCGCCTTCGCCACCCTGCTGTCGCCGTACCTGCCGCTTCTTTTCATGGGAGAAGAGTATGGGGAAAAGGCCCCGTTTTTCTATTTTACGGACCATCAGGGCCCGGAACTGGCCAATGCGGTGCGCGAGGGCAGAAAAAAGGAATTCGCGGAATTTTTGAACCATGCGGAGGTGCCGGACCCGCAGTTGCCAACCACCTTCGAGAAGTCCAGGCCGGATACCGGGCTTTTGTCGGCCCCGTGGCATCTGGACCTTTTTGAGTTCTATAAAAAGCTTATACGGGCGCGAAAAGAAAAGGTTTCACCTTTAAGGCCATGCCGCAAGGACATTACCGCATACAGCCAAAACGGGGTTATAATCGTAAGGATAGCCTCAAAAGAGGGGGCGAAAGAGCTATTGCTTGCAATGAATTTTTCCGGAGCGCAGGCGCAGATTATTTGCCCGGGCGGCGTTGAATGGACGCCGGTTATATATTCCGGGGAGCTTGCGAGCTCAGAGGCAAATTTAAAAATAGGCCCGTACGGGGCAGCGCTTCTTGAAAAGAAAGGACAAAACAACTGATGCGGCGGCTCCTTGCAATCCATGCGCATTTTTACCAGCCTCCACGTGAAAACGCGTGGCTGGAAGAGATAGAGACCCAGGACTCCGCGTATCCCTATCATGACTGGAACGAACGCATCAACTCCGAATGTTATGCGGCCAACGCCTACTCCAGAATACTGGGCGCAGGCGACAAGATAGAGCAGATAGTAAACAATTACGAAAAGATCAGCTTCGATTTCGGCCCAACTCTATTGAGCTGGATGAAAGACCACGCCCCGGAAATACATGACGCCGTCGTCCGGGCGGACAAACATAGCGCCGCAGAGCGTTCCGGGCACGGCAATGCCATAGCCCATTGCTATAACCACATCATTATGCCGCTGGCCAATTCCAGAGACAAAAAGACGCAGATAGCCTGGGGCATAGAGGATTTCAAATTCCGGTTTGGCAGAAATCCCGAAGGGATGTGGCTGCCGGAAACGGCAGTGGACACGGAAAGCCTGGAACTTATGGCGGAAGCAGGCATAAGGTTTACAATCCTTGCGCCAAGCCAGGCCCACAGGATAAGGCCGGCAGAGAAAGTAAAAAAAGCAAACCCCAGGGGAAAGCCGGGCAAGGTTGAAACCGGGCCGGAATGGACACACGTGGACCAGGGCTCGCTGGATATAACCAGGGCTTACAGGGTAAATCTTCCGTCTGGCAAGCGCATAGCCGTTTTCTTCTACAACGGCCCGGTATCCAAGGCGGTAGCGTTCGAAGGGCTGCTTACAAACGGTGAGGCATTCGCCCAGCGGCTTATAAGCATGTTTTCAGCGGATGGAAATGTCCCCGCCCAGCTTGTGCACATGGCAACGGACGGCGAGTCCTACGGGCACCACAGCAGGTTTGGCGACATGGCGCTTTCTTATTGCCTGCATTATATCGAGAGCAAGGAATTGGCCTCGCTCACCAATTACGGGGAATTTCTGGAGCAGTTCCCGCCTGAATGGGAAGCGGAGATCAAGGAAAACACGTCCTGGAGCTGTTTCCACGGCGTAGACAGATGGAAGGCCGATTGCGGGTGCAACACCGGTGGCAATCCGCAATGGAACCAGAAGTGGCGCGCCCCGCTAAGAGCCGCCCTGAACACTCTCAGGGACGCCATTGCCCCCCAGTTTGAAAATCTCGGCAAAAAATATTTCGAGGACCCATGGCGCGCGCGCAACGAATACATAAAGGCGGTACTAGACCGCTCGCCGCAGAACGTGGAACGCTTTTTAAAGGCAAACTCTGCCAGGAAGAAGGCGCTTTCGCAGGAGCAAAAAACAGAGGCATTAAAGCTTATGGAACTCCAAAGGCATACCCTGCTCATGTTCACAAGCTGCGCGTGGTTTTTTGATGATATATCCGGCATCGAAACGGTGCAAGTGCTCCAGTATGCCGGCAGGGCCATTCAGCTTGCGCGCGAGCTTTTCGGCCTGGATCTGGAAGGGCCTTTTCTGGAAACCTTGTCCAGTGCCGCAAGCAACATACAAGCGCAGGGCAGCGGCGCGGACATTTACCTGAAGTACATCAGCCCAAGAATGCTGGATTTGACAAAGGTAGCCGTGCACTACGCAATCAGCTCCCTGTATGAAGAGTACCCGGAAACCCAGGCGCTTTACTGCTTTGACGCAACCTCAAAAGATTACGAGCGCGTCCATGCCGGACAAAACGATCTGGCCCTGGGCACGGTAAACATACGCTCCCGGATCACCTGGGAGGAGATTACCCGTAATTTTGCGGTGCTCAAGATCGGCGCGCACGACATCAACTGCGGCCTTTGCGATTGCCTGAAGGAAGGGGAATTCGCCAGCCTTAAAACCGAGCTGAAAGAAAATTTTCAGAAAGGCCTGTTCTCCGATGCGCTTCGTGCTCTGGACAGGCACGCCGGGGGACAGCTCAATTCAATAAGGGACCTGTTTACGGACGAGCAGAGAAAGATAGTCTCCTTCGCCACAAACGAATTCCTGAGGGATTTCGAGCGCTCCTATCGTGACCTTTACCAAAGGACAAGGTTTTTCATGGCGCTTCTGAAGGAGCTGGGCACGCCCATACCGGAGGTGTTCAGCACCACCGCCGGATTTTATCTGAATTCGCAACTTATAAAAACAGTAAAAGAGAAGTTTGCGGACGGAAACAGGGCGGCGTCGCTGATACAGGAAATGGCCGGCTGGGGGCTAAGGCCCGCCCATGTGGAGCTTGAGATTGCGCTGAGGACGGAAGCAAGCAGACGTTTGGGCCAGCTTAAGGATAGCCCCGATGCGGAGCCAGTAAGGGAACTGGTAGGCCTGATAGAGTTCATTCTGAAGCTGCCATTTAGCGTAAACCTCTGGGAACCGCAGAACATATATTATTTCACATCTAAGACAATATACAGGAAGATGCTTGCCGGCACTGCGGAAAACGCCGGCTGGCTGGAGGAATTCAGGAAACTGGGGGAGGCGCTCTTCTTCAATACGAAGGAGGTGCTGGGTGCCGGACCATGACTGTGTTACCAAGGCCGCGGGTAAAACCGCACTGCGCGTTCCTGTATCCACTTACAGGCTGCAATTAAGCAGGCTTTTCGGGTTTTCAGATGTCAAAAACATATTGCCCTACCTTCGGGCGCTGGGCATAACGGACATTTACTGCTCCCCGTTTGTAAAGGCCAGGCCCGGCAGCATGCATGGCTACGACATTATCAACCACGAGAAGCTCAACCCGGAGATTGGCACGGAGGAGGGGTTGTCGGCGCTTGGCGCGGAGCTTCGCAGGCTGGGCATGGGGATGATATTGGACATCGTCCCAAACCACATGTGCGTGCTGGGAGAAAACAAGTGGTGGAAGGACGTGCTGGAGAACGGAAAAAGCTCGCGCTACGCGCAGTTCTTCGACATAGACTGGGCCCCGCTCAAGCCCAGCCTGAAAGATAAGGTTATCCTGCCCATCCTGGCAGACCAGTACGGCAAGGTGCTTGAATCCGGGGAGCTTACGCTCTTTTTCAGAGATGGCGCTTTTTTTGTGCGCTATCACGAAAACGACTTCCCCATAGAGCCACGCTCTTACGAGCTTATACTGGGGCACGGGCTGGACCGGCTTGAAAAACAACTGTCCGGTTCCGGTGATTTCATGGAGCTGATGAGCATACTTACCGCCATCGGCCATATGCCACCATTCACCGAAACGAATCCGGGGAAAATGGCCGAGCGCGCCAGGGAAAAAGAAGTGATAAAAAAAAGGCTGTTCGCGCTATATGAGAATTCCCCCGAAGTGCGGCATTTTGTAGACGAAAATACCGGTATCATTAACGGCGCGCCGGGTGACCCCCGCAGCTTCGACCTCTTTGATGATCTCCTGTCCAGGCAGCCATACAGGCTTTCCCTGTGGGAGGTTGCCACGGACGAGATCAATTACAGGAGGTTTTTCGATATCAACGAGCTGGCAGCCATAAAGATGGAAGATCCCGAGGTCTTTTATGAAAGCCACAAGCTCAAAT
Source organism: Nitrospirota bacterium (assembly GCA_021813405.1). Lineage (GTDB taxonomy): Bacteria > Nitrospirota > Thermodesulfovibrionia > Thermodesulfovibrionales > JdFR-88 > JAKAKS01. The sequence goes on from JAKAKS010000042.1 coordinate 32,489, forward strand.
TACGGCTAATCGCCAAAGGCACGGTAACAGGGCTGCGCATAGACCACGTGGACGGGCTGTACGACCCCGCCCGGTATTTGCGAAAGCTCCAGCACGAGGCACTACTTTCAGCTTCAGGCTGCCCACCTCCCGAAGGTGGGCGCACTGAAGAAGGCAATGGGGAGGAAAATGTAACTCCAGGCCCGGACCAGCCGTTTTATATCGTAGGCGAAAAAATACTTCTTAAAGGGGAAAGACTGCCTGATGGCTGGCCAATTTCCGGCACAACCGGATATGACTTTTTAAATCTTTTAAACGGCATATTCGTAAAGACCGAAAACGCAAAAAGCCTGGAGGCCATTTATTTCCGGTTCATGAGGGGTAAGGTAAATTTTGCCAGCCTGCTCTACGGTGAAAAAAAAAATGATAATGGAAACATCCATGTCCGGCGAGATAAACGTGCTTGGCCATAAAATAAGCGTTCTGGCAGAAAAAAACAGAAAGACAAGGGACTTTACCACGCAAAGCCTTACAAAGGCGATTATGGAGGCAATCGCCTGTTTCCCTGTTTACAGAACGTATATATCCCCGCTGGGGACAGCCGAGCAGGACAAAAAATATATAGAGCAGGCCATGAAAAAAGCCAAATCCATGCAGCCGGCCGTAAGCCCCTCTGTTTTCGATTTTTTAAAAAGCGTCCTTCTCCTTGAATATCCGGACACCCTCGGCGCAGAGGAAAAGGCCCAGTGGCTGGATTTCGTGATGCGCTTCCAGCAGCATACGTCACCGGTGACGGCCAAGGGGATGGAAGACACCTGTTTTTATGTATATAACCGGCTATTGTCGCTGAATGAGGTGGGCGGCTCGCCGGAGCGCTTTGGCTTTGCGCTGGAGGCATTTCACGGACAAAACATGGAGCGCAATAAAGCCTGGCCGTGCTCCATGCTTGCCACCACTACTCACGATTCAAAGAGAAGCGAGGACGTAAGGGCAAGGATAAACGTTATTTCCGAGATGCCCGCCAGATGGAAGGAAGCCGTATCAAGGTGGGCCAGGCTTAATGCCAGGAAGAAGAAGGGCGTTTCCGAATTGAGGCCCTCGCCGGACAGGAATGAGGAGTATCATTTATATCAGACCATGGCAGGCATCTGGCCATTGGGGCCCGATGCAGACTGGCCGCAACTCAAGGAGCGGCTTAAAAACTATATGGTAAAGGCACTAAGGGAGGCAAAGGTAAACTCGAACTGGATAAACCCGGACATCGAATATGAAGAAGCGCTCGCGCACTTTATAGATGCGGTACTGAAACCGGGAGAACCGTTTTTCAGGGAGTTTGCGGCGTTTCAAAAGTCCGTATCGTTTTACGGCATGTTAAATTCCCTGTCACAGGTGCTCCTGAAAATAGCAAGCCCCGGCGTCCCGGATTTCTATCAGGGCACGGATTTATGGAATTTTTCGCTGGTGGACCCGGACAACCGGGGCCAGGTGGATTATGTTAAAAGGGCTGCCCTCCTTGAGGAAATAAAAAAGATGCAATCGCGTGCTGGGGACGAGGGGCTTTGCAAGGACCTGCTTAAAAACATGCGAGACGGCAAGGTAAAGATGTTTGTCACATGGAAGGCGCTGCATTCAAGGCTGCGGGACCCAGCGGTTTTCATAAAAGGGGAATATATCCCAGTGGACACTGAAGGCCAGAAGGGCAATAATGTATGCAGCTTTGTAAGGAAAAACGGCAGAAGGGTGCTTGCGGCCGCGCCGAGGTTTGTCTCCGAACTGGTTGCCCCAGAGGTCCTTCCGCTTGGCCTGGATGTCTGGGGCGATACAAGGCTTGTTTTGGCGGAGCATGGAACGTTCAGGAACATCTTCACCGGGGCGCGGCTGCGGACGTCCGAAGCAGACAGCAGGCCCGTGCTGATGGTTCATGATGTGTTTGCCGGGTTCCCGGTGGCGCTTCTGGAGGAAGTGATATGAAAATGGATATATTGCAGTTAGATACAGGCCTGTTAAAAGAACTTGCCGCAATGGCCGGGGTAGCAACCGAATATTTTGATATGTGGGGGGTACGGCGCGAGCCCCCAGCCAAATCGCTTGCCAAGATTTTACAGGCGATGGGGTTTGACATCACAAGCAATGAATCGGTTAAAGGCGAACTGGAGAGACTATCCAGGCCGGAACTGATTTCACCCACCACGGTCTTGCCGGAAGGCGGCCCGGTCCGGCTGGAAGTAAACCTGCCGCATTCAGGCTGGGCCACTTTCGAACTGGAAATAACTGATGAAAACGGGGGCAGTGAAAACGTCAGCCTGCCTTCAGAAGGCGGGTCTCTGGAGCCGGTTGAAATCCGGCAGGCCTACGGGGCCAGCTACGGCAAATATATCCTGGAGGCCGGCCCAAGGCCAGCAGGGTATTACACATTAAAGCTGAAGGCCACAGTCGGGCCAAAGGCGTTTGAAACGGGTGCGCGGCTGATAATAACACCGGCCAAATGCTTCGTCCCTGAGGATAATAAAAAAACATGGGGCATCACCCTCCCACTTTACTCAATCCGGTCTGAAAGGAACTGGGGCATAGGCGACCTTACCGACCTTGGCTGGATAATTGACTGGGCCGCCGCCCTGGGGGCGGACTTTGTGGGCATCCTGCCATTGCATGCCCTGCCGCTGCACGGAGGCAAAAGCCCGTATTCCCCGGCAAGCAGGCTTTTCAGGCATTTTTTGTATCTGGATCTGCAGGCGGAGCCTGAATTCGATGCCGCCTTCGGGGGAGATGAAAAAAACACTCTGCTGGCCAGGGCAGGCCAATTGAGGGCCGCGGCCCTGGTGGACTACCAGGGCGTCTGCACCCTGAAACTGGAAGCGGCAGGAAAGATGTTCGAGCAATTTTTAAAAACGAATTTCAACGACGCCGAAGCCATAACCCGGAGAGGCATGGAGTTTGCCGGGTTCATGAACTCTGGCGGGGAGGGGCTTGTTGATTTCGGGGCCTTTATGGCATTAAGCGAAAAATTCAGGAAAGGCTGGCCGGACTGGCCCGATGGGTACAGGGCCGCAAAGGAAGACGGCGTGCGGAAGTTCAAGGAGGAAAACCGGCAGAGCGTGCTTTTTTACTGCTGGCTCCAGTGGCTTCTTGATATGCAGCTTGGCAGGCTGGCAAGGGTGGCAAAAGACGCCGGAATGAGGATCGGCATTTATTTCGACCTGGCCGTCGGCTCGCTTGGCGGCGGGGCCGATACATGGGGCTGGCCCGGATCGTTCGCAATCGGCATGGACGCAGGCGCCCCACCAGACAATTTCAGCCTTTCCGGGCAGAACTGGGGGTTCCCCCCAATGTCCCCCCGCGGAATGCGTGAAAACGGGTACGAGGTGTTCATAGAGACAATAAGGAGCAATCTAAAATATGGCGGGGCGCTTCGGGTAGACCACGCCCTGGGGCTCTTCCGCTTCTTCTGGATACCAAACGGCATGAAACCCGCCGATGGAACTTATGTTCAATACCCGGCTGCCGACCTGCTTGGCATTGCCTCGCTGGAAAGCCAAAGACAGAAGGCAGTAATTGTAGCGGAGGACCTTGGCACAATTGGCGAGGGCGTAAGAGAGGCCCTGCTTGCCCACAAAATGCTGTCTTACCGGCTGCTTTATTATGAGCGCAAGTATCCAGGCGCCGCGCTTGTTCCGCCTGATGAATATCCGGAGATGGCCTTTTGCGGCGTGAACACTCACGACCTGCCTACTTTGCGAGGGTACTGGGCGGCAGAGGACATAAAAATGAAACAGGAGCTTGGCCTTTATCCATCAGAAGGGGAACTTGTAAAAGACCTCGAAAACCGGGAGACCGACAAAAAAGAAATAATAAAGGCCTTGAAAAAAAAGGGCCTGCTGGCTGATAATCTGAAGATGCATTCCGAAAAAGAGTTGCCTGAAGGACTTTTGACTGCCATTTACGCATATCTGGCAAAAACCCCGTGCCTTATGGCAGCGCTGAGCCTGGATGACTGGCTTGGAAGCCTTGACCAGCAAAATATGCCGGGGACTATTTCGGAATATCCCAACTGGATGCGCAAAACGCCCGTGCCACTTGAAACCTTTACAAAAGACCCAAGGGCAAGCGAAATTGCAGGGGTCTTCTGGGGTGAAGGGCGCGGCAGGCGGCCCTCAGAGGCGGCACAAGGGAATTGATCCCCTATCCTCGCATCAGCCCCTATTTATTCAAACTCGGCCCTTTTGAAGTGCGCTGGTACGGCCTTATGTACGTTCTGGGGTTTATAACTTCCTACCTTCTTTTCAGTTACCAGGCAAAAAGGGGCAAGGGCAAGACGGCCGGGTTTACGCAAAAGCTTGTGGAAGATTTTTATTTCTGGCTTGTTGTTGCGCTGGTTCTTGGCGCAAGAATCGGGTACGTTATTTTCTACAACCCTCTTTATTATCTGCAAAACCCTTTAAAGGTGTTTGCGGTATGGCAAGGGGGTATGTCGTTTCATGGCGGCCTGATAGGGGTTGTGCTGGCCGGCATCATTTTCTGCCGAAAGCACAAGCTGGATTTTTGGCGGACTGCGGACCTGTTTGTCCCAACAGCGCCTCCAGGGCTTGGATTCGGCAGGATAGGGAATTTCATTAACGGAGAACTTTTCGGGCGGCCTTCCAACGTACCCTGGGCAATGGTATTTCCCCAGGGCGGCAATGTCCCCCGCCATCCGTCGCAGATATACGAGTTCCTGCTGGAAGGGGTTTTGCTCTTTACAATCCTGTGGATATTAAAGGACAGGGTGAAGACGAAAGGCCTGATGCTGGCAATTTTTCTTATACTTTATGGCCTTTTCAGGTTCACGGTGGAATTTTTCAGGCAGCCGGACCCTCAACTGGGCTTTATCTGGGGCCCGTTTACGATGGGGCAGATACTCAGTTCCGGCATGATGCTGCTTGGGGTTATCCTGGCGGTGTGGAGGGTAATGGCGGTCCGGAAGGAAGCGGCAGCATAAAAAAATCAGAATTATTTCATTTTCTCTTTATAATTCCTTCAAATTAAGAGAGTATGCTTTAACCAGAGCCAAAAGAAAAAACCTTCTTTCCCCTCCTTACCAGGGCCCGGCCTAAAAGCCGGGCCTTTGGTTTTTAGATAGCAGCTTATAAAGGGCCGCGCGTTGCAAGCAGGACAAGGCCCAATCAAAGGCGAACACCGCCCGCAAAAGAAAACAAAACTTAAAAATGGAAATCAGGCTGCCGGCGGAGCCTCCAAAAAAATTACAAAACCGTGGAGTTATTTACAATAAGATTTCAATAAGATTACCTGGCGGTCCGCTCATAAAACAGCCTCAGGTGCTTGTAAACCACAAGGTGCACAAGGGCGGTCCGGAGCTGCCGGGGATCCCAAAGAAGCGTCTGGGAAACAACCCGCAAAAACATAAAGGCCCTCCGCGGGTCCGGGCTGAGCAGGTAGTACTTCAACAACCGCAAAACGGCGGCTATCTCCTTGCTGCCGGCATTGCCTCGCCCCACCGGGCCATTTTTAGAGCCTGTTTTAATCGCGGTTACCAATCTCCTTGCAAAATTGCCATACCCGTAAATGCTGCGGGCCATGCGCCCGTAGCCCGAAACAAGCTCTTCCATGCCCATCCGCGCCGGTTTTATGTTAGTGCGCGTGAGATCTTCCGCCGCACCCGTAATACCACCGGTGCCGCCCTTAAGCAGCCTGCCCTCTGCTTTCAAACGCTCGTAAAGGGGCGTGCCCGGTATGGCCTGCAATATCCCAAGCATGGCAACCGGGATTGCTGCCGCCTGGATAAACCGGAACTGCTCGTCGAATATGTCCTTGTCATCGCCGTCAAACCCGACGATAAAAGCGCCCCACACTATGATATTCCTTGCCTGTATCCGGCGCACCGCCTCAACCAGGTCCACCCTGGTGTTCTGGTTCTTTTTTGCCGCCGCAAGGCTTTCCTTGCGCGGGGTTTCTATGCCTATGAACACGCGCCTGAAATTCGCCTTCTCAAGCAGGCCCAGCATATCCTCGTCGCACGCGGTATCTATCGTGAACTGGCAGCTGAAATACACCCCGTAATCTATTGACTCAACAAAACCTCCTATCTCCGTGAGCAGTTCAACAGCCCTCTTTCGGTTGCCAAGAAAGTTATCATCGATGATGAAGATGGAGTCCGCGCCAAGTTTATGGAGCGCGCGTATCTCCGCCATCACCTGCCAGGTCGATTTTGTGCGTGGGCCCCTGCCCAGCCGCACCGGGATTGCGCAGAACTCGCAGGAGTGCGGACAACCCCTGGACGTCTCTATCACGGCCGAGGAATACGCCTTGAAATCCAGCAGGTCGAAGCGCGGAACGGGTGAATCCTTCATGTCCACAAACGTGTCCTGGATATAGAACGGTTTTATGTCTTTCGCCTCGAAATCCCTTATGAACCGCGGCCATGTATATTCGGCCTCGCCAAGGAACACGGCGTTAGCGTGTTGCGCGCATTCTTCCAGGTTGTCTGTGCGCACAATCGGCCCGCCTATGGCCACGATTGCCCCCCTGGCCTTAAAGAGACCGGCCAGCTCAAACACCCGTTCTTTCTGGGAGTGATACCCCGTAATGCCGATGATGTCCGCATCAATATCCAAATTGAGCGGCCCGGCATTTTCGTCGCAGACCGCAATTTCATGCCCGGACGGCGTCAGCGCGGCAAGCGTGGCAAGGGGCAGGGGCGGGAATGGAAACCTGCTGCCGTCAATGTCCCTGCATAAGGAGAAGTCCCAAAGCGACAGCGGGAACCGCGGGTTTATCAGGCATATCCTCATCGCCTGCTTTCGCAGATTTCCGCAATCTTGTAATAATGGGTGCGCAGGTGCTTGTACGCAAGCAGGTGAAAAACAACCTCGTCCAGGCTCTGCATTTTTTTGGCTATCAGCTTGCGGGTGACGCTGAAGAACATCTTCCTGGCCGGGGCGCCGGCGCGGAACAGATAGAATTTGAGCATGCGCGCAAGTATCATCACGGTTTTAAGATTGAGCGTTGGCACGGATGATTTAAGGTCTCTTGTGCCGGAGCCAAGGTACTGGGCCATCTTTATCTCGAAGACCTCGGGGGAAAACATCGCCCTTAACGCCATGGCGAAATTCTTTTCAAGCTCCTCTCCGCTCATCTTTCTGGGCACAAGGTTGGTCCCCCTGGAAAGCTCCTCCTCGCTAAGCGCGGTAAGCCCAAGAATGGACGGCAGTTTCAGCAGGCGTTTTTCATCTGCGGCCTTCCGGTAAAGCGCCGTGCCCGGTATCGCCTGCAACAGGCCCACCTGCACTGGTATCAGGTCCGCTTCCAGTATGAACCGGATGCGCTTCTCGAACGCGGCCTTGTCATCGCCTTCTAGCCCGAACATGATGCCGGCCCATACGGTTATGCCGTAGGCCCGGATCTTTTCGACCGCCCGTTTTGCGTCCATCTCGGACTGATGGCGTTTATTCAGCCCCCTCAGCTCCTCATTCTCGCCGGTCTCCACCCCGATAAACAGTCGGCGGAACTGCGCGTCCCGCATCAGGGCCAGAAGCTCCTCGTCATTGGCCACATCCAGTGTGGCCTGGGTGTAAAAATACATCCTGGTAGGAAGCGACGGCAGTAGCGCGGCAATCTCCTTTAAAAGCGCCTTGACATACGGCCTGTTGCCCGCGAAGTTGTCGTCCACTATGAAGATGGAATCGTGCCCAAGGCTTGACAGGGCGCGGACTTCCTGGAGCACCTGGCTTATTTTCTTGGAACGCGGCTGGCCGCCGTATTTTACAGGGATGTCGCAAAAGTCGCACCTGTTTGGGCAGCCCCTTGTCACCTGGATGCATGCGCTTGCGTACTGGTTGTTTTTCAGCAGGTGGAAATGCGGGACGGGTGAGTCCTCCATATTTATGAACTCTTCCTGCCGGTAAACGCTTTTGGTTTTTTTCTGCCTGTAATCCCGGATGAACTGCGGCCACGTGTACTCCGCCTCGCCGGTAAAGACGGCGTCCGCATGCTCCATGCATTCCTCCAGCATATCAAATGTAATGGGCCCGCCAACCGCCACGAACTTCCCCATCTTCCTGAAGGCGTTCATCAGCTCGAACACGCGCTTCCTCTGCGGCACGGACCCCGTCAGCGCAATAATATCTGCATCCGTGGAGTACGGCACAGGCTCCACGTTTTCATCTATAAGCTCCACCTGGCAGTCCGCAGGGGTAAGGGCCGCAAGCGTTGGAAGCGACAGCGGCAGATGCGAATATTTCACGCCCACTATGTCCATGCAATGCACGAAGTTCATGGAGTGGGGATGGTGCTTGGGGTTTATAAAAAGTATTTTCAATTAAAGCCCTCCTCCTTAGGAGTTTTTCTGGCCCGCTTGTACAGGCAGCCGCAAAGCCATGCGGAAAAAATTAAAAAGAGCGCCAGCGTGGCGGGCTGCCAGGGGTTAAGCGAAGTGCCGCCCACCGTCTTTTCGTTCCTCATGAACTCAAGGAAGAACCGGCCCCCGGCGTACAATGTACCCGCAGCCGCGAATACCGTGCCCGGATACAGCCCCAGTTTCTCCCTGTAGCGGTATAATGCCTCGGTTATGGCCAATATTGCAAACCCCTGAAGCATGAACATCAGGGGCAGGTCCCAAATAAGAAAGCCGCCCGGCAGGCCCGGATAGGCGTTCCAGGCGTCGCAGTGTGGGGCGTAAAAAGAAAGCGGCATGGCAAGCAGCGCCAGGGGCCAGCGAAGCCCCGCCGGCGCGGGCCAGCCAAAACAGCACCCGTTTAAAAGGCACCCGATGCGCCCCAGGGCGGCCGCAAGCGGAAAGGTAAAGGCAGCGGCGTCCATTATAACCATGAAAGGGGCCTTCAGGATGTACCTGATATAAAGAAGCGCATATATCAGGACGGCAATAATGCTGCCGATGATGGTAAGTCCGGACAGCGAATACTCTATGCCTTTTGTAATCCCGAAGGCCAGCGGGATCAGCTTGTTAAAAAGATGGCCCCCAAGCGTGCCGGCCGGAAGCGCAAACAAAACAAACGGGAAAAAAACATGGAACGGATAGCCCAGCCTTTTAGCGCGTATCAGCAGAAGCACCCAGCAAATAAGCACAGTGGCCAGCACGGCCAGGCGCCATGTGGAGATACTCAAGCCTGCGATGCGGATAAACGGCATCATACGTAATTACACCCCTTGCCGGGCAATAAGCGGACTATCAAGCATATCAGGAACGGAGGGAACGTCCGGGCAGACATCAGTGATACGGCGTTTCGCCGTAAACCTTCTTCTTCCTTATCTCTTTTGTCTTGAGCTTCAGGTTCTGCATCTCCTCAACGTTAAAGTAAGTCCACGCCGCCTTCATCAGCTTCGGATATGCCTCTTTAAGCACGCCGGAGAACACCTTGGCCCTGCCGTCATACAGCTCGCCGGCATTTTTCCAGGAGTACTGCGGGATACTGCCACCGCACCCGTCGGAGCTGTAACCGGATATGTACTGCACCTGCTGCAGGGCAAACGTGTAAGGGTAATCCTCCTCACCAAGGTCTATCTTCCTTATCCACATCTTTTCGCCCGATAAAGGCTCGTACAGGTCGAAGTACACTTTCATGCCCACGGTCAGCGTGGCGGAATAAACCGCCGCGTAAATGCCGCCCTGATAGTATTCATTTTTCTGGAAAACCGGCGTATCGCTGTGCACGTCCAGCACAATCTCCTCGCTCTCGGTGAGGTCCGACGCCTTCTGGTCCGGATACGTCACCTCGTCCCAGTCAAAGGGCCCCTTTGTGGTCATGCCCTTTGCAACAAGCTGGGTCTGGATGTCCTCACTGAGGCTGCCCGAGAAACTCTTGAAAATCCTGACCATCTCCGGGGTCATGCTGCCGCCAGACGATATCTTGGGCGCGCCGGAGTATTCCTGCGTGGCTGTGTCCTTGAACCGCGGCACGGCCACTATAACTGTAAGGTGGGCCGTGTCCGGCTGGGCAACCGGAGTAACATTATATTTTGGGAACGAGTACAGGTCGCCGTACTGCGGCAACGGCTGATAATTGGTCTGCTGCTGCGGTACGCACGCCGTTGTGGACATGAATAAAACAGGATACAAAACGAAGGCAAGAAGTATGAAACCGCCCGAAAATATCCACACGGCCTTTTTACCCGGCCGCCGGTTTTTTATGATATTGCCCAGGTGCAGCCCCCACTTCCCCATGCGAAGAATTTAAATTATCAGCTTTAGAAATGTCAAGGGTTGTTGCCTTATGCGTCTAGGCCATGCGGATATTGTTTATGAAAAGCTGGAATTCGGCCCCCAGGCTGCGCGCGGCCTCGCGGCAGCCTTTCATGCGCAGAAGGAATATCTCGAAATATTCAATTACGTGGGAAATTTCCGTGTCTATCACCAGGTCCAGGCTGATTACCCGCGCTTCCGGCTCCACGTCAAGCTCCGAGCTGGAGACTGCATAATTGACCCTGTCGTGAATGTCTTCCTTGATGTCCTTTGCAGAGCGCACCCTGCTTCTATGCACGTCGGATTTGTCCGCGATAAGCAGGGCCGCCGCAACTGGATTGGGGATGGCCCCCTGAAACTCGTCATGTGTCATTATGGCCATCATAACCGTGGTCACGTCCTCCACGCCGTAGCCCAGCTCCTCCAGTATCTCCTTGGCAAAAAGGGCGCCCGTCCTGTCGTGCCCCTGCCGGCCAAGCATGTTGCCGGTATCGTGCAGCAGGCCGGCAACCGCCGCCAGCCTGGCGTCTTTTCCCCCGAAAGAGAGCTTTTTGAGGATATCGTGCGCGGACCTGGACACCATGTTGACGTGCCTGAAGCCGTGCTCGGTGTACCCCAGCCTTTTCAGGTAATCGTCGGCAAGTTCAATATAGTGGGAGGCGCGCCTGTTTGCCAGCACGCCTTCCACTACAGCTTTATAGGAGCCGTTTGCGCCGTTATTCTTCCGTGCCGGAGCGGACCGTCGCGATGTAGCCTTTACCAACTCTTACCTTTACGTTTTCAGCCAGTTTGATTGTGAACGTTTCTTTTTCAACTGATTCTATCACGCCGTAAAGCCCGCCAGATGTGACCACCTTATCGCCGCGCTTCAATGCCTCAAGCATCGCCCGGTGCTCCTTGGCCTTCTTCTGCTGGGGCCTGATAAGCAGGAAATAGAAAATTACGAATATAAGTATGAGCGGGAGGAATGTCATCAGCCCGCCGCCCGGCTGCGGGGCCGCCGCTGGGGCAGCCGCCGGCGCTGCGTATGCGTCCGTTGCGGCAAACAAATTAGCAAAGAAGTGCATCTTACACCTCCGTTGGATTTTTTCTTCTGGAGACAAGTCCCCGGTTTTACTGAATTATACTAGATTTGCGGTTTTAATAGCTTAACTTTCTTAGTTATAGTTATAAAGATCTGAGCAACTGCTTAAATTGAAATTCATTTGAGAATGAATTGAGAACGGGCTAACGCTGTTGCAAACTTCTCAAAATAAATCCAGAGGTTTTTGTTAACTGAGCAACTATAATGCCAAGTTAACCGTGCTCCAGGCTGTCAAACATACCTAGAAATTTCGGCATTGCCTGAACGCTTTAATCCTGTAGTGTTATTGACAAGCACTGGAATCTGCTCTATTTTCTTCTTACGGGATTGTAACGCGATTTATTGAAAGCGGACGTTTAGATTTGGATTTTTAGGTCCGGGGTGATTGTAAGCATTGTGTCGTCCGGGCCTTGAAGACGTATGCCGGGCATAGTCGTGCATTGCGGTTTGTGTAAAACCATGGAGGAACACAAATGCAAGTGACGCGAAGGCAGTTTTTCAAGGTTTGCGCAGTAGGAATTGGGACTTCCAGTGTTGCAGCCCTCGGTTTTTCAACTGATGCGCTGGCGGATGTTCGACCATACAAACTGGCCGCAAGCAGCGAAACCCGCAATACCTGTCCTTACTGTTCGGTTAGCTGCGGCCTCATCATGCACAGCCTTGGCGACAAGGCCAAAAACGCCCATCCTTCCATCTTTCATATTGAAGGCGATCCGGATCATCCGGTGAGCCGGGGCACCCTTTGCCCCAAGGGCGCGGGCCTGGTGGACTTTATTCACAGCCCCAACCGGCTCAAGTACCCGGAATACCGCGCCCCCGGTTCTAAAGAGTGGCAGCGCATCTCCTGGGATGAGGCTTTCACCAGGATAGCCCAGCTGATGAAGGCTGACAGGGATAAAAACTTTATAGCCAAAAATAGCGCGGGGGCAGCGGTAAACAGATGGCTTACCACAGGGTTTCTGGCGGCTTCAGCCTCCAGCAACGAATCCGGCTATATTACGCACAAAGTAGTCCGCAGCACCGGCATACTTGCGTTCGATAACCAGGCCAGGGTTTGACACGGCCCTACGGTGGCCAGTTTGGCCCCAACATTCGGCCGCGGAGCGATGACCAACCATTGGGTGGACATCAAAAACGCCGATGTCATTATAGTCATGGGTGGCAACGCTGCAGAGGCGCATCCGTGCGGCTTTAAATGGGTAACAGAGGCGAAGGCCCACAACAGTGCCACGTTCATTGTGATAGACCCCCGATTCACCCGTTCCGCAGCGGTAGCAGACCTCTACTGCCCCCTCCGCACCGGCACGGACATAGCCTTTCTTGGCGGGGTAATCAATTACTTGCTTGCCCATAATAAAATCCAGCTCGAATATGTAAAGGCCTACACCAATGCATCCTTCATAGTCAAAGATGGCTATAAATTCGATAGCGGCCTCTTCTCAGGCTACGACGACGCCAAGCGCTCCTATGATAAATCCACCTGGGCCTATGAACTGGGGCCGGACGGTTATGCCAAGGTAGACGAAACCATGCAGCACCCGCGTTGTGTGCTGCAACTCTTAAAAAAGCACTATTCCCGCTATACGCCGGAGGCGGTAAGCAATATCTGTGGTACGCCAAAAGACATATTCCTGAAAGTGTGCGGGCATATCGCCACCACGTCCGCGCCCAACCGCACGCTTACATTCATGTACGCACTGGGCTGGACGCAGCACACCGTCGGCTCGCAGATGATCCGTACAGCCGCCATGGTGCAGCTGCTTCTGGGCAATGTGGGGATGGCGGGAGGCGGGGTAAACGCACTCCGTGGCCACTCGAATATCCAGGGGCTTACTGATTTGGGCCTACTGTCCAACCTGCTGCCTGGCTATATGTCACTGCCCAGCGAAACGGAGACCGATTACAAGAAATACATTGCTGCCAGAGCCTTTAAACCCCTCCGCCCTGGGCAGATGTCCTTCTGGCAGAACTATGAAAAGTTCCACGTAAGCCTGATGAAAAGCTGGTTTGGCGATGCCGCCACAAAAGAAAACAACTGGTGCTTCGACTGGCTTCCTAAACTGGATAAAGTGTATGACGTGCTTCAGGCGTTCGAGCTTATGCACCAGGGCAAACTGAACGGCTATTTCTGCCAGGGCTTTAATCCTCTTGCTTCCATCCCCAACAAGGCCAAACTGATTGATGGCCTTTCCAAGCTGAAATACCTGGTGATTATAGACCCGCTAGCCACAGAAACCTCGTGCTTCTGGGAGGACCATGGCGAATATAATAACGTGGACCCATCAAAGATACAGACCGAGGTCTTCCGCCTGCCCTCAACCTGCTTTGCCGAGGAGAACGGCTCTCTCACCAACAGCGGGCGGTGGATGCAATGGCACTACCAGGGCGCTCCGCCGCCAGGCGACGCCAAGCCGGACGCGCAGATAATGGCGGGCATATTCCTCAAGCTGCGGGATCTGTACCGCAAAGAAGGGGGCGCATTCCCCGATCCGATACTCAATATTACATGGGGATACAGGATACCGCACGCGCCCTCGCCGGAGGAACTGGCTATGGAATACAACGGCAAGGCGCTGGCGGACCTGGCTGACCCCACAGATAAGCCTAAAATAATAAAGAAAAAAGGGCAGCAGCTGGACACTTTCCTCCAGCTAAGGGACGACGGCTCCACAAGCTGCGGATGCTGGATTTTTGCCGGGGCCTGGACGGAAAAGGGCAACATGATGGCCCGGCGTGACAATTCCGACCCCTCGGGGCTTGGCATCACCCTGAAGTGGGCCTTCACGTGGCCCGCCAACCGGCACATATTATACAATCGCGCCTCGTGCGATCCATCCGGAAAGCCCTGGGACCCAAATCGCAAAGTCATATATTGGGACGGCAGTAAATGGACGGGCGCGGACGTGCCGGATTTCAAGCCGGATATTGCGCCCGGCAACCAGATGGGGCCGTTCATAATGCAGCCGGAAGGGGTGGGGCGGCTGTTTGCCCTGGACAAGATGGCGGAAGGGCCGTTCCCGGAACACTATGAACCCTTCGAAACTCCAATAGACACCAACCCTCTGCACCCGGCGGTAATCAACAATCCAGCGGCCAGGGTTTTTAAGGACGACCGTGGGGATTTTGGAACAAGCAAGGATTTTCCTTACGCTGCCACAAGCTACCGCGTAGCAGAGCACTTTCACTTCTGGACCAAGCACACGAGAATTTCTTCTATTCTGCAGCCGCAGCAGTTTGTGGAGATCGGAGAGGAACTGGCCAAAGAAAAAGGCATAAAGGCCGGTGACATGGTAAAGGTATGGTCCAAGCGGGGTTTTATCAAAGCGGTTGCCGTGGTGACAAAGCGGTTCAAGCCGCTCCAGGTGAACGGGAAAACCGTCCACCACGTGGGCATCCCGATACACTGGGGTTTCAAGGGTATAGCCAAGAACGGCTATCTGGCAAATACCCTTACTCCCTTCGTGGGCGACGCGAACACCCAGACGCCGGAGTTCAAATCGTTCCTCGTAAATATCGAGAAGGCATAGGGGGGAAACATGGCACTTCAGTCCCTTGATATAACACGCCGTTCCGGCACAACAACGCCCTCGCCCGCCCAGCGAAAGACCATGGAAGTGGCCAAGCTGATAGACGTTTCCAAGTGCATCGGCTGCAAGGCCTGCCAGGCGGCATGCATGGAGTGGAACGATACCCGGGATAAAATAGGCACAAATCACGGCGTTCTGGACAACCCTATGGACCTTACTGAAAATTCCTGGACGGTTATGAGGTATTCCGAGGTGGAGACCAGCCGCGGACTGGAATGGCTTATTCGCAAGGACGGCTGCATGCATTGCGCAAAGCCGGGCTGCCTGAAAGCCTGCCCCGCGCCAGGCGCAATAGTGCAATACTCAAACGGTATAGTGGATTTCCAGGAGGAAAACTGCATAGGCTGCGGCTATTGCATCACCGGCTGCCCGTTTAACATCCCGCGCCTTTCGAAAAAGGACAGTAAGGTCTACAAATGCACCCTCTGTTCGGACCGCGTAGCTGTAGGGCTGGAACCCGCCTGCGCCAAGACCTGCCCAACCGGGGCCATCGTCTTTGGCACCAAGGAAGATATGATGCACCACGCGCAGGGAAGGGTGGCGGACCTTAAGAGCCGCGGGTTTACCAGCGCTGGGATATACGACCCGAAGGGAGTTGATGGCACCCACGTATTTTACGTGTTGCAGCACGCGGACACTCCCGGTATTTACAGCGGTCTGCCCAAGGCCCCATCCATCAGCGGCATGGTAAGTATATGGAAGGGCGTTTTCAAGCCGGTTGCTTCTTTTGCCCTTGCGCTGGGCGCATTCGGGGCTTTTTTTCATTACGTGATCAAAGGGCCAAATGAGGTTTCAAAGGAGAACGAGAAGGAGTTTGAAGATGAAAAATGACCCTAAAAAACTTTTACGTTATACGCCATCCGAGCGCGCAAACCATTGGCTTACGGCAATAACCTTTATCCTGCTTGCGCTTACCGGGCTTCCCCTTTTCCATCCGTTCTTTTACCCTTTGACCCTGCTGTTTGGCGGAGGCATTTGGACGCGCATCATTCATCCCTTCTTCGGGATTTTGATGGTAATTTCTTTTGGCATCATGTCTTTTCATTTCAGGCAGCTAAATACGATGACCCCGGCGGACTGGCAATGGATGCGTCATCTCCGCGAACTGGCGAATGGCGATGAGCGGAACATGCCGGAATCCGGCAAGTTTAACGGCGGACAGAAGCTTTTGTTCCGGCTGCTTGTGCTCTTCATGGCGCTGCTTTTACTTTCGGGCATAGTTATCTGGCGCGCATATTTTTCATTCCTGTTCCCGGTTTGGGTGGTCCGCCTGTCTGCGGTAGTACATGCTGCGGCGGCAACTGTGATTATAGGCCTGATCATGTTCCATATCTACATGGCCATCTGGATGAGGGAGAGCATGGACGCGATGCTGTATGGGCGGGTGAGGCGCGCATGGGCAAAGCAGCATCACTCAGCGTGGTTCAGGCAAGTGATAAGTGGAGGCAAATAACTCTCAAGTGCGGATACTTGCACAGGGTCAGGTTGAAGTCCCAGCCGGGAAAATCCATTTTCTGTTTCTTCCGGGGCGGGATATTTTTAAGCGCCGGGCTGAACGTTTCCGGTCTCTTTCCAGCAGCCATCCATTAGGAGATTACTTTTCCTTTCTGGCATTATTGTCGGACGCCCAGCAAAAGGCATTGGACCGGGCCTCTGCCCCATCACTGCCCGATGCCAGCAAACAGGCGCTATGCCGCGAGACAGGCATGCCACTGTTAGACTGCAGGACCTTGCAGAGAGACCCAACATGGGTGCAAGGGCTGGAAATGATACTCATGCAGATAAAGGGAAAACCATCTCTTACGCATACAGCAAATGACACTGTAACCGGTTTAATGCAGGCCGACGAAACTCTGTTGGAAAAGAAGGCGGACAGGATATTAGCTGGAGACCTGGCGGATATTTCACCCGGGGAACTGCCCTTTATTGCCGCCGCTCTCCAGGTATATTGGGTGCATATGGCAACGCTTTTGGGGGGGAACGCCTTTGGCAGGACGCAGCAGGGCGGCTTGTGCCCTGTGTGCGGTTCACCCCCTGGAGCAGGCATAATAGACGCCTCCGGGGAACAACAAGGATTGCGCTATCTTTGTTGCTCTCTCTGTTCTTCGCAATGGCATATGGTTCGGCTCAAATGCAGCAGCTGCGAATCCACAGGCGAAGTCATGTTCTATGCCATTGAAGGTTCTAACGGCGCTGTCAAGGCGGAGGGTTGCGGCGCCTGTAATATTTACCAGAAACTCTTTTATCTAGAAAAAGACCCCCTGATGGAAACTATGGCTGATGATTTGGCTACGATTGCATTAGACATGATGATGGATAAAGAGGGTTATATGCGCGGAGGCCCAAACCTGTTTTTCCACCCCGGCCGGTTACACTGAAAACGTTTTTTTTGCATACTCACTGCGCTTCCGGTTGCGTACGATTTGAAAGGGATGCAATACGGACCGGAATGGCGCGGCGTAAACCGCTGTTTCACTCTGGTAAAGTGCCGGACTTACTTAAAGCGGAAGTAGCGGGAACACTGGGCTACCCAGTTTATGCGTCGGGCCCCTGAAGGACATCATCTGCACCTCAGGGCCGGTCTCTTCTGATAATCCCCACGAACTCATGCCTCAAAGTCTGGCCCGGCTTCATTCCGTTCACCGCATACATGTCTTTTAAAATTCAAAAGGCCCCTCCGGCCATTTTACGCCGGGCGCCTTTGGTAATCAGCCAGCTTATCCCTACGCCAGCAACGAATACCGGAAACGGATTCCCCTTTGCCAGGGTAAAAGCTTTTGATGCGGCCTTGCCGGCCCACCCTCCAGTTGGAGAGAGCATTTTTTTCTTCAAGCCGGCGCCTGCCTGACGGATTTGTTCTGCTGCCTCATGTGCCAGGTGCGGCGGTGAAAGTTTCTCTTCTATTTCACCAATGGCCGTGTGCATGCCGGAGCGGGTCGTGTCTAATTCTTCCTCCACCTCGTCCATTTTCTTTCCGTTTGCTTTAACTTCGGAAGATGTTTCTTTTTTCTCCGGTTCCGGCGCTTTGGTTTTTTTAAGCCAGGGCACATCCTCTTTCAGGGTATCGCGGGTTTTTTTAAAGGAATCGATAGTCCGGTTAGGCTTAAGTTTGCCTTTCTTGATATCATCGATGCTTATGGCTAGGATGAACACACCCGCAATCAAAAAGAAAGCGCCTATTACAAGCGCTGATAGCCATACTTGCAGTGCTATTGAGATAGCAGCGATAGCGCAGGCTATAAGCGCAAGAAAACCGGTAAAGAGGAACGCTGCCGCAAAAAAAACAGCTCCCGCATCCTTTGCGGCCCTTACCGCCTTTTCAGACAGCTCGATTCGCGCAAGTTCGATCTCTTCTTTAAAAAGAGCCCTCGTCTGCCCCGCTAAATCCCGGAACAGTTCACCAATTGAATGCTCTCTTACAGTAGACATATGCACCCTCCCATTCTTAATAGGGCCTGCGGCTGATTTTCAGCAGAAGCAGCACTATGTACCCGGTTATCAGAGCGCTGCCCAGTACCCACGGGCCGGTTTTTTAGCTGGCCTTGCGCCGCCTCATACAGGTCATCTATTGCGGTTTCACGCAGATAGCCAGCAACCTGCATGCCGGGGTCGCTAGTTCTTAATCTCCCGTCGGTTTCTGTCATTGTGGAGGCCAGCAGGCCCATTTTTTTGTGAATTTTAAGTTCTGCTCTTCCGTTTTAAATTTTGCAATCTGGCCTGCCTTTTTTGTAATGCCGGAGCTTTTATTTCCGGCCAGCGCTGTGTCGCGATAATGAGGTGGGCTTGTAGCCATGACTTCCTCCAAGTACACTGGGATAAAGGGATTTTGATAAATCAGGAAACATCTCTTTTCTTAATATGAAGTTATCGCCGCATCTGCTTAATGTCAACAAAAGCCGCCGCTTGGTTGAAGGTTCTTTGCTCAAAATGGAGCGGGAAGATCATAAATTATATAATCTGGGCTGCCCTGGGGGTAATCCTTCTGATAGGCGAGCTTCATACGCTTACCTTCGTCCTAGCGATTTTTGGCGCTGCGGCCATTATTATCGCAATTCCCACAAAAGCCGGAGTGACCGCGGGGGCTGGCACCCAGTTTGCGCTCTTGTCGGCCTTTTCACTTATTCTTATCTATATCCTTCGGAGCAGAATAAGAAAAAGACCGGCAATCGGCGCAATCCCGCCGGACTACCAGGGCCAGAAGGTCAGGGTGGTAAAGATCGATATTTTGCAAGGACAGTCGGAAACCGTATGACTCGGCAAATTATTGATAAATATATCAAGCATCATCCCGATATAGAGCAAGGGCCTGCGCAGCTCTTTTGAGCTGCGCCCAAGATGCCCCGCGGCTTGCCGCGAGGAGTTTCACTACAATTTTACTACAATCGGGAGCGAGGGCCGGTTTACCCTATTGACAGTAGGGTAAATTCGCACGTAGAATCAAGGTGTTAGCAAGCAAGGGGGTGTATAGGGCTCTGGTGTCCCTCCCGGACTTCAAATCCGGTGTTGCCGCCCAAAAGGCGGCAGGGTGGGTTCGATTCCCACACGCTCCCGCCAATTATTTCCTTTAAAATCAATAACTTGCCTTCAAAAAACTGCTAAAAAAACCGTCAACAGACCGTCAACGGCTATCTCTAAATTCTTAAGAGCATGTGAGCTTCCACGAGTTGCCTTAGATAAGAAAATAATTCATTCGCACGACCAGACCCGGGGGGGCGAAAAGGCGGGGTTTGATTCTGATCTAAGCGTCAGAGCAGCTTGCAATCTATTACTTATAGTTCAGCGCGAATACGGGCAAATCGCATAAGTAACAGATTAATCAGAGAATTTATGAAGAAGACTGCTTTTTGAATCTAACTATTTGAATTTTATAGGCAATTTTGCTACTTTAGTTAATGCAGAAAAACCCCTCGGTCAAGGCTTTTTCAAGCACTGATCTTACTTTCTTTACAAATGAGCCGGGTGCCACTCTCCTTGACCGGTTCAGGCAGACTCTTAAATATGTCAGGCTTTTCGACATCTTGGTCGGCTATTTTCGGACTAGCGGTTTTTTTCATCTCTACGATTCATTCGAAACCATCGAGAAGATCCGGATTCTAGTTGGCATCAATGTCGATAAGACAGCCTTTGAAATCATTGAGGCCTCAAAAAACCAGAAAAAACTGGATTTCGAATCCCATAAACAGACAAAGGACATCTTTTCTAACAATCTTGCGACCGAAATGGAGCATTCTGAGGACACCTACGATACTGAAATAGGAATAAGAAAGTTCATGGAATTCCTCAGATCGGGAAAGCTCGAAATCAAGGCGTATCCTAGCTCAAAGATTCATGCAAAGGTCTATATCAGCAGGTTCCAGGAAGACGCCCTTGATTATGGAAGGGTCATAACGGGTTCAAGCAATTTTTCCGACTCGGGTCTTGTGGAGAATCTCGAATTCAATGTCGAGCTGAAAAACAGCGCTGATGTTAAATATGCCCTTGATAAGTTCGAGGCGCTCTGGAAAGACGCGGTTGATGTTTCGAAAGAGTATGTCGATACAATCAATGTAAAGACGTGGCTTAACGATCAAATCACTCCTTATATGCTTTATCTGAAGTTCCTCTACGAATACTTCAAAGAAGATATAAATATGGACGAGGATATCACGTCTTATCTGCCCGAAGGATTCATGGAACTCAAGTATCAAAAGCAGGCAGTCGTTTCAGCCAGGAAGATACTGGACGCATATAACGGGGTCTTCCTTTCAGATGTCGTTGGCCTTGGCAAGACCTTTATTTCCGCTCTTCTGGCCCAGCAACTGCCTGGTAAAATACTTGTGATCTGTCCGCCTGTCCTTCAGGAGTACTGGCAAGAGGTGTTTTTTGAATTTGGCATCCGCGGATTCAAGATCGAGTCCCTTGGAAAACTAGATGATATTCTCAGGGCCGGCACCGATAAATTTGATTACGTGTTCGTAGACGAGGCGCACAGGTTCAGGAATGAATTGACACAAGGCTATGAAAAGCTGCATGAGATCTGCTTTGGGAAAAAAGTCATTCTGGTTTCAGCGACTCCTTTAAATAACACCATCGATGACATCTATAGCCAGATCAAACTCTTCCAGGTACCCAAGAAAAGCACTATTCCTGGCATTTCCGATCTGGAGAAATTCTTCGGGGGCTTGAAAAAGAAACTCAATAAATTTGACAGAACGGATCCCCAGTATCTGGCCACTCTCAAGACTATTTCAAGGGAAATCAGGGACAAACTTCTGAAGTACGTGATGGTCCGCCGTACGCGAACAGAGGTCAATAAGTATTTCGGCGACGATATTCAAAAACAAGGGCTCTCGTTCCCCGAAGTAGACGATCCCAAAAGGATCATCTACACCTTCGATAATAAAATCGAAAAGGTTTTTAATGAAACCATGAGCTTGCTTAAGGGATTTTCCTATACCAGATATACTCCCTTGCTCTATCTTAAGACTCCGGTCTCCGAATTTGAGCAGCAGTCTCAGCGCAATATCGGCGGCTTCATGAAAGGTATTCTTGTAAAAAGGCTCGAAAGCAGTTTCTATGCTTTCAATAACACCCTTCGGAGATTCATTGAATCTTACGAGAAGTTTATAGCCATGTACGAAAAGGGCACGGTTTACATAGGCAAGAAGGTAAATGTCTATGATTTCCTTGATACTGATAATGAAGAAGAACTGTTGAGGCTGGTTGAAGGCGGCAAGGTACAAAAATATGACGTGACGGAGTTCAGGGGAGATTTCCTGACCGGCCTTAAAAAGGACCTTGCCTTGCTAAGCGAGATAGGGTCTTTATGGAAAGATATTGTTTCCGATCCCAAACTGAATAAGTTTATCGACGACCTTGGGGAAAAAGGACCTCTTAAAGACGGGAAGCTCATCGTCTTCACTGAATCAAAGGAAACCGGGGAGTATCTCTATAAAAATCTTGAAAAGGCTTTTCCTTCGACGGTTTTCTTTTTTTCAAGCGCCGGAGGTGTGTACGAAAATGTCGAGGTAAGCACCCCTGTAGCCCGCGATATGATTAAAGAAAACTTTGATCCCGCAAGCAAGCACAAAAAGGATACTATCCGGCTTCTTATTACTACGGATATATTGGCTGAAGGAATAAACCTTCATCGGTCGAACACAGTCATCAATTATGACCTGCCATGGAATCCGATGAGGGTCCTGCAGCGTGTTGGCCGCGTGAACCGCGTTGGCTCTGAGCATGAGCAAATTCATATATTTAATTTTTTCCCTACTTCGCAATCGGATGAACACCTCGGGCTTGAGGCGAGCATCAAATCGAAAATACAGGCATTTCACGATACCCTTGGAGAAGATGCCAAGTACCTGACCGAGGAGGAAGTGATCTCAACTCATGAGTTGTTTGGCGATAACCTCTATAAGAGATTAAGTGAAAAGAGGACCTTCCAGGGAGAAGATGAAGAGGAAAGGTCCGAGCTGGAGTATTTGCAAATACTTAGAGATGTAAGGGATAAAAACTCCCCCCTTTTCGAGCAGATAAAGCGTCTCCCCAAAAAGGCCAGGACTTGCCGCAAAAACGATGAGGTCAAACAAGACTGCCTAATTACCTTTTTCCGTAAAGGGAAACTGAAAAAGTTCTTCCGGGCCAGCGGGCCGGAGTCGAAGGAGCTTACATTCTTCGAAGCCGTGGACCTCTTTAGATGCCTGGAGTCAGCCAGAAAGCTTCAAACACCTAAAGAATTTTATCCCCTTCTCGATCAGAACAAGGCGATGTTCGATTTGGCCGTATCAGGCGAGACCGCTGAGATAGTTAACAGTAAGGGAAGCTCTAATGAGGCGTATGTTATTAAACGGCTCAAGGCAAAAGAAATGAAGCTGTTTCCTGGGTTCACTGAAGATGATGAGGACTTTTTACAATCGCTCCTCAGGGCATTTGAGAACGGGATAATGCCTAAGAACACAAGCAAGCGGATAAAGAAAGAAATAGAAAAAGAGGTAAACCCATTAAAGGTGCTCGCCATACTGAAAAAGAATATCAATCTATCTATTCTGGATACCGGCACGGTCGGCCAGGGGGGCATTCAGGATAGGCGGGAAGTCATTCTATCAGAATATCTGACGGTGGCCGAAAAATCATGACAAGAGACGAAGCGGCCAGACTGGTTAAGGAAACCTTTGATAACCCCTTTGATGAGGACAGGTTCCGTCTTTTTGCCAAAAATCTTTTAAATGAACTGGATGAATCAAAGGCGCAGGATTACAGAGGTGCATATATCCCAGATGCATTTAAAGAGCATGTCAGAAGTTATAAGCGCATAGGCAAGTATACAGACCCCAATGGGACCGAGCTTGATGTCCTCGCAGTTTATTTGAAAAAAGAGGCAGCGCTGGAACGTGCCCGTACCATGCAGCGCAATTTTGTAGCCCGGTATCTCAAACAACGCGGGGAGAAGGATGCCGCCATAGTGGCCTTTTGCACCGATGGCCTGCCGGACTGGCGCTTTTCTTTTGTGCATATGGATTACAGGACGGTCCAGGAAGAAAGTGGCAAAGTTAAAGTCAAAGAGGACCTAACGCCTGCAAGGAGATATTCCTTCCTTGTTGGCGTAAACGAGCCAAATCACACCGCGCAACAGCAGCTTGCCCCACTTCTTGAGAGCGAAAAAAATCCCGTTCTTAGCGAGATCGAGCGGGCGTTTAATATCGAGTCGGTTACAAAAGAGTTCTTTAGCCGATATAAGAACTTGTTCCTTTCCGTTAAAGAAGAATTAGACGGCCTTGTTTCCAGTGATAAGAGAATAAAGGCTGAATTTGAAAAAAGGAATATCGAGACCGGAAATTTCGCCAAAAAGCTCCTGGGTCAGATTGTTTTCCTCTATTTCATTCAAAAGAAGGGCTGGCTCGGAGTTGAAAAGGACAAGCCATGGGGCAGCGGTCCTAAGAATTTCATGCGGAAGCTGTTTGATAAAGAAATCGCTTCCTACGATAATTTCTTTAACGATATACTTGAACCCCTCTTTTACGAAGCACTAGCAATAGACAGGGGGGAAGTGTCCTTCTATAGCCGCTTCAACTGCAAAATCCCTTTCCTGAATGGTGGCTTATTTGAGCCAATTAACGGCTATAACTGGGAGGAAATTGATATTTTTCTAAAAAATGAGACCCTTAGAGAAATATTCAACACATTCGATCTTTATAATTTTACAGTGCGAGAAGACGAGCCCCTGGAAAGGGAAGTCGCCGTCGATCCTGAAATGCTTGGAAAGGTATTTGAGAACCTGCTTGAGATAAAGGATCGGAAATCAAAAGGCGCTTACTACACACCCCGCGAGATCGTTCACTACATGTGCCAGGAAAGCCTTATCGAGTACCTAGATACAGCTCTGGGCATTCAAAAAATGAGTATTGCAAACCAGAAGCAAGTGCAAAAGAAACTAATCGGAGAGGATGATCCCGATCAAGAAGTCCTTACAGTCATACAGAAACCGATCCCGCGGTCAGACATTGAGGCATTCGTCAGACGCGGTGATTTTGCCATAAATAACGATTTGGCAAAAGAGCAGGGGACAACGTCTTACAAATACAAAATGCCAGAGAGCATAAGGAGTAATGCCATTCTCCTGGATGACAAACTTGCCAGCATTAAAATCTGCGATCCCGCTATTGGATCTGGGGCTTTCCCCGTCGGTATTATGCACGAGATCATCCGGGCTAGGGAGACACTGACCACATATATTCTTCCGCCATTAGCGTACCCATACATCAAGGACATAGCCGACAAAAAAAGAACGGCTTATGATTTCAAACGACACGCTATTCAAGAGAGCATTTATGGCGTTGATATCGATGCCGGTGCCGTGGATATTGCAAAACTGAGGCTCTGGCTCTCTCTGGTCGTCGACGAGGACGACTTCAAATCAATAAAGCCGCTGCCGAATCTTGATTACAAGATTGTCTGTGGAAATTCGCTTTCAAGCGTAAATGAGATGTTTCACCATGGTAATCTTAAAGAGCTTGAAAATCAAAAGCAAAAATATTTTGAAGAAACGAATCCCAGAAAGAAGGCCGAGTTCAAGGAAAATATCGATGGTCTTTTAAAGGAGATTACGCACGAGGACCGGCATTTCGATTTCAAGATATACTTCAGTGAGGTCTTCCAAAAGGGTGGATTTGATATTGTGATAGCCAATCCACCCTATGTGCGCCAGGAGTCTATTAAGGATTTAAAGCCGGCTTTAAAAAAGGAGTTCGGCGATTTTTATTGTGGGATGGCAGATATTTATACGTATTTTTATAAGAGAGGAGTCGAGATACTTCGGCCCGGTGGGCACCTGTGTTTTATCGCACCAAACAAGTTCATGCGCGCTGGCTATGGCAAGAACACGCGCTTGCTATTGGCTTTGGGGACGACTCCACGGATTGTTATAGATTTTTGCGACCTGCCCATCTTCGATGCTACGACTTATCCTTCAATAATTCTTATCGAGAACAGGTATCCCGGAAAAGATGAAAAGGCATTGACTGCAACGTTTACAAACGCATCACAACTTGAGCGGTTGGAGGAAACCCTTCAGGGAATCGGTTTTCCAATGCCTGTATCATCACTCCGGGAAGAAGGCTGGAATCTAGAGCGCCCCGAAGTTCTGGCATTGATGGAGAAATTGCGCAAAGCGGGAGTTCCACTCGGGGAATATGTGCACGGCAAATTCTATTATGGCATTAAGACCGGACTTAACGAGGCGTTTGTCATTGATGAGGAAACTCGGCAGAAACTCATTTCTGAAGACCCTAAGAGCAAGGAATTAATAAAACCTTGGCTTCGGGGCAGAGACATAAAGAAATGGCAGGCGGGATGGGCGGGGCTTTATGTGATAAACATCGCCAGCAGCTCGAACAAGCAATGGCCATGGTCTGATGAGATGACTGAGGGGAAAGCAAGAAAGATATTCGATCATACTTACCCTGCTGTAAATGACTATCTGTCGCAGTGGGAAGACAGGCTCACAAAGCGGGACGATCAGGGCAAGTTCTGGTGGGAATTGCGGTCATGCGCTTACTATGAGGAGTTCGAGGCGCCGAAGATCGTTTATCCTAATATCACTAAGACCAACATATTTGCATTTGACACAAGTGGTGTTTTAACAAACCAGAAATGCTTTATAATCCCGACCGACGATCTTTGCCTTTTAGCAATACTTAATTCCAAGCTTGTAATGCAGTGGTTTGAATCGACTCTTCCATTATTGCGGGGCGGGTTTTTTGAGCCCGGTGCTATTTTTATGCAGCATTTCCCCGTTGCATTGGGTTCGGAAAAACAGAAGGCTTCAATTATTGAGCGTGTCAAAAAAATTCTTTCGGATTCTGACAGCTCCGCTGTGACTCGTCTGGAAGGGGAAATAAACAAGCTGGTCTATGCCCTCTACGGCCTCACACCGGAAGAGATTGACATTGTGGAGGGGAAAGGCTGATGAGAAACAATAAACAGTATAATTATCAGGAAACCATCTATGGCAAATATAGTTATTAATAGATTCGCCCTTGATATAGCGAAGAAGGATATTGAGGTATCTTTCTTCAGAGGAAACTATACTCATTATTTGAAAGGCAAGAAACCTACTTATCTTCATGAAGATTTAGAAAGAACCGAAAATGCCAAGGATATAATAGATTGGCTGAAAGATTTCAGGGAAGAAGAAATCGGCAATGAACCATCGATTTATTTTTCTTTCTATGAATCTGTCGGATCAGAAAAAAAAGCAGTAATTAATACCTATAACCAAAAGTTCAAAAAACTATTTATCAGGGAGACCCTCCTTAGGTTATTTCTTAACAAGGACCTTTTCATCGAACCGTATAAAGAAGGATGCGATTTCTGTGTTTATCAGAAAGCCGGAACTGAAAATGATTTTGATAAATACATAAGATATGATTTCGTCATCTATTGCTATTATGATAAAAGTTCAAAAAGGCATTTTAACGAGCTTTCCATCAGTATCGGTAGCGAAGATACATATTTCCCCAAACGAAATAAAGCCGAACTGACCGACCATCATAAGGTGCTTCACCAAAATCTTCTGCTGAGATATGAGGAAGTAAAATCCGATATCGATGGTTCTCAGGCTCAAATTTCAGCAAAAGCTGATTTTGAAATACGTAAAAAGTTAGGAATTTTCCCGAAACCTCATTTTCAATTCTATAAAAGAAACTATGACCTTATTGATAAATTTGTTAAAGAGAGTTTTTCTTCTTTAGACAACGAATATTTAAAAATTTATATACCATTTAAAAAGTTGGATGATTCCCAAATCAAATATGTATCATTTGAATCCAATAAAATGATTTTTGGAAATAACCAGACGGATTCCAATCCGATTAATGGTATGCGGGATCATGGTCAACATAAAAAGCCAGAAAATATTGGAAATACAAAACTGCTTTTTATCTATCCAGATTCTGAATCGGCCAATAAATTGTTCACATACTTTTCGAGGGGCTATCGCCACTTCCCTGGATTAGAATCCTATGTCGGCATTCCTGCACAGCCGGCGGAAATAAAAATCAAATATGACGATTTTATCGTGTTGCCGCAAAAGCTTGAGAGTGAATTGCCAGAGAGTTCATATGAAAACCTTATAGCCATATGTATTATGCCGTTTAACAAGCAAAATGCTACGGCTGAACAATCTAGCGCTTACTTTAAAATTAAAGAAATACTGCTCAAGAAAAATATAGCCTCCCAATTCCTTGAGCGTGGCAAAATCTTTTTAGAAAATTTTCATTATTATCTCCCAAACATATCCATAGCGATGCTTGCCAAGTTAGGAGGCGTCCCGTGGAAATTGCCGACCGATAAGTATAATCAACTAATTATTGGATTCAATATTTTTAGAAGCAAGGTCAATAGCTTCATCGGATCAGCTATCTACTTTGACAATGAAGGATTACTGAAGCGCATAGATTCCTTTGAGGAGAAGAATTCTGTTCGGGAGATTACTCAATCAGTTAGGAACTCTATATCAAATTACATAGAACTGAATCAATCCTGCGATAGTCTGGTTATACATTATTTTAAACCGCCGTCAGGAGAAGAGAGAATATCAATTGAAAAAATGCTTTCAACCGAATTAAATCTTAAAATTCCTATTGTGTTTGTTGAAGTTAATGATGTGAAGACGTCAACGGATATCTGTTTTGATTTGGGATATGATCTTCTCATGCCTCGAAGTGGGACCTATATTGGGTTGAAACCAAATGAATATTTACTTTTCAATAATTTAAGGTACTGGGAAAAACCCGTTAATCCGATCCGACAGGAAGAATATCCAGTCAAAATAAAGATCTATGATCCAAGCGGGTCATTCCCTCATGATATGCTAATAGATCAGATATATGAATTCTCCAGATTGTATTGGAAGGGACTTAAACAAAAAGCTCAACCGGTTACGACGTTATATTCAAAAATGATAGCAGAGTACGTTTCGCATTTTGAAGACAATCAAATACCCGATAATAATACTGCCCACCGAACAATTTGGTTTGTATGAAAGAGCTCAAGGATATAATATTCTTTACCGGCGCCGGTTTTTCAAAACCAGCGGCATGTAAGATGTCTATGGAAATGCTGGCCGATTTACAAAGCCTCAGCAATGATGGGAATAGTATATTCACGCAGACTGAGAGGAAGACGATAAAATTTATTTTGTCCTGTCTTTATTACCATGCCCAGTGGCGTTCATTGGAAACCGACGGAAAATATTCTTATCAGCCGAACATAGAAGAATTCGCAATGCTTTTACGGAGAATTCAAAACAGAGAAAATCTCTTACCCTATCCTGTTACAGGTAATTGGTCTGATAAAATTATACAGTTAGAATACGAGTTTAGAATAGAAAATCGGGATTCAGAATTGGATCTATATGATTCTATTGAAAGAAAAATTAAAACTCACTGTTATCCGAACTGGCTTAATGTGAACAACACAGATTTTCTGAATCCTATGGTTGATTTTTTTAGAGACAAACCTGGCATTGATACAAAATTGGAGTGGTTTACGTTAAATAACGACCTTGTTTTAGAAGAGCAATTTAAAAATGATAATAGTGTTTACACCGGCTTCGTAAGTCAGAAATGGGTAGGATTTGATAAGACAATAATCGGTGAAGACACTTATAATGCCGGGCGGATTAATTACTACAAGTTGCATGGGTCGATTGATTGGCTGAGAATGAATGATGGCACAGTAAGAAAGATTAACCAAAGCATTGATGAAACGGAAATTGATACCAAGACGGCTCCGTTTTTAATATTTGGTCATGGCACGAAGCTATTTACGATTGATCCATTCTTTAGTTTGTTAAAAATATTTCACGACCAGCTTCATGAAAAGAGATATTTTTTTATTATCGGCTATAGTTTTTTTGATCCACATGTAAATAATTTGATTTTCAATGAATTAATGACTAATCCCGACCAAGATAAAAAAATCATTGTTGTCAATCCAAAGATGCCTTCATTAATGTTTAATGATGTTGATTTTGAAAAGCGATACGGCTTTGATAAGATATTGAAAAAAGAATCTACGGTACAACTCGTTAATTTGTTTAAAGATATACAAAAAAATAATTTCTATTCTGATATGCCGGAATTTAATATGACGCAAATATCGACTGAATCACTTGTTTATATCAACTGTAGTGGGGAAGAGTTTATTTCAAAAATGTTTACAGGAGCTGAAGGCGCATATGGTATTACTGCTTTAATTGAGAGTCTAAGAAATGAAGCGCAAGGTAAGGGGCAACAATTCTAAAAAAGTGAGTAAGGACAAGAAAATAGTCATCATTGCTGGGCCGAATGGCGCAGGCAAGACGACGTTTGCCCAAGAGTTCCTTCCAAAGGAGGCTGGCTGCCCAGTTTTTGTGAATGCGGATCTTATTGCAGCGGGGATTTCTCCATTCAAACCCGAAATAGCGTCTTTCCATGCCGGCAGGCTCATGATCGAGGAGATCAAGAGGCACGCATCAAGTGGCGAGAGCTTTGCCTTTGAGACTACCTTGAGTGGGAAAACCTATGCTCAAATGATACCGGACTGGCATAAAATGGGGTATGAGATAAAATTGATATTTCTTTATATTCCAGATGTTTCGACTTCCATTGAGAGGGTAAAGAATCGGGTGAAGCAAGGTGGTCATAACGTTCCAGAGGAGACTGTCAGGCGCCGATATAAAAAAGGCTTGAGCAATTTTAATCTCTATAAACAATTGGTAAATGCCTGGGTTCTTTATGATAATTCAGGTCCAAGGCCAAGGATTCTCGATAAGGGAGAAAACAAATGACTAAACTCGAAAAACAGATTCAAGATCCGGATTTAGCGAAAGTGGGAGTTGCGCTGCGCCGCGCTGCCGCCAGGGCAAAAAAGATTGCCGAGGAAACTCGTACTCCGTTGATCGTGTATGAAAATGGCCGCGTAGTAAAAAAATATCCCTGGAAGAAAAAGAGTAAAACTGCCTCTTCTAAAAACTAAAGGGGAGGACGGCAGTGCTGCCGTCCTCCCCCTCATCGCTAGGTTTTATTTTTTATTCCGTAGCTTCGACCGCAGCAGCTACTTGTTTTCTGGGCTTTCTTCCCCTCTTGCGCGGCCTGCCAGGCTTTCTCTCAGGTTTTTGGGCGGTTTTGGTCCCTTTACGCCGGCCACGCTTTTTCCCGCGAACTCGAGTAGTCCCAACCAAGGCACTTTTGATACCGTCAAGGAATGAGTCAACCGCCGCTGACCTGTCCTCCTGCGGGATTATGTCGAGTACGTTTTTTATTGCGCTAGTCAGCTCGGCAGTCAATTTATTAATGTTTTCGATCTGCCTTTTTGTTTGCCTCGTTACTGCAGAAATAATATCCATGCTACCCTCCTTAACAAAATCGAATTTCACGTAGAATACCATTTTTTGAAAAACGCTGGGAAAATGGGAAAAAAGTATGAGATCGGTTTGACTTTCACCAGGCGAAAATCTATAAATAAAGCATGGAGACGAAAATCATAAAAGCAAAGACGCCCAGATGCAAGGCGTGTTGGTTTAAAGATCAGGACGACCCTCAGAGGGCCTTTTTGACCTATAGAGATTCTGGAAATGGGCGTTTGAGAATCAGAATACATTGCCCAAATGTGCAGACACCTTTAGGTAAAAGGTGTGTAACGGAGTATGAGCCCCCGATTATTAAGGAATTAACATTACGAAAACACCAGCCATTGTAATCTCATCTGCCTTTGCCGCTTAGAAAGGATCTAGGGAATCCTTAATTTCTAAGGGGGCTAGTATCTTATACAAGGTTGCTGTCTGGAAACGCTGTGCCGCGCTCAACTTTGTCAGCAATAAATAAATCTTGTTCCATTAATCGTCTAAGCAGGCCGCGAGCATGGATTGTAATTGCTCAAGGTCAAAGGGCTTGTTTATGTATTGAATTTTCTTGGTCTCTTTCAGGCGTTCCATTTCAGGACTGTAATAGGCAGTCATTATAATTACCGGAATGCCGAGTTGTGAATTTATCAGCCGTCCGGCCTCAATCTCATCCATTTTGCCGCGCATCTTTACGTCCATCAGGACGGCATCCGGCCGTTCAGAATGAGCCGCGTTTAGCGCATCCTCGCCCGATTGCGCCGTTCCGCACGCCCTGTATCCCCACATTTCGAGCAGTTCCGCCAGACCTTTGGCGGTGTTTATCTCGTCCTCTACTATTAAAATGCGCTTCAATTACATACCCCCCCTGCGCTCAGGCCAAAGTTAATTTAGACTGCCATTATAATGTTTTTAGCTTTTAAGCGCTGTAAAACCGTTTTATCTTTCGCGCTCAAATTCAAGATATTGCCTTACCTCCTTAAGACCTACTAATCCTTTCTCTCGTACGATACTGGCTGGAGGTCGCCCTTGGAATTTCGAATTCGGCGTGGTCATCCACTCATAGGCAATCTCCCGATTATAGGAAAACAGAATTCGAAGCGACTGATGGATAGCGAGCAGACAGCCGACGCGTTCCAGTAGATCCGGTCTATTTGCAATCGGACCGCCCTTTCGATAGAGGGTCAGTGTCTTAGAACTTGATAAGCCAAGAAACTCAAGCCGATCTTCCAAGGACAATTTCCAGTGGTCAAAGAGCCTGATAATCATACCAGCAAGAGCAATCCTGCCCTCAAGGCTATGCGGATCTGATTTTTTTATATCTGATGTAACACTCTTTTGTTCTATGAAAGCCCCCAATTTTTAAACATAACGAAAAAGTGCTTTGGCTGGAGCCAATTATTCTGGCGAACTCTTTATCCGTCAGATCCAATATCTTTTTGAGTGGTCGGCCGCGGCCATAGGAATTCCACTTTTTAATGATGTCATCGAAGCCGGCACTCTCTTCTCGTTTTAATCCAAGATTTTTGTTTCCGCCAAAAACCATCTCTATGTATACATGATGTTACCCTATTTTTGCGAACCCTTTTTTCTTTTTGGATGGTCATCTATGTAGGAAACTATAAATGCGAAGAGAGCCATCATTAGAATGCCCCCAAGGATAATATAAAGCGGATCCATTTCACCCCTCCATTAATGCAACTTCATTTTCTAGTCAGGGTAACAGGTCTGGCCCTGACACATTATTCCGCTAGCAGGCGTGCCGTTTGTAACAGTTATTTCGACCCCCATTACTGAAGGTGGAATGTTCGCTCAATAGTCTGTTCCGTAACTCTTCTTATTTTTCTGGCAATTATAAGTGCATTCTTATTGACAAATTTTATTTATAAGATTTTTCTTCATGGTGGACGCAAATGGGCCAGCCAATTGCCAATCAGGTTTTCTTAGGCCCTTGCATGAAATAATTCGGCGTGTTTTGCAATTTATAAGATATCGGTGAAGCCCAAAAAGAACGCCTGTATCGTCGCCATAGCTATCAGATTCTACGACTTCATTTAATCCCGCGCCGACCGTTTTTAGACTGTTCTTATCGTATGAAGCGTCCACAGTATGGTTAAGAAGTCCATCAGACCACGACTTGTGTAAAAGACTGACCCAGTCTGGCCCAGACTGCGCCATTAACCTGTTTTTATTGCCTGTATTTGAGCCACTTCGTGATGCATTCCCGCTGCCTCCGTGACATGCCGAAATGATCAATAAGATTAGAAAAATAGGAGTCCAGTACAATAAGAACTCTCTTTTCATCATGCTCCTCCTCTAAATGAGCACATGAGGGAGGAGAAACAGCCGCATCCCTCATGCGCCCGGTTATCCTTACTGTAGTGGTATCTTGAAATCTACAACCGTTGTCCCATTTTCGGAAATTCCTGCCACGATTTTATACCCATCCACGCCTTTAATATCCTTGGGGACATCGAAGAAAAGGAAACCGGTGTCAGTGGCGTCTTTGGCCACGACATGGTCTTTCAGGTCCTTATTTTTCAGATCGGCCAGCATGGCCTCGTTCGCATTTGACGCCGAAGCTGCCGCAAAAGCACCGCCCATTACGGCCCTGCCAAGGGTGGAATATTTGACCGCCTTATAAACATCCTCCACAGGCACGGGTTTTTCCTGAGAGCCGTCCGGTTTCATTAGCGCGAACATGCCTTTTTCGACTTTGACCGGAATATCACCATCGTTTTTTACAATTACGGCTACCGGCATCAGCCCTTGGGAAATCATGGAATCGCTTGTATCGAAGGCCTTCTTCTGCTTATCAGCGGAATAATAGGGGTCAATCGCAAGTGAAATATTCTCCTTGGTCTGGCGCATTGTGTACGCTGCCGGGTCATTCATTGCAACCTGCTTTGGCGTATAACTGACGCATCCTGAAACGGTCAGCAAGGCGATTACGAATAAAACAATGCTCTTTTTCATACTCCCTCCCTTTTTTATTTTTCTCCTGCTTTGAGCTCTTTATCCACAGATGCAAAAAACCTGTTATAAAAGTCCTTGTCCTCGATGCTTTCTTCGTTCTGTTTAACCTTTGTCGCCGAACTACCTATCGGGACCAGCCCCAACATCGTAGTTTGCGTGGTCGTCCTTACCTTATCTACATACTGGACGGCGTTGGCGTAAACTTTGGGCCTGTCTGAGCCCATAATGTTGATGCTAATCTCCAGGACCGTGCTGTCTTTTCCGCTCGGGAAATATTTTATTGCTTTAAAAGCTTTCCCTTGAGCGTCATCCGATTCGATTGTGAAATTCTGGTCTAAAACGGCCCTTTTACAGGCAAGATAGCAGTCTTCAGCAGAGGCGTTAAAGGTCCTGGCATTGATCGTTTGGTCATCATTGAAGACCTTTTCGTAAGCGTTGCCACCGCATCCAGCTAAAGCCAATATTACAAAGATCATGACTGCTGTGGTTAGATATTTCATCATTTTCCCCTCCGAATCATTTAGTTTCTCTCTCGTCGTTTACCAGATTGAGGAAACACTCCATCAGCTTGACCGCCTTCTTAAGATCGTCGGGTTTTTTGCCCTCGAACAGTTTCTCCACTTCGAGTAAGAGCCCACTATACCCCGAATACGGCATGATCTCTGAGATCGGGGCCTTCAGAATCTGAGCAAGCTTAAAAATTACAAGCCCGGTTGGGTTTTTTTCACCCCGTTCGATTTCCCCAAGGTACTTGGCATTTATGCTGGCTTTATAGCTCAATTCCTCCTGAGTAAGCTTTCGGGCTTGCCTCAGGTTACGGATATTCTTGCCAATTGCCCGAATGATTTTGGCTTCGTATGCCGGATCTTCCAAGTTGGAGAAATTGTAAATGGTTGTCTTTCCCATTGTGAACAAGCTATAGCCGGTTTTTTACTCTGAAATTTCCATGAAAGCCCTGCCATAGTTGGCCTTGTCCAGTACAGCCCCGCAAGCCTTGAAATAACGTATCCAGAAATTCCTTATTTTGAGAAATTGAGTGCTGCTTTTCGCATTTGCGCCGGTCACGTAGACGGTTACGCCTCTCAGGTCCGGCAGCCCCTTTGCCTGTTCCTGTCGGATGATTGCTGTGATCCGCTTTTCCGTGAGATTGTCATTTTCAAAGTCATAGCCACCTGCCTGCTCGATCATGTCAGAAAAGATCACAAGGACAGGCTTGTCCTTTTTGTACCGGCTAAAGACCCTCTCCGCCAGCCGCATTGAATTCATAATATCTGAGCCCCTGGCCGTTTTGTCCGAAAGCAGGTCCTTGGCCTCCCTGGCAAGCTCCTTTTTTTCGACAACGGCTTTGGAACCCGCAAACATGGCGTTCTGGCCGCTCCAGAAGGAGTATTTGAACTGATGCTCTATGGGCAGTTCCGAAGTCGAGAGGCTGTTACCCGTGATTATGTCGGCGGCGATAGTATCCTTAAGCCCCAATGCAGATACACTCTCCTCGCCGGGCGCCCTAATATCCAGTATCTTTATAAAACCGTCAAGGTACTCTTTCCGGCTGGATTGAGTGCTTCCACTTACGTCAAAGAGGACGAAGACGGCCTTGCCGCTTCCTGCATATGAGGAAGCGGCGTTCAGGACCGTTATCAAAAAAATTGTGCCAGCTAATAGCTTCAGCTTCATTATTACCTCCTGCCGGCCAGGGTGACAGCCCTTGCTGGGAAATTCCCGGCCTCGGCCCTGGCTCCAGTTGTAATAGTCCGCTCGTGCCACTCTATCGCCTTGAGGCCGTCAGGAAGCTCCACCTGCGGTTCCTTGTTGAAACAGGAAGGACGGGCATTGTCCTTTCTGTTTTGCATATGGATGTGGCGGTAATAGTAGACGTAATTAGCCCAGATATTTTTGAGCCTTTCGGCCTCATTCAAGGTCTTGCCGAAAGCGTGCTTTCTTTCAGCTTTGGTTTTCTCAAGTACGGCCGAGGCGATAAGATATTTTTTCTCGGTATCGGCCATGCGTTTAGCTGAATCCCTATTTGCCCGCTTTGCTTTATTGAGCATTTTCCTTATCTTGTTAAACGTACCTGGATCGCTTGGGCTTGCATTATAGGAGAGCCATACGGAGGCCATGGCGACTACACCGGTTAGAAACAGAAATACCAGAGTGACCATCCTGGAGTTCAATGTAAACCCGACTACCTGCTGATACCCCGACCCTGTAAAATATTTCTCCCGGACATATGCCTGGACAAAAAACAGACCGGCAAGAAGCGCAGTGGATATAAGAAACATGGCCAAAGGCGTTTTATGACTGAGCCCGCGCTTAAGCGACTGCCCTATAAAATGAGCCAATATCGGAATAAAAGCGCTCGGCACCAGAGCGTAAATCCATGTTTCCACAGTGGAGCGGCCGAAAACTTCGAAAACTGCCGAGTTAAGGGGTAACTCCAGAAGCATAAGAAAGCCCATCAAGACCAAATATGTCGCATGTCCCGGAGATACGTGCTCCAGATTCTGGGAAAGTTTTTCGGCCTGATTAAGAGCTACTTCGGAAGAAGACCGGTCCTGTTTCGCTTTATCCAGTTCGCGGCTGGTGTTTTCACAAGCCCTGCTTGCGTTTGCAAACCTCGCCTCCGTTTCCTTTTCTCTTTCATGCCAGTTTATGGCCAGGGTAGAGAGCCCTTGCTGGCACGCCCGGTGTAGCTCGCCTTCAAACTCCGGACAAACAGAGTCGTCCACAGCCGGATAATTACGCCGGCCGTCCTTCCTTGCATGCCACCAGCATTTAAGCCTTGTGTACAAAATCATTATTTGTAGTCCTCCTTTTTATCCTGTTTTTTCTTGTCTTCTTTTTGATTTTGGGACAGAAATCTTCTGCCCTCCCTAACCAGATAAGAAGGGAAACCCGCCATAGTAATTAGGTAAGGTATGAAAAGAAGGCAGCTCATAAGCCAAAGTATCCTTTTCCACCTCTTGTCAATGAGCCTGGGGTGTTTCTCTTCTATTACAAACTGCAAGCCGGTTAAGTACAGGAAAGAAAAAATCACCATGGCGAAATAACCGGCTATAATCCAGCCAAAAGACAGGTGTTTCATTTGTGTCCTCCATTAAAGGATTGTGCCGAACATGATTCCACCCAGAAGGCTTTCCACCTCTCTGGAACCCGGGTCCGTTTCCGCCAGATCAAGAGGAGTCCGTCCTCTAAGCGGGATCAGGCCGCTAGTAAACCATTTCCGGGCAGCCTCTTCGCTTCCCAACACTTCCACGCTCACGGCAAATAGGGCGGATAAGCGGTAGACCTGATCGCTCGACAGACGCGATAATCTCCCCCTTTTTATCTTGAGACGCCGGAAAGTGCCCATACCGATGCCGATGAACCTTGCAAACTCCTTGTCGGAAATATCCAGGAGTCTCTGCACCCTCCGGGCCATATAGAAAGGGATCCCTTTTCTGATGAGAGTATCGAAATAAAAGCCCTCGATCTCGTTGTTGATCTTTAAAGCTTTGGAAACATCGTAGATTTTCTTTCTAACTGCTCTGGCTTTACGAAGGATTTTTTTGGCGTCGAATGGAGGTCTATTGACCTCAAATTCAAGGTCTCGTTTTATGTTCGAAAGACCAAAAAACCCCTCTTTGTGCACATAATCAACCGGCGTGAGCCCGTCGAATTTGCTTTTTGGTGTAGTCATCCATTTGACGGCGACCTCCGGGCTATTAGGGTAAATAGCGCCAAGCGAGCTCTGTATTGAAAGCAGATTCATGGCCCGGCCTCGAAGGTCCAGTTGATTGGCAAATGCCTCTCCCTCCAGGTACTGCTTTAATCTGGCCCTGGACCTGGGACTCAACCCCAGCAGAGAAAGCTGTTCCTTAACCTTCAATCCCCAAAGATCAAATATTTCAAGCACCATGCGTGCAAGCTCTATCCTGCCTTCAGGTCTGCCCGTGTCTGGTTTTTTAGTAAAGTCAGTCTTCACGCTTTTCTCCTTTGCAAATGTCCTCATCTGTTTCGTCTTCGCTCCAGGAAAGGAATTTTTTGACCTCACGGGCTAAAGTGGAGAATCCCAATAAGAGTAAAAAGGTTGGAATAGGTAAGAGTATCAGGCAGCTTAGCAGCCAAAGAACCCTTTTCCACTTCCTGTTAATGAGGTGGGGATACTTTTCGTCCAGCAATAGGCCTAAAGCCAGAAGCCCGTAAAATGAAAACAGCACGCCACCAACATAGCCCGCCATTATCCAGCCGTATGGTATGCTGTTCATTTTGTCTCCTTATCCGCCGCTTCTTTTGACTTGCAGATCGTATATAGCCGTTTGAGAGCTGTGAGCGCGTTCTCCGCGGTCTTGCCGAAGGCGAATCCCCCCATGCAGCTGGGAGTGACTGCAACGTAATCCCGGCCGTAACGGCCAGCTCCCGGAGAATGGCATATTTCGTAATGCATCATGTCCTTTTCCTGCCCCACGGCAATTTCCCCGGATTTAACGTGTACCAGTTCCGGCATTGGTTTCTTCGGCTTTCTTGCCCTCATAGTAAATATCAGGGCACGTTCCGCAAACTCGTTGCTATAGAAAATGTCCCCATGCGCCACAATAACCACGGCCTTCACTTCTACATATCTTTTGGAAGGGACGAAGTCCAGGAAGCGCCCGGCCATTTCATAGAGGATGTACAGATGACCCAGTTCGTTTGAAATCTTTAAAAGGGCTACCCTGTCCCTTTCGATCTCAAGGTCCCCAAACCATATCTTTTTGGCCCTGCTGTCAAATATATTGGCGTTGAAGATGGTCGTAGGCTTGGCCTTGCTCTTGCTGTGGTAAAGCATCCGGCCTGCCATGCCGAGATATTCCCGCGCCACCGGGGATAAATCCTCGAAATCCGCGCCGTCCCCCAGAAAAGGGTTCTTCTGCTTTTTCTCCGTCACTCAGCTATCTCCTTTCCGATTGCGTCGGTCAAGATTTTCATTTTTCCCTCTTTGCCGTCTTATACGCCTTCTTGATCATTGTTCTCGTGATGAACTCCTCAGGCGCTATGGCCTGCACGTCGAATATTTCGTCTCCCACCACCTGGATTTTCTTTATCTCCTCCTCCCCGGACCTTTGGCTTCCAGCCTTGAGGAGGATTTTCAGAAATTTTTTCCTCCTTTCCTCATCCAGCCCCTTGTAAAGCCCGTCAAAATACTTGAAGTCGTTCTCCTTGATGTACATGTAGCCTCCTTATCATTAAAAGATTTTTTAATCTTTAAATGATTATTTTTATTCACCTTACATATATATAGGGTTTTGGCTAGAAAAGTCAAGTCTTTTTACGATAACTTTTTATCATTTAAAGATATTTATATCAAAAAAAGATAATTAATTATCTTTTCCAAATCCAAAATAAGCTAGTCATATTGCCCCTGACTAGAAAATCCGAAAAGCTGATCAAAGGCCTCTTTGCTTGACATTATGGTCAGATGTCTATTAGGATAAGGTCAGATGACTATATAGGAAGGAGGTCATTGCCATGAGTCAAACAGCTGTCTACGAACGTATCTTCGACGTGCTCGGGGTC
This sequence comes from Nitrospirota bacterium, assembly GCA_021813405.1. GTDB lineage: Bacteria > Nitrospirota > Thermodesulfovibrionia > Thermodesulfovibrionales > JdFR-88 > JAKAKS01. The sequence goes on from JAKAKS010000042.1 coordinate 71,704, forward strand.
AAAAAGGAGAGTTCCGTTAATCTCGACAGCATGATCCGCCAGGGATTTTCCTCAAACACCCTAAGCCGATTCAAAAGGGAATATATGGTAAACGATCTGGTATTGGCCCGTTCAATCGGGGTAAGTCCAAAGACGCTCCAGCGGAAGAAAAAAAGCCATCAGAAACTATCGGTGTTAGCGCCGGTCAAAAGGTGCCAAAAATGCCGGGAAAGTTTTCGTTCGAAACAGGATGAGGACATGGGTATCCCCTGACGGATTTTGAAACTGCGAAAGCCGCCCTTTTTGGCCCGCCATTTTGTCCTTCGGTTCTCAACCCTGTTTTCTATTTCGATAGGATCTCCCCTCGAATGTGATGAACCTGCCGTTCATGCTGAGCCTGTCCAGTATGGCGGAGGCGGTCACGGAATCGAATATCTTGCCCCAGGAGGACGGCACCAGGTTGGTTGTCATGATTGTCGTGCCGATCTCGGAGCGCCTCGATATTATCTGAAAGAGAGCGTCCGATTGCTCCTTGGTGGGGATCACGTATCCCAACTCGTCAATGCAGAGGACCGGTATTTTCGCGTAATATTCGATGAGATTGTAGACGCTTTTCGCCTTTGCGAGCCTGGCGGTAAGATCGAATAACGAGAGGAAGACTGTCTGGGTCCCTTTCATAAGGGCATCGTGGCAGAGGGCAGTCGCCATATGGGTCTTGCCCACGCCCGCAGGCCCGATGATAACCAGGTTCGCTGGCTTTTTAAGCCAGTCGGTGTTCAGGAACTCCATCATCTTTTCTTTAGGGACCTTCGGGTTGAAGGCCCAGTCGAAATCGGTCAGAAGCTTCGGCCTTTTTATGCCGGACTGTCTCACCAGGTTCTCGATCCTTCTGTGCTCCCGTTTATGGTATTCGCCAGTGAGGAACCGTTGCAGGAACTCCTTCTCCTTTTCGGATATGCTCTCCGAATCCGTCAGCAAACGGAAGTGCCTCCAGAGCTCAGATAAGCTCATCGTACTCATTAAGGGGCCTCCCTTCATAGGATATGTTCATGAGCTTTGAGTTCTGCGGCCGCACGGGATTATCAAAACATCCCGAGTGAAAGAGGTTCAGGATATTGTTGATGCTGAAGAAACCCATAAGGACCGATTCGCGGATGGCTGAGATCAGGGTCTCCTTGGATGTTCCCTTCAGGAGTTTAAAGAGCTCGTAGGCGTTCTCCAAGGGGTTGCCGGGGCAGTTGTCGAGGAATGCCTTTAGGGAGCTGTCCATGTTTCTCATGAGTTGGTGGATTCTCTGATATTTGAAGTTTGGCGTCCTGGCAAGGAGATTCTTCCTGTGGGCCGGGTTTTCGATTTTCCGGCCTTTATCAAAGCTCCGTGTGTGTGTTATTTTTTTCCCCTTCAGCACGATCTCTATATGACTGGGATAGGCCAGGATTCTGCATGGGGCGTCGGAATATTCCGAAGGGACCGAATAACGGTTCATATCGAATTGGACGAAGCCGGTTGTGCTCACCTGGGCAGGGGCCGGCCGGTATGGTTTATATGCAATCTGGGGCAGCGGCCTGAGTTTCTCCTCTTTAAGAGCCAGGGCCGGCGGTTTGCCCGTGGAGCGATGGACGCGATTGTTCCTCTCGATTCTCCAGAGGGCCAGCTTCCTGTTCAGGTCCTCCAAATTTTCGAATTCGTTTACCCTTATGTAATCGTTTATGTCCCTTATGGCCCTCTCGATCCTGCCTTTTTCATTGGGCCGGCCTGGGGTGCACGGATATATCGAGAAGCCGTAATGCCTGGCGAAATCGACGAACTGGCCGTTAAGGACGAGCTTAGGGCTCCTTTTAATGACCACGCTTTTGAGGTTGTCATAGCGGCCCCGGCCGGTCACGCCGCCCATTTCCCGGAAAGCCTCGATATGCCCGTCCAGGAAGAACTCAAATGAGTTTCTGGGGTGGAACTTCGCGTAGAGATACCTGCTCCAGGAAAGAATGAGCGTAAAGCAATAAACGGTACCGAAGGGGGACGTCCACTGCATCCAGTCCGCCTGAAACTCTTCTCCAGCCAGAAACTCCAGTTCATGATAGGAACGGCCCCGCTTCCGGCGGAACTGTATTGTGTGATCCTTTACGACGGTGT
>JAKAKS010000054.1 GCA_021813405.1 Nitrospirota bacterium
TAAGCCGTATACCTGATTCTTTCCGCACGCCCTCATACCGGAAAGACAACGCCGTGGTCTGCCCATTGCCCGTATCAGCCCTGTCCCAAAATATCAGCTTTGGGGCCGGTTTGGATATCGCCTACAGAAAACGCCGAAGCGTGCAAAAACATGCTTGAGGACCTGGCCCGGCGTGGACTGGACACCGGGAAAAATTATCTTTTTGTGCTAGACGGCGCGAAGGCTCTGAGGTCTGCTGTTACCAGAGTGTTCGGCGCAGATGCCCTCGTACAAAGGTGCCAGGCCCATAAAAGGCGCAATGTTCTTAAGCAGCTTCCGGAGAAGCACCACAGTGCAGTAGATGCCCGGATCAGCGCGGCCTACAAAATGGCCGATTACGATGAGGCCAGGAAATCCCTTGAACTGACGGTCCGGTATCTTGAGAAAATTAATCCTGATGCCGCGGCCTCGCTGAAAGAAGGGTTTGAGGAAACCCTGACCGTGCACAAGCTTGGGATTACTGGGCTTCTGAAAAAGACCCTGGCAACGACCAATCCTCTTGAATCTTGCTTCTCGGGAGTGCGGACTACCACCGGCAGAGTTAAACGCTGGCGGGGCGGCGACATGGCCAAGCGGTGGGCCGTGGCCGCTCTCTTAAGAGCGGAGAAGAAATTCAGACGCATAAGAGGTTACAAGGAATTACCGAAACTCGCTGCTGTCTTACAGCAGAAATCTCTTGACGGAAAGGAGGCCGCTGCTTAAAATCATGCAGCTAGGGGCCTTCCTACTTCAACGGCAGGACGGGACAAGTTCGCCAGCCCCACTGGCGCCTCTTTTGAAGTAACCCGCTGATTTTACCTTTTTTGCTTTTCTGCTTTGAGGGCTTGACATCAGGTCTACTCTCCAGGCTGCCCAAATAGACCTTCACGCCGCATCCCGGCCAGTTACGGCCTCCCTTGGAGCTTTGAGGCACTTTCTATTACTGGCAGAAAGATGCCGTCTTCCACGAAAATGCGCCTGTCAGTATAGCGTCCAGGAAGTGAAACGTTTGCGGACGCTTACATTTTCAGCATGTTTCGGCCTAAAATCTTCATCAAAAGAAGGGCCGCTATCATGCGGATTTTCAAAATAATATGAGATGTGCTCTCTTCCTAAGCACCTATGGCTTTGAGCATCTCCATTTCCTTGCGTAGAATCGTATTTACTACTTTATCGAGGCCGATCTTTTTTCTGGATGCCGTTTTGCCGAAAAACTCTTTGACCTCTTTATCAAGGTATATTGGGATTTCGAGCTTTTCCAGAGGCCTGTAAAATTTCCCCTGAACGGCTTTGGTGAAATCGTATTCTTTTTTCACGATATTATCCCCTTCTCTCGAAATACTTTGCTTCTTCATGCTTGGTTGCCTTTCTGGCGGATATTATCCGCACCGCTTCTCTGCCTTTTATTTTCCTGTACGTGTGGACCACGACAAGAATTTTACCGTTCAATCCCCGTCCAATGGTTATCCACCTGTCTTCATCGCCTGAATGCTCTTCAGGCGAAAAGTGTAAGCATGTATTTATCAGAAAAGATATAACACGCCTCAAGAAAAGAGATTTTGTGCTTCAGCCGATTGGCCTTTTCTTTGTTCTCGTCCCATTCAAATTTCATTTTTGGGTCTTCACCTTAGAGTATAACAGAGCCATCGCTAACCCCAATAAATGGAACTGTGGTCCCTTTTTTTACTTTGCTTAACCGTTCAAATGCTTCATTTGGATCAAAACGAAAATTACTAATATCCAACTCAGGTTTAGTGCCTTTCTGGACTTTCATGAGCCATTTCCCCGTGTTTTCTTTAATCTTGAATTTATATTGCCAGTAATGTAGGCTGGGCTTCGCTGCACACAGCCCATCTACAAAATTTAAATTCTGCTTGTACTATGCACGTTTTTGCCATTGTTTTCAAGGCGCGCATCAGGGCGTAACTTGATACCTTAAAAGAATCTTTGTTCGTTCGGTATAGAAGGTGTAACGCCAACCGGACCGCGGCTGCAAAAAACGTCCTTTTCGGGTAGAAACCCGCACGATATTCGCACCTTTGTTTCGGTCACATCCTGTGAGACTATTTTTTTGCTGTTTGATACGTTCTTCTGGAATTTGTAAGCCACGTACAAGCAAACCTGACTGGAGATATTTTTTATTTTGTTCCTTCCGACAAGATTTTAAGATAATCGTTATAGATATAGCGCTTGTCCCGTTTCCTGCCAGTGATCTCTTTTAGTATGCTAGCCTTTTCGAATTGGGAAACCAGGGTTGACGCTGCCTGAAATGATATATGAAACTCTCCTGAAATATCCTTGACCGAGACATACGGCGCATAAAACAGTTTTTCCAGTATGCCAACGGCCAGCGGAGACGAGATTTTCCTCTTCCATAATAGGTCGCGGTGGGCCGTCTGCAGCTCAAGAATCTTTTTAGATGTCTCGATGGCGGAGCCGGAGGTTTCGATAACACCTCTTAGGAAAAAGGAAATCCATTGCTCATAATCCCCGCTGTCTCTCACCATGTTCAAACGGTCATAGTACTCCTGCCGGTTCTTTTTGAAAAAAAAGCTCAGATACAGAAGGGGTTTATTCAGCACGCCCTTCCAGTAAAGATAAAACGTTATAAGCAGTCTCCCGAGCCTGCCATTGCCGTCAAGAAATGGATGTATCGTCTCGAACTGATAATGGATCAAAGCGCAATCCACCAGGACCGGCAAATTGTCATGGCTTCTATGGATGTACTTCTTCAGGTCTCCCATGGCTTTTTCGGCCTCATGAGGAGGCGGGGGTACAAAGGTCGCATCATTAAGGGTGCTGCCGGCCGGGCCCAGCCAGTTCTGGGTGCTTCGGAATTCGCCCGGCGTTTTGTTCCCGCCCCGAACGCCCTTCATCAGGACGCTGTGAATTTCCCTTATAAGCCTCAGGCTCATAGGGAACCCGCCCAGCCTCTCGATGCCATAGTTAAGCGCCTTTATGTAATTTACGACTTCTTCCACGTCGTTGATATTGGCAGGCATCTCTCCTTTTTCGAATTCGAATATATCCTCAAGGGATGCCTGAGTGCCTTCAATCTGAGAGCTAAGAAGGGCCTCTTTTCGGACGTACATTGCGATGAAAAGATTTATGTTTGGCAGGATGTGCCCTATGCCGTCCAGCCGCGCCAGGGTCATGTCAGCCTG
>JAKAKS010000033.1 GCA_021813405.1 Nitrospirota bacterium
GGAATATATAACTCAAGCGACTCCGGTTCAACCTGGGCCAAGACGAGCGCGCCGACCGCGTTCTGGATGTCCGTCGCTTCGTCCTCCGACGGCACTCATCTGGTTGCTGTTGCTCAGAGCGGCGGAATATATACGTCAAGCAACTCCGGTTCAACCTGGACTCTGACGAGCGCGCCAACCACAAACTGGTGGAGCGTCGCTTCGTCCTCCGACGGCACTCATCTGGTTGCAGCTTCTTCTGTCGGCGAAATATATACGTCAAGCAACTCCGGTTCAACCTGGGCCAAGACGAGCGCGCCAATTGTGTCCTACTGGCAGGCTGTCGCTTCGTCCTCCGACGGCACCCATCTGGTTGCCGCTTCTACCGGTACTGGCAGCTGGGGAATATATACGTCAAGCGACTCCGGTTCAACCTGGACACAGACGAGCGCGCCAGTTGAGAACTATACGGCTGTTGCTTCGTCCTCCGACGGCACTCATCTGGTTGCAGTTTCTTCAGGCGGCGGAATATATACGTCAAGCGACTCCGGTTCAACCTGGACACAGATGAGCGCGCCATTTGCAACCTATGCGTCAGTCGCTTCGTCCTCCGACGGCGCTCATCTGGTTGCCACTGCTACCGGCGGAATATATGCGTTCACATCATCCACAACCATCGGGACCGCTGGTTCGCTCTCCGGCGGCCAGTATGACGCCGTTGAGCTCCAATATATAGGCGGCGGGGTATTCATGCCCATAAGCTACGCAGGATCTGGCTTTGTAGTGCAGTAACTGCCGCTAATTGGCCAGCTGAGGCGGGGATAAATCGCCCCGCCTCAGCTTCAGGCGGCTTTTGCTCCAACCCCAAATAAGAGGAGACCATGGTTCAAGCCAAAACAAACGGCTTAGGAAAGTGGAACGAAAGCCCGGGATATTGGCTGCAAAGCCCGGGACTGAACAAACGAATAAATCGAACCCCCAATAATCGGAGCGGAAACCCAGGTATGAAAAGTAAAATCCAATCCCAGAGGAAGTCCGGATCTGTTATCAAGATTTTTCAGGAAGCTAATTTAAAATGCCGGCGGCAATTATGACTTTATTTTTAACCCCACACCTGCACCTTCCACTGGCCATCCTCACGCACCATGTTTTCCTTTACCCGCACATCAGTGGTCTTTGCGTTTTCGGTCCTGAGTGCGGGCCTGAACGTAAGCAGTACCTTTGCCTGGGCGGTGCTGCCATTCTGTTTTACCGAAAGGATTTTGTAGGCCTTTAAAACAGCCGCATCCTCCTTGCGGCGGCGGATGTATTCGGCCTTGCCGACCTTTGCCTTGTACGCGGCGTAGTAGCAGTTATAGACGGCCGCGTAGTCCTGCCTTATGCCGGCCGAAAAATACGCATCCAGGGTTTTTTGAGGGCCGCCGGCTCCTACCCTGTGATAGCTGCCCATGAAAATGACCCCGGCCAAAAGAATGCCTAATGATATTCCGCCAATGTATTTCAAATCTGCCTCCTAAAATAAAAGTTTTAAGGAGGGGCCGGAAGGCCCCTCCGTTTTACTGAAGCCGGAGATTAATCATCACCTCCGTCGCTGGTCGTTGTACGGGAAAAACTGGCAGTAACAGTGCAATTGGCGGTTATTGGCCTGGTAGTATAAGTGTTGCCGGACAAGGAGCCGCCGCAGCCTGTTACGGAAGAGGTGCTATACCCCGGATTAGGAGTTACCGTGAATGACGTGGTTGCATCGTAGTTCACAGACTGGGGCCCCGACGGGCTGATGCTGCCGCCGCTACCAGCGTAAGGGGTAACAGTATAAGCAGTTGTACTGCCGCCGTCTCCACTGCCGGATGTTGTACTGCCGCCGTCTGTGGAACCTCCGCTGGAAGTTGTACTGCCGCCGTCCGTGGAGCCTCCGCTGGAAGTGGTGCCGCCGGAGGTAGTTCCGGTATAGCTGGGCGCGCCGCTGTGCATATGGCTGCCGCTTTCGCTGTTATGGCAGACCTGGCAACTCCATATCCAGTATGTGTCTCCCTGTAACTGTTTGGGAATAGTAGGGTCTGCCGGGTTTGCCGAAGTGAATTCGGCGTGCGTGCTGTTGTGACAGGCCTCGCAGTAAATCTTGCCGTTCATGTCGCCGTCAACTGCGTCATTGAGTACCGAATTACGATAAAGAGTATTCGGGTTTTCCGAATGTGAAGCGTCATGGCAGGTTCCGCACTTTGGTTCCTGCAGCCATGGCTGGCGCCCGCCTGAAATGGAACTGGCCATGGTTGCCATGTCGCCGTGGCAGTCCGTGCAGGTTTTTCCGGCGCGGTACATCTGGCCCCTCAGGCATTGTGTCTTCGGGCCGGGATGGCAGTTAAAACAGGTTGGCGTCATTGCGGCCGCAGTGGCGGTGTAGGCCATCTTGTCCGCATGGTATTTGTGCATCGCAAGGGACAGGTTCTCCACGCCAGCTTTGCCCGCCGCGCCCAGGGCATTGTCCGCGTGGCACTCTGCGCATTGGTGCACTATGCCGCTTGCCTGGTCGCCCGCCAGGTTGGTGCCGTTGTCCTTGTCGTGCTGTTGGAGAATGTCCAGCTGCGAACTGTGGCAGTTGAGGCAATTGATTTCGGTGGAGACGGGGGCTACTACGGTTGCCGTCTGAAGCACGTTCCCGCTGCTGTCTTTAACGGTGAGCACCGCGGTGCCATAAGGGTCCCACGTGCCGTCGTCGTCATACGGGCTTAACGGGATGCCGGTGGCCACGAAGCCCAGCCCGTTGGAATCCAACTGCATATTGCCGGACAGCTTCGTACCGGTGATACCCGTGTTGGCTGGCACGTTCCATCCGAACTGGGGAGCGTACTGCCAGAAATTGGTGTGCAGGGCGGTGTCGGTCTTCTTGGGAAATGTGTAGCTGACAGTTATTCCACTTGTCATCACATCTGCGCCCTCGCCGCCGCGCTTTATAACCTGTGCGTGCAGGGTATTAAATGGCGGCAGAATACTGAAGTACGAGTAATCGTCCTGGTCGCAATGCATACCCAGGTCGTTCCAGGCAAGCACTACATAGCTCATCTTGGATGCCGGGATCGCCTGCGTGCCATAGGATTTTGTAAGGCTCCAGTTGACAGTGTTGGTAACGCCGGTCATAACCGAGTCTACCTGCCATGTGTTCAAATACCCCTTGGCGGACGCCTCAAGGGTATGGGTGCCGGCGGTTTCTTTCAGTGTGTAAACCCCGCTGGAATTGGTTGTTGTTGAGCTTGATCCGTCGCTTACAGTAACGCCGGAAAGCGCAGAGCCCGTTGAAATATCCATAACAGTTCCGGTAACGCCCGTTGTGCCGCCGGAAGCGGTGTACGCGCTGCCGGAAGTACCGCTTCCACCGGATGTTGCTCCGGTACTGCCGCCAGTTCCCCCGCAAGCGGCAAGCAGGGTAAAAATCAATACAGGTGCAAACTTTAACAACCGATGCTGCATTTGAAACCTCCTCTTCAAATTGTTTTACAAATAAGTACGGCCTACACTCGTTTCCTCTCCTTTCCGCCCGGCATTGCAGGACTGAATTTGGGAAAAAACATTGTTGCGCGGTCCATTGATTAAATACTTTTTCAGTCTTTGAAGATGTAATCCGTGTCACGTAACGGCAAAAAAAATTATGAGGATTTTGTGAAAACCGCGGCGCTTGAAAAGGAGGCGCTTATTTGCTGATCATACGGATGAAATTAGCTATGCTGCGGTCGTAAGTCTTTTCATGCTGAGTGTTAAAGAAACATGCCGGCAGTTCGCCATTGTCCCTATGGTAGCGCAGGCACAGACAGCACTTGCCCTTTCTGGGACAAGGTCCGTAGGTGCAGTTGCAGGCGGCTTTGTTATTTTCGATATTGCATTCCATTTACGTAATTGAAAAGTGTACTACAATTCTAAATTTTTGAAAAGATAATATTTCAGGAAATCATAAGCATTAAAACATAGCCTGAAAAGCAAAAATTGGCGGGGCAAAATTAAGAGGGATTGACAAAGCGATTATGCCATAAAAGGCCAGAAGAGCAAAGCCCGGCTGTTATTGCCGGACTGAGGCAATGCAGGACATGCTTTTTAATTCCGATGTCCCTAAAAGGGCGCCCGGCTGGCGTTTTTAGGGTATCTCATTTTTTGACGATCAGTACATTGCACTTTGCAAGTGATGCAACCGTCCTGGAAACGGACCCCAAGAGCATGCCTTCTATTTTGGACCTTCCTTTGTGGCCGATCAATATCAGCGGGCAACCCATTTTTTCGGAGAAGCGCGCTATCGTTTCGGCCGGATGCCCAACCGCAACTTCGGTGACCACCCTGACTTCCCTGGCCTGGGCCGTTTCCTTCAGGCTTTTTAAGGTGGCTTCGTATTGCTTTGTGGTTTCATCCAGCAGACTGTCAGCCGCCACCATGTAGACGCCCTCAGGCGGCTGCACTACCGTAAGCACGAAGATATCGGAGGCTGGCTTGCAGGAGGATGCGATATCCAGCGCCATATTGAATGCCTTGTAAGATTCCTCTGAACCATCAAAAGCAACCAGAAGCTTGCCAGTCATTTTAAAAACCTCCTTTTATACCTGTTATATGGAACGCCCAGCTTTGTTCCATATAGAGTGTATTCCTTCCGGATGTTTTTTTGAAGTGCAAATGCGAGGGGCGGGCAAGCAGGGGATGGTAGTTTACTTGCCTATGCAAAACTGGCTGAATATCCTGTCCAGCACGTCTTCTGTTGTCATTTCACCGGTGATTTCGCCAAGGGCGTCCAGCGCCTCCCTTAATTCCAATGCGGCGATCTCGGCAGGCTCCCGGTTTTCAATCAGGCCGGCTGCCTTTTCAAGCGAAGCGGCCGCCCGGTCCAGGGCGCTTTTGTGCCTTACCCCGGTTATTACGATCTCTCCTTCCGTTTCCGTTCCGGCCCTTTGGGAAAGAGCCTCGGCCATAATTGCCTTCAGCGCGGGCAGGCCAAGGCCGGTTTTTGCTGATATTCTTACCACCGGGACGTTCTTGCCGCCATGCGCCGCATGCAAAATATCCCCGTCGCTCCACACCTGCGGAAGGTCCGCCTTGTTCGCGGCGGTTATTATCATCTTACCGGCGGAAGAAGCTTTTCCAAGCACCTCAATGTCCTGCGCGCTTAACGGGGCGCTGCCGTCCATAACGCATATAACCAAATCTGCTTCGTCAAGGGCCTTCAGGCTGCGCTTTACCCCTTCGGATTCGGCCGGGTCCGCGCTGTCCCTGATGCCTGCGGTATCGGTGAGCCTGATTGCAAACCCGCCTATGCTGGCGAACTCCGATAGCGTGTCCCTGGTGGTGCCAGGAAGTTCCGCCACTATTGCGCGGTCCTCCTCCAATAACGCATTAAGGAGCGACGATTTTCCTACGTTTGGCCTGCCTGCTATTACAGTGCGCAGGCCGTCGTGAAGTATCCTGCCTTCATCGTAAGTGGCTGAAAGCCCCTGTATGCCTGTCAGCGCGTTTTTTAAATTTCCGGTTATCTGGGGGTTTTCCCCATCGGCTTCGGCCATCTCTTCCGGAAAGTCTATCAATGCCTCCAGATACGCAAGCGCCCCGGCAATAACTTCCTTGTAAGCGTTTATCTTGCTGGACAATCCGCCTTTAAGGCGCTGCAGCGCGGCCTTCTCCTCGCGGGCGGATTTGGCCCTGATAATCTCCAGCACTGCTTCTGCCTGGGCAAGGTCTATCCTTCCGTTTATGAAGGCGCGCTTGGTAAACTCCCCCGGAAGCGCGGGCCGGGCGCCAAGGCGCACAACAAGCTCCAGCGTTCTTTTAACGGCCAGCATGCCGCCGTGGCAGTTTATCTCCACCACGTCCTGCCGCGTGTAGGTGTTTGGGGCGCGCATAACGCAAACCAGCGCCTCGTCCACCTGAGCGCCGTTTTCCGGGTCGGTCACGAACCCGTATGAAAGCGACCTGGCCGGGGCCTGTGATAATTTCCTGCCCTTTGGCGAAACAAAAAGCCGTTCCGCAATGTAAATGGCCTCGGGCCCGCTTATCCTTATAATGCCGATCCCGCCCTCTCCGCGCGGTGTGGATATGGCCGCTATCGTATCTTTATCTCCCATAAAACCTGAATTCATGTTAATTTAAACTTAATCGATTCCTTTAATTATTGTCTAGAACCTAAATTCCGGCAGGGGGGATATCATGCTTTTTGATCCAATAAAAATTGCCAGCCTTCAGATTAAAAACCGGATAGTCCGTTCCGCCACATATGAAAAGCGGGCTGACGAGGACGGGTTTGTTACGGAGGAACTGCTGTCGTTTTACGAGGCCCTGGCAAAGGGCGGCACGGGCCTTATAGTAACCGGGTTTGCCATGGTGCATCATTCCGGCAGGGTGCTTCCTAAGATGATGTCTATCCATAGCGACCGGTATATGGATGGCTTCCGGGCGCTTGCGGACCGCGTCCACAAAGCCGGAAGCAAGCTGGTGGTGCAGGTGGCCCACGGCGGCAGGCAAAGCCCGCCGGTGTTTCTGGGCGGCGAATCACCCATTGCGCCATCGGCCGTGCCGGACCCCTCCAGCGGCGTGACGCCCAGGGAGATGACCAACGATGAGATATGGCAGATTGTAGAGGCTTTTGGTGAAGCCGCCAGAAGGGCAAGGGACGCCGGATGTGACGGCGTGCAGATTCACGCGGCCCACGGTTATCTTGCAAGCGGGTTTCTTTCCCCTCATACAAACAGGCGCGACGATTACTGGGGCGGCGACGATGAGAGGCGGTATCACTTTGTGGAAGAGGTGATCGAGGCCATGTTGGACAAGGCGGGCTCCGGGTTCCCCATTCTTATCAAGATGAATTGTGACGATCTGCTTCCAGGCGGGCTTAACCCGGAACAGAGCGCCCGCATTGCCGTCAGGCTCCAGGCAGACGGCATAGCCGCCATAGAGATAAGCGGCGGCATGAGGGAGGCGCCCATAAAGACGATAAGGCCGGGCATACTGAAACCGGAGCAGGAGGCATATTTCAGGCAGGCAGGCGCGCTCTTTAAAAAGCGCGTGTCTGTGCCGGTTATATTGACCGGAGGCATGCGCTCCAGGGCCGTTATGGAAAGCGTGCTGGCAGCCAATGAGGCGGACATGATCGGGTTATCCCGTCCATTAATAAGAGAACCTAACTTGCCGGAGCTTATGCTGAACGGCAAGGAGAAGGCGGACTGCATCTCCTGCAACAAATGCGCAAACTTCCTGAAGTATGAGAAAGTGGAGTGCCTTGAACTCCAGGCTAAAGGTTAATCCGTGGGAAGGAGGCTTGGCCAGCACTTTCTTTTCGACGCCGCAATCCTTGGCAGGATAGCCGATGCGGCCTCTATCGCCCCTGACGATACAATAGCCGAGGTGGGGCCGGGCCCTGGCTCGCTGACAAAGGAACTGCTGGATAGGGCCGGCAGGGTAGTTGCCATCGAGCTGGATGGCCAGCTCTACGAAAAGCTGAAAGAGAAGTTCGCCGGGGAGCCGAAGCTGGAGCTTGTGCACGGCGATGCGCTTCGTTTCCCTTTTGAAAGCCTGGGCGTTTTCAAGGTTGTCGCCAATATACCGTACCAGATAACCACTCCGCTTATATTCCGGCTGCTTAGGGAAAAGGGGCTTGTCTCGATGACGCTTACCATCCAAAGGGAAGTGGCCTACAGGATTGCGGCCAGCCCCGGCACAAAGGATTACGGCGCGCTTACGCTTGCCATTCAGTACCACGGGGAACCCAGAAAAATTCTGGACATACCGCGCGGGGCTTTCAGGCCCGCCCCAAAGGTGGATTCAGCCTGCGTGCATATAAATATTCTTCCCAAACCGCGCGTGGATACCGCGGACCCGGCTTTCCTGTTCGAACTTATCAAGGCCGCCTTCTCCAAAAGGCGCAAGACAATCACAAACGGTATAAAAGGGCTTTGCCCCGAGCCGCTTAAGGTGCTTGAAGCTGCCGGCATAGCCCCGATGCGCAGGCCGGAAACGCTTACGCTTGAGGAGTTTGCAAGGCTTGCGGATTTGGTTAAACCCTGATTTGATCTGCCAATGGGGCGGGGCCGCGCCGGGTTCTCAGCTGGGTTCAGTTGTACCAAACACAATTGGAATGTCTTCCAAAACCATGACACCAACTTCATGACACATTTCATATGGACAATGTCATGTTATGGAGTGTTATGATGGCGCGGTGCAGGGGGATTGTCCCTCAATGTTCTTTGAAAAAGCGGAAGGATTCCGGATTGGCGAGGGGGTGAATTTGAAAGAGGAATATTGAACGGTTTGAACAAGGAGGTATCAAAAAATGTTTTTAAATCGGCAGATTGCAAATTTTCATTTGAACGCATAAAAAAGAGGCTGGCCCGGCCGGAAAAGCGCGGGGCAAATGCGGCCGGGCAAGGTTGTCAGCGCTAGGCCCTGAAGAACTCCTTTACCGCGTCCGCCACGTAATCAATCTCATCCTGCGTAAGCAGGGGGTCCATCGGGAGGCTAAGCACCTGTTTTGCGGCAATCTCGCTTTCATCCAGCATGCCAAGCGTTTTATACCTGCCATGGAACACCTTCATCTTGTGCAGGGGCACCGGGTAATAGACCATTGTTGAAACGCCCCTGTCCGCCAGGTGCTTTTTAAGGCCGTCCCGGCGGCCTTCCGGAACACTTATGGTGTACTGATGAAATACATGTGCGGCGTGCTCCGGAATGGAAGGCAATGCAAGCCCGTCCACACCCGAGAGTTGGGCGGTGTAGGATGCCGCAACCCTCATCCGGTTGTCATTGAATTCATCCAGCCTGGATAGTTTGGCCGTGAGCACTGCGGCCTGTAGCGTATCCAGCCTGGCGTTGTAGCCGATATGCTCCACATTGTATTTGTCTCTGCCGCCGTGCTTGAGGAGCATGCGGGAAATTTCGGCAATCTGCCGGTCGTCCGTGCAAAGCATGCCGCCGTCGCCGAAGCCCCCAAGGTTCTTGGACGGGAAAAAGCTGAACGCGCCCGCCGTGCCGATAGTGCCAAGCTTCCGCCCACGCCACATCCCGCCAAGCGCCTGTGCCACGTCTTCAAGCACAAACAGGCCGTATTCGGCGGCCAGTTCCATGATTGCGTCCATCTCGCACGGGCAGCCGTAAAGATGCACGGGCACTATCCCCACGGCCTTATGAGTGGCGGTTTTCAGGTATTGCCTGAGTTTGTTTGTGTCTATATTGAAGGTGCGCGGGTCTATATCGATAAATACCGGGGTTGCCCCTGCCCGCAGTATCGCGTCGCCAGTGGCCGTGAAAGTGAAAGCCGTGGTGATTATCTCATCGGTTTTTCTGAAGTATTCCTCCCCCCTGGAATTTATGGCCAGTGCCCGCAGGCCTACAACAAGGGCCTCCGTGCCGGAAGACAGGCCTACGCAATTGCCGGAGCCAAGATAGCCGCACATCCTGTCTTCCAGTTCGCGGACCTCAGGCCCCAAAATCCACGTCTGGTGCATCATGCACTGGGCTATGGCGGAATCTATGTCGTCTTTCATATGCTCGTATTCCCGTTTTAAATCGAGCATATGTACCCTGATGGCCTCTTGTGTCTTCATTGGTTCTCCTCCAGAGGGGTTAGTTTGTCTTCGGAAACGAGGTACAGGTTGCCGCATGAGCACCGCGCAAGTATTTTTTCAAAAGTTTCGGGGCCCGGCCCGCCGGAACAGGCCTGCCGCGATTTGAGGGTTTTTCCGCATTTGCATACCCATCCGGCCCTCCTGGCGGGCACGCCCACCATAAGGGCATACGGTGGCACGTCTTTCTTGACCACCGCGCCGGCCCCGATCAGCGCGTATTCTCCAATCGTGGTGCCGCAGACTATGGTGGCGTTGGCGCCAATAGTTGCACCTTTTTTTACAAGAGTTTCAAGGAACTCCGATTTCCTGTTTACAAAGGCCCTGGGATTATAGACGTTGGTAAAAACGCAGGAGGGGCCGCAGAACACGCCATCCTCCAGCCGCACCCCTTTGTAAAGGGAGACGTTGTTTTGTATCTTGCAGCCGTTGCCGATAGTGACATCGGGGCCTATCATTACGTTCTGGCCTATAACGCAATCCCTGCCTATGCTGCATCCGGAGAGGACGTGCGAAAAATGCCATATTCTGGTGTTGCTGCCTATTGCGGAATTTTCGTCCATACGGGCCGTGGCATCTATAAACGGGACATTTTCAGTTTGTGGTTTATATTCAGGGCGGGCCTCGGCGGACTTCAGGGTTTCCCCGGCAGCGGACGGGCCATCAGCATTGTTACGTCCGTTTTTGCCGTTTCCGCTATATCGGGCCGCGGCCTCCAGCACCCTCAGTACCCGGAGCCCTTCTTCGCCGTCCGTAACCGGGCACTGCCTGGTTTCAACACACTGAATGAAATGCGCAAGCTCCAGGCGCAACGGCTCTGCCTTTTCAAACGGCACAGGCTCCGGCTCCCCTTTTACGGCGCCGGGGCGGCCGTTTTCAACGGATATACGGTGAGGGTAGAGCAGCAATTTGCGTTCCGCGGGCGCCGAATCCTCAAAGACTGCCATTCCGCGGCTGCCGGCCACTACAAGCTTCTGCTCCTTGAATGGATTCAGCCAGCTTACAAATACATGGCCCTTGAGTCCGTCTCCAAAATCCATGGACGTAACAAAGGTGTCCGCCACGCCCTTTGTGAGGAACTGCGCGCCGAAAGAGGATATGCCGGATGGTTCGCGGCCGGCAAGCGCCAGCATGGCGGAGATGTCATGCGGGGCGAAACTCCACCATATGTCCTCTTCCGTCCTGAAGCGGCCAAGGCTGAGACGGTTGGAATATATATAATTGACAGCCCCCAGCGCGCCGGAGGTGGCCAGTTCCCTTAATTTTGCAAACCCGGGATGATACCTGAGGATATGCCCTACCATGAGGACCCTGCCATTTTTTGCGGCAATCTCAACCAGTTCGGCGCCATCCCGAACCGAAAGCGCGAGAGGTTTTTCCACAAAGACGTCCTTGCCTGCAAGCAGCGCCTTTTTTGCCAGCGCGTGGTGGGCAGGCGCGGGGGTGGCTATGATAACAGCCTTTACATCAGGGTTCTCAATGACTTTTTCCGGCTCTGGCATGAACTCTGCGTCCGGGCATTGAGCGCGGAAGCTTTCCAGCGCAGACGGGGACTTGTCGCAGGCAGAGTGCAGAGCCCTCATCTCGTAGAGATTGCGAAGTATGTTTTTACCCCAATAGCCGATGCCTAAAAGGCCGTACGATTTTTCGATTTCCATAGATTTTTCCGGATTGAGCTTTGCTGTGCGGAAACTTTAACTTTAAAACTTGTCAAACTCTATCAATAAATAAGTGCATGTGCAAGCGGGAAATTTTTGGTGCAATTTTGGAAGGCAAGAATGGAAACGATGGAACTGCCGGCGTTAACCATCGCGCATCACCTCTGGCTTCAGGGGCCGCCGGGAATTACGCTTATGAGCGGCCCATTTACCCTGCTAGGCTATAACAGTTGGGTTCGGGTCCAGAACGCCGCCCGCCATCCGGAATATCTTGTGCGTCATCCGGGCAAGGTCGGTTGAATGGGTGACTATGATGAATGTAGTCTGAAATTCCCTGTTTATTTTTACAAACAGATCCATAATCTCGCTTTCAGTCTGCTCATCCAGATCTCCCGTGGGCTCGTCGGCAAGGACCATCTCCGGGTTGTTCATGACCGCCCTTGCGATGGCCACACGCCTGCGCTGCCCGCCTGAAAGCTGGTAAGGGTAGGCGTTGACCTTGTCTTTCAGCCCCACTAAATCCAGCAGGTTTGCGGCCCTGGCGCCTGCCTGCTTCTGGCCGTGGGCGAATACGGTTGGCAGCAGCACGTTCTCCCTGGCTGTCAGCACCGGCATCAGGGAGGCGAACTGAAAAACATAGCCTATGCGGCTCGCCCGGTAGGCGGCCAGCCCGGTTTCATCCAGCCGGTAAATGTTTTCATCATCGAACAGCACGGTTCCGGACGTGGGGCGCTGTATGCCTCCGATTATTGAAAGCAGGGTAGTTTTCCCGGAGCCGGAATGTCCCACTACGGATATAAACTCGCTCTTTTCAACAGTGAGGTTAACGTCCTTCAAGGCGTTCACGCTGGTGCCATCCAGCGGGAATGTCTTTGTAAGGTTCGTAATTTGTAGCTGCGGCATTTATTTCATTTTCCTTTCACGTTTAGGAGTTTTCCGAGCACGTTTGCCTCACCCTCATCAATATGACTAAGAGCGTTGTATTGCTTAAGCGCGCTGGCGCGGTCTCCTTTTTTCAGGTAGGCCACGCCCAGGTTAAATACGGGGTCGGGATAAGAAGGGCGCAGTTTGATTGCATGCATGTAGCTTTGTATTTCTTCGTCCGTTTTGCCCAGCTTCCCGTAGGCCACGCCCATGTTGTTGTAGGCCATTGCGTAGCCGTGCATAAGCTTGTTTGCCATTTTGAAGGCGGTAATGGCTTTTTCAGGCCGGTTCATCCGGCTGTAATCATTGCCAAGCTTGAAATATATGTAGCCCTTTGGATTGAGATTAATGGCCTTCAGGTAGGCATCAGCGGCCTTGTCGTAAACCTTGGCGCCGTCGTAAAGATAGGCCAGTTCATACCATGCGTCCGCGTCATCCGGATTTTTAGCCAGTTTTTGCCTGGTAACTGCAAACCAGTCCGCGCCTTCCACATTGGGCAGGTTGCTAGCCGTGCCCTCCTGGGCCTTTTTTTTGCATGAAGCCGCAAACACAAGCACAAGTGCGCATATAATGAATACGAGCAATGGCCGTCTTCTCATCACTATTCTCCTTTCCGTATCGCCTCGAAGACGTCCATCCGGCTTGCGATGGAAGCCGGCAGCAGTGAGGCTATTATGCCTGTAACATGCGAGAACACCACAGCGGCTGCCACAAGCTCAACAAGTACCGGCCATGGCGGAAGAAGGTATGGAAGTTTCAGGCTGTGCAGAAGCACGTCCTTGAAGCCCGACAACAACGCAAACCCGGCCGCTATACCCAGCACCCCTCCTGATGTTGACAGCACAACCGCTTCTGTAACTATCAGCCTGAACACGTGGGACTTCCTGGCGCCCATCGCCTTAAGAAGCCCAAGTTCCCTCTGCCTTTCGTTTACTATCATATAGAAGGCAAACCCTATCATCAGCAGCGCCATTACCCACAGCACTGCGCTTATTGCAAATATTCCTTTCAACAGGCCGCTAAGCTGGGCACGAACGGTTGTTATCACCTTGTCCGAGGAGATGGCCTTCACTCCCTGGCCGTCTGTCGCGTAATTTATTTTCAGCGCTACCCTTTCAGGGCTGTACCCCTGCTTTACTTTCACAAGAACGGCCGAGATCTGGCCCTTATCAAGCTTCAGGGGACGTATTGCTTTTTGAGCGGAATCCGCTGCCATCTTGTATGCGGAATCCATCGTCATGAAAACTGTATTATCAAAGTAGTTCATGCCCGTGCGCGCCATGGTGCCTGCCACTGTAAAGGGGCTGCCGTAAAAGGGGAGGGTGTCTCCTGTAATGACCGGCACATCCCGGCCAGTCAGAATCTGCCCCGTCTTCATCGAGCCGGCCAGTCCTTTTGCCAGCCATGGCGTAATGGTGAAATCCGTAGCAGGGTCGAACGCGACCAGGAATACGGGCACACTGTAGCAGCAACTGAAGGTGGTTGGTTTAATGAATATCTGCGGAGAAGCCGTAAGTACGCCCTCTGTCTTTCTGACTGCATTCAGCACGGAGCTGTTCATGAAGAAGCTTTCAGGCTGCCCGGAAATCAGGGCGGATTTGGCCTCCTGCACGCTGTTTTTGGGCACCACTATTACGTCTGCCCCAAGCCTGTATGTGCCTACCCGCAATGCGTTATGCATGCTTGAGATGAATAACGTGGCCGAAAAAAGAGTGCCGGTTACGACTGTAATAGCCAAAAGCAAAAGAACGCTCCGGACGGGTTTTCTTCTTAAATTCCGTTCCGCCAGCGAAATGATTCTCAATCTGGTTGACATATGCCGCCTTTCAAGCTTCCTGGAGTATTTGCGCAGCCGGAAGAGGGCGCTTTCGCGCCCCCTTATTCAAGTGGCGGTTTGCCTTAATGCAGCGGCTTTATCCGCCTATCGGTTTGTGCTTCATACCCCAGCCAACGGTAATGCCGCAAAGATTCGGATGGCCCTCGGCCATTTTCACCACTATACCGTTTGCCTGATGGCAGCTTCCGCATGCCGAGATGTCCGCCACTACCTTGTGCGAATCGGCATTCATCACCATGAGGCGGCTGTCGTCCTGGTACGTCCTGGCCGGAATAAGTACCCATTTGCCGTCCTGGGTGAACGCTACGTCGTGCGGGTAGCGATGCTCAGGAAGCACGATGTGTTCTACCACCTTATTGGAATCGGTGTCTATGACCACAAGCTGGGATTTGTGGGTGGGCGGCTTGAGCCCCGGGTCGTACTCGTTTGGGGCTGATACCCACAGCTGGTTAGTGTGCGGTCTCAAATGGATCTGGTGGATGAACGTCATCTGAGGGTCGGTTATCTTTTTTACTACCTTTTTCGTTGTCCAGTCAAGCACGTAGATTGTGCCCGTGGGCATATCGGCCACATAGGCCACCTTGTTGTTATGGACCCATTGTATGCCGCATACGGCAGCGCCAACGGGGATATCGTCTACCAGCTTGGCTTTTTTGTAATTCCACTGGTAAATGTGCCCGTCTGCCATGTCCTCCAGGTACAGGCTGTTGTCTGGGCCTTTCATAACATCGCAGATCTTCTGGCCTATCTGCACCGGCTCGGAGTTCATGCCGGTCTTCAGGTTATGCACAACCATCCTGCCGTCCAATAACCCAACATACAGTTTATCCCCTACTATCGCAGAGGCGTGGATGCCGCCGCCCCTCTTGATCTTCTCAAATGACATGCCGGCGATCTTGCCTTCCATCTCGCTGCCGGAATTTGTTATTGTGATCCTGTCGTTCTGGATGCTCACCGGCGATTTCATAGTGGCAAGGTTGATCATGGCTATGTGCCCGCCTTCACCGGCCACAAAGGCTATGCCGGTCAGCTTGGGCATATCGGCGGTTACATAGTGGTAGTCTATCCCGGTGTTGGCGGTGTTATCATCGGCGCTTGCCGTATAATAAACAGCCGTCGTCAACGCCAGCGCGATCACGGCGAGTAAAACCTTCTTCATGTGCTTCCTCCCTTCAATTTTTTACGCCCCCTGTAAGCCCACTTAAGAATAAAACGGGTTCCCCCCTCCCATTTTTCCTCCCACCTCCTTCCAATTCCCACTAATTAAGCTCAATATAATGGAAGCAACCCACGGTTTGCAACGTGAAGTTATGATTATTAACAGGCTTTTTAATTGGAAGATGAAAGCAGATTAAAGGCATAAAAAGAGGGGGCGGAAGCCCCCTCTTTCGATTGCGGAAGGTTTTCAGTCCCTCATAGGTTTTATAAACCTGAAATAGACCATCGTCCAGTTGCCAAGCACAATGAAGATAGTGGAGACGATGCTTGATACAGCCAAGGTCGACACACCGGTCAACCCATGCCCGATGTTTCAGCCGCCTGCTACGGAGGCGCCAAACCCCATGAGGAGGCCGCCTCCGAATACTATTGCCAGGTCCTTTGCCGGCGGGGCGTTCAGCTTGAATTCCTTGAGGCCTTTCGAGCTGATGTATGCGCCTATCGGGACTGCCAGGATGTATATCGCGCTCCAGGTTGCAGTTATGTTGCCGAACGAGAACATCGGCCATGACGAATGGCTGCTGCCATTTAGCACCGCGTTGGCGAACTCGCCAAGCGGACCGGTAAATGAAATCCCCCTGGGATAACCGCCGAACACGCCGGAAGCCCACCATCCCGCGGTTGCAACTATGCCTATCAAGACACCGGCTATGGACCATTTATATCCCTTTGCCGGGCCTTTCCGGAAGGGTTTTCCCTTAAGAACGTAGATGCCCGCAATGACGGCAATTACCCCGATTAATATCCACTTGGTGGTGTCGCCTCCCCCGAAAAGGCCGTATAAGGTCAGCGCATTGCCGCTTGCGTCGTTCACCGTGTAGTGTTTCATGGCCAGATAGACCGGTTTCAATACCCCGCTGGTTGTCATGATTATCCCCATGGCGAACGCCAGTGTGGCAAGCAGGGCCGATATCAGCCCTTCGCCCACTCGGTACAGTATGCCGCTGCCGCAGCCGCTGGCAAGGACCATGCCCAGGCCGAATATATATCCGCCCACTATGTTTGCCACGGGCGCAAAAGACTGCCTTGCAAGGGTGAAAGGACCATACTGGTCCGACCCGAGCCAGTGCATATCTTCCAGGAAATTTGCCCCTACCATGGTTATGACCAGCGCAATCAGATAGGCCCTGAAAAGGGTGACATCGTTAATGAAGATGATGTCCCTGAACGCCGTGTTCATGCAAAACCTTCCACGTTGCAACGCAAAGCCGATTGCCAGCCCTATCACAATGGCCGAAACAGCTACTGTCCATGTGCCAGGCGAAATGCCCATCGCTGCCTCCTCTTTTTAGTATCCCGTATGCGTGGGGACCGAAGTGTTTCAATAATAAATTCATAAGGCCTTAAATATCAATGGGGGTTGTCCGTCATTCTCCTATCTTGGGGATTATACCCCGGTCTATAACAATCCGGTACATGCGTCTGAAGAAAAGGAGTGAAAGCGCAAGGTAAACGGCATTAAGCGCCGTGGCATCCAGAAGCTCACGGGCGGGGAAACTGGCCCCGTTTATCACTGCCCGCATCCCTTCAAACGCATGTGATGCCGGGATAAACGCGGCAACCGCGCGGAGAAACCCCGGCAGGACAGAGACGGGATAAAACACGGCTGAGAATGGCAGAAATACAAACCCGAGCGCCCAGGCCAGGATCTCGGCCTCAAGGCCGTATCTTAGAATAAGGGCGGTCGTAAATATCCCGATAGCCCATCCCATTGCGGTGAGATTCAAAACCAGCGGCAGCAGGGAGGCCCCAAGTTTCAGGATGCTGAAGGAATAGAGAGCCCAGCCCAGCACGGACAGCAGGGCAAACGCTGCGGCCACCTTTATAAAACTCATCACGATCAGGCCAAGGACATATTCGGCCATGGTCACCGGCGTTACGAACACGTTAATCAGGTTCCTGGACCACATGTCTTCAAGAAAAGAAACCGAGATCCCCTGTTCGGCCCTGAACAGGACATCCCACAATATGAGCGCGCCTATGAAATAGGATACGAACTTCGGCATGTTCTGGCCGGATGTCCTGCGAAGGTAAACCGTCAGGAACCCCCATAAAAGCAGGTCCATGGTGGGCCAGTATACAACTTCCATAAGCCGTGCCATGCTTCTTTTGTAAAGATAAAGCTGTCTGAGCGCAACGGCCGCAACGTGGCTTGCTTTCATTCGCCTTCTCCTAGCGCCTTGAAGAAAAGCTCTTCCAGGTTTTTTGCGCCGTAGCTGCCCAGAAGGTCTGCCGAGCGGCCCTGCATCAGCACCTTTCCCTCCTTCATGAAAAGCACCCTGTCCGATACCTCCTGCATCTCCCAAAGGTTATGGGACGTATAGATGACGGACATGCCTCTTTCGGAGCAGAGCGATTTCAGCATATGCCGCGTCTTCCTGGCAATCTCCGGGTCCAGCCCGGCGGTGGGCTCATCCAGAAGCAATATCTCCGGGCTGTTTATCATGGCCTTGGCCAGCGCCAGCCTCATCATCTGGCCCGATGAAAGCGTCCTTGATGGTTTGTTCTTAAGTTTTTCGAGCCCGAACATGCCAAGCGTCTCATCGCATCTTGCGGCCCTGTCCTTGATCCCGTACATCAGTGCATAGACCATCATGTTTTCACGCGGCGTAAGTGTTAGTGGCAGCGAGACATAGCTGGAGGCGAAATTCATGCGCCTTAAAATACTTGCCCTTGTTTGCGCGGAAAGCCTTGTGCCGAATGCCTCCACCCAGCCTGAAGACGGGGAGATAAGCCCAAGAATAGTGTGGATTAAAGTAGTCTTGCCGGCGCCGTTTGGCCCAAGCACGCCAAGTATCTCTCCTTTTTCAAGCGCAAGGCTTACGTCTGAAAGGGCGTAAACCCCAGGTTCAAACGATTTCGATATCCCTGTAACCTTTAAAATCTTCATAAAGCAATCTATCACTGCAAACCGGGTGCGGTCAATGGAACTTATTGAAAATTGCCTGCTGCAAACCCGCTTGCGCCCATTTTCATGCTAGAATTTTTCTAATCTGAATGAACAGCAGGATAAGGAGGCCACATGCCCTGGAAAAGCCCTGTCTGCCTGCGCAAACTCAGAGCGGCTTTTATCATGAGCATTCTGGTCTATTTCCTGATTGCGGGCGAGATAGTCATAATGATTAGCCCGTTTGCGGCTTATTTTTTTTCAGTATATGCGCCTGTACTGGAATTGCTGGCCAAAAGCCGCCGTCTTGCATGGGCCGCCGACTTTTTTCTGCCGCATCTTGTTTTTACCGGGGACTGGCTGGTCAGGTCAGTCTCCTTCCTCCAGATTTTTTTCTTGATTGGTCTGGTCCTCTTTCTGCTGGCTGCCCTGCCGCTTTATTATTTAAAAATCTTTAAAAAGAGGATGGCGCAGCGCGGGCCGTACGCGATGGTCAGGCACCCGCAGTACCTGGCGCTTGCAATCTCGGGTTTCGGGCTTCTTATATACTGGCCAAGATTCATTATTCTCGTTCTGTACGTAACGATGCTTTTTGTATATTACGCCCTTGCTAGGAATGAGGAATGGCGCTGCATGCGCAAATATGGTGCCTCGTATGAAGAGTATCTGAAGAAGACGCCCATGTTTATACCAGGCGCGCCTGGCGGCAGGTTCTTCATGGCGGCCTTTGGATGGATTCGCCCGCGATGGGCCGGAATGGCCGCGCTTTATCTTGTTGTGCTTGTGGGCAGCGGGCTGGCCGCAGCCGCGCTCAGGGCCCATTCTGAAAAGGTGATCACAAAATTTCTTTATACGGACAAGACTGGAAATTCCATCATGGCCGTACCGGTTTACCCTGGCAAGGCAAAAGATATTCTTGGCATTACCGGAGCGGCTGTTGATGCTGCCGGAAGCAGGCAGGTAAATCTCCATGGTGTCAACCTGGCATATGTGATGCCAGCCGATTTCTTTTTGATGGCTGTTGCCACCGGAGAGCCGCGTTTCAATGACAGTGCCGGGCACGATAATCAGGCCCATACCGGTTTGGCTGATTTCTTCGGCATATTTTTCAACTATATGGCAGGGCTTGCAGGCAGTGTATATTCCGCCTCGGATGTTGAGAGGGTGATATTTGTGCAGGCGGCCGGCCCGGGGGGGGCGCCTGTTGCGGCAGAGGACTGCCTGAGGGCTGGACTCATCAGGATGCCGCGTGCGATGGCCGACATGGACCTTGTAACCGGAAAGGTAATCGCGGTTAAAAAATTGGGCGGCGGCAACAAGTGGGGCCGGGCCCCCATGCCCGCGTTTTAATCAGGCGTTTATTTATCCGTGTGGCAATTTCTGCAGATTATGCTCTCGAACAGGGGATTTTTATTGCCCGAATTCCTTAGAAATTGAACCCCGCTGCCATAATTGTTTCCGTTGTGCGGGTTGTGGCAAGTGGCGCACTGCAATGTGCCACTGAAAAGGGGATAAGTATCTGTGTTGTAGAGTGCGCCTATGAAAAAATTTGCCAAACCGTTGAAGCCGGGTCCGTTGCCAATGTACACCCGATCTCCCGCAGGATCATTACCGATGGGTATCAGGCTCCTGAACGGCGTGACAATTCCAAGGTTTACAACCTGTCCTACTGAAAAATTAAACGGGTGTTCGTTAAAGTGGCTGGTGATATTAGGGCCGGTGTCTCCGTCATGGCAGCCCAGGCAATACATTGAGCCCATGGCCGGGTTGGGTGGGTCGTCCGCGGCTTTCTGGCCGGTTGGAATGCCTATGTTGTTGGCGGGCATGGAATCATAAGAGTAAGAAATATTATAAGTGTAGTTGGATATGCCGTCATCCCAAAGCATATGCTGATTAATTAGGTTGGAGCTGGCTATGTGCGGGTGATGGCAAAAAACGCACAACTGCCGCGTTTCGGGCAGTTTGCTTATGGAGTTCATATCGTGCTTTGATTGCATCAGGCCCATTGCAAGCGCATGGTGCACGGCTGCGGCTGCAAGGGCCAGAAACAGGATGAGAATTTTCTTCATCGGTTTCCCCTGTTTTTGAGGGTCTGAATGCCGTGGCATTTTTAACCGTTGTCTTAAGACGGGGAATGGTGCTTGCCTGATTCCAGTATAGGATGTAAATTCCGGGTTTCAATAAGTAGTTTTGCGGTTCAATTTTAAAAATTGCTCATCTGTTTCTTTTTTGGCATTTAAGCATTTGCGGGGGCATGTTTTTTAATATGCGCACCATGAATATTATTTGTTTGTGGAGGAAGGTGGCAGCGCTTGTTTCCGATACGGTTATAAAAGGATTGCGCCAGTTGCAGGCTTATAGTTTTTTCACTTTCCCTTTACCCTGAATGTATAAAAAATCACAGGCAGTACGAACAGCACCAGCGGAAACTGGACCACCAGCCCGGAGATTATGGCTATTGCCAGGGGTTTCAGCATCGCGGCCCCCTGGCCGATGCCGGTTGCAAGCGGCATTAAGGCCAGGATGGCGGCAAAAGTAGTCATGGCGATGGGCCGCATCCTGTTTTTCCCCGCGGTTATGAAGGCCTCTTTTCTGTTCATCCCTGCGGGCATTTCGTAATATTCAGACACGTAAAATATGGCTACCTCGGTTGCTATGCCGATAATCATCGTCATCCCCATCATGGCGGAGATATTTAATTCCGTGCCTGTGATAAAAAGGCCCGCAAACACTCCCATGACGGCCAGAAGGCTGGTGATAAGTATTGCCCCGGCAACCAGAAAGCTCTCGTACAGATAAAGAAGCAGCAGGAAGATTAGCGCAACGGCGGCGGCAAACACGGCCATGAGCCCGGCAAAGGCTATCTTCTGCTGTTTGTAGAGCCCGCCAAGGCTGTAGTAAACCCCGGCAGGGAAAAGCCCCGGCCGCGCAAGCGCCTTCTTTACGTCACGGATAACAGAGCCCATGTCCCTGCCGGTTATGCGTCCGGTAACGGCGGCCATTCTTTTTAGGTTGTCCCGTGTAATCTCGGGCTGCCCGCTTATGGCAGTTAATGTGGCAATCCTGCCAAGCGGGAACAGGTGGCCGTCAGGGGCGCGCAACTGCAACTGGGCAAGCTGCCCGACGGTTGCCCTGTATTTTCCTGGAATCCAGACTCTTACGCCAACCATCTTGGGTTCCTTCTCAACCTGCGTGGTGACAATGCCGCTTAACATCGCGTCCAGGTCCTTTGTGACGGAATCCGGGTCCACCCCTTCCAGGGCGGCTTTCACCCTGTCCACCTTTATATCCAGGGCATCACCGGCAAGTACTATGCCGGGGTCCACATCCACCACGCCGGGTATCTTGCTTATCATGTCCGCTATTTTAGGGGCAAGAGTATCCAGCACCTTCCCGTTATCCGAATAGATTTTTATCTCGATTGGCTGGGGGACGCCGGTAAAATCCCCTATCATGTCTTCAAGGAGCTGGGCCATTTCAATATGCAGGCCCGGTACGGATTTTTCCACGCGCTTGCGGATGTCATTCATAACCTCGCCAATTGGCTTTCTGGGGAAGGGCTTCAGGCGTATGAAGAAATCGCCCTGGTATGCCTCCGTAACACCGCCGCCAAGCTGAAGCCCGGTGCGCCTGGAATAGGTCTGCACTTCAGGTGTTGTACGGAGGATGTCTTCCACTTGTCTTAGCAGGCGGTCCGTCTCGGCCAGTGATGTGCCCGGCTCCGCCAGATAGTCCAGGATGAATCCCCCTTCGTCCATCCTGGGCATGAACCCGGAGCCAAGGTGCTTGTAGCACAGCCATCCACCGATAAGAAGTGCGGCCACAGGTATCAATACCAGCATGGGGCGGCCAAGCAGGCGGGACATGGTATTTTCGTATTTTTTGTGCGCCTTTTCCGTTACAAAACCGCCTTCCTTCTGGTCCGCATCCTTTTCACTTAGCAGATGGTCCGCAAGCAGCGGGACGGCAAGCCATGCTACAAAATATGAGATAAAAAGGCTGGCCGCCATTGTCAGGGAAAGCGCCTTGAAAAAAGCGCCGGTAACGCCGGAGAGGAAAGCCAGCGGCGTGAATATTACTATTGTGGACGCGGAGGACCCCATCAGAGGCCTTGTAAACTCCCTTGCCGCAAACATGATTTTTTCATGGTGTTCGCCGGGCGCCATACTGCCGCCGCCGCGGAGCCGCCGCACGATGTGTTCCAGCATAACGATAGTGTCATCAATTATCAGGCCCACGGCTGCGGCCATGCCGCCAAGCGTCATCATGTTGAAGCTCTGGTGCATTATGTACAAAAGCAGCACCGAGGCCGCAAGCACCCCCGGCACAGTGATAATGGCTATAAGTGTTATCTTTACGTTCTTAAGGAAGATAAAAAGTATAACGGCCGCAAGCGCAACGCCTATCAGTATGGCGTCCCTTACACTGCCGGCCGAGGCGTTTATCAGCTGGCTCTGGTCGTACCAGTTTGCTATCTTTACCCCCGCTGGTATCTGGTTTTTAAACCCGGCCAGTTTCGCTTTCAGGTCTTTTGCTATGCGCACGGTATTTCCGCCGCGCTGCTGGTAAACATTCAGCAGCACGGCGTCGTGGCCGTCCGCTGTTACCCTTGTCCATTGCGGCACCGTTGCGCGGCTTACGGCGGCCACGTCTTCCAGCAGTACCGGCCCGTTTGCCCCGGAGCGCAAAACCGTGCTGCGGATTTCATCAAGTCCGGTAAAGCTGGTGTCGGACATTACAAGATAAAGCTTGTAATGGTCCTCCAGGCGGCCCACCGCGGTTATGACGTTTGCTGCAGAGAGGGATTTGGCCACGTCCGAAAGCGTAAGTCCGTAAGAGGCAAGTTTTGCCGGGTCCACCGTCACCCGGTATTCCTCGGTGGTGCCGCCCTGTACCTGCACCCTTGCCACGCCGTTTACCGTGGAAAGAAGCGGGCGGAGCTGATAGAAGGCGAAATCGTGCAACGCGGTAAGGGAAAGATTGTCCGATGTCAGGCTGTAGGCCAGCACCGGGTCGATTGTGGGGTCCATGCGTTTTACCGAAAAGGTGGTACTCGAAGGCATGGATGGCATCACCTGGTTTATCGCCGATTCCACCTGAAGCAGCGATTCCGCCATATTCCGGCCCCATCCGAAATCCACCCTCACTTCCGCGCTGCCGCGGCTTGTGGTGGAACGGACGCTTACAACCCCTGGAACAGCCCTTACCGCCTGCTCCACGGGCAATGTGACCTCGATTGCCATCCGGGTGGCGGGGCGGTCCCCGGCATCCAGCTCGACGGCAATCCTTGGGAAGCTAACGTTTGGAAGCAGGGCAACCGGCAGCTTCACACTGCTTGCGATGCCTCCAAGCATCAGCACGGCCAGCAAAAAGAGTATTGAACGGCGGTGGTACTGAACCCATCCGGTGAAAGTCATTTTGTATGCGGCACCTTTACGGCCATCCCGTCTTTAAGTTCGTAGTTGCCAACTACCACAACCTCATCACCCGGTTTCAGGCCCCCGCCGGATACCAGCGCCAGATTGCCGCTTTCAATGCCTCTTTGAACTATGTGCTTGACAGCTTTTCCATCGCTTACTGTATAAAGCACGTATTTCCCGCCCTCCGGCAGCACTGCGCTCCTGGGCACAACCATCCCGTAAGAGGAGGCCATCTGTATCTTGCCCATGACATATTCGCCAAGAAGAAACCCTGCGGATTGCCCGGCCCCTGCGGAAGGCAACGCAACAAAAACATCCACAAGGCGCGTGGCGGAGTTCACCGCGCGGGAAATCTTCCTTACCCGGCCTGTTATTCCGGTTGGCAGCTGCTGGTTTACCGGCGAAAGCAGTACGGGCTGCCCTTGAACCAGCCGTCCGGCGGCGTTAGGCTCCATCCCAAGGCGTACCTCCAGGCGGTTTTGAGCTATTGTGCCAACCAGCGGCTTGCCGTCGGCAACTATAGCGCCGTCCTGAACGTTTACATAGCTTACCAGGCCGCCGGCATCTGCCCGTATTACCCGCATGCCGTCCACGCCCATCTTTTGGAAGTTTTTCAGTTGCAATGATGCCTTCCTGAAGTCCTCCTGCGCCTTAAGCATCTGGGTGTTGGTTGCAAGCTTAAGATCGAACAGCTGCTTTACATGCGCCAGGTTCTGTTTTGAAATATCATAGGAGTTTTCCGCCTGGCCCAGTTGAAGAAGAGTATCGGGGCTGGGTTCCACCTGAATAAGCGGCTCGCCCCTGGCCACCTTCTGCCCGGCGCTCACCATTACCTGCCCCACCCTTATCTCATATGGCACGGAGGCAACCTGCACCGCGTCCGGCGCGGGGACAACTTCGCCAAATGCCGTACCGGCGGCTGAAATCCTCTGCGTTTTTACCGGGGCAACTTCAACGCTTGCCACCGGGCCGCCCGCCTCCGGCGCCGGGCTGTCCGCGCTTGCCTTTTGCCCCCTGCCTTCAATAAGCTTGTAGCCGCCAAAAGCAAGGCAAACGGCAAAAACCGTAATAAGGACGCCCCTCCAGGGGAATTTCATCAGCGCATACCTCCTATTGCAAATACTCTCCGGCGCTGATCTCCAGCGCCACATGCAGTTCCGCCAGCGTCAGCCTGAGCTTCAGCGCGTCCAGCCTCCTGGTGGCCAGCCTGTTTACCTCGTTGTAATAACTGAGAGCGTCTATGTTGCCCTCAAGAAAACCGTTATACGACACGGATACAAGCTTCCCCAGCGCCGCCACGGACTTGCCGGCCGCGCTTATCTGGGCCTTAACCGCTTTAATGTTTGCCAGTATGGCCGCTGCATCCGCCCGCGCCTGGAATATCCTGTTCATATATTCGTCATACAGCATTTGCCTTGTGGCTTTCTCTATGGCTATATGGCCCTGGTTACGATCGAAAAAAGGCAGTTTAATGGACAAGGAAAAGCCCGTTGATATAACGTTGGTATTGTCCCTGGCATGGGAGAACCCGATGCCTATGCTTGGGAACTGTGCGCGCACGGCCTCCCTTAACGCTGCATCCTGGCTCTGGTAACCCTGTTTCAAGGCAAGCAGGTCCAGCCTCCTGTTTTCAATCCCTTTCATTATGCCGTTCAGCGAAGGAAGGGTTTTCAAGGCCGGAAACGCCATGTTCTTTTTCAGCGGGATATAACTTTTGGGGGGAAACCCAAGCACAAGGTTAAGCCTTAGCCGTTCCTGTTCCAGTTTCTGGCTGGTGCTGAGGGCTGTGGAATGCGCGCTTCTAAGCGTTGATTCCACCGCATCCAGATCAACAATCGTCATATTGCCTTCGTCAACTGCTTTTTTTATGGCTTGCAGGTTCTGAAGCAGAGTGTTCTCCTCATTTTTCGCAATCTTCAGCTGCTGCTCCAGCATCATTACCCGATAAACTTCCAGCCTTGCGGACTGGGCCACCTGCCATTCCTGCCAGACTATATCAAGGCTGACGGATTCCTTATTGGCCTGCGCCGCGTCAATTTTTGGCCCGCGTGTAAGCAGGGATTTTATGATGCTCCAGTCCAGCCCCAGCCCGTAGGCGTTCACTGTGCCCTGGTCGCTGCCGCCGCTAGGCACATCCAGGCTGTAACTGAATGCCGGGTTGGGAAGGATGCCAGCCTGCAAAAGCTGGGCATTGGCAATACCAAGCCGGTCCCTTTCGGCGCGAAGCTGCGGATTTGCGATAACGGCTATAATTGCCGCGTCCTGGGCGGAGATGCCTTTTGCAAAATCTATATTTCGCGGCTTGAGGACGGGATGCTTTATCTGCCTGGCCTTTATCCGCAATGATTGAATATCAGGGGCCGCAAGCCTGCCGGAGATGGCCTGCCGGTTAATGGGCTTCGGCTGATATATTGCGCAGCCGCAAAGCATGGCAAGCGGCACTATGCATAACAGCTTTTTTATCATGGGAGATCGCATTTAAAAAATCTTAAACAATGGGCATCTTGTTGTCCATGCCTGCCCGCCTCAAATTTTATTGCAATTTTTTTAATATAAGTTCCGGGAATTGCATGGACATTGCGCAAACATTACAAATCTGCAATGTTGTCCGTTTTGGGATTGGCCGGAATGTAGACAGTAAAAACGGAACCTTCGCCCGGCGCGCTGGAGACCTCCACGCGTCCTTTGTGCGCCAGAATGATTGCCTTTACAAGGCTCAGGCCAAGCCCAAGCCCCCTTTGTGAGCGGCTTTTGTCCCCGCGGTACAGCCGGTCCCATATTTTCGGGAGTTCCTGCTGCTGAATGCCGGCGCCTGTATCTGTTATTTGGATAACGGCGCTTTGATTTTCCCTGGATGTTTGGATTTCCACGGACCCTCCGCAATCCGTGTACTTGACTGCATTGTCCAGCAGGTTAGCGATGGCCTGCTGAATCCTGTTTTTATCCGCAAGCACTTGCATATTTCCCGTGAATGAGGCGCGGATGGCCACATTCTTTTCTTCCGCCACATAGCTGTAAAGGTCTGTCACCTCATTTATCAGGGCCGACAAGTCCACATCCTGCAAATTAAGCAGCATTGCGCCTGTTTCAGCCTCCGAGATGTCCATCACAGTGTTAAGCATTGTCAGTATGCGGTCCGCCTCCTCTATGCTGTCGGCCAGCGCGCTTTTCAGCGTGTCCGGGCTGGCTTCAGAGCGAAGCGCCATCTCAGCGCCGGCGCGAATTCTTGTGATTGGGGTGCGCAGGTCATGGGCCACATTGTCCAGGCCCTCCCTCATACCTTTTATAAGCTTTTCGATTTTTTCCAGCATGGTGTTAAAAAGCCTGCTTAGTTCCTGAAGCTCATCCTTGCTATCTCCCACAGGCACCCTGGCGTTTATCTCCCCAGTGCCGATTATCTGGCGCGTTGCGTTTATCAGGTAGCGTATGGGCCTGAGGGCCCGGAACGTAAGCAGCATCCCCCCGGCAAAACCGGTTATGAATACAGGAATCAGTATTTTCAGGAATATCGCGCGGAACCGTGCGATCAACTCCTGGCTGTTAACAGTAAGTTTGCCAACCTGCAGGATTAAACCCGGTGTGATGGGTTTTGACAATATCTCATACGTGTTCTTCACGCCATTTGAAGAAATAGAAGACCATGGCCCCTTGTTTTCCGTTTGGCCGGTGTCCAGCCGCTCTAAATCCGGCGCCGGCCATTGCCGGGGGATGGACAGAAAAACCGTCCCCTTTTTCGCATCCGTGAGGCGGACAAAAAAAAGGTCCTGGCCGGTCGAGTCCTTGAACCTTATTTCGGACAGGGCGCGCTCCAGCCTGCTGCTTCCTCCCATGCGGAAATCGGCTACGTAATCTTCCATTTCGGACTGGATGAGCTTGCGGTCGTTCTGCCTGAAGGAGAATTTAAGGGAAAAGAATGTAACAAAGAACAAAATCAGGGAACTGGCAATAAATATGGCCGAGTACCAGAAGGCCAGCTGAAAGCCTATTGTTCTGCTGGATGCCCTAAGCCCTGAAAGCATAACCGATCCCCCTCATCGTCTGGATCAGCTTCTGGTCAAAATCCTTTTCGATCTTGTTTCTCAGCCGGCAAACCAGCACGTCCACCACATTGGTCTGCGGATCAAAATTATATCCCCATATATGCTCAAGTATCATGGCCTTTGAAACCACCTTGCCCGCATTGCGTAAAAAGTATTCAAGGAGGGCAAATTCCCGATACTGCAAATCGATTTTTTTGCCGCCCCTGAATACCTCGCGCGTGAGGAGGTCTATCGAAATGTCCTGGGCGGCCAGGCGGGTGGTTTCGGCCATGCCTGATGATCTTCGGATCAGCGCCTGCAAACGCGCCAGGAGTTCGGAGAAGGAGAACGGTTTTGTAAGGTAATCGTCGCCGCCTGCGCGCAGCCCGCGCACCCTGTCGTCCACGGAATGCCTTGCGCTGAGGATTATCACCGGGGTGTTGATCTTCTGGCGGCGAATCTCTTCGATCACAGCCAGCCCGTCCAGCCGCGGCAGCATGATATCAACTATGGCTGAATCATAAACCCCCGTCTGCAATGCGCGCAGGCCGTCCTCTCCGTTGTCCTCACAATCCACCGCAAAGCCGGCCTGCTTCATTCCGCTGGATATGAAAGAGGCTATTTTTTTGTCATCCTCTATGATCAGAATGCGCATTTCTTCCGGTTCCGCTACTATTTATTATAAAAAATGGCGGCTGTTTGTTGCCGGAGTGCCCTGAAAGTGCTATCCTCTAGAATATGCGTGTGCGTCTACATCCCAGGCGTGCAGGAGGAAAAGATGAATAGCGGATTGAAAGCTGCCATATGCGGTGTTGTTGCCGCAGCGTTTATCGCAACCGGTACCAGCGCCGGCGCATTTACAGGGCAGAAGTATTCCAAAGAGGCCAGGATCAGCCTTGCCAAAGCCAGGCATATAGCCCTGAAGGTATATCCGGGCAAGATTGTCTCGGAGGAACTGGAGCATGAAAAAGGCGGCAGCGGACTCCGCTATTCATTCGATATTACTAACCACGGCAAAACGCATGAAGTGGGAGTGGACGCGGTGACCGGGAAGGTGCTGGAAAATTCAGTGGAAGGCCCTAATCCGGACTGATTCTGGTTAACTGCGCGGCCCTGTATTATTAACTGCTAGTTTATTTACAGTTGCACTCTCTTCCGGCCTGACCCTGCTCAGGACTGGGCTGACCTATCGTCCTTTTTTCCGATGAGCATTGCTGTGCCTGGACATATTTTAGCGCGCTGAACTCCTGAATGGATAACGCCTGCCGCCCTGTTTATTATCATGCCCATCCAATATGGTTGCTTTGTGATTTCGTGATTCGAGAGGCCAAATGCTTGAAATTTAATGCGGAATACTGGTACAACTATAAAGCTTTTATCGAAATGTTTTTTTGGATGTTTTTTCACGTGCGGAGCTTTTAACGCCGCAGATATGAAGTAACTCAAGGCCGCAATTTCCACGTCATCGGGAAACATGAATGAATAAAATTGATGCAAGAGATTACAGGCTGGACCTCCTGAAGGCGATTGCGATTAGCCTTGTGTTGTTTTGGCACCTGAAGCCCCTGGGTTTAACGGCATCCTCCGCACCAGCCGCCGGACTTGGCAGTATTTTGAATCTAGTCCCTATTGCACTGGGCATATTCTATTATCAGGTTACGCTGATCGGCGTGCCTGTATTCATTATAGTTTCCCTGTATTTGTTTTACGGGAAAATAGATAAGGACAATTATTTCCGGAATCGGATTTTACGGATAACGCAAATTTTCATATTCTGGACGGCCATTCAGTTTGGCATTTACTTTCTATTGAAATTTCTCGTATCCGCCGGAGACATCAAAGATCCACATAACTTGTTCCCACAAATCAATTTTGATGCAATAATCATGGGTGGCCCCGATTTGCCGGTTGTTGGCGGTTCCGTTTTGTATTTTCTTTTCGATTTGATTTTTCTGTACATCCTGGCTTATGGTTACCATCGCCTGAACGCCAGAATAAGGAAGCCGCTGGGATGGGTGGTAATAGTTCTTTCCGCGATGTATTTCCAGTTCTGTATTTTTGGTGGGACCTCTGTGGCATTCTGGAATATAGAAAATTTCCTAGTATATATTCCCATCGCGCATTTTTTAAGATTTTCGGGCCGGTTTTCAAAATTAAAAAAGTTCTATTTGCTTGGATTCATAATATTCGGGATTGAAGAAAGTAAAATTGCCCTTAAAATGGGTTCCCTGGGTAATGCGCCATACGACCGGATTTCGATAGTTTTTGGCGCAATCGCGCTTGTATCATTTGTTTTTGAATCTTCAAGGCTGGCCACCCAGAGGAAAAAGCACGCTGTTATCAGCCTTGTATCCATGTACAGTCTTGGGATTTATGCCACTCATAAATACTGGTTTTTATTGCTGAGGCTGTTTGCCGGTTTGTATTACAAGGTTTTTCCCCGGCAGGATGTGCTATTGTTCAATCTTGATTTGCATATGGCGCGGCTGATAATAGCAACGGCGGCGGTGCTCCTTACATTGCTCTCAGCATACCTGCTTGGCAAAACCCCGTTAAAAAGATTTGTTTCCTGAAAAGCCGTGAAGAAAAGCTTGATTGGCCTTACTAATTCCGGAACGTTTTAATTGCTATTCTCCTTCATTGTTGCTGGGCCTGCTCTTGCACGTTGCCGCTCTCGTTTTTCTTGCCCTTTGCTTCCTCGATAATCTTTCCAATCTGGTCGCGGTCGAGGACCTCTTCCTTTATCAGGTTGGCGGCCAGTTTGTCGAGGATTGGGCGGTTTGCCTTCAGGATATTTTCGGCGGTTTCGGCTGCGCCGTTTATAAGGCTTTGTATCTCCTTGTCCATAAGCCAGGCCATCTCCTCGCTGTAACGTTTGGGTGTGGCAAGCTCGCGGCCTAAAAACGGATGCTCCTCGCCGCGGCCCAGATTCACCGGGCCTATCTTCTCGCTCATCCCCCATTGTGCCACCATCTTCTCGGCAAGTGAAGTGGCTTCCTTCAGGTCGTTTGATGCCCCGGTGCTGATGTCCCCGAACACCAGCTTTTCAGCGGCCCGGCCTGCAAGCATTACGGCCAGCCGGTGCATAAGGTAACCCATGGGATAGAAATGCCTGTCCTCTTCCGGTATGGTCTGCGTAACGCCCATGGCCATTCCCCTTGGCAGGATGCTTACTTTATGGATGGGGTCCATGTCCGGCAGTTCCCAGGCCGTAAGGGCGTGCCCGGATTCGTGATAGGCGGTTATGCGCTTTTCCTGCTCACTGACCGTGTCTTCCCGGACGGCCCCCATCAGCACCTTGTCCCTGGCCTCCTCGAAGTCGGACATGTCCACCGTGCTCTTGTTTTTTCTCACGGCCACAAGGGCGGCCTCATTTGCCATGTTCTCCAGGTCCGCCCCGGTAAGCCCGGGCGTGCCCTTGGCCAGCCTCTCCAGGTCCACCCCTGGCGCAAGTGGCTTTGAGCGCGTATGAATTTCCAGGATGGCCTTGCGTTCCTTCCAGCCTGGCCGGTCCACAACTATCTCGCGGTCAAACCTGCCGGGGCGCAGAAGGGCGGGGTCCAGCACGTCGGGCCTGTTGGTGGCCGCTATAACAATAACTTCCTCATGGGCCTCAAACCCGTCCATCTCGCTTAGAAGCTGGTTCAGCGTTTGCTCTCTCTCGTCATGCCCGCCGCCAAGCCCGGCGCCGCGCGTGCGCCCGACAGCGTCTATCTCGTCTATAAAGATTATGCTTGGCTGTGACTCCCTGGCCTTTTTAAACATATCGCGCACCCTGGACGCACCCACGCCAACAAACATCTCTATGAATTCCGAGCCGCTTATACTGTAAAACGGCACGCTGGCCTCCCCGGCAGTGGCCCTTGCAAGCAGGGTTTTCCCCGTGCCGGGCGGGCCCACAAGCAATATGCCTTTGGGCACCTTGGCCCCGATTGCATTGAACTTGGTCGGGTCCTTCAGAAATTCTATGGTTTCGTTGAGGTCCCGTTTCACGTTTTCCATGCCTGCCACGTCGCGGTAGGTTACCTTTGGCTTTTTCACGTCATATAGCCTGGCCTTGCTGGCCCCGAATGCAAAAAGCCCTCCTGCGCCGCCCTGTATCTGCTGGGCCCTCCGGAACATATAAACCCAGAAACCTATCAGCAGTATCCATGGCAAAAACCCTATCAGGATGGTAGTAAACTGCGAGCCCTGAGAAGGCTTTACGTTCACCTGCACACCCCTGGCCTGGAGATCATTCATGATCCCGCCGCCCTGAAATGAAGGCAGGGTTGTCTGGAAGGTGGTTACTTGTTTAGCGGCGGTTTCGCCGGGGGGTTGAAGGCTTGTCTCTTTTTTCAGTTCGCCTGTCACCTGCAGGTCCTTTATGGTAACGGAGTTTATGTTGCCGGCCTGCAGCTGCTGCATGAACTGGGAATAGCTGATAGTGGCTGGCCCCGTTTCGCCCTTGTTCACCTGCCCCCACAGGTATATAACCAGTACCGCAAGGAGCAGGAAGAGGACTACCCCCCAAGAGGAGCTTTTGGTTTGCTGCGGCGGTTTCTCCTGTGTGGCCATAATTAATAATAAACTCAAAAGGTTTCAATTACAATTCACGTTAAATTGGTATCACATACGGTTAATATCCTTGATAAGTTAAACTAAAATATGGATTACTCTTTGACGACCGCCAGGCACTTCACCAGGGGCCGGATAACCGGCGTTAAACCGTTTGGCAGCGGCAATATAAACAGCACCTTTCTGGTTGAATCTGAAGACGGGGGGAAATTTGTCCTCCAGCGCATCAATACCCGTGTTTTCCATAGGCCTGAGGATGTTATGCGCAACATGCGCGTGTGCACGGAACATATGATAGGAAAAAACAATTCCACGTCCAGCCGCCTTGAGGTGCCGGGCGTTGTCCTGGCCACGGACGGGCTGGATTATTGGGTTGACGATGAGGGCGGGTTCTGGCGCGCCCTCACCATGATCGAGGGTGCACAATCTTTCAACATAGTCCAGAACGAAACCCATGCAAGGCAGGCCGGTTATGCGCTTGGCCTTTTCCACCAGCTTTTAAGCGATCTGCCCCCCGGCAAACTTGCCGATACGCTGCCAGGCTTTCATATCACGCCAGGATATCTGGCGCATTACGGTGGGGCGCTGGCAATTTATAAAGGGGCCGTGCCGCCTGAGGCGGCCTGGTGCATGGATTTTATAGCGGCACGCAAAGGGCTGGCATACATGCTTGAAAACGCAAAAGGGCAGGGCAGGCTGCCAGTGCGCGTGATGCATGGCGATCCAAAGATAAATAATATCCTTGTAAACCCGCAGACGTTCAGGGCCGTAAGCGTTATAGACCTGGACACGGTAAAGCCCGGTCTTGTCCATTACGACATAGGCGATTGCCTGCGCTCCGGGTGCAACCCGCTTGGCGAGGAGACCGCAGATGTGGATTCCGTTTATTTTCATACCGGGTATTGCCGCGCCATACTTGAAGGCTATCTTGAGGCGGGCAGGGAATTTCTCACCGCCGGCGATTTTGAATTCATATATCCCTGTGTCCGCCTGATAGCGTTTGAGCTTGGGTTGCGGTTTTTCACGGATTACCTGGAGGGTAATGTCTATTTTAGGGCTAATTCACCCGGGCACAATTTAAAAAGGGCCCTTGTGCAGTTCAGGCTTACTGAGAGCATTGAGCATCAGGAGGCGGACATAAGGCAGATAGTGCGGGAGGGCGCGTGACTTCCGTAGAGTTTGCCCTGCTGCCTTTTCCCGGTGAAATTTTTCCGGAAATAAAGATTTCCGGGAGCGCTGGGAGGGAAGGCAACGTGTTCTCAATCCATTACAACATTACCGGTGATCTGCCGCGGATAGTGCTGCCAGCGGCGGGGACGGCGCCGGAGCGTGTGGACGGACTTTGGGAAGCAACCTGCATGGAGTTTTTTCTTTCTCCGCGCGGCCGCGTGGATTACTGGGAGTTCAATCTCTCGCCATCGGGGGACTGGAACGTTTACAGGCTGGACTCTTACAGGGAGGGGTTCCGGCGGGAACCGTCAATAGAGCGGCTCCCGTTTAAGTTTCATCGCGGGCCGGACGCGCTTGGGTTATCGCTGGAATGCGACCTGGCCCGGGTAATTAATCCGGATATCAAAATCGAGGCCGCAATAACCGCCGTAATAAAAACCGCGGACGGAAAATTGAGCTACTGGGCTTTAAAGCATCCAGCAGGCAAACCCGACTTCCATCACAGGGAAAGTTTTGTGATCGAACTTTGACCTGGCCTGTTTTCAGTCCAGAAACGAGCAGCAGTAATCCGTAACGGACTTTACCTTCACGATGAATGAGGAATTGGCCGGCACTTCAAACGACTCCCCTCCTTTCACGGGCTTCCACTGCTGTGAGCCGGGCAGGCGCACATCCAGGTCGCCGGATGTTATCTCCATCAGTTCCGCTTTCCCTGTATTGAATTCGTACTGGCCGGGCTGCATTATTCCCAATGTTTTTTTGGAGCCGTCTTCAAACAGCACCGTGCGGCTTGCCACCCCGCCGTCAAAATAGATGTTTGCCTTCGTCAGTACCTTTACGTGCTCGAAAAATTCCGGCATCGCACGCCTCCCTTTAAAAAGTTATTTGGTTTGAAGCACGATTATATCAGAAATCAGGCCACATTCGGAGCGTTTAGCTGCGCATGCACTGGTTCGCCTTAAAAAATAGATGGAAGCGTTCGCGGAGGTTTTACTTTCACGTTAGGATTACGTCAATTTTTTTTAGAAATTGCCCCGGGCAACAGCGGCAGAGCCGTGAGTTCGAAACCTCCATCGCTCATTTTTCTGCTCTAATATCCTACAGATGGACGCGGCACACGTTCTGGAAACTTTTTGTTCTATTCGGGATTTGTTTTATCTGGCAAACAAAAGCCCAGTATCTTAGCCGCAAGCTCGCTCCTTCGTTTTACATCGAGCTTTCCAAATATGTTTTTCAGGTGGTCCTTCACGGTCATTTCAGTGATAAAAAGCCGCTCTGCAATCTGCCGGTTGGATAACCCTCTTACAGCCAACGCGGTAATCTCATGCTCTCTCCGTGTTAAATTAAAGCCGGAGAGCTTTGTCCGGATGTCATCCCGCTGCAAGGCCATTTGCTCCAGTAAAGCAGTGTGGTCCATAGCCCGCGAAAGATGAGGAAGAAGGATGTCCATGACCGCGATATCCTGCGCTGTGAAATCCTTGTCGCTTTTTTTCCTGTGAAGGGCAAAACCTGCGGATGGAGCCCCGCGTGAGCCGAGGTTCGCGCTCAACTCATAAAAGATCGGGACCTTCGGCTGGAAATCCCTGCCCCACGCGGTATCATGCAGACTTGAAGCCGGAATAAAATCTGTAAGCCGGAGTGATTTGTTCAAGGGCATCATGTGCATTTTTTTTTGTACAAGAGGATGCAAAGGGGCGTAGTAACTGAAAAAACTTAATAAAGGTCCATCTTCAATATTAAAACTTACGGCCCCATTCTTTTTAAAAATTCCCGTTTTGATGTCCAGGGGGAGAAAGACCCCGCTGCTGATGCCTATCCATTTTTCAAGTTTCTCAAATATGGCTAGCAATGTGGCTGTACGATCGAAGCTGGAATAGGCCATGTCAATAATATCAAGGATGGCCCTGTAATCTTTTGAAGAAATACGGGAGGCCATTTTACGTTCCAGCGGAAGCGGGCGGTTTCTCCATGCTCCCGGTTTTGCTTTCATAGGGTCGCATTACAAGCGCCTTGGCCGCAAGCTCGCTCCTGCGTTTTACATCGAGCTTTCCGAATATGTTTTTCATGTGGTCCTTCACGGTCATTTCAGTGATAAAAAGCCGCTCTGCAATCTGCCGGTTGGAAAGGCCCTGAATGGCCAGCCCCGCAACCTCTTTTTCCCGTATTGTAAGGTCAAATCCATCCAGCTTCAAGGCAAGCTTATCCTTTGCCGGCTGAGGCTCCAGGATAGTGAATTTCCCCTTTCTCTTTCTGTCTATTGGCACTGTGCGGACGCGGAACGTGCGGCCTTTTTTGAAGAAGACCGGGGCACAACCAAGGCCAGGGTCCGGAATTGCATCAGGCGAGGACCCGTTAAGCGCCCTTTCGGCCTCTTTGTTCATGAAAAAGGGCTTGCCGCTCTCATCGGTCATAATAACGCCGCAATCCTCTTTGTCGAGCCCTACGGAACTCGTCAATTCCCGAATGTGGATGGCCCTGGCGATATGAGGAAGGAGGATATTTACAACCTCTT
Source organism: Nitrospirota bacterium (assembly GCA_021813405.1). Taxonomy (GTDB): domain Bacteria; phylum Nitrospirota; class Thermodesulfovibrionia; order Thermodesulfovibrionales; family JdFR-88; genus JAKAKS01. The sequence continues at coordinate 35,760 of JAKAKS010000033.1, forward strand.
TGTCCCTCCGGCTGAAATTGCCTTCATGCTTTTGCCGGTGAATTCCAAGCATGCCTACTATATCGCCCTGCACGCCCAATGTGGAGGCGATAACATAAAATACGGAGGCCATGGGCATAAGGAAATCGGTCGCGAACTCGGTCTTTATCAACTCTGGCATAAGGTCGGTATTCCGTGCGGCCTCGTTCGGGTGGCCTTTAAACCAGCCGCATGAAGTAAAAGGGTCTTGGGGGGCATAGTGGGACAGATATGCGAGCATGGCCCCTTCCCAGTTGTTGAATATCTGGTAACCGCTGAAAAGAAATTCTCCGGTTTTAAGATTGGCCGGGACAAAAATTGCGCTGTAGATGCCTATGAATTTCCGTAATTTCTCACAAAGGGCATGGAACATTGCGCCTGTGTCCGGGACGGAATAGATGACATCGATACTCTCCAGAACACTTCTGTAATCTCTCGCGGAAAGAGCCACGGCGCAACCCTCACATAAAGACGCCTTTTTTTCTTTTAAAAATCTTTATTTACCACTTTTTGCCAAGTAGACCAAATATAACACAAAATACTTTAAAAATCCCTCTTTCGAGGGATTTATCTGAAAAGCTATTTCCCTTATAATGAGGCAGACAGATAAAAAGGGCGAACTTATGGCCGATGCGGAAGAACAGAAGCTCATGGAGATATTAAAGCCGCTTGAGGAGATAAAACGAGGATTACTGGAACTGCTTAAAATAGGAGCCTGTCTTCAGGCGGCAAGGACAAAGGCTGCGTCCGGAGGAAACCGGAGAGCAGCCTTTTTTATTTTCTGCGGCCGCCTGTGAGGACAGGCTCTATCAAGCAAGGACTGCGGCATTACCTCTTTGAAATATATGGCAGTGGGACGTTGCACACCCGTTTTTGAGGCGTAGTGGAAATTTTGAAAAATGGAGGTCTGAAAATGAAAGGAAAGCTTGGGAGGTTTTTTGCAGCCGGGGCGTTGTGTGTATTTGCAGTGTTATTTTTTGGGGGCTGCGGAGGGGGAGGCAGCAGTTCGCCATCCGGCTCGTCTGGCGCCCCTGTAAGCGGGTTTGTAGCCGATGGCGCTGTGGCAAACGCAACGGTAACGGCATATACCGACTCTGGGCTTACAAACCAGATTGGCTCCGGCTCCTCGGATTCAACCGGAAAATTTTCTTTTAGCCTTACTGTAACTCCGGTGCCTTCGCCTTTTTACCTGAAGTCCACCGGCGGCATAGATTTGAGCACGGGCCTGCCCGCGCCGACGATGGTGTTTGCAGGCATTACAAACGGGGCCGGCATCAATATCACCCCGCTTACGGACACGGTTTACCAGTTAAGCCTCTCCGTTGGGCTTGCTAATGCGATAACAAGCGTTGAGGGCCAGCTTGGGGTAACAAACGCTGATATTTACAGCGGAATTTCCAATTCAGCCACTGCCGCTGCTGTAAACAAGGTGGCGGATTCCGGCTCGATGGCGGCCACGCTTCCGGACGGGGCATATTATATGACCTTAATCCATGCAGGGAGCAACGAAATCCAGAATCCAAAACACACCTTCGGCAGCATAGCGGATATCCTTACCAACAGCACGGAAGCGCTCAACATAACAGTTTCCAGCGGAGCGGTAAGCGGCACAATGTCTGATGCAAGCAATGGTACGTGTACCGTTTCAGGAAGGGTAAGCGGCGATGCAGTGGTCCTTCAAACGGCACCATGCAGCATCACTGGCAAGACCATGAGCGCAGGCGGGACCATAGGCCGGCTTGGCGGCATCACCGGCACATTTTTAGTTAATGCGCCGGGTTCAGGCCATCCCCTCAGGGCGGGCGTATTCGCCGCGTCGGCTATTCCTCAGAACGTAAACGCATCCACCTTCGCAAATGCTGTAGGCGCATCGTATACTGGACCGTTTAATTTCCTGGCCAGGGGCCTCTTTGGAGCCGGGCACAATCTGATCTGGGGCCAGGAGCCGCAGCAGCCCATACCCAGCACCATGGGCGGTACGTTTACCCCAAGTAACATCTCGGTAGCCATGGACAACGGCTCCGGCATCAACCCAACCACAGACACCCTAGCATCCGCATCCGGGTTCGGCAGTATGGTTTCCAGCAAAGGATTGCCTACCGCGCTGGCGGTAATGCAATATACCGACATAAGCGGAGAAAACATTTTCATAGTACAGGCCGCGGGAAGCAGGGGCGGCATCTGGGTGACAGCCAATCCTGCCAACTCCAATGAGGCGGACGGAATAGGCGACTTATCCGTTACAAAGCCTGGCAGCGTAGATTCTCTTTCAGACAGCTCATATAACATCTATGTTGCATCAGTTGACCCCGGTGAACTTGGGCAATCAAGGAGCTCCGTATTAGGCGGCATGCCGGTTTCCCCGGGAACCGCTGACTTCAGCGTTTGCAGCGGCAACACCGGGTTATGCACAAGTCTTTCCGGCTTTGGTGTAGGCAACAGCCCCGAACTGGGTGTATTTGCCGGTGACGTACTTGGGATGAAGAAGGACGACGATGACGTATGGGATGGCGCCGAGCAGGACGGATCGAACGAACATATAAGGCTGGTGCATTTCTTCGGCAGTGGCGCGTTCTCTGGCGGGGAGGAGCAGCCGGTAAACGTACCCATGATGAATGGCGGCGGTAGCGGCATTGGGAATTTCCCGTCAGCCTTCGTGGGAATGGCCGTGCCCACATCCGGCAGCGCGCCCTCTTTCAGCGGCACGCTGAGCTTCCTGGCCAGGAATCTCTATACCACTGACGGCAACTACAATTTCAATTGGGGCTCCATAACCATCTCCGGAACCAGCGGCTCAATTACTTATGCGGGCTCCGATGGAGGAAGCGGCACCGCCTCATTGTCAGTCTTGAATACAAACGGCGTTTACCATCTGTCCTTCCCGAGTAGCGGTGGCGGCTACATAGATGTTTTCTGGCCCGTCGGCGGCCGGAAGGCCATTTACTTCTCGTCAGACAGTAATGGAAGCATAAATGAAATAGGCGAGGCGTATATGACCCAGTAGGGCCGTTTTGCCAATGGCTAAGGGGCACGCTGCAGCGTGCCCCCTTTTTTTATCCGCGGGTCGCTAAAAAAAATTTTAAGCCGCAAAAGAGCAGGTTTTCAGGTGCACCAGACGCCAGTGCGCCGCCCCGAATCCCACAAAAACCATGACATAAACTTAATGACATATGTCATATGGACAATGTCATATATTGCCGGGGTATGATGGGCATGCGCCAGGCACTCAGGGCGCTGATGGCCACGTTCTTTGAAAAGATAGGGATTGAACGGCTTTGAACAGCGGAATTCAAAAAAATATTTTAAATCAGCAAGTTGAGAGTTTTGGGTTGAACACTAAAAAAGGGGGCAGGGTGCGGCAGAAAGAACCTAAATCGGGTTTCCGCCAGTGCGGGGGCGGGCTGCCGACAGTTTATTCAGCGCGTTTACGTAGGCCTTTGCGGATGCTGTTATGATGTCCGTGTCCGCGCCGTGTCCGCGGACCACTCGCCCGTCTTCCTCCAGGATAACGGTAACCTCGCCCAGGGCGTCGGTGCCGCCGGTAATGCCCTTTACCTCGTATCTGTTAAGCGTGCTTTTGGTGCCGGTGATATGGACAATGGCGCGATAGGCCGCGTCCACGGGGCCATCGCCGGTAGCGGTCTCTTCCACCTCTTTGTTTTCCATGCGCAGCCTTACCGTGGCGGAAGGCTTTTGCCCCATGCCGCTTGATATGGAAAGGCCGGCAAGCCCATATATCTCGGGCGCCTTTGAAAGCCCCTCGGACACAAGCATCTCTAAATCTTCCTCATAGATGTCTTTCTTCTGGTCGGCCAGGCGCTTGAAATTCTCAAATGCCTGTTCCAGCTCGCCTTCTGCAAGCTCGAAGCCAAGATCCGCCAGTCTGGATTTAAAAGCGTGCCTGCCGGAATGCTTGCCAAGCACAAGCTTTGTGCTGTGCAGCCCGATGGATTCCGGCCGGATGATCTCGTACGTGGACTTTTCCTTAAGCAATCCATCCTGGTGGATGCCGGACTCATGCGCGAATGCGTTTGCGCCAACTATCGCCTTGTTTGGCTGCACGGATATGCCGGTTATCTTGGTCACCAGCCTGCTTGTGCGCGTAATCTCCTCTGTGCGGATGTTTGTGTCCGCCCCGAAGAGGTCCTTGCGCGTACGCAGGGCCATTACCACTTCCTCCAGCGAACAGTTTCCGGCCCGCTCCCCTATGCCGTTGATGGTGCATTCAATCTGTCCCGCCCCGGCCAGCACGGCTGCAAGGCTGTTGGCAACGGCAAGCCCAAGATCGTTATGGCAATGCACTGATATAACCGTCCTTTTGATGTTCGGGACGTTGTCAACAAGAAACCTGATCAGTTTTTCGAACTCCGCGGGGATTGTGTACCCCACAGTGTCCGGTATGTTCACCGTTCCAGCGCCCGCCTCTATTACCGCCTCCACAACCTCGGCCAGGTAGGCCGGTTCCGTGCGGGTGGCGTCCATGGGGGAGAACTCCACGTCGTCAACAAGGCTTTTTGCAAGTTTAACCATCTCCACGGAGCGCCTGAGCGCCTCTTTCCGGTCTACGCGGAACTGGTATTTAAGATGTATGTCCGATGTGGAATGAAACGTATGGATGCGCTTTTTGGGGATGTCCCGCAAGGCTTCCCATGCCCTTTTAATGTCCGGCTCCTTGGCGCGGGCAAGGCTTGCTATTATCGGCCCATCAACTTCCGCGCCAACCCGTCTTATGGCGTCGAAATCCCCCTGGCTGCTTATGGCGAAGCCGGCCTCTATAACATCAACGCCAAGCCGGGCAAGCTGTTTTGCTAGCTTTACCTTCTCGTCCACGTTCATGGATGCCCCGGGGGACTGCTCACCGTCCCTCAGGGTGGTATCGAATATCCTTATATGCCTTAAATTGCTTCCTTTTTCGCTCATTTTAAATTTGCCTCTTGCCGGTGCGCGCCTTTTTTATGCGCCAACAGGATCAGATTTTCCACAATGCCAACCATAAGGTAAAGCATGGCGAAGCAGAACAGGGCAATCTCCGGATACACTGCTACTACAACAATAACAACCACAATGGCCACCAGCAGCCAGAACGGTTTTCTTCCTTTGATATTAAGTTCCTTAAGCCCGTGGAACCTCAGCGTGCTTACCATGAAGCCGGCCAGCACGTACGTCAGCACAAGCACCAGCTTGTTATCGTACAGGTTAAGCTGAAGCTTGTCCGCGAACAGGACCAGCGTGGATAATATAACTGCCGCGCCCGGTATGGGCAGGCCCATAAAGGATTTTCTCTCCGTCGTCACCATCTGCACGTTGTACCTGGCAAGCCTGAGCGCCCCGCATGCCGCATAGGCAAAAGCAGCAAGCCAGCCCAGCCTGCCAAACGCCTTTATCGATATTTCGAAGATCATGATGGCCGGGGCCACGCCGAATGCAACCAGATCGGACAGCGAATCCAGTTCTATTCCGAAACGTGTGGCGCTCCCGGTCAGCCGGGCAACAAATCCGTCCACGCCGTCAAACACCATGGCAACCATCACCGCCCAGGCAGCTACGGAGAAGGTGCCGTTTATGGCGTAAATAATAGCCAGGAAACCGCTGAACATCCCCATCAGGGTAAAGGCGTTTGGAAGTATGTAGATGCCTTTTTTCATCTCCGCTTCCTGGCCAGCACCGTTTCCCCGGCCCGCACCACAGTGCCTATCTCAACCGCAAGCTCCACATCTGTTGGCAGGTACACATCCACCCTGGAGCTGAATTTAATTATTCCGAAGCGCTCCCCGCGGCTCAGCGTGTCACCGGGTTTTTTCCTGCAAACCGCCTTCTGCGCTATCGAGCCGGCCACCTGCCTTACAAGCAGTTTTTTCCTGTCCGGCCCTGTTTCCTCCATTACTGTGGAGATATGCTCATTTTTGTGAAACGCCTCCGCGGAGAAGGCCTTTTTGAAAGACCCCTTCTTATATTTTACCTGCTTTACTTCCACGTCGCAGGGCGCCCTGTTTACATGCACGTTAAGTGGGGACATGAATATGCTTACCAGCAGCGCGCGGCTTTCAAGATATTCCCCTTCGTATATCTCCTCGGTCAGGATTATCCTGCCGTCGGCCGGGGAGACGTAAATCCCTTCTTCCTGCGGCACTGTGCGCTCCGGGTCCCTGAAAAAGTAGAACATGAAGCCCAGCAGCAGGACAGGCAGAACCGTCAATATGCCGCCGCCCAGCAGCAGCGTGAGGCCGGATATTCCCGCAAAAAGGGCGAAGTATGGATAGCCTTCAGGGGCAAAAAAACGCATCGATCAGCCTCTATGCCTTGGACCTGTCCACAAGCTTCTGCTTGCCAAGCCAGGGCATCATGCTGCGGAGCCGTTTTCCAACTTCCTCTATCGGGTGCTGCTCGCCCTTTTTGGTAAGCGCGTTGAAGACCGGCTTGTTGACGCTGCACTCAAGCAGCCACTCGCGGGCGAATTTCCCGTCCTGTATCTCGCCCAGAATCTTTTTCATTTCCTTTTTGGTTTCGTCCGTGACAACCCTGGGGCCGCGGGTGAGATCGCCGTACTGGGCGGTGTTGCTTATGGAGTAGCGCATATCGGTAATGCCGCCCTGGTATATAAGATCCACAATCAGTTTTACTTCATGCAGGCATTCGAAGTATGCCATCTCCGGGCTGTACCCGGCCTCGGTAAGCGTTTCAAACCCGGCCTGTATAAGCGAGGTAAGCCCTCCGCACAGTACCACCTGCTCACCAAAGAGGTCAGTCTCGGTCTCTTCCCTGAACGTGGTCTCTATTATGCCGGCCCTTCCGCCGCCGATGGCGGAGGCATAGGCCAGCGCGACCTCTCCGGTTTTCTTCGACGGGTCCTGATGCACGGCTATGAGGCAGGGCACGCCGCTTCCCTTCTGATATTCGGAGCGCACAAGATGCCCTGGTCCCTTGGGCGCGGCCATGAACACGTTAACGCCGGCCGGAGGCACTATCTGGCCGAAATGGATATTGAAGCCATGCGCGAAAGCCAGATATGCGCCTTCTTTTATATTTGGGGCAACCTCAGAGGCGTATATCTTGCCCATGGTCTCGTCCGGCAAAAGCATCATTATTACGTCGGCCATTTTGGCCGCCTCGGCGGGGGTCTTCACGGCCAGGCCGGCCTTTTTGGCCTTGTCCCAGCTTGCGCCTTTGCGCACGCCAACGGTAACGTCCATCCCGCTTTCCTTCAGATTATTTGCATGGGCGTGCCCCTGGCTGCCATACCCCATGACAACGATCTTCTTGCCCTTCAGGGCCTTCAGATTTGCATCCTTATCGTAATAGACTTTAACCATTGTATTTATCTCCTCCTTAATATTTGTCTTCGTCCCCGCAAAACGGCATAAAAACAAAACTTATTATAACAGAAACAGCCTGAATAACTTGATTTTTCATTCAATTTAGCCATTATAGAAAGATGTCTGCGCAAAAGGACAAACTGAAGGCGAAAGGGTTATTGGCGGAATTTCTGCGCTATGCCGGGCCGCTGGGGCTTACGGCATCATGCTGGATGGTGGGCGGCACTGTAAGGGACATGCTGCTGGGGATAAAAAAACCCGCCGACATAGACCTGGCCTGCAACTGCGATGTTATTAAGCTGGCCAGGGGATTTGCCCGTAAATGTGATGGCACGTTTGTAATGCTGGATGAGGCCCTGGGGATGGTTAGAGTGGTGAAGGGGCAGGAGCATCTGGATTTATCCAGGCTGCGCGGCGAGGGTATCGAAGACGATCTCCGGGAGCGGGACATCACCATAAACGCGATGGCGCTTGCTCTTGCCCCTTACGGAGGGAAACTTATAGATCCGCTTGGCGGCCAGAAGGACCTGATGCGCGGACGCATAAGGATGGTAGCCGAAAAAAACCTGCGGGACGACCCCTTGCGGGTGCTGAGGTGTTACCGGTTCATGACAATGCCGGGACTCCGGATAGAAAGAAAGACTGCGCGTATTTTAAAAAAGCTCGCTCCTCTGCTGGCCGCCCCGGCCAGGGAGAGGATAACGGAAGAGTTGAAATGCATACTTCTTTCCGGCTCTGCCGCGCTGATAACGGACAGGATGCGCCGCGACGGCGTGCTGCGGTACGTTATGCCGGGCGCAGGCGCCAGGGGCATTAGCGCGGTAAAGGAACTGGACAGGCTGCTGGCGGATTTCCCTTTTGCACAACAATTCGGGCAGGTTGCCCGGCGCGAGGCCATCCCCATGAAACTGGCCGCTCTGGCATGGGCAGACGGCAGACCGCTTGTGAGGCTGGCGCTTTCGTCCGCGCAGGTGAGATCAGCGGCGGCAATCCCGGTGTTTGCAAGGCGCTTTTTAAGGTTATATCAGGGCAAAGCAGGCCGGGAAGCGCTTGTGAGGGCGATGAGGGATTCGGGGGACCTTGTTTATGTTTATCTTATTTGCGCATGCGCCAGGCGCAGCGGCAAGAGAAGCAAAGGCGGATTTTTTCATTTTGCGGAGTCCGTGCTGGAAGATTACATTAAAACCATAAGGCCCAGGCTTGGCAGGAAACTTGTTACCGGCGATGATTTGATCACCGGGTTTGGCCTTAAACCCTCGCCGCTTATAGGCAAGATTCTGGACAGGGTGGAAATGCTTTGGCTGACGGGGAAGATAACGAACAGGCGGGGGGCGTTGGAGGCAGCGGGGCGGTTTTTGAGGGCTGTTAATTAAAGGGCGCGGATTTCCGCGCCCTTTAATTCTGTTTTTGCCTTGCTACTGTGCGCCGGCCCGTTTCAGTATGCGGACGATCTTATCGTAAGTGTTTCTTTCCTGCTGGCTGAGGGGCGTATAAATCGGGTTAAAATTGGAATCGAGGTTGGTTATATTCCCTTTTTCGATCTTTTCATAAGCCCATCCCAGCGCGGTTTTTCCAGCGTAGTCCTTCATGTTTACGTCCGCGCCGTGTTTAATCAGTAGCTCTACAAAGTCCGCATCCGCATGGTCAACCGCCTGCATCAGGGCGGTATATGAGCTGCAGATTGCATTCACATCCGCTCCGTGCTTTATGAGGACCAGGGCGGTATCCGGATGATCGTTAAGGGCCGCCCAGAGCAGCGCAGTTACTTTTGAGGTTGGAATACTGGCGTTTACATCCGCGCCCCTGGCTATCAGCAGTTCCACAACTGCCGTCTGCCCTTTGCTTGCCGCTTCCATCAGCACCGTTGCATTAAGGTCATTATCTCTTGAATTCACATCCACGCCCTTGTCCAGCATGGCCTTCACCGTGGCCACATTGCCTTTTTCAGCCGCGTCGAAAAGGGTGTCAACAAGCTTGCCTGCGGAGTAATTTGCCCCTGCGGCCTTCAGCATATTGATAACCTGCATGCAGTCCTTGTCCTTCTGGTCCTCCCTGTTAATGATCGCCGCCGTATCGGCGCCGTACGCCCAGTTGAGCATGATCTCACACTCCTTGCCATCGGCGCTGCAAACCTTGGCGTTTACATTTGCGCCCTGGCGTATCAAGCCCTGCACCTGTCCTGTATTGCAGTCATTTACAGCCTTGTAAAGATTGTCTTCAAGCTCTCCGGCAAACGCGGCGGCCGTAAACATCAGGCATAATCCCAAAGCCGGTACTATTATCAATAGCCGTTTCATTTCGGGCCTCCTTTTTTCGTGCTTACGTTTATTATTATAATTTCAAACGGGTGTATTTGTTCCATGCAAGAATATTTGAAAATCCTCAGTGCCGGGTGTTAAAATCAAGCCTTCCGGCGTATTTCTGCCGGTCCCGTTTACTGCATTCGTATAAATACATAATATATCGGAGGTCGAGATGTCGAGGGTAAGGCGGGCGCTCCTTAGTGTTTCCGATAAATCCGGGCTGGTGGACTTCGCAAGAGAGCTGCGCCAATTCGAGGTGGAGATCATCTCCACAGGCGGCACTGCTAAAACGTTGAAGGACGCCGGGATACCGGTTGTGGACGTAAGCGATTACACCGGGTTCCCGGAGATGATGGACGGCAGGGTCAAGACACTCCACCCCAAAATACACGGAGGTCTCCTGGCGCTCCGGGACAACCCAAGCCACATGGAAGCCCTCAAAAAACATGATATCGGCCTGATAGATATGGTTGTGGTTAACCTGTATCCGTTCGAGCAGACCGTATCTAAGCCTGGAGTAAAATTCATGGACGCGGTGGAAAATATCGATATCGGTGGCCCCACCATGCTGCGGGCAGCGGCCAAGAATTTTGAGTCCGTTGCCGTTGTAGTGGACCCCGGCGACTATAATCACATACTGGAAGAGATGCGGATGCTGAAAGGCGAAGTAAGCGGAAAAACCAAGCTGAAGCTGGCCAGGAAGGTATTCAGGCATACCGCCCGCTACGACGCGATAATAGCCGATTATCTCAAGGAAGTTTCCGGGGAGCCCACCGGCTACTTCAGCACCCTTACCCTCACTTATAAGATGAACGCAAGGCTCAGATACGGCGAGAACCCCCACCAGCACGCGGCCTTTTATGAAGAGCGCACGGACGGGCTGTCGCTTGCCAGGGCCAAAAAGATACAGGGCAAGGAGATGTCTTTCAATAATTATTTCGATACCCATTCGGCTATGATGCTGGCCTTGGAGTTTGACGGGAAGGCCTGCGCCATAATAAAGCACAATAACCCGTGCGGAGTGGGCATCGGCGAAACTCCGGCGGACGCATACATTAAGGCATTAAAGACCGATCCGGTATCCGCCTTCGGCGGCGTGATTGCATTTAACACGGAGGTGGACGCCGAGGCCGCAAGGGAGATCTCCAAACTGTTTGTGGAGGTTGTAATCGCGCCTTCGTTTGCCGCGGGCGCGCTGGATATATTTTCCTCAAAACAGAATGTGAGGGTGCTGGAACTGGGCGAAATGTTGGAAAAACCCCTGAAGGGTTTTGACGTGAAACGGATTGCCGGCGGCCTTCTGGTGCAGGACTGGGACACTGCCAAAGTTGATGTCAAGTCACTTGCTGCCCCCACAAAAAGGCAGCCCACCGCACAGGAGCGGGAGGCGCTGGATTTCGCATGGCGCGTGGCAAAACACGTTAAATCCAACGCGATAGTGTATGCATTCAAGGACAGGACGGCGGGAATAGGTGTGGGGCAGACAAGCAGGGTTTACGCCGCAAAAACCGGGGCGATAAACGCTCTGGAGCCGCTTGAAGGCACTGTCTGCGCCTCTGACGGGTTTTTCCCATTCAGGGACGGCATAGATGCCATAAAGCGCGTCGGCTGCACAGCCATTATCCAGCCGGGCGGGGCCATGAAGGACGAGGAAGTGATACAGGCCTGCGACGAGCACAATATTGCCATGCTGATTACCGGTGCAAGGCACTTCAAGCACTGATATGAAAGTACTTGTTATAGGCGGCGGCGGCCGGGAACACGCAATAGTATGGAAGCTTGCGCAATCAAGGCGCGTGGACAAGATTTTCTGCTGCCCTGGTAATGCCGGGATAGCGGAGTATGCCGAATGCATAGACCTGCCGGTCAATGATTTCGGCGCGCTTCTGGATTTTGTCAGCTACGAATGGATAGACCTCACGATAGTAGGCCCGGAGGAGCCGCTTGCCAGGGGCATAGCCGATGCCTTCAGGAAACGGGGCAGGAAGATATTCGGCCCTGGCGCGGACGCGGCAAGACTGGAGGCAAGCAAGTCCTTTTCAAAGGATTTCATGCGCCGCTACGGCATACCCACGGCGGAATACAAGGTATTTACCTCCTATGTGCACGCCGAAGATTATGTACGGCTTAAGGGAGGGCCCATCGTAATAAAGGCGGACGGGCTTGCCGCCGGCAAGGGTGTGGTTGTGGCAAAAACGCCTGAGGAGGCCGGAACGGCCCTGCGGCACATGATGAAAGACAGGGCGTTTGGGGATGCGGGAGAAAAGGTTGTGGTGGAGGAATGCCTTCAAGGTGAAGAGGCATCGTTCATGGCCTTTACGGACGGCAAAACCATTGTTCCGCTGGCTTCCTCGCAGGACCACAAGCGGGTGTTTGACAACGATGAAGGCCCCAATACCGGTGGTATGGGCGCATACAGCCCGGCCCCGGTGCTGACCCAGGAGCTCCAGGACCTTACAATGGAAAAAGTGATGAAGCCCTTTTTAAACGGGATAAAAGCGGAGCAGATGGACTACCGCGGCGTAATCTACGCTGGGCTAATGATAGAAGACGGCGGCCTGAAGGTCCTTGAATTCAATGTAAGGCTTGGCGACCCGGAAACACAGGCTGTATTGCCCAGGCTGGATACGGACTTCTTCGAGATAGCGCTGGCCGTTTCCGAATGCAGGCTGTCCGAGATGGTAGTGAACTGGAAGCCAGGCGCTTCCGTTGCGGTTGTGGCCGCTTCGGGGGGGTATCCAGGCAAGTACGGCAAGGGCAAGCCTATATCGGGGCTGGAGAAGGCAGCCAAAATGGATGACGTGGTGGTCTTCCATTCAGGTACGGCTTTTGAGGACAGCAAAACGGTGACCGCCGGCGGCAGGGTGCTGGCCGTGACCGCGCTTGGGCCGGATATAGAGAGTGCCCGCGACCAGGCATACAAGGCGATAACGGGCATAAAATTCGATGGCATGCATTACAGGAAAGATATTGCCGCAAAGGCGCTGCCGCATAAAAGCCATTAAAAAGAGGTAAGTGGAATGAAATACAAGGTGCTTATAGTGATGGGTAGCGATTCGGACCTGCCTGTAATGGAGGCATGCGCAAGTACGCTTGCCGCATTCGGTGTGACAAGCCGTGTAACCATAGCCTCCGCCCACAGGAGCCCGGATTTGGTTGAGGAACTGGTTATTCAGGCGGAGCGTGAAGGCGCTCAGGTTATTGTGGCAGGTGCCGGAGCTGCCGCCCATCTGGCGGGCGTTATAGCATCTAAAACCATTCTGCCTGTAATAGGCGTGCCGCTTGAGGGCTCACCGCTTAAAGGCTTTGACGCGCTGCTTTCCACGGTACAGATGCCGCCTGGCGTGCCGGTTGCAACTATGGCAGTAGGCAAGGCCGGGGCCAAAAACGCCGCGATATTCGCCGTGCAGATACTTGCCAGAAGCGACAAGGCGCTGGACCGCAAGCTGAGGCAGCACAAAAAAGACATCGCCTGTGAAGTGCGGGCCAAGGCCGGGGCGCTTGCTACTGGTCCCCTTAAAACCGGCAGCAAGAAGAGCTGATGAAGATAAGTCTTGACTGCTACCCCTGCTTTTTACGGCAGGCGGTGATAGCCGCCAGGCTTGGGGCGGACGACCCTGCGCTCCATGAAAAAATCATCAGGGCGGTGCTGCCCGATATAGAGCGTGCGGACCCGGATAAAAGCCCCGCGCATGCCACCACCTTTATCCACAGGAAAATACGGGAAGTACTTGGGAAGGACCCGTTCAAGGACAATAAATCGCACTATAACCAGATTGCCCTTTCTTCCTATGCCGGACTGAAGGAGAAGGTCTGGGCCTCATCAGACCCGCTTCTCACCGCGGCCCGGCTGGCGATAGCGGGCAATATAATAGACTTCGGAATATTCACATCTGTAGACATAGGGGCCACTGTTGAAAAGGCGCTGAGCGGCCATATCCACACGGACGATTATGCCCTGTTTGAAAAGGCCGTGCGTGAGACCACGCGCATCCTGTATCTGGCCGACAACGCTGGCGAGATAGTCTTCGACCGGATCCTGATAGAGGTGCTGGCCTCGATGGGCAAGGAAGTTACGCTGGTTGTGAAAGGCAAGCCGGTGCTCAACGATGTTACCATTGAAGACGCCCGCCAGGCTGGTATTGACGGGACATGCAGGATAATTGACAACGGCTCGGACTGTATCGGCACAATATTGGAGATGACCTCGGAAGATTTCAACAGGCATTGGGCGGAAGCTGGGTTGGTGATAAGCAAGGGGCAGGGCAACTTCGAGACCCTGATGCATGAGAAGGGGAAACCCATTTTTTATCTATTCCAAGCCAAATGTGAAGTGGTGTGCCGGGAGCTTGGTGTGCCCCTTAAGGCAATGATGTTAAAGAGGAATTGAGACTAAGCGGATTCCAGGACCTCGCGCACAGTAAGCAGGAGCTTGCTGCCGCTGAATGGCTTTCTCAGCATTGCGGCAGCTCCCGCGATCTCGCTGTATTCGCTGAAGCCAGTAACCGAGATTATTTTTGCCGCAGGGTTTATATCTCTTAGTGCTTTTGCAAGCCGCAGCCCGTCCATTTCCGGCATAACGATATCAGTTATGACAAGGGCTATTTCTGCCTTTCTCTTCTTATAAATTGCGAGCCCTTCCAGAGGGCTGCTTGCGGAGATAACATTGAACCCATTGCCGGAGAGGGCCTCGCTGACCAGTTCAAGCGCGGACCTGTCGTCATCTATCACAAGCACCGTCTCGTTATCACATGCAACAGTTTGCTCCGGCCCGGTATTTTGTTGAGGTTTGTATTCCGGAGCGCAAGGTATGTATATGTCAAATGAAGTGCCCATGCCTGGAACCGAACTGACTGTAATAGAACCCTCATGGCTTTTAACAATACCGTAAACCATTGAAAGCCCCAGTCCGGTCCCTTTGCCGTGTTCCTTGGTAGTGTAAAATGGCTCGAATATATGGGCCAGATCGGATTGTTTTATTCCCGTACCGTTATCTGACACGGTCATTTTTATATAGCATCCGGGTTTTACCTGGGCGTCTATATATACGTCTTTTGCGGTAAGCTCCACCAAGCTGGTGCTTATGTTCAGCGTGCCTCCGTCAGGCATTGCATCTCTGGCATTCAGCATCAGGTTCATGATTACGGATTCCATCTGTGTGAAATCGCCCTTCACGAAAGGCAGACACGACATCAGGTTTTGGGAGACCTTTATTGTTGCAGGCATCAGCCTTTTCAGCAGGTCCGCCGTTTCGTTTATGATGTCGTTCAGATCAAAAAAAACAGGCTCGAAACTGGAACGGCGCCCGAAACTGAGCAATTGCGACACCATTTTGGCCGCCTTGCGCGCTGCGAACTCGATACGCCAGGACTTTTCCAGTACCCAGTCTGAAATATCGTCCTTGCGCGTTTTGATCAGCTCCACTGTTCCCAGGATGGCCGATAATACATTGTTGAAGTCATGGGCAATTCCTCCGGCAAGCTGTCCCACGCACTCCATTTTCTGGGATTGCAGCAGTTGTTCCTGCAAGCTCTTTTTTTCCGTGATATCACGGAAAAAACACTGTATCAGCAAGTCATTATTTACAGGAACCGCGCATGAGCTGCTTTCCAGAACAATTACTTTGCCGTCCTGCCTGAAGTGCCTGGTTTCATAAATCAGCGATTCCCCAGCCAGGATGCGCTCCAGCCTGTCTTTCAGCAGCGCTTTCTCCTCGCCGGTTTCCAGGATGCCGATGTTCCTGTAAATGAGTGAATCCAGCTCCATTCCGTGCAATTCACAGGCGCGCCTGTTGGCATTCAGGATATTGCCTTTGCCGTCAAGAAGCATTATGGCATCTGTTGCGCTCTCGAAAAGAGACCTGAACATGAGTTCCGATTTATTCAGCTCATTGGTACGCTTCTCGACCATTTTTGCCAGTCCTGATGAATATTCCGCAAGCTCTTCCCTTCCCCTGTCAAGATCATATTGAAGGCCGAGTGTTTTTCTGAGATTCCTCTGGTTTAAGGCCCTCCAGACCAGCGCAATGATTATCGTGCAAAGCAGAAAGGCGTTATTTGAAATGAACCTGGGCATATCAGTGATCCTGTTAAACATCAGAATGGGGACCAGATAGGTGAGATAAATTACCGAAACGCAAAGCGCAGAGCCGGCCATATCCAGCGGGACGAACCCCAGCACAACAAAAACAATGAGGTTCAGGCCCGCGTAATAGCCGGAGCGGTAGCCCCCCAGTTTCATGATCATGACCTCTATTACGAGTGCGGACAGGAAGGTGCCGGCCAAAATAAACGGGTATTTTAAATAAGGACCGCGCCTGACCGGATCGAATTTCTTTAACAGGTAAAACCAGAGCAGCAGGAACAGGGCTATGCTAATCCTGAGCGCCAGGAACTCCTGGAAATGCCTATTGGCAATGAAATAATCCAGCCCTGACAGGAGAAGGAAAATAAAACTGCCCAAAAAGAGCGTGATCCCGACCCAGTAATGGGACAGGTCCGATATCCGCTGCTCGATATACCGGCTGCGCCCGTTTTCCATTTATACTCTGGGTAATAGTGTACCCGAAATTCTTTAATCATTCATCTTGCCTGTCTGTGCGCCCGATGCGCTAATCCTTTTTTGCCCTGTAAAAGATAATTACGCCGGAGGCGTCCCTGGTGCGTGAGCACTTTTCAAGCGGAATGCCCGCCTTTTCAATTATGGTTGCGCTGTCTTCTTCGGTCCTCTGATAAAAGCCGGCCCAGTCCACCATCCAGTGGTATTCCGGGGTTTTATACCTGCGGCTGTCCTTGAATGCGGCGATGAAAGTGCCGCCGGGATTCAGCAGTTTGTATAAAGAGGAGAATATCCTGATAAGCAGGCCGTCAGCCAGGTAATCGAAAAATCCTATGCTGTAGATAATATCCTGAGGCCCGAATTCCTGCAGATTCCGCTCATGGTTGACTATTCGGAGCGCGTTATATTTCCTCATCTCTATATGCCCGGCAAGGCTGGCATCCAGAAGACGGCTGGCGGCGAAATTTAGCGCGTCTTCGTCGTGATCAATGCATAAAAAAGTGGCGTTGGACCCGATGATCTCCGGCGCAAGTGAAAACAGCTCGCGGCAAGACCCGCAGGCTATATTCAGAACTCGCGGTGAAGTCCTGTTTAAAAGCTCTTCCCGCAGAAACCCGGCCATGGCCGAAAGCCTGTGGCGGACGGCTATGGCAAGTGTTGTGTTTAAAGTAAGCATATCAAGCAGCCGGCCCAATCCTGCCGAAACAGGAATGTTTCTGTACATTGCCTCTATTATCTTGTAATCACCGGGATAGCCTTTAGGCCAGATGCGGGAATGGTTCATATAATGGCTTTTTGATATAATCGCATTGGTCCTCAACCGGAAATCATTTCTTAAGTTGCGGAGCACGTCCGGGTCTTCCCTGAAGTCTTTATCCACAGAGCTGCAAGCTTCGCAAGCTTCATTTATGGCCGCGGAAGTCTGCTGAAGAAGATCTTCAATAATTTCCGGATTGTATCTTGATTCGATATCATGCAGTGACGAGTTGAATTTCCCGATGGCATCATCAAGCAGCCTGACGCGTTCATTCGTTTTCGCAAGGGTTTTTATGAACCCGGTTTCAAGCTCTCCCGCATGGCCAGGCATAAGTCTGTTCTTCCTTGTTTCTCTTGGCATGAGGATACCCCTGTAATTTTTGAAGAATTGAATGCCGGATATGGCTATTCATAGCCTGAACACTAGCAGGGGTTAAGGAAACATTTTGTTACCCAGATCACAAATGCCGGGTGTAAATCCATTTTTAAACTTAAATCTTTAATTTTGCAGCGAAAAACCTTATAATAAACCGCATGATCGCAAACAAGAAACCATATGTAATTGCCGGGAAAAAGGTCATCATGGATTATGCGCGTGTATACTGCGACACGCCGGAGAAACTTTTAAAAAGCCCGCTGTTTCTTGAGCTTGCGGACCGTTTCGTTGAAAAAATGGCGGCAAAGGGAAGCGCGCTTTTTGCCTTTTTGATGGACGCCCTGCCTCAGATGAAGAGAAATGATCTCTCCGGCTACCTTGTTAACCTTTTCAGGCTCCTTTCCAGCTATTCCGCAGAAGAGATAATTGCGATGAACCGCGATTATGAACCGGTACTCTCCCGCCGCGGGGAACTGCACGAGCTTGTTGAGGAGCTTTATAACTTCTGGCGGCGGTTCGAGCGCTTCCTGTACCTGGAAGCCCCGAAGCGGCATGAGGCCACAAATAGCGAGATTCATGGTGTCCAATTCATAAAATCCAATGAGGACTTCAAGAATCTTGTGCTATATGTGTACAGGCGCGTTGCGGAGAATATAACTGGGGATACCCCCAGGGTGTACAGGCAGCTTCCGTCCGGTGCGAATATGGGAATGCTTATAGAGCATGTGGACTGGGTTTGCCCGGATAGATATGCAGGACTTGCAAAGATACCGTTCATCAGGTTATCGCTGGTAAATCCGCCCGTTATCCTGTACCCGCGCTCAAACAAGCGCAAGGGTGCGTTCGAGGAGATTGACGGCATATCCAATGACATGCTCCGGCTGGATCCGGCTGAGTGGTTCTGCTTCCCGGCAAAGGTTGGCGAACTGACTGCGTTTATCTACTTTCATCAGGATTTCATATCTCATGCGCTCTCGCTTTCAAACCTGTTTGAGATTGCAAGCTACAAGGACATCCACGAAAAGAAGCCGGACCTGATAATGGCGTTTGGCGTTCAGGGCGATGGCCTCAAATCCCACACGGTATTCTACGAGGACAGGGAAAACGATATCCTCACCGGCCTGGTTGGCTATTGCGAGGATGTGGACTACTTCGGGTATTTTAAGAAGATGGCCCTAACCCTCCACAATATTGCCATGCTGAAGAGGGGGCGGCTGCCTATCCATGGCGCAATGGTGCACATAAAGCTTAAGGATGGCAACGAGGCCAATATTGTGATTGTGGGCGACAGCGGAGCGGGGAAATCTGAGACCATAGAGGCCTTCCGCACACTCACCTCCGAAGAGATATGCGATATGAAAATAATCTTTGACGATATGGGCTCCCTTGGGATAGACGGCAAGGGAAGGATATCCGGTTACGGCACGGAGATTGGGGCTTTTGTGAGGATAGACGACCTGGAGGCTGGCTACGCCTACGAGGAAATAGACAGATCCATCTTCATGAACCCGGACAAGACCAACGCAAGGCTTATCATCCCGGTTACCAGATATAACCACGTTGTGAAGGGCTACCCGGTACACTTTTTCCTTTACGCCAACAACTACGAGCAGATAGACGGCGACCATGCCGCTGTTGAGGTGCTCAATTCCTGCGAAGGTGCGCTCAATGTTTTCAGAAGTGCGGCGCGGCTTGCCAAAGGAACAACCGACGAAAAAGGGCTGGTGCACACCTATTTCGCCAATCCTTTTGGCGCTCCGCAGCGCAGGCAGATGCACGAGAAAGAGGCCGAGTCCTACTTCAACCAGATGTTCAGGACCGGCGTGAAGGTTGGACAGATACGCACAAGGCTTGGCATAGAAGGCTTTGAGCAGATAGGCCCCAGGGCCGCCGCCACGGGCCTGCTGAAGTTCATCCGGGAATCCAGGATATAGCATAAATTATTTCTTAAGCCTGATTGGGCCAAATGGTTATATAATTACCTCATGCGCCTGGGGATGCTGGTCACAAAACGCGCGTATTCAAAATTTTACGTGCCGATAATCGCCGCCGCCGTGAACAGGGGAGACAATGTAACCGTCTTTTTCATGGATGACGGCTGCTTTGCCGCAATGGACCCGGCCCTGAAAGAGTATCTGGGAAAAATCACCTCAACCGTATGCGACCTTAACCGCCGGGAAAGAGACGTGCAGTTGCCTCCGGAGGTGCATACCGGCACCCAATATGACAATCTCAATATGATCCGTGAGAGCGAAAAGGTGCTGGTGTTCTGATGAAAAAGATAGCTGTGATAGTAAGAGACAGAACGGAGCAGGCCCTCCGTATGGCGCTGGGGCTTACGCTTATGGACGACCGGGTGGATATTTACATGGCATACGGCGGGCCGGAGAAAACCGAAATCAATACTATGAATCTGGAGATGCTGAAAGCCATGAAGACCGGTCTCTATAGCTTGAAGCAGGTAAATGGTTTTAAAAATATCGGGTTTAGCGATTTTGCTAAGGCAATACTTGAATATGACGAGATAATACCTTATTAAATATGAAAATTCTTTATATTTTGAAATCCAAACCTGACGAAATGGCCAGCAGCCTTATCGAGGCGCAAAGTAAAGATAATGAAGTGACGGTGATGGAAATTTTCGCCGGTTTTTCCGCAGTGGAACTTTTAGAGTCGGTGGAAAAGGCCGATAAAGTTATTTGCTGGTAGATTCATTCTGCTTCAATATTTCAACCAGCCTTGTCCAGTCGTACTCAATAAGGTTTACCGCCTGAGTGTTCCGCAGTCTTCCAACGGCCAGTAATTCATCCGCGTCCGGCCCGATGCCGTAGAAGGGCAGGGTTGCCGCAAACGCATTGTGCGTGTATTCGCCGGAAGGCGGCGCCACGTCCTCACGGCGGGCAAAAAACGGGTCCTCGCCTGGGGCGCAAGGAGTATCCAGCACATTGAAATGCCTGCACGCCATCGGCCTGATAACATGGATGGCACAGGATCCGTCAACCAGGAACGGGCAGGGTGGTCCCCCGGCCCCTTTTTCTTCCCGAGCGGTTAAATTTTCCAGTATTTGCCGCCTGGCCTGTGCGTCTATTTTTTCGGCCATATACCAATAGATTCCCGCCAGCTCTATTGGATACACTGGTATGTCCGTGTGAGCGCGGCAGCAGCTGGAGCAGCCTTTTTTGCACGCAAGCCTTCTGCCACGCTTCTTTTCTTTCTTCAGGCGGAAGTGGACGCCTTTGTCCGTTATCCAGTACGCGTTTAAAAGAAGTGGCAGCCAGAGGAACTTCTTTTCTTCTGCAAATGATGCCCTTGCGGGCGGCCCGGATGGTGCTTTCAAGGCTACTCCGCGGCTTCGAATTCCTTAAGGGTAGGAAGCCCGGTAAGGTCTTTCAGCCCGAAATGGGTGAGGAATTCCTGGGTGGTGCCGTACAGAAGCGGTTTCCCCGGCGCCTCTTTTCTGCCCACAATCTTGATGAGCCTCTTTTCAAGCAAGGTCTTTACCACGCCGTCAGAGTTTACCCCGCGCAGGGTATCAACTTCGGCCCTGGTTATTGGCTGCTTGTAAGCGATAACGGCCAGGGTCTCCAAGGCGGCTGGCGAAAATTTTGCGGGTGGCTCCGCCCGGAATTTCTTAGCCCAGTCGCAATTATCTGGGTTTGTGTGCATCTGATACCCACCGGCTACCTCGGATATCAGGATGCCGCCCCCACGTTCGTGATAGTCTGACCTGAGCTCATCCACGATATCCTTTATATCGCTTTCGGGCAGCCCGGTGATTTTCTTCAGGTCTGCGGCGGTAATGGGTTCTCCAGCGGCAAAGAGAAGAGCCTCAAGCATTGCTTTCCTGTTTTCTTCCATCAGAAAATATAACATTTAAGGAGATGTTTGAAAAAGTGCCAGGTGTTTAATAGAAGGCCTCGGCAACCGGAAGCGGTTTGGAGGAGGTTTTGATTGACAGAGGGCAGGGGTATATCCTAAATTTAATGAGAACAGGAGAGCTACTCATGCAAAAATGGAGATGCATAGTCTGCGATTACGTGTACGAGCCGGAAAACGGCGACCCGGACAGCGGCATAGTTCCCGGCACCCCCTTTGAAGAGCTGCCGCTGGACTGGATGTGCCCCATATGCGGTGCCGGGAAGGACCAGTTTGAGCCGGTCCCATAATACGGAGGTGAGGCGATGAATATTTACGAAACAGCCATGAAAACGGAGGCGGACGCGATAGATTTCTACGCGTCAGCCGCTCAAAAGACTCAAAACCCGATAGGCAAAAAGATGTTCCAGTCCATTGTGGAGGATGAGAAGCGCCATCTTGAGATAATGGAGTGCCTTTTTAAAAGGATGCACGTGCCGCATGGAAAAATAAGCCCGATGGAGCGCGTTAAAACCGTATTCGAGGAGAACAGGGGCCTTATGCTACAGAGGGTCACCGCCACCTCCGATGATATAGAGGCCCTTGCTATTGCAATGAGGATGGAGCAGGAGAGCGTGGACTTTTACAGAAAGGCCGCAAAGGACGCCACTGACCCAAAGGAAAAGGAAATTTTCGAGCGTCTGGTGGCCGAGGAGACCGAGCACTATACCATTTTCTCCAACACGCATAATTTCCTAGTGGACTCCGGTAACTGGTTCATGTGGAAGGAGTACAGTATAGTGGACGGCGGGACGGCAACAGCGTAGGATTTTAACATTAAGCATTACTCAACTAATGCAACAACGGGTATGTTGCATTATCGTAATTCCGGCTTGCCCGAAATATTTCTTTAGTTTGGCTATATCGGGTTCCCTGTAGATAGAAGCCGGGTGCGGCGGACTGGCCTGTCCCTTTGGGGCATTCCCAGATAGCCTGAATGAAATTTCCTGAAGTTTTGCTTTTTAGCATGGCGGTTTTCGCTTCGATTGGGGAAGTGGAATTTTTATTGTTCATCTCACTCAATAGCCGCCACCGCATCGGCAATTATTTTAAAAAGAAATCAAAACGGCCAGTAATAAATCCTAATGTTATTTTTTTAGATCGGCCGACCTTAAAATAAGTGATTGCCTTACCCTAAATTTTAGTGTTATTATATCCAAATTTTTATGGACATCAATTCCATCCCGATAGGCCTTACATTCGATGACGTCCTGCTTCAGCCGGGCAAGTCGGATATTTTGCCCAAAGATGCGGACATAAGCGCCCTTTTCAGCAGGAACATAAAGGTAAACATTCCCCTTTCTACATCGGCTATGGACACTGTTACCGAAAGCGCTATGGCGATAGCCATAGCCAGGGAAGGCGGCATTGGCATCGTACACAGGGCGATGACGCCGGAGCGCCAGGCCTCGGAGATAGAGAAGGTGAAGAAATCCGAAAGTGGGATGATATTGGATCCGGTGACTATTTCCCCGGAAGAGCCGATATCGGATGCCCTTGCGCTTATGGCTAGGTTCAGAATATCGGGAGTTCCGGTAACCAGGAAAGGCAAGCTGATAGGCATACTGACCAACAGGGACCTCCGGTTTGAAACCGCGCTGGATCGCAAGGTAAACGAGGTTATGACCAAGCGCGGCCTTATCACCGCCCGTGAAGGCACGGACCTTGACGAGGCCCGGGAGATACTGCACAAATATAAAATTGAAAAACTGCCCATCGTTGACGAAAACTTCATGTTGAAGGGTCTTATAACCATAAAAGACATCAAAAAGAGGAAGAAATATCCGTTTGCCTGCAAAGATGAAGTGGGCCGCCTGCGCGTGGGCGCGGCCCTTGGCACATCCGAGGAGGATGTTGAGAGGGCGGGGCTCCTTGTAAAGGCAGGCGTGGACGTGCTGGTTATAGACACGGCCCATGGCCACAGCGCGGGCGTGATACGGATGCTTAAAAAAATTAAAAAGAATTTCGGCGTTGATGTGGTGGCGGGCAACGTGGCCACAAAGGAAGGCACGGCGGACCTAATAGCCGCTGGGGCCGACGCCGTAAAGATCGGCATTGGGCCGGGATCCATCTGCACCACAAGAATAGTTGCAGGTGCTGGCGTCCCGCAGATAACGGCCATAATGAATTGCCGCCAGGCGATTAAGAATAAGGACGTGCCGCTGATAGCCGACGGTGGCATAAAGTACTCCGGTGACATCGTGAAGGCTCTTGCTGCCGGGGCAAATTCCGTGATGATCGGCGGTCTTTTCGCGGGTACCGATGAGGCCCCCGGCGAGGTGATTCTTTATCAGGGCAGAAGCTACAAGCAGTATCGCGGGATGGGTTCCCTTGGCGCCATGGAGCAGGGCACCAAAGACAGGTACATGCAGGCTGGCGTGGAGGCTAAAAAACTTGTGCCGGAAGGTGTTGAAGGCAGAGTGCCTTATAAAGGGACGCTGGCGCAAAGCGTGCACCAGCTTATGGGCGGGCTCAGGTCCGGCATGGGGTACGTTGGTTCAAAAAACCTGGCGGAACTCCGGTCCAAGTCCAGATTCATAAGGATTACAGCGGCTGGCCTGAAAGAAAGCCACGTACACGATGTTATTGTAACCAAAGAGGCCCCCAACTACCGCACCGAACCGGAGTGGTAGTTGCCATCGATAGCTGCAATCCACAGGTCGATCCCGAAAATCAAAAAAATTAGCTAAACTTATTCTGATCAAGGGTGGGAGAATGGACAGAAGCTTTTAATTTGCTATCTTCCGTGGGTTCTTTCCAACTTGCTCAGCAGCCGGATGAAAATCCGCAGCTCCATTGTGGAGAGGCCGTTCCAGTTATACTGTCCCAGGGCCAGAGCGAATATTTTTCTTAATTTCTTTTCTTCGTTGTTCTTATCATGCGTCTTTTGACTGGGCCCGGCCATGGGTTGCCTACCTTTCTTTTAATAATTCCCCTACGGCCAACTATAATCAGTATACAGGACTTGTGCAACTTTTAGTAGTGAAAATTACCCATTTAAGTTGTAGTGATGGAAGTAGCCCAGGAAGGGTGTAAGCTATATGAATGCAGATTGTCCCGATCCGCATTTATTTGTAAATTGAAGAAGGGGTTGTGTTGACATAAAGCCGGAGCGCCGATAAAATCAATTCACCTTGCGCATGTCATTGGCATCAAAATCCAATTCATTTAAAGATGGCTGGACACCCAGAAACCGCGCCCTGCTTGGGGTTTTGCTCCTTCTGGTCTCGGATATTGCGGTAACGGCCGGCGTGTACGCGCTAGCCTCTTTTTTAAGGGCAAGCGTACTGCCGCTGATCGTCCATACGCCCTATTTTTTGTCCGGCATCGGCAGGTATGTATGGATATTGCCCATATGGCTGGCTACCCTGGCAATGGAGGGGGGGTATTCAAGGCGGTTCACCGTATGGGACGAGCTTAAATTCATCTGGAAATCCGTCTTCTTTGTAGCCATGATGGTTTTTGCGCTTGTGTTTGTGGGGAAAGCAGGGGTAAAAATTTCCAGGGCCTTCATATTCGTGCTGTTTGTGCTGATTGCCATAGTATTCCCGGTAACAAGGCCGTTATGCAAGAGATTGCTCTACCGGGTGGGACTGCTTAAAAGGAAACTTCTAATAATTGGCACTGGTAGCACGGCCAAATCCGCGCTTTCCATCCTCCGCAGTGAGAAGAACCTTGGGTACGATATAGCCGGGCTGGTAGGTGAAAAACCTGAGGGCAAAAAACATATATATGGTGCGAAGGTGCACGGATTTGTGGGCAGGGTGGAGAAGTACATTGAGAAATGCGGCGTGCAGGATGTGCTTATAGCGGACCCGTCCCTGGAAAAACAGGCGCTTGCAGACCTGGTAAACAGAATACAGCAAAAGGCCGAAAACGTACTGTACCTGCTGGATATTTCGGGAGTGGCCGTCCTGGGCACCGAATTGCGGCACTTCTTTGATGAAGAAAATCTGGTTATGGAAATAAAAAACAACCTGGCCCGGCCGCTTAATTATCTCACTAAAAAGACCCTGGATTTTGTCTTCGGGTTTGTCCTGCTGCTAATCCTGGCGGTTCCCCTGCTTGTTATATCGCTCCTTGTCAAGGCCACTTCAAAAGGGCCTGTCATCTTCAGGCAGCCCAGGATAGGCAAGGACGGCAAGGTGTTTTCATGTTACAAGTTCAGGACGATGTACCTTGACGCCGAGAAGCGGCTTCATGAAATACTGGCGGCTGACCCCGCTGCCAGAAAGCAATGGGAGGCATACTGGAAACTGGATAAAGACCCCCGCGTAACAAGTTTTGGCAGGTTCTTGCGGGAGTTCTCCCTGGATGAGCTGCCCCAGCTTTTTAACGTCCTCAAGGGCGAGATGAGCATTGTCGGGCCCAGGCCATATCTTCCGCGAGAACGTGGCCATCTGCGGGAGTTTGAGGGCACTATCCTTAGCGTTACACCGGGAATAACAGGGTTCTGGCAGGTATCCGGAAGAAACGAAACTACCTTCAGGCAGAGGTTAGCCCTGGACAAATGGTACGTGAGGAACTGGAACCTCTGGCTGGACATCGTGATCCTTATCAAGACTTTAAAGGTTGTGGCCATACGCCAGGGGGCCAAATAGCTGTAAAACTGATCGCGTATTTAGTTTTTAATTCGATAAGCCTTTATAATATCTGAAGCTGCCTGTGACAATGGATAAAAAAATAATATCGATGGACAAGGCTTTATTCTGGAGCCTGTGGCTGCTTGCCTTTCTGGTGCAGATTGCAACTTCACCAGCTGTAATTGCGGGTGGAATTGCGATAGCCATCTGGATATTTACGGGCACGTTCTGGAAAGACAGGGGCTGGCTTAAGCAGGAGTGGACCCTGCCGGTGCTGCTATTCATGCTGATGCCGTGGGCGGGGCTTATCTGGACCACCAACCTGCATATGGGCCTTAAATTCGCGCAGAGGAGCTATTGCTGTAGGTTATTCCGTTCTGGCATATGGCCTTGTGCTTATAATCGGGAGCCTTACGGATACACAGGTGCTGTCCATACAAACGGCGGAGTTATTTGCCGTGTTTATGGGGCTGAACGCACCGGAATCATAATCACGCTTAAAGGAGTTTTTCCCATATAAAATGTGCAGGATTGCCGGGTTCGCCGACTTTGCCTTTAACGGCGGATACGATCTGGAAGATACGATGGCCGCCATGAGGGACACCATGCTCCACGGCGGCCCGGATGACGAGGGGCTTTTCCTGGAAAAAGAAAAGGGCCTGGCCCTTGGGCACAGAAGGCTCTCCATTCTGGACTTGTCCCCGCTTGGGCATCAACCCTTGGCGTACGAAAATCTTGTGATGGTCTATAACGGCGAGGTCTACAATTTTCGGGAGATAAGGAAAGAACTTGAGGAAAAAAGTTACAGCTTCCAATCCGGCAGCGATACGGAAGTAATCCTTAAAGCGCTTCACGCATGGGGTTTTGAGGCTGTCCGCAGATTCCGGGGCATGTGGGCGTTTGCAGTGTGGGACAGGCAGACAAAATGCCTGACTCTGTGCAGGGACAGGGTGGGCGTAAAGCCGCTTTACTGGTATCACCGGGACGGGCTTTTCATGTTCTCCTCGGAACTGAAGGCCTTCCATAAGCATCCTAAATTCCGCAAACAGATAGACGAAAAGGCGTTGTCTCTTTTCCTTAAATACGGTTATATAACATCCCCGTATTCTATCTTCAGGGACGTTTTCAAGCTGGAGCCGGGGCATTTCCTGGTCCTTGACCAAAATGGGCAGATAAGGAAAGAAAAATACTGGGACATTGAGGATGTTTTCCGGCGCGGCGTTCAGGCGAAGAACGGTTTCTTGAAAATGACCGAACAGGAGGTAGCGCTGGAACTGGAAGACGTTCTGACCGAAAGTTTCAGACTGCGCCTTGTTTCCGACGTGCCAGTTGGCGTATTCCTCAGCGGCGGCATAGACAGTTCCATCCTTTGTGCCCTTTTGCAGAAGGGAAGTCCCCAGCCAGTAAAGACCTTCACAATCGGTTTTCATGAAAAGGGCTATGACGAAGCGCAGTTTGCAAAAAAAGTGGCCGCGCACCTTGGGACGGAGCATACGGAATTTTATTGCACCCCCAGGGAAGCGCTGGAGCTTATACCCCGGCTGCCGGAGCTTTATGACGAGCCGTTCGGAGACTCCTCTGCAATCCCCACGCATCTTGTGTCCATGCTGGCAAGGAGGCATGTGAAGGTATCGCTGTCGGCAGATGGCGGGGACGAGCAGTTTGCAGGGTATACGCGATACCAGATGGTAAACAGGATATACGGCTCAAACCTTCTGAAGATGGCTGCGCCCTGCTTTGGTCTTATCAATCCGGACGTGGCGTACTCACTTTACAGTTTTTTAAAACCGGCGCTTCCCAAGTGGGCAAATTTCAGGGACAGGTACTCGAAATTCCGGAATGTTTTAAAGGCCGATGGCATTTTGTCCAGCTATGATGAGGCCAATAAATATTTTCTGGATGACGAAGTAAAAAGGCTGAGCATCGGCGCGGATGCCGGGCATGGGTTCAAGATGGAGCATGCCGGCCCGATGGACCCCGTCTCGTTCATGATGCTTTACGACATGAAGACATATCTTCCGGATGACATACTGGTAAAAGTGGACAGGGCCACCATGGGCATAGCGCTGGAGGGCAGGGAGCCTTTCCTGGATCATAAAACCCTTGAATATACTTCCATGTTGCCATTGCAGTTAAAAAACCGAAAAGGCGCAAGCAAGCATATCCTGAAGGAGATACTTTACAAGTATGTCCCCCGCAATCTGGTGGACAGGCCCAAACAGGGTTTTGGCATCCCGGTTTATGAATGGTTCCGGGCGGACCTCAAGAAGCTTTGCCTGGAATACCTGGCCCCAGCGCGGGTAAAACGCGAAGGCGTTTTCAGCCAGGAGGGCATCAGGATGCTTATGGACGATTACCTGGCCAACAGGGGCCTGAACCATCACAAGCTGTGGTTCCTGCTTGTCTTTCAGATGTGGTTTGAGAGGTGGATGTAGGTGGGCGGCGGGGCAGAAGTGTATTTTTTTATTATCAAATTTAATACCCGGTGCATTTCTGGTCAGGATGCCAATTGTTAGTATGGTCAACTGCGGCATGGGCATGTTACAATGCGCATAAGAGTATTAATCGGCTTTGAAAAAGGTAAATATGGGAAATAGCTCTATTGAGGAGCTTGCTGTCTTCGGCGGCAAGCCGGTATTTGAAAAACCTCTTTACGTCGGGCGCCCCAATATCGGCGACCGCGACCTTTTTTTTAAATATCTGAATGACATCCTGGAGAGGCGCTGGCTTACTAATAACGGCCAGTATGTGCAGGAGTTTCAGCGCAAACTGGCATCCATGATCGGGGTAAAACATTGCATCGTGATGTGCAACGCCACGATTGCCCTGGAGATTGTCATCCGGGCGCTGGGGATGACCGGAGAAGTTATCGTGCCGTCATTTACGTTTATCGCCACAGCCCATTCTCTGCAGTGGCAACAGATAACGCCGGTTTTTTGTGACATCGAGCCGGAGACAAATTGCCTGGACCCCATTGCGGTGGAGAAGATGATAACGCCAAGGACCACGGGCATCATAGGAGTGCATGTCTGGGGCAGGCCTTGCAATGTGGAGGCACTGACGGAGATCGCGCGGCGGCGCGGGCTGAAGCTGTTGTTTGATGCCGCCCACGCCTTAGGATGCTCCTATAAAGGCGAGATGATAGGGCGTTTTGGCGACGCCGAGGTCTTCAGTTTTCATGCAACAAAATTCTTCAATACCTTCGAAGGCGGGGCCATAACAACCGACAATGACGAACTGGCCGAAAAGATCAGACTGATGAAAAATTTCGGTTTCAGCCGCACAAGTTATGATGACGTTATTTATATTGGGACCAACGGAAAAATGTCCGAGGTTTCGGCGGCTATGGGGCTGGCTTCGCTGGAAAGAATAAATGAATTTATCGACGTAAATTACAATAATTACCTAACCTACAAAAAGGAATTGACGGGCATCCACGGTATCCGGCTGATAAACCATAACGAAAACGAAAGAAATAATTATCAGTACATCATAATAGAAATAGATGAATTGGTGACTAGGATCAGCCGTGACAACATCGTGAAAATATTGCATGCCGAGAACGTCCGCGCGCGCAGGTATTTTTATCCGGGATGTCATCAAATGGAGCCATACAAGTCTTATTTTCCCCATGCCAGATTACTGCTGCCCAGAACCGAATATCTTGCCAGGCGTGTCATTTCCCTGCCCAACGGGACCGCGGTATCATCCGAAGATATTTCTGAAATCTGCCGAATCATAAGACTGGCAGCCGCAAACGGGCCGGAGATTCAGAAAAAGCTGAATGCTGCTGATTAGTCTTCATATCTGAAACCCATGTCCGGCGATTACAGCAATAATAATGATCTGCCCATGGAAATCGGAGGCTACTTCGGGCTGGACATGCCCGACTTTGGCGATGCCTTTGCGGACACGATAAAGTTCCAGTCCGGTCGTGCGGCAATGAGGGCTGTTATAGAGCGCAATGGGCTATCCCGCGTAATGGTTCCCTCATACGTCTGCGATTCCATCATAAAAGCAGCCACCGATGCCGGGGCTGAAGTTGAAATTTATGGTCTGGATGGATCTCTGTATCCGGAAAAACTGCCACTTTTTCTTCCGGAGCGCAGCGCATTAGTCTACGTAAATTATTTCGGACTTTGCGGGCCAAATATTGCCCGGCTGCTTGAAGAGCTTCCGCCTGAGCGCCTGATAATCGATAACAGTCATGCACTGTTTGCAGAGCATTGCAGGGCGCTGGCCTCGGTTTATTCCCCAAGAAAATTTGCGGGCTTGCCGGATGGCGGTCTTCTTAGGCTGTCGCCTGGTTCGAAGCCGGTATCTCCGGGGGAGGAAGACTGCGGGTCGTTTGCGCGCATGAAGTATCTGCTTGTGCGCATGGCCTATTCCGCGCGTGAAGGTTATGCCGATTTTGACAGCGCCAGAAACTCGCTTTTTGATAATAGACCTTTACGCATGTCCAGGCTCACCAGGCGGTTAATGAGAAGCATCCGGTGGGACCTGATAATGGAGCGCCGCAGGGCCAACTATATGGTTATGGCCGGGATTATGGATCAGGCCAACGATCTGAAATGGGCGCTGGGGGAAAAGGACGTCCCGTTGTGCTACCCCTTTGCCGCAAAAGGAAGAGATGTAAATAAAATAAAAAAAGAGCTGGCCGGGCTTAATGTCTTTACAGCCACGTATTGGCCTGATGTCTTGCCCAGGGCC
Source organism: Nitrospirota bacterium (assembly GCA_021813405.1). GTDB lineage: Bacteria > Nitrospirota > Thermodesulfovibrionia > Thermodesulfovibrionales > JdFR-88 > JAKAKS01. Next base: position 66,292 of record JAKAKS010000033.1, read on the forward strand.
AGGCCAAGCACCATAGAGGCCACGCTTGTTAACGAAACCTTGTTTCTTCCGATAGATCAAAGGCTGGAAAAGGCACAGGTTGAAACTGTTTGCAATCTGGTGCTGGAGCTTGTGGGAAAATACCCGGTTAAAAATTACGGTAAAATATAATTCCGGGGGCATGAATGCTAGATAAAAACCAGTCTTATAAAAAATTCAGCTATGACGCGCATGCCAGAACTTGCGCACCGGATGATTTTCTGGGCCAGACGCGCCGCACAGTGCAGGGCGTGCCTGTATCTGAGGACCAGATACAAATGATAATTGCGGCCATTAAATCCGGACTTGAGCTTGCGCCAGCCGACGTTCTTCTTCAACGTGCTTGC
>JAKAKS010000023.1 GCA_021813405.1 Nitrospirota bacterium
GCAAGCGGCCTGGCGCATCGCCGCCGAGGCCTGGCTGAAAATGAAGGGGTATATCACCGTCACCATCAATGGGAAAGTGTTACCCAGTTTTTTCTAATTTTGGTATCATTAACTCCTGGTGTGCACAAGATCCTAAATGGAGGAATGCCCAGCGTTTGCCTGGAAGAGATAAAAGATAGAGCGCTCTGGTTTAAGGGTTATGAACAGACATATCTTGAAAGAGATGTCAGAGAGCTTAGCCAGATAGGTAATGTTATTGCGTTCAGGCACATGCTGCATCTGGCCGCAATGCGATCTGGGCAGCTTTTGTCCCCAAGCGAGCTTGGCCGGGATGTGAAATTAAATGCCGCGACTTCGTCCCGGTATCTTGCCCTGCTGGAGGCCTCTTTTGTCAGCTACCGGCTGAATCCATTTTTTGGAAACAGGGCAAGCAGGCTGATAAAGTCTCCAAAACTCTATATGGGAGATTCAGGGCTCGCATGCTATCTTTCTGGAATAACTGATCTTGGGCTAACTGCGGAAGAACCCCTCTTTGGAGCAATGTTCGAGACGTATGTCGCACAAAATTTATCGTCCATGATAGACGCCAGGTGGCCGGAAGCGCATCTCTATTTCTGGAGTGTCCAAGGCAGGCACGAAGTTGATTTCGTTATCGAAGCAGGAAGATCATGTATTGCCATTGAGGTAAAGGCAAGCGCCAAATGGGATGACCGGGACCTTTCAGTCCTTCGGACATTTCTAGCAGCCACCCCGCATTGCAAAGCTGGCATTCTTGCTTATAACGGAACTGAGGCGGTAAGGCTTGGAGATAAACTATGGGCCATCCCGCTTGGAGTTGTGCTGTCCTGATTCTGTCCCCAAAGTGTCCCCAGCTTTATTGGAAAGTAGCATAATATCTTGAATTTAAAAAGAAATTAGCTTTTTCTGTGCGGGTTCGATTCCCACACGCTCCCGCCAAAAAAGTCTTTATAAATCAAGAAGTTGTATTGACTAACCCTCTGAAAAACACCGCCACCAAACAGGCAGCAAAAAATACGACATCGAATTAATATATTCGGCAATATTTTAAAAGCTAATTTGAGTAGCTTTTGATATCTATGATATTATTGATATATAAGTTATCAATGGAGGTGCTGTATGACATCACAAATATTGGTAAGAGTGGATAAGGACCTTAAAGATAAATTCCGTAAGCTGAGCGGAATAGAGCAAAAATCAGTAAATGAAAAGATGAGAGAGCTCATGGAGGAGTACGTCCGGGAACACAGCATCGAACCAGCAATAAATGCCCTTTGGGATGAGATCGGCGGGGCTATGAGGAAAAAAGGATACAAAGAGTCCGATGTCGAGAAAATGATAAAAAAAGTCAGATCGGGTAAATGAGGGTAGTTATTGATACAAATGTCTTTGTTTCTTCTTTTTTTGGCGGGAAGCCCAGGCAAATAATAGAACACTGGTTTTCAGGCGGTCTGAGTCTTTGTGTCTCAAAGCCAGTATTAAAAGAATATTATGACGTGCTTGGCCGATTCCAGTTCGATAATGATTCTCTTCTATTAAAATTTGTTTCAGCAATAGAAAAGAGTTCAAATATCATCTTCGTAGAAAACCCTAAAGAGGAGCAATGGGTCTCAGAAGATCCCGCCGATAACAAATTTATCGCATGCGCTCTGGCATTAAAGGCTGAATATATAGTTTCCGGTGATGCACATCTGAAAAACTTAAAAAAGATTTCAAACATAAAAATTCTTACTCCGTCAGAAATGCTGAGCCTGATAGAATAGGCGAAATGGGCTCCCCCCCGGATTATCAAGGGGTACAATCCAAGATTTCTGCTTTCTGAAGTGAATCAGTGCTGTCTGCTAAAAATTAACCCGCGCGCTGGATATTACGAAGGAACTACAGTCATACATAGACCGACACCAAACCGCCGCCACGGGGCTTACAAACCCAGCACTGCAGCCAAACTCTATGGGTTCGATTCCCACAAGCTCCCGCCAAATATTTTCTTTTAAATCAATAGCTTAACCCCGATAAGCCCCGAAAAATAACTCAAAAATTGTGTCCCCAGTTCATTACAATTGAAATCTCGCTCACTGGGCCTTTGTCAAAAGGTGTGTTAAAAAGCAGTCAGGCGGCTTTCCTTTCCTGGACAAAAGATATAAAAAAAACTGAAAGGAGAGGGATTTTATGATTAAAGAATTCTCAGGCCTAGCCTTCTTCAACCTGCTTGGAATCAGCTAAGTACTTTGATTTTTTTATCAGCGCGTGCATGTATTCCTTGAACCTCTCCGGGATCAGCCATTTTACCCCCATCTTGTCGGCCCATTTTATTGCGCCCTGGTCCGCGGTCACCAGAAGCCCATCCAGTTCCTTGGCAAGCAGGATAAGGTCCACATCCTCTTTGCTGTCTATGATGCCTTCACGCAGGGCCTCCCTGTATTTGCGCCGCAGGTCCTGTATTACGTCGTCCGCGGACTTGCCCTCGGCTGTCCTTACCGCCCTTTCAGCAAGGCGCAGCCCCTTGTTGACCCGGTCCCTGATGTCTTCAACCAGTTCGTAAAGCAGAATGCCGGGCACCATTATCTCGTGTTTTTTTGGAGACTTCTGGTGTATGTACACCAGCAGGTCCGCTGGTATCTTTGCAGGCTCTATGAAATTCTGGAGCTCCCTGAATATGGAAGGCGGCATGTAAAACTCGAAGATGGGCACCTGAGCCGCCATGAACAGGAAATTCTCCAGTGCCTCAGTCGGGTTTTCGCCAAAGCTCGCCCTTACGTCCGGGTTCACAAAGAGGCTTGTGTCCAGGACTGCTATGCCTGTTTTAAAGCTTTGTTCTTCCATATAGATCGAAACTGAAAGTATTCCAGAGACCACAGCCCGGACACCTGCCCGCCCAGTCCGTGGCCAGATGGCCGCAGGAACCGCAGGAATAAAAAAGACGCCAGGGCTGTACGTCTATAGCTTTTCTGAATGCACGGGCTGCCTTTTCAAATTGTTCCCTCCGCAGATAAAGCTCGCCCAAAAGGCCGTACAGCGACGGATAGTTCTCGGCCGCCTCAAAGCCCTTCAGCATTTCAAGCGCCTCGTCTACCATCTCCAACCTGTAATAGAGCTTGGCAAGCATTATCTTCAGCGCGGGATCCCCCGGTTTCCTGTTCAGTGCCTTGCGGTAAACCTCGATGGCCTTGTCGGGCTCGCCAAGGTTCAAAAGTAGGTCCTCAAGCCTGGCCAGCACCACAACGGAGCCGGTCTGCTCATAGCCTTTCTCCAGCAGTTCAACTGGCTCATCCGGCTCGCCCTCGTACAGCAGCACTTCGGCCGTTCCCAGATAGGCCGGGACAAAATCCTTGTCGAATTTTATTACGGAGCGGAAGTGCTTTCCAGCTTTTTCCATATCGCCCGCCTCCAGCCCCTGCCTGCCGCATTCGTAACGGTAGCCCTGAAGCCGGGCCTCCTCTTTCTTTGCGTCTATAAGATCCTGGTGCTTGAGGATGGATTTCTGCACCTCTATCAGCTCCGGCCAGTTTTCCATTTTTTCAAGTACAAAACGCTTTCTTTCAAGCGCGGAGAGGCTGTCGGCATCAATTTCTAGTATGTTTTCGGCAAAAGCCAGGGCCTCATCCAATCGGGAGAGGGCGCGCATCTGGGCCTCCAGTGAAAAGAGCGCCTCCAGGCTCCGGCCGCCAGTAGACGAAAGCGCCTTACGGTAGAACCCGGCGGATTCCTCGTGCCTCCGCGCCTTGGCCATAAGGTCCCCCATGCGTAAAAGCGCCTTTGTATGATTTGGCGATTCCCGCAGGATATCACGCAATATCTTTTCGGCATCGGCCCTGTCGTTAGACAGGATGGCGTTTAAGGCCTTGGAGTAAAGCCCCTCTATGCGCTCCTCTTTTTTTTGCCTTTTTACGTCCCGGTAGTTATTTATGAACCGCTTTGTGTCCCGGAGGGCCACCAGAACGATCATCAGAAGCGCGCCAGCCAGTATCGCGCACAGCACAAGGCCGTACTTGGGCAGCTCATATGTATTGCCAAGAGGCACTCTGAACGTAATCGTCTCGGAATTGGGTATGGAAAAGGCGGCGATCATCAGCATGAAAAGGAGGAATATGATAGTTGCTATTTTGTTCATGCGTGGTGATAACCCTTTCCGCCGATTATTGAAAGGCCCCGGTATATCTGCTCCAGAAGGAAAACCCTGGCCAGCTCATGTGGCAATGTCATTTTTGAAAGAGACAGCATGCTGGCGGCCTTTTCCCTTACCTCGCCGGACACCCCGAACGCGCCGCCTATCACAAAGCGCCCCCCGCCTGAGGTTTCGATAAAGCGCGCAAACTCCGGGGAGCTCATCTGCTTTCCCCTTTCGTCCAGCAGAACATAGCCCTGCCCTGTGCCATGGGTACCTTTTTCAGCCTGCTCCAGTATGCGCCTTCCTTCTTCGTCCAGCGCCTTGCCACCTGCCCCTTTTGCTTCTTTTATTTCCACAACCTCTACCTTGGCCATCGACCTTATGTATTTAATATACTTCTCTATGCCTGATTTTATGAAATCCTCTTTTGTTTTGCCGGGCCAGATTAGTACGAATTTCACTCTTTTGATCCGGCGCGGCCCCGTCTTCCGGGCGCGCCCGTCTTGCCGACCACGTCCTGTTGCATCTCTACGCGTGGCGCATCCAGCCAAAGCTTTTCAAGGTCATAAAAAAGCCGCGTGTCAGGGTCGAATATATGCGCTATCACATCTGCGTAATCAAGAAGCACCCATTTGGACTGCGAAAGCCCTTCCACGCTTAAAGGCCGCTGACCCTCCTTCTGCATGTTTTCAACTATATTGTCTGATATGGCCTTAATCTGGGTGGAACTCTCAGCCGTGCAGATAACGAAATAATCCGCATAGGACGTGAGGTCTTTCATCTCCATGATGACCAGGCCGGAGGCTTTTTTATCTGAGGCGAGGGAGGCAATCCTGATGGCCTTGTCCCTGCTGGACGCCTGAACGCTTTTCGTGCTCCCCTGACTAGCTGGATTTTTCTTTTCTTTGGCCAAGACCTTCCCGTTTCCCGTAAAGATTCCTTGTCATTATAAAAGATTCCACACTCTGCGGCAACAGATAACGCACACTTTTACCCGTCCGGATGCGGGCCCTAATCCCGGTTGCCGAGATATCCATTGCTGTTGCATTTATCAGGCTGAGCATGCCAAACGGAGACAGCCTGATAGATACCGGCCTTTTTTTGCCCCCGGCGGCTTCCAGCGCCTTTTTTATGCTGCCCCTCGGGACAAACGGGGATTTTTCCGCGGCAAGCCATCCGCCACCTTGCCCGCAATCAAATTTCGCTGGCCTGGAGACCACGGCAAGCTGGGCCAGCTCCAGAATGCGTTTGGGACTCCTCCACAAATGAAACTCCAGAAACGCATCCATCCCCATAATAAGAAAAAGTCTGCCGCCCCGGTTTGAAAACGCCTCCAGCGTATCTACCGTATACGAAATCCCTTCATTCCGGCATTCGATACCGGACAATTCAAAAAGGGGATTGCCCCTGATGGCCAGGCGCACCATCGCGGCCCTTTCGTCTGTCCCGGCCATGTAAGCCTTCCCCCTCTTGCACTTGAACGGCGGCTTGCCAGCCGGAACAAATATCACCTTGTCCAGGCGGAGGGCCTCAGCGGCCTCTTCGGCCATCCTTAAATGGGCAAGATGCACGGGATTGAAGGTGCCTCCGAATATCCCCACCCGCTTAAATTCGTTCATTTTTTCAGCATTTCACCTGGAAACCCCGGCTCACCTAAAAGTTTAACATAGACTATGGCAAGACAGGCTTGCCCACTGGCTTTCAGCCCCTCCGGCTCTGATATAATTTTATAATGCCTGGGGATTTCAACCCGCACGATATCGAACGAATTTATCAGGGCAGGTTCGCTGAAGGCGCCCTGGTGGAACTTCTGTCGACCGGACGTGACGCGTTCCAGAAGATATTCGACGCGGTAAAAATCGCCCGGCGGTTCATCTGCCTCGAATTCTATATCTACAGAAACGACGAGACCGGTTTGGAGCTTGCCTCCCTTCTGAAACAGAAGGTGCGGGAAGGCGTTAAGGTATACATACTTTACGACCATTTCGGCTCTTTCGGCACGCCAAGGAGTTTCTGGCAGGACCTTAAGGCTTCCGGCGTGCTGGTGGGGGCCTCTTACGGATTTAAAATTACCACCCCTCTCAAATATGCTCACAGAGACCATAGAAAGCTAATCATTGTAGACGGCGAGACCGTGTTTACCGGAGGGCTTAACATTGCCAATGAATACAGCGGGTTTCATCTAAGAAAGAACAGGCCCTGGAGAGACACCGGAGTTATTTTAAAAGGCCCGGTGGCGCTTTCAATCCTGGAGAGTTTCAGGAAATCATGGAAAATTTGGGGCCGCGGAGGCGCGCTTCCGGGCGAGCATTCTGTTTCTCATTCGTTTTTAAAAGGCCTTTCTGGCAGGCACGCCGCATTAAGATTTCCGGGCAGCCCGGGCATTGAGGCTGGCAAAACAATCGCATCTGTCCAGACAGGGCCAGATCCACTTGTTATCAACCCCCTTATGGCCGCGGCTTATGGTGCCCCTTCCGGCCCGGTGGCAGCTGATCCGGGCACCGGATTTACAGGAGGTGGCACGGTCCCGGACGCAATGAATGTTTCCACAGGCCCAGGCAGCTATATGGCTGGCGCCGCATCGGAAATAGGCGCTGGCGCTTCTGAGAATGGCCCGCTTCAGGTAATGCCTATCTTTGCCGGCTCCGGGAAGGGCAGGCGCAGGCTGCGGAGGCTTTTATATTTCAGCATGAACAGGGCAAGGAAAACAATTTACGTTTCTACGGCGTATTTCGCCCCCAGCTGGAGGATGCTGGAGATACTGGAGGCGGCCGCCCACAGGGGCGTTGATACCCGGCTTCTGCTCCAGGGGGCAACGGATGCGCCTGTTGTGCGCTATGCCGCCATGTCCTGCTACAAGCGGCTTCTTGAATCGGGGGTCCGCATATTCCACTATATGGGGCAGGTTTTGCACGCAAAGACATACGTGTTTGACGGAAAGTGGAGCATAGTGGGCTCGGCCAACCTGGATTTTCAGTCCCTCAGATGGAACGACGAGGGCAATGTGGGTATCCTTGATGCCGGGTTCGGTAATTCGCTCGGTCGCCTGTTTGAGGAAGACCTTGGCCGCTCCGAAGAGATCACACTTACAAAATGGAAGGCAAGGCCGTTTTCCAGCAAGGTAAAAGAAAAGGTCTTTTCGGTATTCAGGACAAGGTTTTGAAAAGGTTTTTCTTCCCGTTGCGCGAGAATGACTGAAGAAGCCTTTGAGTTTTCAGCAATAGAGCCCGTGTCAAAACTGATTTCAAAGCAAAAGACAGAGGAAATCTTGAGACAGCTTCTACCTGTAAGCGGACTTGTCCCCGATGTCGCTGTGAATGGGCATGAATATCTTGCGCAGGGTAAAAAGCAGGTAAAGCGCCGCGATTAAGATAAGCCCGGTAAGGCTTGCCGCTTTCCCCATAATCCCGCTTGCAAGCAGTACAAGATATAGCGGCATCAGCATGGCCAGCAGATAACCTTCCACCAGCCGGAAACACATGGCCTCCTTGGCAGTAACAAACCCGATGCAGCCAGCCAGAGGCAGCATCAGGATCGGCCCCAGGTGAAAGCCGTTGGCAGTGAAATATGAGAGGCAATCCCCCTTGCTGATTATGACAAACAGGATAAGCCCGGCCAGGGCAACGTTATAAAGCCATGTTAGGTTGGTCTTCAGTTTCCTTATGTAAAGATGGATGCAAAAAACGCTGAGCCCGGTTGCGCAGTAGAGGAGGAAAAGAAAAACATTAAACAGCAAGGCGGCCGTTGGGGGCGTAATTGCCGCGGAGACAGCAAGAAACACAGCCATTGCCGCAAACAATATGCACGTAAGGGCAATGCCGGCCCTGTACAGCATAACCGTGATCCTGTCATTGCGCGTGAGAGGCTGGTATAAGATGTAATCGCCCATTATTTCTTTCCCCCCTTTTTCTTTAAGCCCAGATCGGCAAGCGCCATCTTCATCAGTTCAGCCGGGGTCTTTTGGGCCGCTTCCTTGCACCTGCATTCTCCCGCGGCCTTACCAGCTTTCTTGCCGCCCCGTTCCGGTTTCTGCGGTTTTTTGTCCTTGCCCACGTGCTTATTTTACAAAAAAACCGCCGCAGATGTTTGAAGCGCCAATAAAACAATCAGTTTCAAATCTGTTTACCCTTTAAAGCCAGGCGCGGCAACTCACCGCGCCCCGTTTTTGGAGGTGAATTTATCTTCCAGTTTAAAGAGCCTCATTTTGGCCTTGAAGGTATTTCTGCTTAAGCCTAGGGCCTTGGCTGCCTTCAGTTTATTCCCGGCCGTTTCCCTTAAGGCAAGCGATACCAGGGCCTTTTCCACCTCGGTTATAACCGTATCGTAAATCCGCGAACCCCCTGCATCCGAGCTTTTCCTGATGTACCCCCGCAGCCTTTCCTCTATAAAATCCCCAAGCGAACACCTGCCCAGAAATTCGGAGCCAAAAAGATCTTTTTCTCCAATGGACAAGCCTTTGCTAAGCATATATGCCCGGTGAATAAGCTGTTTCAGCTCCGCCACGTTGCCCGGGAAGGGCCTTGCGGCCAGCGCCTGCTTGGCCTTCTGTGTAAGATGCTTCCTGCCAAGGTGAAGGAACAAAGAGAGCTCTTCCATAAAGCATTCCGCAAGCGGCAGGATATCTTCCTGCCTGTCCCTGAGGGGTGGCAATTTTATCCTGGCAATCCGCGCCTGCTGCAGCCAGGCCGGCTCAGGCGAGGAGGAGCAACCGATTATTACCCGCAACTCCGCTTTTTCACGGCCCGCCCCGTTTCCGCCCCAGACGCCTTCGGCTAACAGCAGCTTAAGCCTTTCCGCGGTTTCCTGCCCAAATATGGCAGCCTCTTTTATAAAAAGTGTGCCGCCCCTGGCCTGCCGTACTGCCGCATCGATGAGATCCTCAGAGACAACCTTTATGAAAGGGCTGCTAGTGAAACCGCCGCTGTTTTCATGAATAAATGCCGCAAGGGTTTCCCGGCCGGTGCCCGGTTCCCCGTTCAACAGGATATGCCCGGCCTTTCCGGCTGCATCATCTGCATTGCCAAGAGCCTTCTTCATGGCCGCGCTCTTTGCTATTATCTTCTGCTCGGTCAGGGATTTCAGTTTTTCAAGCTGATATTCTCTTTCCGCCTCGGCACGGGCCCTCTGCGCCGTTTCACGGACGGCCTCGGCGTCATTGCGCTCGAATATAACAAACTTTGCGCCGCTCCTGAGGGCCTCTTCCGTCTTTTTAGGATCGCCATTTGAAAGCACGAGGATGCGGCACTCCGGATGATAGGCCTTAAGGGATTTCAGCGCTTCCATTGAGCCTGGCAGATTAAGGTCTATTATGAGCGGCCTTTCGGCAAATGACGCCCTGCGCATCTTCGGGCCAGACGGGACGCAGTCTCTAAGCTCGAACCCGAACCCGAAAGGCGCAACCTTCTCCGTAAAAAGAGAAATAAACGAGCTGTCAGCCGTTATTAAAAAGAAATCCCCAGTCTTCAAAAAAAGCCGTCCCCCCAGAGAAGATGAAAAAGGTTGGTGAAATGTAATATCAGTTCCAGCCCGCGCTTGTCAAGCCATTTCCCCCGAACCGGGGGCAATGGCCTGACAACGCAGACAGCCTTTTAATTAAAGAGGGCTATGCGGAGGCCAGCCTGGCGCAAAGGTCCCCGATTTCGCGCGTGCCCATGCCCATCTTGCCGGCGGCAAGGCTTTTTATGTGCCTGGCGGTTATTTCCATAACCGCGCCTTCTATTGCTGCGGCGGCCTTGGCCTCGCCCAGGGTGTCCAGCATCATGCCAGCTGCGCAGATTGCCGCCAGCGGGTTTATAACGTTTTGCCCCGTGTATTTGGGGGCGGAGCCGCCTATGGGCTCGAACATCGATACGCCTTCGGGGTTTATGTTGCCCCCGGCCGCTATTCCCATGCCGCCCTGGATCATCGCACCAAGGTCCGTGATTATGTCGCCAAACAGATTGTCCGTTACAACCACATCAAACCATTCGGGGTTCTTCACAAACCACATTGTTATAGCGTCCACATGGGCGTAGTCGGTTTTTACAGCCGGGTAGCTGGGGGCAAGCTCGTCAAACGCCCTTTTCCAGAGGTCAAAGGCATAGGTAAGCACGTTTGTCTTGCCGCACAACGTGAGCTTGTTTGCCTTGTTTCTCTTTTTGGTCAGCTCGAAGGCGTACCTGAGGCACCGCTCCACGCCTTTCCGGGTGTTTATGGACTCCTGTGTTGCCACTTCATCCGGGGTGCCCTTCTTAAGCACGCCTCCCGCGCCGGCGTACAGCCCCTCGGAGTTTTCCCTGATGACAACAAAATCTATGTCCTTTGTCGTTTTGTCCTTAAGCGGGCATTCAACGCCGGGATAGAGTTTTACGGGGCGCAGGTTTATGTACTGGTCCAGCTTGAAGCGGATCTCAAGGAGTATGCCCTTTTCAAGTATTCCGGGCTTTACGTCCGGATGGCCGATGGCCCCCAGAAAAATGGCGTCGAATTGCTTCAGGTCGTTAATGGCGGACGCGGGCAGCACCTCGCCGGTTTTAAGATATCTGTTTCCGCCGAAATCAAAATGGGTATATTCATTTTTAAAGCCGAATTTTGAGGAAACGGCGTCAAGCACCTTTACGCCCTCGGCAACTACTTCCGGACCGGTGCCGTCGCCCGGTATAACTGCAATCTTGTAGGATTTCATCTTCTTTTTAAAAACCTCCCTTTATTTGGCCGCCAGTTTTTTCTTGGTCCATTCAACAAGCCCGCCAGCCGAGATAAGCTCATTCATGAACGGCGGTATTGGTTTAACCTGAAACTCGCCTTTTGACGTGCGGACAACACCCTTGCCGGTATCTACCTCCACGGTCTCCCCTTCGGCCACATTATCAAAAACGTCCGCGGTCTCGAATATGGGCAAACCGATATTAAATGAATTCCTGAAAAATATGCGGGCAAAGCTCTTTGCAATCACGGTCTGCACGCCGGAGGCCTTGATGGCTATGGGGGCATGCTCCCTGGAGGAGCCGCAGCCAAAATTCTTGCCAGCCACAATTATGTCGCCCTTTTGCACCCTGGAGGCGAAGGTCTTGTCTGCATCCTCCATAACGTGCTTCGCAAGTTCGGCAGGGTCCGAGGTGTTTAGATACCTTGCCGGGATTATCGCATCCGTGTCTATATCGTTGCCGAATTTCCAGACTTTCCCCTTTATAATCACTTTAAACCTCCGGAAAGAAAGATAAGGAAGATTTTAACCGGAAAAGGGGGGAAATTTCATCCCTCCGGTTTGATTCTACTAAGCGGATTTCAAATTGCCGTTTTGGGCCGCATGCCGGGGCGCTGTTTCCAGAAATCAGGGCCTTTCTTTTTATATGTTCCAGCTTTTTCAGAACTTTGTTTATTTTCCGGCCACTTAGGCCTAAATTTTTGTTCCGTTTGTTTCATTTGTTTCATGTTGTATAAATCGCACCGGAACACAGGGGTATTCCTGTCACGGGCATTTTAACCCGACAAAACATGACATGGTCAATATGACATGCTACATGGGGTTGATGTCATGCTGGTAAAACAGGCTCTGGATTCCGGCCTTTTTGATTTTCTACTTCTCGAAAAGGGCTTCTGTGAACTCTGCCGGGTCGAAGTCCCTCAAGTCCTCTATCCCCTCGCCAACGCCTATCAGCTTTATGGGAATGCCAAGCTCTTTCCGTACGGCAAAGACGATGCCGCCCCTGGATGTGCCGTCTAATTTGGTGAGGGCTATGGATGTAACGCCCACGGCCTCGTTAAAGAATTTTGCCTGGCTCATTGCGTTCTGGCCGGTTGTGGCGTCCAGCACCAGAAGCACCTCCTGGGGGGCCTCCGGCATTGCCTTGCCAATGACACGTTTAACCTTTTTCAGTTCATCCATCAACGGGGCTTTGGTGTGCAGCCTTCCGGCGGTGTCCACAATAACCACATCGGCATTTTTTGCCCTGGCGGCGGAAACGGCGTCGAAGGCTACGGCGGCGGGGTCGCCCCCGGCCTGCTGTTTTATAACAGGCACGTCCGCCCGTTTGGACCATATCTCAAGCTGTTCGATGGCGGCGGCCCTGAACGTGTCCGCAGCGGCCAGTATTACCGAGTGCCCGTCCTGCCTGAACCGCGACGCCAGCTTTCCGATGGTGGTGGTCTTTCCGGTGCCGTTTACGCCCACCACCAGTATCACAAACGGTTTCTCGCCGAACAATACAAGCGGCGCGCGCTTGCCCAGCACCTGGGCCATCTCCGATTTTAAAAAATCGCGCGGGGAGCCGGTCTTCCTGATTTCGGCCTCCCTGCTTTTCATGTGCTCTATAACTTCGGTGGCTGTTTGCACGCCAACATCGGCCGAGATGAGCGCCTCTTCCAGTTCCTCAAGGGTCTCCTCATCCAGCGCGCGGCCACCGGAGAATATCTGGTCCACCTTGCCGGTAAACGCCTTCCGGGTCTTTTCCAGGCCGCCTTTAAGCCGCTCAAAAAGTGAAAAAGCCATTTAAAAAACCTTTTGCCTCCGGGAAATTTTTTCCTAACGGGGATTATCATAATAATAACATGGTGGAAAAAATACGTAACAACCCTTACGAATATCTTATGCCCAGGCTGGAGGGAAGCCTGCTGGCAAAGTCCCCCGCGCCATACCTGGAGCTTGTTAAAAAGGGCGTCTGCGGCTTCATCCTTTTTGACGGGGAGCTGGAAGAGGTGAGAGAGGGGATTTCACTTCTCCAGGAGGCCGGCATGCGGGAGGCCGGCTTTCCCCTGCTTATCGCGTCGGACCTGGAGCGCGGCCTGGGGCAGCAGGTAAGGGGCGGCACGGTCTTTCCCCCGGCCATGGCGTTTGGACAGGCGTACCTGAACGGATTTGACGAACTGAAGATAAGAAAGGCATTTAATGCGATTGCCGTAGAGGCATTGTGGGCGGGCATAAACCTGATATTCGCCCCGGTGCTTGATGTAAACTCCAACCCGCTGAATCCAATAATAGCCACAAGGGCCTTTGGCGAGGATACTGGGACAGTTTCCGGACTGGGCGTGATGATGATAGAAGAGTTTCAGGGCAGGGGAGTAATGGCCTGCGGGAAACATTTCCCCGGCCATGGGGACACGCACCTGGATTCCCACCTGACGCTCCCATCCGTTGACAAGCAATTAGGTGAGCTTCACAATTTCGAGCTTCTGCCGTTTAAAGAGGCGGTAAATGCCGGTGTGAAATCTCTCATGTTTGCCCATCTGAGTGTGCCTGCTATAGAGCCCTCCGCCATCCCCGTCAGCCTTTCAAAAAATGCGGTTAAACTTGCCCGCGAAGGCCTTGGGTTTAAAGGCCTCATATTCACGGACGCAATGAACATGGGCGGGATCAATATAAAAGAGCAAGAGGCCGCGGCGATGGCCCTTAAAGCGGGAGTGGATGTGCTTCTTCACCCATCCAGCCCGGATGAAATGGCAAAACATCTTTCCAGCATTGAATTGCCGGAGCCTGTGCTTTTAAGAAGAATAAGGCATGAATTAACTGAAACAAAAAGGCGGACTGGTCCGCCCGATTTCAGAATGCATGAGGCCCTTGCCCAGGAGATCGCGTTTGCCGCGATAAGATATGAAGGCAGCCAAAAAAGCCTGGGTAAAAGCCCGGTTGTAATAATCCTCTCGGACGATCCGGAGGCGCTGTCCCCATTCGTAAAAGAGGCCGCCTCCGCGCTCCCCGGTTTGCCTGTGCTTGTAAACCCGGAGCCGCAGGATATGCCACGCAATAAGGAAACGCTTGCGGTCATCCATTCGGTGCCGCGCGCATGGAGGCCGCCGCCGGAGCAACTTAAGCGGAAGATAGAGGCCGCCTCCGAGCTTGGCCCGTTGTGGCTCTCTTTCGGCAACCCGTATGCGATACACAACGAGAAGAACAAGATTCTTGCGTACTCCGATTCCGAAGCCGTGCAGAGGGAGATGGCAAGAAGGGTTTTGAGGGCATAAAATGGGCGGGCGGGACGAAGAGGATGTCTTTGGCGGGCCGGTGGAACTGCCGGTTGACGGCGTGCTGGATTTGCATGCCTTCAACCCGCGTGACGTGGAGGACCTGCTGCCGCACTATCTTTCGCTGTGCAGGCAGAAGGGGATTTTTCAGGTGCGCGTAATACACGGCAAAGGAAGCGGCCAGCTCCGGGAAAAGGTGCATTCGATATTAAGGCGCAATCCGGAAGTGGACTCCTTCCGCCTAGCCGGGGAAGGCGCGGGCGGCTGGGGGGCCACTATCGTAACACTGAAGCGGCCCGGGCGGGCATAGGCCCGCAAAGTTATAATTAATGATGAGGCGTTACAACTCTTTCAGCCAGTATGCCAGCCAGAGGTTCGGCGGTAAAAAGATCTACAAGGTAAACGTGGACGCGGGGTTTACCTGCCCCAACCGCGACGGGACGCTGGGCTTTGGCGGCTGCGTGTACTGCAATAACGACAGCTTCCGTCCGGAGGCCTGCAAGCCGGCCCTGCCTATAAGGCAGCAGATAGAAAACGGCATGGAGTACCTCCGGCGGCGTTACGGGGCCGAGCTTTTCCTTGCTTACTTCCAGCCGTTTACAAACACGTACGCGCCGGTTGACACATTGCAAAAATATTACCGCGAGGCCCTTGAAGTCCCGCTGGTGGCGGGGCTTGCCATAGGCACAAGACCCGACTGCGTGGACTCTGAAAAGATATCACTTCTCCAGGACATAGCCAGGACAAAATTTGTTCTGGTGGAGTACGGCCTTCAGTCCATATACGACAAATCGCTGCGCTTCATAAACCGGGGCCATGATTTCAGCCGGTTTTTTGAGGCGGTGCGCGCAACCGCCGGAGGGGAGGTTGAGATTGGCGCGCACATAATCGCAGGTTTCCCCACCGAGACCAGCGAGGAGACCCTGGCCATGGCCGGGGCCCTCTCGGAGACAGGGATCCGGTTTTTAAAGATACACCAGCTACAGATAGTGAAAGGGACAAAACTTGCAAACATGTTTGCCCAAAACCCATTTCACGTGTTCGGGTATGATGAATACGTTTCGTTTGTGGTGGATTTTCTTGAACGGCTATCCCCGGAAATAGTGATACAGAGGCTGTTTGCCACCGCGCCGGACGACATCCTTATCGCGCCCAGATGGGACTCTGACAGGCACAGGCTTTTAAGGGATATCGAAGGCGAGCTGGAGCGCAGGGGTTCCTTTCAGGGGGAAAAATTCAGCGCCAAATAAAATTGGCTTTTTAGGATTTATTGCGGATTTTATTAGCCGCGCGGGTTTGCCGTACCTGGGGAACGCGGGCGGTTTATTGAAGTGGGCAGCGCGTGCGTACGTCTGCAAGCGCCTTGCTGGAAACGGCTCCGGCGCAAGTAATGCCGCAAGGCTTGTATAACGTGAGATGCGGTCCTGACGCAAGCAAACACCGCCCCGCGAAAAAACCAGATAAGCAACTGGCACCGTACAAATGTGCAAGAGTGATGGCAGAAGCAAAGCCGCTGGATGCCGGCTTTCGCCGGTATGGTTAAAGCTTATGTTTTGCCTCTTCAAAAAGCCCGGACAGATTTTTGCTTTCCTTGGCGATCTTTTTAAGTATTTCGGCCAGCGCGGCATTGCCTTCTTTTCGGGCCTTTTCAGCCCATTCAAGATAGGTTGTTGCGTGCTCCTCGTTGTGTTCCTTCCAATGCTCCAGTAATACTTTCAGCTTTGCGTCCACTTGCACCTCCTTGAATGCGGCCGGTTCCTGTTTAATTTCATTGTGGTCATGAGCGCCAAAATGGCTGTGCTCGTGCTTGTAGCCCTCGTGGGCATGCATATGCTCGTGAATAAGGTTGGCCTTTAAAAGCACGTCTTTTTTTGCCAGCACCTTGGCCGGCAGACCGTCTTCCAGAAGCCTGTGGTTCTCGCCAAGCACTATCGCCCGTTCAGAAAGGTCCTGGATTATGTGCAGGTCGTGCGTGGCTGTAATGATGGTTTTGCCCGCCTTGCGGAGCCCGGCAATCAGCTCCATGAACTCCACCTGGCTCCTGGGGTCCAGCCCGGCGGTGGGCTCGTCCAGCAACAATACATCAGGGTTTGTGCTAAGGCAGGTGCCAAGGGCCACCTTCTTCATCTCGCCGCCGCTTAACTGCCAGGGGGAGCGGTCCTTCAAATGCCCTATCGCCAGAAGCTGCAATATATCTTCTGCCCTCTCATTTGCAGCGGTGGCGCCCATCCCGCGCTGAAGCGGGCCGGAGACAAGCTCGTCCCAAACGCTAAGGCAGAAAAGCTGCGCCTGCGAGTTTTGAAAGAGCATGCTTATCCTTGGGTCTATCATGCCGGACGCCTCTTTTTCAAATGCCGAAAGTTCCCCCGAAGACGGCTTCAACAGCCCCTGAAGCATATACAAAAGAGTGCTTTTCCCGGAGCCGTTTGCCCCCAGGATGCTTATCGATTCGCCCTGGCTGATATCGAAGCTTACGTTTTCAAGGGCCGTACGCCCCTTGTACGAATATGATATGTTTCTTAACCCGAATATCTTCATTTCAAAACAATCCCGGGGAACGGAGGAACGCCATAAAGATAAACACAGAGCAGAGCAGCACAAGGATTGCGCCTGGCAGAAACTCGCCCGGCCTGGAAATATTTCCGGACGGCTGCGGATACTCATAGGTTATGCCGCGGGCCTGCATGGCCATCGTAAGCTCGTCTTTCAGGCCAGCGCCTATAAGCAGCAGCGTAGCGGCACGGGAGCCCACCCATCTTCTGCCCTCCGCGCCGGGCACCCCGCCGGAAAAACGCGCCTTCATGGCAAAAACAAACTCCTCAAGTTTCCGGACAAAAAAGAAGATATAGCGGTAGCCGGTCTCGAATGTCACGCGGAAAAATCCGGGAGCCATCGCCCCAATCGCCTTTACCAGCCGCACCGGCGGCGTAGTAAAACTTACAAGGAAAATGAACATCACCGACCCAACGGCCCTCAGCACAAGCCCCGCGGCGGACAAAAGCCCCGGTTTTGTAACATATATACCGCCAAAGAGCTCAAAGACGTAATGTCCTTTTGTCACGATATTAAGTGCTGCCGGAAACGCGATTAGCGCGCTAAGCATAAGAGGCGGAAGCAGCCTTTTTAATAACATAACAGGCGGGATGAACGACGCTGCGGCCAGAAGCAGCGCGAAAAAGACAAACGGCAACATCCCCTGCGGCCCCTTCTGAAAACTGAGCGCGATTATAAGCGCAACAGCGCAAATCATTTTTATGCGCGGGTCCACTTTCTGTAAAAAACCTTTTTTTGCCGAGACCGATTCGTTAAACAGAATTTCGTCCATAAAACGCACGGCCCCGGCCAATGTGCGCTCGAAAAATGGCCTTCTCCCGCCAGGTGAAGCCGTGGCCTGCGCTGGTTCCGGCGCCAGCAGCCACAAAGGCAAAGCTCTTGCGCCTTCAGCCTTTTGGTTTTCCGGCATCTTTTGTAAGCGCCTTTCCTGTTGCCAGCGCTGCAATCACTATGATAACGGCCCCCGCCAGGGCCGAAAGCAGATACCCGGCCTTACCGCCCATATGCCTTATCCTGTAACCTGCGGCCGGGGCGTTCCAGAGGCCGGAATATCTTTTAAATCCGCCCGGAACGTATCCGGTTATCTTTTTGAGTTCCGATGCGCCCCATTCGCCCCATCCCCCACCCGAAAATATTATCCCGAGCGGCGTAAGGACGATAAGCACGGCCAAAAACACCCACAGTTTTTTCCATTTCTTCATTGCGTAATATTCTTGATTCCTATCAGTTCCGGATATGCCTTTTGAAGATACGCAACGGCCAGCATGGTGAATGCCGCCTCCACCAGGCCGTAAACCGCCAGGTGTGCGCCAACTATGGCAGGTATGGTCACGCTCAGTGGGAACGGGCTGTAAAGCGGCCTGCCGTCAGCCGCATGGTGCAGAAGCGGCTGTACGCCCAGCTCCAGCGCGGCACAAAAGGCCGATGCATTAAGCGAGGCATAGCCTGCCAGCCCTGCCGCCAGAACGGTCCTCTTCTTTTTCCCGCCGGTTGCCCTTAACATCCTGTACACCGCGCCCCCCACAATGGCGCCCACGAACGCCATGTTGAAGCAGTTTGCCCCGTAGGAAGTTATGCCGCCGTCTCCAAACAGCAGCGCCTGTACAGCCAGAGCGATTGACACCGCGATGACCGCCGCCCACGGCCCAAGCACAATTGAAAGCAGTGCCGACCCTGTTGCATGCCCGGTTGTTCCGCCCACCACCGGCACATTGAACATCATTATCACGAAACTCACGGCCGCCCCAAGGGCCAGAAGAGGCGTTTCAGCGGCCTTCATAGTTTTTTTTACCTTCATTGCGGCGCTCCGCCATACGGCAAGCATGGCCGCCCACAGCGCGGCGTAAGTTGGCGGGCCAAGATAACCGTCCGGGATATGCAATTTTATTTAAGCCCTTCCCCGGATGTGGTGGCGGTAAACCTGCCGTGCTTTACACCGCGAGTGCCTATCAGCCTGTCTGCAACCTCTTTTAAATCCCTGGCCCGCCCCCGGACAATTACCACCTCTATGCAGTTGTGTCCGTCCAGGTGCACGTGCGTGCTGGAGAGTATGGCCTTGTGGAACCTGTGCTGCAGGTCTGTAAGTGTGTCGGCAAGCTCACGAGTGTGGTGGTCGTAAACAAGGGTGATGGTGCCCACGGTCCTTGCCGAGCCATGCTCCCATTCCTCGTTGACCAGCGAGCCCCTTATCAGGTCCCTTATGGCCTCGCTGCGGTTTGTGTAGCCCTTGCGCTTTGTAACGGAATCGAAGCGCTCAAGCAGGCTTGCGTCCAGTGAGATGCCGAACCGGACAACGGACATGAAAACCTCCCGTTTCAACCCGTATGCCCCCGCCAAACGGCGGGAGGATATCGTGCTACTATTTTCCAAAAAATGCTACCGGATGTCAAGCGCCACATTGGCGGCGCTGAAGGCATATTCGCGCAGGCGCAGGTGGCGCCAGTTCAGGAAGGCCGGGCGGATTGTCTAATGGATATCCGCGTCTGCAAGTA
The DNA here is from genome assembly GCA_021813405.1 of Nitrospirota bacterium. Lineage (GTDB taxonomy): Bacteria > Nitrospirota > Thermodesulfovibrionia > Thermodesulfovibrionales > JdFR-88 > JAKAKS01. Next base: position 19,111 of record JAKAKS010000023.1, read on the forward strand.
TGTTGTCCAGTGGTTTTAATTTGTAATCGCCCCGTGGCAGGGCCTGCAGTTCGCCCAATGTAGTTACCCCTTTTAAAAAAAGCCGGAGGCCTTCCTCAAAGAGCATGTTCAGCCCTTCGGAGGCGCGGGCGGCGACCACTATGTCGGCCGAACCCATTTTCCTGTGTATAAGCTCTCTTATCTCACGCCTGAGCACTATCAGCTCGAATACACCCTGCCGCCCGCGGTAGCCCGTCTGGCGGCACAGGCTGCAACCCTTGCCCTGGCCCATGCTGAACCTGACCGGGGCGGACAATATCTGGTCTGCCATTTCGCCGTCCAGCCCGCTGTCCAGCATCTCTACCCTGGTGGGCACAAAATCTTCCGCGCAGTTAGGGCATATCTTTCTTACAAGCCGCTGGTTCACTGCGGACACCACTGTGGCGGACACAAGGAAATGCTGCACGCCTATGTCTATAAGGCGTGCGATTGAGCCGGCCGCATCCTCGGTGTGAAGAGTGGTAAACACCCGGTGGCCTGTAAGGGCCGCCTGCACCGCTATTTCCGCGGTCTCGCGGTCCCTGACCTCGCCTATGAGAATAACGTCCGGGTCCTGCCGCATGATGGCCCTTAGGGCGCGGGCGTAAGTGTAATCTGCCTGGGGCATAAGCGTGCTCTGGTTAACGTAATCGGGTGCCTGGTACTCAACGGGGTCTTCCACGGTTACAATGTTGATGCCGGGGCTGTTAATCTCGTTTATCACGGCATGAAGTGTTGTGGTCTTGCCGGAGCCTGTTGGGCCGGTGACTATATTTATCCCGCTTGGCTGCCGGACGCAGCGCCTGTATCGAAGCTCCATCCGCGCGGGCATCCTTAAATCCTTGATGCGGCTTACGTAATTCACTTTGTCCTTGTCAAAAATCCTGATCACCACTTTCTCGCCGAAGATATTCGGCATGCTGGACACCCTGCAATCAACCGCATGCCCCATGATATCGCGGGAGAAGGAGCCGTCCTGCGGAAGCCGCCGTTCCTCTATCTTCATAAGCGAGTTCTGCTCGCTGGCCATTATCTTTATCCGTGAGACTATAGGGGCGTGCTTTGAAAGCGGATACGCTGCCGCGGGCTCCAGCACGCCGTCTATCCTCATCCTTATGTGCGCCTCCCTGGCGTGAGGCTCTATATGGATATCGCTTGCCCCAAGGGCCACCGCCTTCTGAAGCGCGTCATTAACAAGCGATACCGCGCTTCCTTCCTCAATCTCTATGCCGCCGCCGTCGGGGCTTATCTTCAGGGAATAGAGCTTTGCGATGCCCTTTTCTATTGAGGACGAGGTGGCCAGCACAGGGGTGACTCGGCATCCTGTAAGGGCCTCTGCCTCCCCTATTGCGCCGCTGTCCAGCGGATTGGCCATGGCAAGTGTAAGCTCTTTTGTCTCGGTATCCATTATCCTGAATACTGGCAGCACCTTGTACTGCTGGCATACCTCAAGCGGCAGCGTGCGGGAAAGGGACATGTCTACAATACTGTAATCGTTTTCAGATATATTGATGGCTTCCACCCCAAGGTGCCTGCTGAGGGTCTCCAGCATCATGTCCTCGCTTACAAATTTCAGCTTTATAAGCGTTTCGCCCAGCGGCAAAGAGAGATCCTTCATCCTTTTCAGGGCCTCTTCAAGCTGGGCCGTGGATATGACCTTTTTTTCTATCAGGAGCTGGCCTAGACGCATCTTGCCTTCTCCGCCGCGCCCCAGGCGTGCAGCCCGGCAAGCGCTTCGGCACGGGTGGCGGCTACATTCAGCTTCTGGCCGATCTTCGTTATGCGGAAAACCTTGGCCACAAGCCCTTCGGGCCTGGCAAACACGATCATGCCGTTTCTTTCCACTACCAGTTTGTGGATAGCGATGCAGGCCCCCAGGCCGGAACTGTCCATAAAATGTATCTTGCTTAAATCGGCCAGTATCTGCCTGAAATTCTTCTCAACCAGCTTTGCCACCTGGGTTTTGAACTGCTCGGCCGTGCTTGCCACAAGGTCGCCGGCCGGCTCTATTACTACTACTTCCGCGTCCATCCCCATCACAATTTCCATCTCACCCTCCGATTGCCCGCCTTCGGAATTTCTTGCGGATTGTAAGGACATTCTCCCCGTTGCTGTATTCATAAGACAGCCCGTCTGAAAGCCGCCTGATTACGGACAGGCCAAACCCTCCCTCCGGAAGCTCCTTGCCATCCAGCGCGGGCAGGGGCCTTTTTTTTGTGGGGTCGAACTTCTTCCCCGTGGTAATAAGCTTGACAACGGCGCTCTGCCTGTCTGCCGCCAGCTCCAGCCGGATGCATACGGCCCCGGAATGCTCCACGGCGTTGTTCATCGCCTCCACGGCGGCCAGGCTGAAATCCCGAATGCCGGCCGCGTCCTTCCCGAAAAAGCTCTTGCAGAACCCTTCGATTGCCGCCCGCGCGCAGTCCACATTCTCAAAGGCGGGCTCTAACACAAGCGAAATCTTGTTCATGATGCAATTATAGCGGGAAATGACAGCAACTCAAACGGGTGTTTTTTACGGGCGGCTTTTGAGGGCAAGGCGGCAAAAAGAGCGCCGGGCAATAAAACTTCTTCAGCCGGCCATTGTTAAAACGTGCGGCGCTATTAAACCAAGAGGGAGCACCTTTTGCGCGCCCCCCAGTTTTATGGCCTCGCCCGGCATGCCAAACACCACGGAAGTCGCCTCGTCCTGCGCTATCGTGTATGCCCCTGCCTCTTTCATGGCAAGCATGCCTTTTGCCCCGTCGTTTCCCATCCCGGTCATGATAACGCCTATGACCTTTTTGCCTGCATACTGCGCGGCGGAGTTGAAGAGGACATCCACCGAAGGCCGGTGGCGGCATACAAGAGGGCCGTGCCGGACAGCCACGTAGTATCCGGCCCCGCCCTTTTTTAACAGGACGTGCCGGTTGCCTGGGGCTATGAGCGCCTGGCCGCGGACGAGGGCATCCCCGTCCCTTGCTTCTCTTACCGATATTCTGCAAAGCCTGTCAAGACGGTTTGCGAAGGCCTCCGTAAACCGCTCCGGCATATGCTGGACTATTACGATGGCCGGGCCATCTGGCGGGATTGCCTCAAGGAAAACCCTGATTGCCTCCGTCCCTCCGGTTGACGCGCCTGCTACCACTATGTTGCCGGTTAAACCGGGAAAGAAATTACGCCCTGGCCGGGATGCTGAAGAATTTTCCGTTTTGGCAATTTCACCGGGCAATTCCGGCCCCGCAATCCCTGGGCCGGCAATTGCCGCGGCCCTGATGGCGTCGCAGATGCGCACCTGCGCCTCCTGAAGAAGTTCCTCCCGGCCGCCTGGCTTCTGGATCACCTCCACGGCCCCGTACCCTAGCGCGTTCATGGCGGTCTGCGCCCCCCTGTCTGACAGGCTGGAACAGATCACCACAGGCATGGGATGCTGCGTCATTATCTTTCGCAAAAATGTGATGCCGTCCATGCGGGGCATCTCCACATCAAGCAGTATCACATCGGGCAATTCCCAACGTATCTTTTCCGCCGCTATAAAAGGGTCCGGCGCCGTTGCTATTACCTGAAGGCCGGGATCCGAAGAAATTATCTGCGTGAGCACCCGCCTTGCGACAGCCGAATCGTCCACTATCAGCACCCTTATTGCCCCGGTCATTCCGTGCCTCCGCGGACATTTCTTTTGGAATGTCCATGCACAGCAGCCCCGCCTTTCAGGCGTTTCAGCAGTACCTCTCCGGTGTGCGGGAAAAATATTATCTTGCGGCCTTGGGAGTCCCCGGTGTCCGACGCGGAGACAGCAAGCCCCGCTGCCTTGAGCAGTTTAAGGGCGGTGCTTACGTTGCGCTTGCCAACGGGATTGGCGCTGCCAATGGAACCCGCCCCGCCAAAGAGCTTTACCTCCAACTCCCCGCGGGAAACGCCGGCGGCTTCAAAGGAAGACAGCATGAACCGCAGCGAGCAGGTTACGTAACGGAAGGCGTTGGCGCAAAACCCCGTGCACCTTTCTTCAAGACCGCATTCGGGCAGCGTGCTGTGGCAGATGGCGGCGGCCCCGGTTCTGCGGCAGTGCATAATAACGGAAACGCAGGAGCCAAGGACCGTTGTTACCCTGGCCCGCTCTTCGAAAATGGCAAGCTCCCCCGGCCTCAAATATACAAGCGGCAGGCGGGAGCGGCCGGTCATGGCACCTTCTTATATACCATGGGACCTGCGGACATCAGGGGCATACTGAGCCCGTTCAGCGTCTCTGAATGCCCCATGAAAAGATAACCGCCCGGCAGCAGGTTGGCGCACAGCCGCCCAAGGAGTTTTTCCTGCGTTGGCCTGTCGAAGTAAATTATCACGTTACGGCAAAAGATAATGTCCACCGGGGCATCGAAGCCGAAATCCCTGTCCATCAGGTTTAATTTTCTGAAGGCCACCATGGCCCTCACCTCCGGGGCCACCCTCACCAGTTCGCTTGATTTATCTTTACTGCGCATCATGAATTTCTTTTTTAAGCAGGCGGGCACGGGAGCGATCCTCTCCTCCTTGTAAACGCCCCGCTTTGCGTGTGCAAGGGCCCTTGTGCAGATGTCCGTGGCTTCGATGGAAAAATCGAGCTCTGGATAATTCTCGTCCCGGGCATTGGCAAGCACCATGGCTATGGTGTAAGGCTCCTCGCCGGTTGAGCACCCGGCCGACCATATTTTCAACCCACGCCTCATGCCAGTGCCGCAGGCAGACATCAAATCCGGCAGCGCGGTGCCTACCAGGAAATCGAAATGCCTGGGCTCGCGGAAAAAATCGGTTTTGTTGGTGGTAACTGCATTAATCATCTCCGGAAGCTCTTGCTGCATGCCCTCCGGACTGAAAAGGAAATCGCAGTATTCCCTGAACGAGCTTATGACAAGCGCGCGCAGCCGCTTGCGGAGCCTGGCCTCCAGCATCACCTTTTTTGCATCTGGCATCTTTATGCCGCACTGGCTGTGGATAAGAGCGCTGAGCCTGCGGAAATCGCTGTGCGGCAAGGCTGCCGTTGCATACGGCACGTTTGAAAAGACGCCGGGCGCGATATTCATAGGGAAGGCTGGGCGGGCGCCTGCCCGTCGGATATGGCCCCGGCCTCCTCAACCATGGCCATCTCCGTGCCGGAGAATACCTTGTCCGTATCCAGGATAATCACGAACCTCTCTCCGTTTGGGCCGGTCCTCTTGCCAAGCCCTTTTATGAACTCCGAATTGAGGCGCATGCCGATTTTGGGGGCCGCCTCCACCTGGTCCGGCCCCAGGTCCATGACTTCCTGTACGGAGTCCGCAAGCGCACCGAGCACGGCCGCCTCGCCATCAAAATTTATCTCGATGATTATGACGCAGGTGTTCACCGTTTTTTCTGTCCTGGTCATCCCGAACTTGAGGCGCATGTCCACAACCGGCACCACATTGCCCCTCAGGTTTATAACACCGCGCACAAAATCCGGCGTGCCCGGCACTTTTGTGATAACGGAAAAGTCCAGCACCTCCCTTACCCTGGATATCTCTATGGCGAATGTCTCTTCGCCCAGCCTGAAGGTAAGGTATTGCGTTGTCTGTGTGATAGTGGATATTTCCATGTTCCTCCCTAGAACCTTTCAAATTCTGTGTCTTCGCTGTCCAGACCCGAACCGTTGCCGCCCAAATCAAGGGCCACTCCGGCGTGCCCGGCCCCAACATATACAGGCCTGGCCCCGTGGAACTTCGGCGCCTTTAAGGCCGTGGCTGTGTTGGAGAAGCCCCTGGCCGCCTGCGCGCCTTTTACATGCCGGCGCTGAGCCGCGCCTTTGACTGCGGAGGCCGGGTTCCCCTCCACCCTGAAGAATTCAATTGTGCCCTGAAGCTGTTCGGCCTGGCTGGACAACTCCTCGGCGGTGGACGAAATCTCCTCAGCAGCGCCGGCGTTCTGCTGCACCACCTGGTCAAGCTGCTGTATGGCCTTGTTTATCTGCTGGGCGCCGGCATTCTGCTCCGCGCTGGCCACATTTATCTCCTGTACCAGCTGGGCGGTTTTCTGTATATCGGGCACCAGCTTTTCAAGCATTACCCCTGCCGTTTCGGCCACGTGCACGCTTGCAGTGGAGAGGTCGCTTATCTCAGCCGCGGCCGTCTGGCTCCGCTCGGCAAGCTTTCTGACCTCGGCGGCCACCACGGCAAAACCTTTACCGTGCTCTCCGGCACGCGCGGCCTCTATCGCCGCATTCAAGGCAAGCAGGTTTGTCTGCCTGGCTATCTCCTCTATAATCGATATCTTGCCCGCTATGTCCTTCATCGCCTGCACGGTTGATAAAACCGTCCTGCCGCTTCTAAGCGCGTCCTCGGCCGATTTCCTTGCGATATTTTCCGTCTGCTGTGCGTTTTCGGCGTTCTGCCTGATATTGGAAACCATCTGCTCCACAGAGGACGATATCTCTTCAACGGAGCTGGCCTGCTCCGACGCCCCCTGGGACATGCCCTCGGCGCCGGAACTAAGCTGGTTGCTGCCGTCGGCAACATTGTCCGAGGCGGCCTTGACCTCGCCGACTATTTCTTTCAACGTCATCACGGTTTTGTTTACGGCGCTTACAACCTGCCCAATCTCATCATCCTTTTTAGCCGTTAAATTGATGGTGAGGTCCCCTTCGCTTAGCCTGCCCAGGCTTTCCACCAGCATTTTGACCTCGCCTTCAAGGTATTCCTTCTGCTCGGTGGCTTCGTTTTGAAGGCGTATCTGCTCGGTTATGTCTATAATCACTTCCATGCCGCCATAGGGTTGCCCATCATCGTCCAGCAACGGCGAGCAAGCGGCTTTTATCGGTATCTGCCTGCCGTTCCTGGTCTCGGCCACTGTTGTTCCCATGACCACGTCTTTGGTGGCCATGCATCTTTTCAGCGTGCAATCGGCGGTATTGCAGATGCGTGTTTTCTGGAATTGCGCGCAGGTCATCTTGCCCAAGACTTCTTCGCGGGTGTACCCCATCGTGTTAAGGGCCGCGTCGTTGACGAAGGTCACCTTCAGGTCCTTGTCCACCACCACCATAGGGGCGGCTATGGACGCGACCATACGTTCTGTCAGTTTCAGCCTGTTGTTAAGTCTGGCGTTTTCCTCAAGCATATCCTTTTTTATACCAAACATGTTTTCCTCCTTCAGGGGTTTTACTGCCGGCTGCAATCTGCCTGTGCCAGCCGGTGCATTATCCCCTAGAACCTCTCAAAATCCTTGTCTTCATTGTCCGTGCCATTGCCGCCATTGCCGCTGGAATTCGCGGTTCCGGCCATGCCAGGCATGGCCATGTTAAACGCGAAGCCCTGGTGTTTTGATATACCCACTGCAGGCTTGGCGTGGACGGCCCCGGCGCTTTTTTCCCTGCCTCCCATATGTGCGAATTTTATCTGATGGAAGCCGGGGGCCGCGCTGCGCCTGCCCCGCGCGCCGTCGCCCATCCTGAAAAATTCTATCGTGCCTTGCAGATGTTCGGCCTGGCTTGAGAGTTCTTCGGCGGTGGAGGACATCTCCTCGGCTGCTCCTGCGTTCTGCTGGACAATCTGATCGAGTTGCTGTATGGCCCGGTTGATCTGCTCGGCGCCGGCATTCTGCTCCGAACTGGCCTTGCTTATCTCCTGCACCAGTTCGGCCGTCTTCTGTATGTCCGGCACCAGCTTTTCAAGCATGGCCCCGGCTGCCTCTGCCACGCTTACACTGACCGATGACAGATCGCTTATCTCGGCTGCGGCCGCCTGGCTTCTTTCGGCCAGCTTCCTGACCTCGGCGGCCACTACGGCAAAGCCTTTCCCGTGCTCCCCGGCGCGCGCCGCCTCTATTGCCGCGTTCAGCGCTAGCAGGTTGGTCTGGCGGGCAATTTCCTCTATAATCGATATCTTGCCTGCTATGTCCCTCATCGCGTTTACCGTTGACAGGACCGACCTTCCGCTTTCCGTTGCGTCTTCGGCGGATTTTCTTGCGATCTTTTCGGTCTGCTGAGCGTTTTCGGCGTTCTGCCTTATATTAGAGACCATCTGTTCCATGGAGGACGACACCTCTTCCACGGAGCTGGCCTGCTCCGACGCCCCCTGGGACATTTCCTCTGAGCTGGAGCTGAGTTCCTGCGAACCCGAGGTCACGTTATCTGCCGCGGATTTCACATCGGCCACGATATCGCGCAATTTGAAAATCATATTGCTCATTGCAAGCAGCAGCTGGCCGGTTTCGTCCTTGCTCCTGGAATCCACGGTGATTTCAAGATTGCCCTCTGCCAGGCTGTTTGACACCGCAACAGCCTTGTTGAGCGGCACGGTTATGCCCCGGATAATCGCAACCGCCACCGCTATGCCAAGTATTACCCCCACGATGATAATCAAAAGGGAGGCGGACAAAACCGAAGTGTACTGGCTTTCAGCCTGCTTCGTGGCATTAGCGAAAGCCTGATTTTCCTGTTTCTCCAATGAAGCCGCGATGGCGTCGATATAGTCTGTGGGGGGGCGGTCCATGCCGCGCACCAGATCGTCAACCGTGTGTACGCCTTTTATATCGCCGGAGCCGTAATGGGCAAGCGCGCCGGCGTACCTGGAATCAAGTTCATCATGCGTTTGAAGGAACCGGTCCACCTTCTCCGTGTCCAGCCCAAGTTTTGCCATGTCGTCCTTTAGCTGCTTGCCGGTGCTTTTTACCCCGGAGTCATCGTCCAGAAAATCCTGATGGTATTTTGCGAAATCAGCGGGCTTGTAGCCCCTGAGCAAGGTGTCTTTCCATCCCTGCACCTGCTTCTTGAAATAAAGCTCGGTGCTGTCGGCGTCGCGTACAACCTGAGTATACGCCCTGGCGGTTTGCAGGTCCGAGGACATTTGTTTGTTCACGGCGGAAAGTTCGCGTAAAAGGAAGATGCCTGAGCCTGCAAACAATAAAGACATAAAGCCTACAAGCAAGAACAGCTTTTTCCCGATTTTCATATCAGTCAGAAACATGTATCCAGATTCCTCCTGTCTGTCAGTGCAATAAATTTTGGCTGCATGTGAATTTCCCTGCGTGCATCACGCCGGCCGCCCTTTTTGTTAGGGCCTCTTCCATCTCCGCCGTCCTTGCGATATCCGGCATATCAACTATCAGGGCCAGTGTCCCGTCGCCCAGTATGGTTGCTCCCGATATCCCTCCAATGTCTTTAAACACCTTGCCCAGCGGTTTTATTACGGTCTGATGGCCGCCGATTACCTGGTCCACGGCTATGCCAATCATCTCTCCGTCTACGTTCATGACAATCACGTGCTCTATTGACGGCAGTGCGCCTCCGATTGCAAACTGCTCCCGAAGGCGGACATAGGGGACCAGCCTGTCGCGTACCTGCACGATATGCCCTGCCCGCATGCTGCCGCTTCCTGCGGAAAGCTCCACACACTCCCGTACGTCGGAAAGCGGCAATATGAAATACCCTTCGCCGGCCTTCACAAGCAGGCCCTCGATAATGGCCAAAGTAAGAGGCAGGCTGAGGACGATAATTGTGCCTTCGCCCTGGCTGCTTTCCAGGCTTAAAGACCCGCCAAGGGCATCTATGGTCTTTTTAACCACGTCCAGGCCAACACCTCTGCCGGAAATGTCCGTAACGTCCTTTGCCGTACTGAAACCCGGCGTCAGCACAAGAAGGGCCGTTTCTTTTTCCGGAGGCGATTCGCCCGGAGCTATAAGCCCTTTTTCAGCCGCCTTGGCCAGGATGGCTTCGCGGTCCAGCCCCGCGCCGTCATCAGCAATGCGGATGACTACCTTGTCGCCCGAATGGGCTGCCGAAAGGCTTATGGTACCCTTGCGGGGTTTGCCCGCCAGTTCTCTTTTATCAGGCGGCTCAACCCCATGGTCTATGCTGTTTCTTACAATGTGCACAAGCGCATCGTTGAGTTTTTCGATTACGGTTTTGTCCAGTTCCGTCTCACCGCCTTCAGCCACCAGTTCAGCTTCCTTGCCAAGGCCCGTTGCCAGGTCCCGGACCAGCCGCTTGAAAGTGCCGAATATAGTCCCGATTGGCATCATGCGGATGTTCATCGCATTTGCCCGCAGGTCTGCAGTAAGGCGTTCCACCTCCTCGGAGATAGAGATTATCTGGGGGTCCGCCTTGATTGCGGCCACCCGGCTTAAACGCGCCTGAACGGTCACCAGCTCGCTTACCAGGTTCAGCAGCTCATCCAGCTTTGAAAAGGGCACCCTGATGCTGGATATCGAGCTCCGGCTGTTTTCAGGGGCCGTTTGAACGCAGGAAGCCAGCTCGCTTTTCGCCAATGACCGGGCTGGCATTTGTGAAGCCGGCCCCTTGTCCCGCTCTATGCTCTGGATATCGGGTATGCATGCGGCGCCGGAGATTATGAATACGTCCCTGATATCATCCGCCGTCATTTCTGTTCCAATATAAATCTCCAGCCCGGCATCTCCGGAGGTAACAGCGCATTCTCCCAATTTCCGCAGTTCTTGAATCAGAAATCCGGTTTCAGGCCCGGATAAAGCAGTTCCCTCACCGGAACTCAGCCGGATGCGGTACACCGCTTTTCCGCTGGCTAAATTCTCCTCGAAGGCTTGGGTGTCGGCCTGCCCATTATCGGCGAGGCTGTCAAAAAGAGCGAGTAATTCGGCCTGCCGTTTTGACATAGCTTCCTGGTCCTGCCGTCCGGCTGTGATCATCAGCTTTATCAGATCGCAGGCTTTCAGCGTGAGTTCTATAACGGCTTTATCCAGGGCCATCCGGCCGCTCCTTACAAGGTCATACACGCTTTCCAGGTGGTGCGTGAAACCCGAAACGTCATCAAAGCCGCACATTGCCCCCGAGCCCTTGAGCGTGTGAAAATCCCTCAATACCGAGGATATGGCCGCGGCATTGAGGGGGTTTTTTTCAAGCGCCAGGAGCGAGGACTCGAGTTCCTGGATTATCTCGGCAGCTTCAGCCCGGAACTCTTCTCTCAAAATATCGCCGTCTTCGAATTTTTCTTCCATGCGGAAGTGAAAGGCAAATTCCATGCCTTATGTCATTTGGCTATGGGAAATCATGTAACTGCCTGATCCTGATGGTTTTTTAAGTTTTTTCCAGAAAAGGGGGAAAAGCATTCTTTGCGTACAAAATCAGGACAACTGGCCGGAATCCGTACGTAATACCCGGCATGTTTGCATGGACCAAAATTATTCGTGATTTGCGTGATTGTGTTTTAAAATCTAAAACTGTAATTATAAGGTGTTTTTATATTTTTTAAGTTATAATTTCATCGCGTCCGATTTTTTTTAGCGTGAGGAGAATTAGCCGCATTCCCAGGGGAAAACAATGCCTCGAATACTTATGATTGATGATGAGCGCAGTCTCGCCCTGGTCTTTGGAAGGCTTTTCGAAAAAAACGGCTACGATTTCCTCTCCGCTCAGACCGCCAAAGAGGGGCTTGATCTTGCCTTCAGGGAGCTTCCGGATTTAATCCTGCTGGACCTTTATCTGCCGGACATGTATGGGCTGGACGTGCTCAAGGAACTTCGCAGGCAAAGGGATTTCCTTGTCATCGTAATAACCGGCCAGGGTGAGGTGCGTGAGGCCGTGGAGGCGATAAAGCTGGGGGCGGGACATTACCTTCAGAAGCCCATAGACCTGGATGAATTTCTGATCATGGTGGAAAAGAACATCCGGTATGTCCAGCTGCGCGAAGAAGCCAACCTGTTAAGGAAATCGAAATCGCCCTATTCGATAATAGGCAGAAGCAGGCAGACGCTGGCCTTAAACAGGATCATCGGCCTGATGGCGGCAAACCCGTCGGCCACTGTGCTTATACAAGGGGAAACCGGTACCGGTAAGGAGCTTGTGGCCAGGAACATCCATTGCCAGAGCGCCAGGGCCGAAAGGAGCTTCATAGACATAAACTGCGCGGCTATCCCGGACACGATATTTGAAAGTGAGTTTTTCGGTTATGAGGCCGGGGCCTATACGGATGCCAAGTCCACCAAAAAAGGGCTTCTGGAAACGGCTGATGGCGGCACCGTATTTCTGGACGAAATAGGCGAGATGGCGCCAAACTCCCAGGCAAAACTGCTCCGGGTGCTTGAGACACATTCCTTCAGGCGGGTGGGCAGCACAAGGGACATAAAGGTGGATGTGCGCATCGTGGCCGCAACAAACAAGGACCTCTCCCAGAGCGTCAAGCAGGGCAGCTTCCGCGAGGACCTGTTCTACAGGCTGAACGTGCTGCCGGTAAGGCTTGCCCCGCTCCGGGAAAGGCCGGAAGACATTCCCATGCTGGCCGCATGGTTTGCCGGGCAGATAGCAAAGGAGATGGGACGCGGTAACGGAAGGCTTGCCGAAGAGGCCATGAAAAAAATGTGCGGCTATTCCTGGCCAGGCAATGTAAGGGAGATGAGAAACGTAATCGAGAGGTCTGTTATCCTGTCCGGCGGGCACGAGATAACCGCTGCGGATATCCTCTTGCAGGAAGACCACGGCAGCCGGCCGGTATCCGGGGCCGCCCCCGCGGCGGATGGTGATCTGAGTCTGGAGCGGGCCGAAGTGGCGCATATTACCAAGGTGCTGGGCCTTACCGGCGGCAACCGCTCCTCCGCGGCACGCGCACTGGGCATTTCCCGGTCCACCTTGAATGAGAAGATCAAAAAATTCGGCATCGCTTGCGGGCAGGAGGACTGATATGAAAATATTCAGGTCTGTGCTGGGCAGGCGATTAATGCTGATTCTGCTTGCGGGCGTTCTCCTTAGCTTCGGGCTCCTGACCTTTCTTATAATCCGCAGGGAAGATGGGCTGATGATCTCGCTGGAAAGGGACAAGGCCGCCTGGATATCAGGTGACACGGTTAACCACCTTAATTGCCTCATGACAAGCGGCAGGATGAAGACACTTGAGCAGCTTGTAAAAAACGAAGACTCGCCGGGCAATGTTTCCGTGGCGATATTCAGGAACGACGGCTCGGTTTATTATGGCAATGCTGCCTTCCCGATGCCCGCAGGCGCGCTTTCAAGGCGGGAAGGGACGTTTGTGGAATCCGGCGGGCAATACGCCTTTTTCAGACCTGTTTATAATAAGCAGGCTTGCCTGAGATGCCACCCGGCTGCAGACGTGCGCGGCGTAGTAGCTGCCTATGTGTCTGCGGGGAAAACACGGGCCGCAACTAAAAACACTTTAAACAGGATGCTTGCCTTCATTGCGGTTACCGCGCTTGTAAGCGGGATTGGCGTTGTGGTGGCCACAAGGAAGATAATCATACAGCCACTGGAATCACTGCGGGACGGTGTAAGAAAAATGAGCGGCGGGGATTTCGGCCATGAAATACAGGTAAAGGGGAAGGACGAAATTGGCGAACTGGCCCTTGCCTTCAATGACATGTCCAGCAAGGTGGGGAATTTTCAAAAACATCTCACCGATGAAATATGCAGGCAGACAAAAGACCTCCAGTCGATTGCCCAAGTCTCGATGGAGGCATTCAGAAGCGACCAGCCGCTGGATTTGACAATCGAAAAGGCCCTTGGCGCCCTGACCAAGGATTTAGGATGCGATTTCTACTGCTTTGCCCTGCTGAACAAGGAGACGGGGCTCTTTGAGAAGAAGTATCACCAGGGTATGGACAGTTGCCCTTTCCCCGATGATTTCACGGCCCAAAAGGAAACGCCTGTTGCCAATATAATCTATAATCTTTCGCCGCAGGTGATAAATGCAGAGATGGGCGGGATGCCCGCCGCAAGCGGCCAGCTGGCCGTAATCCCGGTGCTTCCGCAGCAAAGGCAGCGCTGCCAGGCAATTAATAATTGCGAAATGCACAAATGCCCGGCATTCGACAGCCCGGACGAAAAATGCTGGCTCAAGGAATGCACTAGGTGCGGCAGCTATTATTCCAACGCCAAAGACAAGCTGCCGGGGTGCGTAGTCTGCCCGGCATTTCCGGTTTTGGGGGTGCTGGTGGCCGGCAAGCAGGTTGTGGATACGCCCGCTCTTCTTTCCATGCAGATACTGGCCTCGGGGATAGCGGCCACAATTGAAAACCATAAATTGCTGGAAAAACAGAAGAAGGACATGCAGGACCTGGTGAAGCTTTATGACCTGTCCATCCAGATATTCTATTCCCTCGATTCAAGCGAACTGCCTGGCGCGATAGCGCGCGCCGCCGTGTCGCTGTCCGGCACAGATGCCGCCGCACTTTGGACAAATACCGGCGGCGTATTCGATTTAAAGGCTGTATTCCGCATAGACAGCAGGGACCTGCCCCTTTCCCTTGAAACAGACATTTTGCCTGAGGTAACAGCCGGACCTCAGATAGAAAAACTGATGGAATTAAAATCTATTCCTGCCGCCTTCCTGCCCGCCATGGATTCAGCCGGGTTTAAATATATTTGCCTTGTTCCCGTAAAGGCCGAAGAGCGTACGGCAGGCTGGCTTGCCCTTTTTAAAAAGAAGCACATCCTGATGTCCGGCGCGGAGAAGGCCATAATCCTTCTTTATACGAACCAGGCCGCTTCAGCCCTTGACGCCGTCCGGCTTTACAAGGCCCTGCAGGGCAGCGTGCTGGCCCTCAGCGAAGAGAAGGAATTTTCCGACGCGGTGTTCAACAGCACGGCAAGCGGCATAATGGTGCTGGACAATGAAGGCAAAATACTGCGGCTGAACAATTCCGGGTCGGAAATACTGGAAATAGACACGGACGTCTCGGCCGGAATGCCGCTTGGCGCAGTGAATCCTGCTCTTGAGGAGATGTTGCTGAACGTCAACAGTTTAAACAGAGAGCTTGCCATTGAGTTTGAAAAAGGGCGGGCAAAGCCCATAGGCTTTACAAGCTCGCCGGTACTGGATTTCAACGGAAGCAAGAGAGGCCATATCATAGTTTTCAGGGATTTGACCGAGCTTAAAAAGCTGCAGGCCGAGGTCAGTAAAAAACAGCATTTTGAATCCATGGGCAAGGTAATTTCCGGAGTTGCCCACGAGATAAGAAACCCTCTGTTTGCCATCCAGTCAATAGGGCAGCTTCTGGAAAGGGAGATAGCCGCCCCGGAACACCAGGCGCTGATTGGCGCCATGCTGAAAGAGACCACGCGGATGAAAAACCTTGTAGAGGAACTGCTTCTGTATAGCCGGCCCTCCAAACTGAATTTTATCGGCATAGACCTTGACGAATTCATCGAAGAGCTCAAGTCCCGTTACAGGCTGAAGGGTATGGACACGCTTATAGCCGCTGAAACCGCACCCGGCATTACTTTCAGAGCCGACAAGGACAAGCTGACACAGGTCTTCATAAACCTTATCCAGAACTCGCTGGAAGCGTCTGCAAAAAAAGTGGAGATAAAGGCCAGGAAAGCAGACGGCAGACTTGAAATATCAGTGAAGGACGACGGCGCCGGAATAGGGACCGGACATGATGAATTAGTATTTGATCCTTTCTTTACCACGAAAAAGGAAGGCACCGGCCTGGGGCTGCCCATCTGCAAAAAAATAATCGAGGAGCATGGGGGCTCCCTTGTGCTTAAAAAAGGTGCTCCAGGCGTGGAAATCCTTATTTCGCTTAAATTGTAGGGTTCTGCAAAACCGGAAGCGGGGTTTCTAAAGTCCGTCCGTATCCTTATTTGTTCTGGTCTGCATGGAATTCAGTGCGGCAGCCCGCACGTGCTCATCCGGGTCATCGGCTAGCTGCCTGAGAAGCTTGTATGCCCGCCTGGAATTTACGCGCCCAAGCGCCGAAGCCGCTTCAGCCCTTATAAGCGGGTCATTGTCCGAGGCAAACTGAGCCAGCGCCTCATCCTCTCCTATCGCGGTAAGTATCACTGCGCAAAGGAACCTGCCTTCGGAGCCGCCGGATTTCATGAAATCCACTATCGCGGGGACGCCCTTTCTGCCTACGTTAATGAGCCCGCTTACCGCATATTGCTTCATTTCTTCGTTGCCCAAGGCATCCAGCAGTCTTTCAATCCCGCGCGCATCGCCGGACCAGCTGAGGGCTATCAGGGCGCATCTGGCTGTATCCTTGCGGGGCGAGCCTGCCAGTTCGGCCATAAAGGGCACCTCGGGATAAAAGAATTCGGGAGGGAACCTGTACCCTGTTTCCAGGCATATGTTTACTATGGATTTGAGAGCAAGCTCCCTTATGGCGCCGTTGTTTTTGCTTAAGTATGGGGAAAGCACCCTTAATGCCTTCAGGTCTTTTATCTTTTCAAGCACGCTGATTATAACGCCGGGGTTGGAATAGTTTTTCAGGTTGGAGCAAAGCAGCTCCAAAGCTTCCGGGCCTCCTATCTGGGCCATGGCGTCCAGTGCCGCCATGGAGACCCACGGCGCGTCTTTTACCGCTTCGGCAAGAACGGGCAGGCCCTCTTGGAGGCCCGTTTTTCCAATGGCCTCAATGGCCGCAATCCTGACGTTCTCTTCCGGGTCTTTGGCGGCGGCCATAAGCGCATGCAACACCCGGATGTCTCCGCCGTTTCCGCTGCCTTCAATGTCACCGAGGATATTGGCGGCGTACATGCGGATATTCCAGTCCGAATCCTTAAGGAGCTTCAGCAGCGAATCCACGGATTTGCGGCCGAGCTTCCGGTATGCATCCATCGATGCGCCCCTCAGGTTTCTGTCCTCCTGGCTTCTGATTCCCTGTTCGAGGACTCTGATGTACACCTCGTGCGGCGCGCAGAGCAGGCTGTCTATGGCCGCTTGCCTGGCCTGCGGGTCCTTAACTGCAAGGTGGCTGAGGAAAAATTCCTTCATTCCCCTGTAAGCTCCGCGCTTGAATTTATTTGTGCTGCAATGCCCGCTTTAATCCGGCCCTCAATAACCGGGCCGCGCGTGAAACTCAAAAGCCTGAAACCAGACGGGCCAAAAAACCGGGCATGCAGATGGCGATCCCGATTGCCCAAAAGCCTGCTAGCAGATCCTGCTTGTTTTAAGCACGGGCGCGCTTCCAGCCATAACCTGGTCCACAAGCGAATAAAGCTCTTCGCTCTTGAAAGGTTTTCTCAAATACCCCCATGCCCCCAGCTTCATCGCCTGGAGGGCGGCCTTTTCCTTGTCCTCAGTGCTTATCACCACAACGGGTATGTGCCTGTGCTTGAGTTCCTTCATTTTTTCCAGGAATTGAAGCCCGTTCATCAGCGGCATGTTCATGTCCAGGATTATCATGTCAAAATCTCTGTCATGCGAAAGGACTTCCAGGGCTTCCACCCCGTTGCCGGCCTGGGCCACCTCGCAATTCTTGTACTTCATAAAAAGAAGCCCATACATCCTCTGGATAAGCCTTGAGTCGTCAACCGTAAGGACCTTCATGTTACCCTATGCCTCCTTTCGAAGCCAGAACTGGAATGCCGCATGCCAGCACCTTTTCAACCAGATTTCCTATATCGACGGGTTTTTCATAATAGTGAAATGCCCCGCGCTGGTACGCCTGGTTTTTCATCTCCGGGGTGCCATAGGCCGTCATGATTATCACCTCGGTGGTGGGACTCTTCTCTTTGACGTAGGCAAGAAGTTCAAGCCCTTCCACCCCGTAAACTCCGCTGAGCCTGATATCGGCTATCACAAGATCAAACCGGTACAGCTCCAGCGCCTCTTCAGCTTCTTCCATGTTTGCCGTGGTTATAACCGCCACATCCTTGTTTCTTAAAAGATGCGACAGGCTTAAAAGGATGCTCGGTTCATCATCCACTATCAAAACCCTTTTCATAATTGCGCCTCCTCTGTTTGCGGTTATTTGACGCAATCAAATAAAGCAATGGTGGTGCCAGGCAAAAAATCAAATAAAAACATTAAGTTAAGGGTTAAGCATAAAATCAATTTACTCAGGTGTGACCGGAAATAAAACATACTGTCCGGAAATCGTGCATTTATTCATATCCGGGGGAAGCGCCCGGCCTTGAAATTAGTTTCCTCCATGTGATAGTTTTATAGTCATGCCAAAATCCAGAACATTGCGGATAGGGCTTCCCAAGGGGAGCCTGCAGGAATCCACGCTTAAGCTGTTCCGTAAGGCCGGGTTCCACATATCGGTTTCATCCCGGTCATATTACCCGACCGTTGATGACCCGGAGATCGAGGCCATGCTCATAAGGGCGCAGGAGATGGCCGGATACGTGGAAAAAGGCATACTGGACTGCGGGCTTACCGGGCTGGACTGGATACTGGAGCAGGACGCCGACGTCAGGCAGGTGGCCGAGCTGAAATACGCAAAGGAAGGCCTGAAGCCCGTGCGCTGGGTGATTGCCGTTCCCAACGACTCTCCTATAAAGAAAATAAAGGATCTGAACAACAAGCGGATATCCACAGAGCTTGTGGCATACACAAAGCGGTACCTTAAAAGCAAAGGCGTGAAGGCCGATGTGGAGTTCTCCTGGGGCGCAACGGAGGTGAAACCGCCGCACCTGGCGGATGCCATTGTGGAGCTGACCGAGACGGGCACATCGCTACGGGCCAACAACCTGCGGGTGATAGAGACCATGATGGAGTCCAGCACCCGGTTTATCTCCAACAAGGCCGCCTGGAAGGATGCCTGGAAGAAGAGGAAGATGGAAAACCTTGTCCTGCTTCTGCAAGGGGCGCTTGCGGCCGAGGAAAAGGTGGGGCTGAAGATGAATGTGCCGGAGAAAAACCTGAAGGCCGTTCTTAAAACCATCCCGGCCATGCATTCGCCCACAATTTCCCCATTAACAGACACGGGCTGGTACGACCTGGACATCGTGATAGACGAAAAGGTGGTAAGGGAGCTTATACCCGAGTTGAAGCGCGCCGGGGCCACCGGTATTGTAGAGTACCCGCTTAATAAAGTGATCCCTTAAAAACGGACTTGGCAGGTTATTGCGATTCCTCCTTTTTTTAATGTTCAAGCTGAAATTCCTAAGCCCCCGATTTAAAGGCTTTTTTGTGGTTTTCTTGTTCAACCCCGTTTAATCTTAAGCCCCTTTTTGAGCTGTGTTAATTTTATTATGCTTTTGATTTTAAAGGGGCCGGCCGGATTAAATTAATGCCCGGGCTTTCGTCCACACATGCCGTCGTCTTTTCAAACAGCAAACCGGGCGCCCGGCCTCTGAGTGCCCCGCCTCACACAGCGCAATCATAACCTTTACAGATATGACATTGTCCATATGGCATGTGTCATGAATTTCATGTCATGGTTGCCGGAGGCGAAAAACTTTACGGCAACGGGCGATTAAAGCCTTGAATCTTTAAGGGCCGCAGCGCAAAGGCAGTTGCTTCTTTCGTCCGGCACAAGGGAAATGGCCCGCCTTAAAATATCCTGAAGCAGGGGAACGGATTGCCGCATGTTCTCAAGCACTTCCCCGGTGGTGAGCCTGGCTGAAGGGTTTATCCCTGCCGCATAGTTTGTGATTACCGCCAATGCGCAGTAGCACATCTCGGACTCGCGGGCCAGGACGGCTTCGGGCATACCTGTCATCCCGATAATAGAGCCTCCCAGTTTGGCATAAGCCGATATCTCAGCCGCTGTCTCCAGCCTTGGCCCGTTCACGCAGACATAGACACCGGAATCAAAAAAGGGCGCCGCGGGGGATGCCTGCCTGCACGCATCGGCCAGTGTGTTTCTGAGCTCAGGGCAGTACGGGTCCGTAAAGTCCACGTGCACTACTTCCCGGTCCTCAAAGAAGGTGGCGGCCCTGGCCCCGGCCGTATAATCGATCAGCTGATGGGGAATCACAATGCTTCTGGGCGGCACGCTTTCCAGCAGCGAGCCGGTGGCGTTCACCGCTATTATTCTTTTCACCCCCAGATGCCGCATCCCCCATATGTTTGCCCTGTAATTTATTTTATGGGGGGCAACGGCATGGCCGGAACCGTGCCTTGGGAGAAACACCACCGCGCGCCCGTCCAGTTCAGCTATCAAATAGGAATCGGATGGCTCCCCAAACGGGGTTTCCACCCTTTTTTCATCAGTTTTCCGGAGCCCCGGGATGGAATAAATCCCGCTTCCTCCTATAACCCCTATATCCGGCATGATATAATTTACAAAAAAGAGAGAGAGAGCGCAAAATATAATCATGGTCCCGCCAGAACTTCTTTCTGAAACTATAAGTGCGATAATGTCCCGGACCGGGGCCGGTTTTAGTGACGTGTATGTTGAACTTAGCCGCTCCAAAGCCATCGTGATGGAGGACGGCAAGATAGAAAAGATACTCGGCGGTACGGACTCGGGCGCGGGGTTAAGGGCCATCTCCGGCGGAAAGACCTCTTACGCATATACAAACGTACTGAGGAAGGACGCCTTTCTGGATGCCGCGGGCCGCCTTGCCACTGCGGCAGGAGAGCGGGAAGAAAAAACCCTGGATTTAACAAAGAAAACCCCTTTGACCGATTTCCGCGTGCGGGTTCTGCCTGATGACGTCCCGCTGGATAGAAAGCTTCTATTGCTGACCATGGCCGATAAAGCGGCACGCGGAGTTAGCAGCCATGTAAAGCAGGTGAGTATTTTATACCGGGACCTGATCCAGAAAGTGCAGATCGCGTCCTCTGACGGCCTTCTGGCCGAGGATGAGCGGCTTCAGAGCGTTTTTACAATTACCGTGATAGCCGAAAAAGACGGCGTTGTGCAGACCGGATATGAATCGGCCGGGGGATTTGCCGGTTTTGAGCTTTTCGACAGCGTTTCAACTGAAGAGCTTGCCGTTAAAGCCGCCCAAAAGGCCGTTATGATGCTATCGGCAAGACGGGCCCCGGCTGGCCGGATGCCTGTGGTGATATCGTCCGAGGCCGGAGGCACAATGATACATGAGGCCGTCGGGCACTCGCTGGAAGCAGACCTGGCGCTGGAAGGGCTTTCGGTTTACACGGGTAAGGTAGGGCAGAAGATAGCGGCGGACATCGTCACTGTTTTAGACGATTCCACAATACCGGGGAAAAGGGGTTCTTTCAGGTTTGACGACGAGGGGACCTTTTCCAGGAGAAACGTGCTGGTTAAAGACGGCGTGCTGGCCAGCTATATGTACGACAGGCTTTCAGCCATAAAGGCCGGCACCGAATCCACCGGCAATGGCAGAAGACAGTCCTACAGATTCAGGCCTATCCCCCGCATGACAAATACATTGATTGCCCCGGGCAAGACCCCAGCCGCGGAAGTCCTTAAAAGCACCGGCAAGGGGCTTTTTGTAAAGAAAATGGGAGGCGGCCAGGTAAATACTTTAACCGGGGATTTTGTTTTCGATGTCCAGGAAGGCTATTTAATAGAAAACGGTGAGGCCGGAGAGCCGGTGCGTGGGGCCACTTTGGCCGGCAACGGCCCGCAGGTTCTTATGCAAATTGATATAGTAGGCTCGGACCTGGGCTTTTCAATAGGCACTTGCGGGAAAGACGCCCAAGGCGTGCCTGTTTCCGATGCCCAACCAACTATCAGAGTGCCCGAGTTTGTAGTTGGTGGCGCCAGCGAAAAATAAAAGTCTTCAGCTTTTTTGCTGGTCTGTTGTCCCCCGATTGTTTTTTGAGTATGTGTCTCTTTTACAACAATGAGCATTAAACACTACAAGTTCAAGATGAGCAACTCCTTGAAAAAAAAGCAATTTCATCTGGCATATTCATTGCAAAGAATAGCAATTATGAGACTGCAACGCACATTGCAACGGGAAGTCAGGATTGAAGGCATTGGGCTGCATACCGGACGGCACGCTTCTATTACCCTGAGCCCGGCGCCCAGGGACCATGGCATAGTTTTTTACCGCAAAAATGAAAACACTGCAATACACGCTAATGTGAACGCCATATGCGAGACCTCGTTTGCAACCACGCTTGGCTCAAACGGCTCGAAAATAAGGACAGTGGAGCACCTTCTTGCAGCCCTGGCCGGCCTGGGAATAGACAACTTGATAATAGAGGTAGACGGGCCTGAAATCCCCATCCTGGACGGCAGTTCGATGGGTTTTGTAGAGGCCATCAGTGGCGCCGGCATAGTCAGCCAATCCTCCCGGAGGCCCCACCTTGTTATAGTAAAGCCATTTGGCTTCGCGGATGGGGACGCTGAATTCACCGCAGTGCCGTACAATGGAAGGCGCATAACATACCGGACATTCTATCCTCACCGGTTATTAGGGGCGCAGCAGATGGCCTTTGAGGTGCGCGAGGATACATTCCGGAAAGAGATAGCCCCGGCCAGGACGTTTGGATTCCTTAAGGACGTCCAGCACATGAGGAGCAAGGGCCTTGCAAAAGGCGGCTCTCTGGATAATGCCATAATCCTGAGCGACACCGGGCTGGTAAACGTGACAGGGTTGCGGTTCAAGGACGAGTTTCTTCGCCATAAGCTCCTTGATTTCATCGGGGATGTATCGCTTATAGGCTTCCCTATTCAAGGCCACCTTTCGGCAGCCAAAAGCGGGCACGGCAGCAACTTGAAATTCGTACAGGCCCTGCTGGCTTCGCCGGAATGCTGGGAACTGGATTCTGCCGAATCATCAGTACCAGTTCGCAAGGCCGTCAATTTCAAATACGCCTGAATAAACCTTGCTATTAAGCTAATAAAAAAGGCCGGGCGGATTTTATCCCCCGGCCTAGATATTTTGCGGAATTTACTTCTTCTTTGCGGCGGTTGCCTTTTTAGGGGCAGTCTTCTTCGTCGCAGCAGCCTTTTTAGGGGCGGCTTTCTTCGTTGCGGTTGCCTTCTTGGGGGCAGCCTTCTTCGTCGCTGTCTTTTTAGCGGTGGTGGTCTTCTTCGCGGCCGGTTTCTTTGCGGCCGTCTTCGTCGTAGCAGCCTTCTTCACAGTTGCCATCCGGATCACCTCCTTTCCTCCGCTCCGGCCAAGCAGGCCCGGCAACGGGAGTTAGACTCTCCCTAATAATGGGATCCTTCGTTCCGCCAGGATCAGGCGCAGAGATTTCTCGCGCCGTTTTTTCTTGTGGCGGTATTCATCCTCTTCCATAAAAATCATGTCCAGCCTGTAGCCAAAATGCCTGGCGACTTTTTTAAGGGCCTTCTCATCCGGCTGTTGCGGGCCCGTTACGAACAAACTCACCGTCTTTACATCCTGGCCTTCGGCATAAGGCCCGAATATAAACGCGCGCGAAGCTCCGCTGTTGCGGAGCGCGGTCTTCAGGTTGCCAGCAATGCCCAGGGATTTTGTTATCAGGCTTTTTAGTTCGGAATAGAGAGGAGAACCGGTGTCGGAGCGGAAGTACTTCAGGTTTGCTACCTTCTCGCTTGTAACGATCCCTATTTTTTCAAGGTTGTCCAACTCGCGCTTTACAGCGGAGGGGTTCTTCTCCAGTAGTTTGGCTATCTCCCTTACATAGAACCTCTCTTCAGGCGCGTTTAGCAGCAGTGAAAGCACTTCCGCCCGCACTGCCGATGAAAAGAGCTGTTTTAGCATCACTTATATAAAAGAACAAATAATTTCAAATGTCAACAAAAAAATCATATTTGCATACAAAGGATGCCAAATTGCAAACGATTCTTTTTAGTAAACAATCGTAGCCAAATCCGGCTTGAAAGGTTTCAATTGCAAAACGATGCCTTAAAGTGAACGATTGTAGCCTAATCCGGAATAATAAGAGAGCGGGCTGCCTTTAAATTCATCAAGTCGTCGCTTTCTGCTTCTTTAGGGGTCTCCAGCACAACGGGAACTTCCGCAAAACCGGCAGAGGCAAGGAAACGCCTCAGCCCGGCTGAACCGATCTTTCCCTTGCCCAGGTGCTCATGCCTGTCCAGACCGGAACCGAGGGCCCCCTTGGAATCATTGAGGTGTATAAGTTTTATTTTCCCTTGCCCCAGGCGTGAACTGACCTCCTCAGCTATCGCGTCCGCCTGGCCCGGCTCTCTTATATCGTAACCGGAAGCAAAACCGTGGCAGGTGTCAAAACAGATGCCAGCAATCCCACACTCTTCCACAATCTGCGCCAGGGCAGACAGGGAAGATGCGGCGGCCCCGGTGTCCTTCGGGCCACCTGCCTTCCCGGGCAGCCCGGCTGTATTCTCAAAAAGAAGGCCCGCCCTGAATCGTTTTTTGCCCTTGCGCCCGATGACAGACCTTATCTGCATGATAAGGCTTTCAATCCCGTCTTCGCCTGCGGACTGCGCCAGATGCAGAATGACGTAATCGGCCCCGATTACGTCCGCCCTGGCCAGTTCCTGCCCAAGCATCCAGAGCGAACGCTCCCTTATCTCAAGATACTGGCTGGCCAGGTTGATTAGATAGCAGGAGTGGATAAATACGGGGTCCAGCCCAAGTTTTTCCCTGGTCTTTCTAAACGCAGCCGCTTCATCCGGGGCAACATCGCTCAATGCCCACCCCCTCGGGTTATGCGAAAAGATTTGCAGCGTATCGCAGCCCAGCTCCTTTGCCCTTACCAGGGATTTATCCAGCCCCCCGGCGATTGAGGTGTGTACGCCTAACCTTCTCATGGTTAAATTATAAAGCAGAATACAAAACCTGAGGTTCTATTTGCTTTGCAAAAGGGGTTATTGCTAAAATCGCCTATGATAACAGCGCTTCTGGTTCTGATAATTGCCCTGCTTGCCGCCGTCATCTTCCTTATATATAAATCCCGGCCCGTGCAAAAGGACGGCGCGGTTGAAAACCGGCTTGCATATATGGAAAAGGGCATCAAGGACGATCTGGCAAGAAACATGGATGCATCGGCAAAGCAGGCCCGCGAGGCCAGAGAGGAACTGGGCAACTCCTTCAAAGGGCTTGGCGATTCAATCTTCAAGCAAATGTCCGAGACGGCACAGCTTCTAAATAGACAGCTTGAATCATTTTCAGGGCGGCTTTCCGACCTCACCCGCTCCAACGCCGAGCAGCTTGAAAGAATGACCACCAGACAGGGCGAGCTTATACAGACAGTGGAGCAGAAGATGGAGAGTGCGAGGCAGGCCGTTGAGGCCGGGCTTAAGGCCATTCAGGCCGATACCAACCTGAAACTTGAAAAGATGCGCGAGACGGTGGATGAAAAACTCCAGACCACCCTGGAGCGCAGGCTGGGAGAGTCCTTCAAGATAGTAAGCGAGCGGCTGGAACAGGTGCATAAGGGATTGGGCGAGATGCAGAGCCTTGCAAACGACGTGGGTGACCTTAAAAAAGTGCTCTCCAATGTGAAGACCAGGGGCATACACGGTGAAATCCAGCTTGGCAGCATCCTTGAACAACTTCTGGCCCCCGGCCAGTACGAAACCAATGTGGCCACTAAAAAAGGCTCACGCGACAACGTGGAGTTCGCCATAAAGCTGCCGGGCACGGGAAATCCGGGCATCTCTTCTGGCGGCAACGGGGCCGTTTATCTTCCGGTGGACTCCAAATTCCCGCTTGATAAATACGAAGCCCTCGTAAATGCCTACGAACACGGCGAGGCGGAAAAGATAGAGGAAGCCGGGCGCGATCTGGAGACGGCCATAAAGAAATGCGCAAAGGACATCCGGGAAAAGTACATAGACCCGCCTGGCACCACGGATTTCGGCATCATGTTCCTGCCAATAGAAGGGTTGTACGCAGAGGTAGTAAGGAGAACCGGCCTCTTTGAAACGCTCCACAGGGAATACAAGATAAGCATAACCGGGCCCACCACGCTTTCGGCCTTCTTAAACAGCCTTCAGATGGGCTTCAGGACCCTTGCAATCGAGAAACGCTCCAGCGAGGTGTGGGAGGTGCTGGGCGTCGTGAAAAATGAGTTCGAGAGATTCGGCGACGTGCTGATGAAGACCCAGACAAACCTTTCCAGAACAAGTGACGAGCTTGAAAAACTTGTTGGCGTAAGGACAAGGCAGATACAGCGCGCCTTAAAAACGGTGCAGCAGCTTCCTGCCGGCACTTACAAAGCCGGCCTGCCGGATGAGGAGGCAAGCTGAGATGGACCCGATGAAAAAAGCCGCAGAACTGAGGAAATTCTGGCACGGCTTCTGGCCCTCAAGGATGCTTATAACCGCAAACAACCTTGGCGTTTTCGAGGCCACCAAACAGAAAAGGGATTCTTCAGAGATCGCCCGCAAGCTGAAAACCGATCCCCGTGGCACAGAGATACTGCTGGACGCGCTGGCCGGGCTTGGGCTTTTAAAAAAATCGCGCGGGCCATATGCAAATACCTATGTAAACACCAGGGACACATCAGTCTTCCTATGCCGCGGCTCCGCCTATTACCAGGGCGACATCCTCCGGCACGCGGAAAATATCTGGCAGAGCTGGTCCAACCTGGACCGTGTGGTGAAAACCGGGCAGAAAGCGCCCAGCAGACAGATGGATTTCGATTTCGAGGCGTTCATACTTGGCATGCACAACATAGCCGTCTTGAAGGCCGGGCCCGTTTTAAAAGCAGTGGGGCTGAAAGGGGTTAAAAGCGCGCTTGATCTAGGCGGCGGCCCAGGCACCTATGCAATGGAGATGATGAGGGGCGGGGTAAATAATGTTACGCTGTTCGACGCACCGCAGACCGTCAAAATAGCCTCCCGGTTCATAAAAAAGTCCGGCGTAGGCGGGGTGAAATTTCTAAAGGGCGATTTTCTCAAGGATGATATCGGGCGCGGCTATGACATGGTATTCATGAGCAATATCCTGCACTCCCATTCTGCCGAGGACTGCGTCCTGCTTGCCAAAAAAGTAAAAGCGTCGCTTAACCCGGGCGGGCGGGCGGTTATACACGGCTTCAACCTGGAGGAAAACAGGACGACACCCGTTTCCTCGGCTTTGTTTTCCATTAACATGCTTGTAAATAACGCCGGGCGCTGCTATACCTACTCCGAATACAAATCTTTTCTGAAAAATGCCGGGCTAAACCGGATAAAAAAGACTGTGCTCGTGGATTCAATTATCGTCCAGGGCCGTTTCCTTGGCTGACCCATCGTACATCAAAACATACCGGAATACGGCGCGCGGCATAGAATTAAATATCAAGGTATATCCCCGCTCCGCCAAACGGGGCATAGCGGGGATATACGGGGACGCCCTCAAGGTAAAGCTCACTTCCGCCCCGGTGGAAGGCAAGGCAAACGAGGAACTGGTGGAGCTTCTTTCGGACTTCCTCAAGGTAAAGAAATCCGATATAAGGATACTCAGGGGCGGCACTTCCAAGCGCAAGGTGGTTGAAATAACAGGGCTGAAGGAATTAAAGCTTCCATAACTTGCGCAGTAAATTTAATATACTATACGAATAAAGAAACGGCAGGGGCAACGGCCTGTCATTACCTCAGGAGGAGCTGATGGCTGACGAGCATTCTTTTGATATCGTGTGCGAAGTGGATATGCAGGAAGTGACCAATGCCGTGAACCAGGCCGTAAAGGAGATCGGCCAGCGGTTCGATTTCAAGGGCAGCAAGAGCTCCATTGATTTTGATAAGGGCAAAGGCGCTATAACGCTTATATCTGATGATGAGCAGAAGCTCAAGAGCGTTATAGACATCCTCCAGTCCAAGCTGATAAAGCGCGGCGTGGCAATAAAAGCGCTCAGCTACGGCAAGCTGGAGCAGGCCGCCGGCAATACCGTGCGGCAGGTGGTTACGCTTCAGCAGGGCGTGCCTCAGGAAAAGGCAAAAGAAATCGTCAAAGTGATAAAGGACATGAAGCTGAAAGTCAGCCCCGAAATCCAGAAGGACCAGGTGCGCGTCAAAGGCAAAAAGATAGATGACCTTCAGGCCATAATGTCGCACCTGAAGGAAATGGATTTCGGCATCCATCTGCAATTTTCCAATTACCGGTAGCGCAGCCCTTTAGATAAAAGGGGGCGGCCGCTTGCCCCCTTTTATAATGTTCAATCCGAAATCTGCAAGAAACAGCCAACCTGCAGGAGTCCGTTTCTTAACAAAGTTGCTATTTAAGCGCGCCAGGTATTCTTCAACATTTTTTTTGGAGGCAAGAGCCGGTAATCCGGCGGCGATGCCTTCCAGAACAGTCAACCCAAATCCTTCATATCGTGATGGATGCACAAGCAGGTCGTAATTGCACAAATTTTCATAAATCCGGGCTCTATTCATTGGGCCAAGAAAACTGCGGAACTCCTCGGCATCGAGCCGGGCAGCCAATATCAGGAATTGCGGATTTAAGTCCTCCAGAAAGGCTGGCGCCAACCCACCCCAGCCTTGTTTAAGAAGACAGGAATGATTCTATCTAAAATGAGAGCTGTTGCAGGGAAAGGCAGGGGGGCTCACGTACCATCAAAGTGTTGCCGGTGCAGAATCAGCATGGGCCATGGCTTATCAAAAGAGATTTAACCCCCTCCCAAAAAGGGAGGGGGATTACCCCGCCCTTTTTGGGAGGGAAGATGTATATTTATGGTTATGCCGCTAGCTGGTTTTTGTCATCGGCTCGTTGCAGCAGATGATCTCGGTTGTTTCCACACAGCCGCACTCTTCATCCACGGTAACGGCCAGCCCGCAAACCTCGCATTCAAACCTGTCACCGCCGCTGACTTCCATGGTCTTTTTTGCAGCCGTCTTCTTTACCGCCTTTTTCGGGGCCGTCTTCTTAGCGGCGGTTTTCTTTTTGGCCGCTGTTTTTACCGCGGTCTTTTTTACAGCCTTGCCAGCCGGTTTGGCCGCACTTTTTTTCGCTGCCGGTTTTGTTGCCTTCGCCATTTTTTCCCCCTTAGGTTTCCTCCGCTTAAAAGCGGTCAAATTATTGAGAGTATATAGGAAAACGGACTGCACCGCAAATGTTAGCGGCAGGCCGGGTTTGTTGATTTTTTAATGCACAGATGATACCGTTTTAAATATAATTTATTACGGTTTTTTGTTCGGGGACGCAGGCGAAACCGGTAATTCTTCATCAAGACTTCAAGGGCGCAGCCAGAAAGAGTGCCACGGAGAGGATATTGTGGATGGAAATGTAAATACGCTGCTGTGGCCGATAATCGTCTATTCGGGCGCAGTGCTGCTTCTTGCGGCCAGCCTGCTTGTAATCTCCTACTTCCTGGGCCAGAGGCATGAGGAGAGGGCCACGGGGCTGCCGTATGAGTCCGGCATATTTGCGACCGGCTCGGCCCGGGTGCGGTTTGACATTAAATTCTATCTGCCCGCGATATTCTTTGTGATATTCGACCTGGAGGCTGTATTCATCTTTGCCTGGGCCGTGGCCATCAGGCAGACAGGATGGGCAGGGTACATGGAGGTGCTTGTATTTGTGCTGGTGCTTCTGGCGGCACTGGCATATATATGGAAAATAGGCGCGCTGGACTGGCGAACCAAACCGTCCCGCAAGGGGGCGCGATGAATTACAGGCTGAGAAAACCGGAGCATCATTCCCTGGGCGACGGCGACGGCTACACAGAGGACGCCGTGCGCAAAAACGTGGTGCTTACCCGGCTGGAGGACATGGTGGCCTGGAGCAGAAAAAACTCCGTATGGCCCTTCAACTTCGGCCTTTCCTGCTGTTTTATAGAGTTTGCAACAAGCATCACAAGCAAATACGACCTTGCGCGGTTCGGGTCGGAGGTGATACGCGGCACCCCGCGCGAGGCGGACCTTATAATTATCGCCGGCACCGTGTTTAAAAAAATGGCCCCCATTGTCAAATGGCTGTACCAGCAGATGATGGAGCCAAGATGGGTAATATCGATGGGCTCCTGCGCCAACTCCGGCGGAATGTATGACATTTACAGCGTGGTGCAGGGAGTGGACCAGTTTTTGCCGGTGGACGTTTACGTGCCCGGCTGCCCGCCCAGGCCGGAGGCGTTTCTGGAGGGCCTGATGCTCCTTCAGGACCAGATAGGCAAGGAGCGCAGACCGCTTAGCTGGGTGGTGGGCCCGCAGGCCACACAGAAACCCGTGATGCCTTGCATGAGAGATTTAAAAAGGCAAGCCAGGCAGGCGGCGAAGGATTTGCCAACGCCAGATAAGATATGAGCTTTCAAGAGACCCCTGCACAAGCCGCGGGTGGCACGGCCGCGGACAATACAGCAATAAGCGAGCTTGCCCAGGTTTTCAAGGACGCCGTTATCGGCCCTGAGCATACAAAGGACGGCGTGCCAACCGTGTGGATAAATCCGGACCGGGCCAAAGAGGTGCTTGCATACCTGAAAAACCAAAGTTCAAGACGTTTCAGCATGCTTTACGATCTTACAGCGATAGACGAGAGGGTAAGGCAGCACGGGCCGGCCTTTCAGGAGCAGACCGGCGGCGATTACACCGTTGTTTATCACTTGCTTTCTTATGAGGCAAATGAAGACATCCGGATAAAAGTCCCGCTTTCCGGAGAGTCCCCGGCCGCAAGCAGCATAACGGACATCTGGCCCGCAGCCAACTGGTATGAGCGTGAGGTGTGGGACATGTTTGGAATCGGGTTTACGGGCCACCCTTTTTTAAAACGCATACTCATGCCGCACGACTGGCAGGGCCACCCTTTAAGAAAAGACCACCCGGCAAGGGCCACCGAAATGGGCCCATTCAGCATGCCGGATGCCAAAGAGGTGCAGATTGAACATGAGATCCAGTTCCGCCCGGACCAATGGGGGATTACGCCCAAAAAGGCAGACACCGACTTCATGTTTCTTAATCTGGGGCCGCACCATCCGGGCACACATGGCGTGCTGCGTATAGTGCTGGAACTGGACGGGGAAGAGATAGTGGATTGCGTGGTGGACATAGGCTATCACCACCGCGGGGCCGAGAAGATGGGCGAACGGCAGTCCTGGCATACATTCATCCCCTATACAGACCGGATTGATTATTTAAGCGGGGTAATGAACAACCTTGCCTATCTTCTGTCCGTAGAGAAACTGGCGGGCATTGAGGTGCCGGACAGGGCCAAGGTAATAAGGATAATGATGACCGAGCTGTTCCGGATAGCAAGCCACCTGGTATGGTATGGCACCTTCGCGCAAGACCTGGGCGCGCTTTCTCCCGTCTTTTACACCTTTACGGACAGGGAGATGGCATACCGTGTAATCGAGGCGGTCTGCGGAGGGCGCATGCACCCTGAATGGTTCCGCATAGGCGGAGTTGCGCAGGACCTGCCGCAGGGCTGGCAGACGCTTATAAAGGACTTTCTGGATTACATGCCGAAAAGGCTTAAGGAATATGACGTGCTGGTAATGAAAAACCCTATATTCAAGGCCCGCACAAAGGGCATCGGCAAGTTGACGCCGGAGGAGGCCATAGACTGGGGGATTACCGGGCCCAACCTGAGGGCGTGCGGCTTTGAATGGGACTTCAGGAAAAAAAGGCCGTATTCGGGGATAGAGCACTTTGAATTCGAGATACCCACCGCTGCGGACGGTGATTGCTGGAGCCGCGCGGCCGTGCGCGTGGAGGAGATAAAGCAGAGCATGAGGATTATAAGGCAGTGCATGGACAACATGCCTGAAGGGCCGTACAAATCCGGCCATCCTCTTGCCACCCCGCCAATAAAAAAACACACCATGCACGATATTGAGACGCTGATAGACCATTTTTTAAATGTAAGCTGGGGGCCGCCCATCCCTCCCGGTGAGGCCGCAATAGGCATAGAAGCGGCAAAGGGCAACAACACTTATTATCTTGTAAGCGACGGCGGCACTACGGCCTACCGCACAAGGATAAGGACGCCATCTTTCCCACACATCCAGGCGCTGCCGATGATGAGCCGGGGGCTGATGATACCGGACCTGATAGCAATATTGGGGAGCGTGGATTTCATACTTGCCGATCTTGACAGGTAAATATATATGCTTACACCTTCCGAGATAGAAGAGATAAAGCACGAAGTGGAGCGCGCCGGGCGCGGGCTGAACGCGTCTGTGGAAGCACTCAAGATAGTGCAGCGCCAAAGGAGATGGGTGCCGGATGAGGAGCTTGAAGAAGTTTCAAAACTCCTTGGCGTCACCACGCATGAGCTGGACGCCGTGGCAACGTTTTATTCGTTCATATTCAGAAGGCCGGTAGGGAAAAACCTTATCCTTGTATGCGACGGGCCCGCCTGCTGGATGTTAAACGGACATATGCTGGCGGAAACGATAAAAGCCGAACTTGGGATTGGGCTGGGCGAGACTACAAAAGATGGTGAATTCACGTTTCTGCCCATATCCTGCATCGGGCTTTGCGACAAGGCCCCCGCAATGATGATTAATGATGACGTTTACGGCGGCCTTACGCCGGAGAAGGTTAGAGAGGCCCTGAAGAAATACAGATGAGCGCTAAAGACCCTCAGGCATATCCGCTTACGGCTGGAATGGAAATGAACGGCAAGGCCGTGGGACTGCAAAAGTACGAGGCTTTGGGCGGTTACGAGGGGGCAAAGAAGGCGCTCTTGCAGATGGGCCCGGCCCAGGTGATGCAGGAGGTAAAAGACTCCAACCTGAGGGGGCGGGGCGGGGCGGGATTTCCCACCGGGCAGAAATGGAGTTTTGTACCGATGGGGGAAAACGCGCCCAATACCAGATACCTGGTTGTAAACGCAGACGAGATGGAGCCGGGGGCATTCAAGGACAAGTTCCTCCTGGAAGGCAATCCGCACCAGTTGATAGAGGGAATGGTCATAAGCTCATACGCCATAGGGGCAAGCGTTTCCTATGTATTTTTGCGCTGGGCCTATAAAGAGGCGGCAAAAAGGATTGAACAGGCCATATCGGAAGCGCACTCCAAAGGATACCTGGGCAAAAACATCTTCGGATCCGGGTTTGATCATGAGGTGCGCCTGCATACAAGCGCGGGCCGTTATATCTGCGGAGAGGAAACGGCCCTTCTAACGGCGCTGGAGGGGAAACGCGGAATCCCAAGGGCAAAACCGCCCTTCCCGCAAATATGCGGCTTATGGGGAAAACCCACCGTGGTAAATAATGTGGAGACCATGGCCAATGTGCCCCATATCATACGAAACGGCGCAAAGTGGTTTAAGGAAATCAGCCGCAGCTCCGACGGAGGCACAAAGATTTACGGCGCAAGCGGGCGGGTAAACAGGCCGGGGGCATGGGAACTGCCCATGGGCACGCCTTTAAGAGAACTATTGGAAATTCATGCGGGTGGGATGAAAGATGGGTATAAGCTGAAAGGGATAATGCCCGGCGGTGCCTCCACGGAGTTCATGCTGGAAGAGCACCTGGACACTCCCATGGACTTCGATTCCGTGCCGAAGGCGGGCAGCAGGCTTGGCACCGGCACCCTGATGGTTATGGACCACAAGACCTGCCCGGTTGGCCTGGTGCTCAATATCATGGAATTCTTCGCGCGCGAGTCCTGCGGCTGGTGCACCCCGTGCCGTGAGGGCCTGCCCTGGCTAACCGGCATCCTGAGGAAGGTTGAACACGGAGACGGCAACCCGGAGGACCTGGAGATACTTAATGAACATATACCCCTTTTAGGCATGGGGCGCACATTCTGCGCGTTGGCCCCAGGGGCCATTGAGCCGCTTCAAAGCGCTCTTAAGTATTACAAACAGGATTTTGAAGCGCATATTGAAAAAAAGACATGTCCGTACAAGTGAACACATGGCAATCATATTCATAGATGGCAAACCATACCAAGCAAAAGACGGCGTCAGCCTGCTTGACGCCTGTCTTTCGCTTGGGTTTGACGTCCCCTATTTCTGCTGGCATCCTGCCCTGCATTCCGTTGGGGCGTGCAGGCAGTGCGCGGTAAAGGTGTTCAAGGACGAAAAAGACGCCAAAGGCAAGATAGTGATGTCCTGCATGACCCCGGTGGCCGACGGCATGAGATTGTCCATAGACGACCCCGAGGCCATAAAATTCCGGGCCTCGGTTATCGAATGGCTTATGCTCAATCACCCGCACGATTGCCCCGTGTGCGACGAAGGCGGCGAGTGCCATCTTCAGGACATGACGCTCCTGGCCGGCCATGTTTACCGGCGCACCACGCTTAAAAAAAGGACGCATACCAACCAGGACCTTGGGCCTTTTGTGAATCACGAGATGAACCGCTGCATCCAATGTTACCGCTGCGTCCGCTTCTATAAGGATTACGCAGGCGGAAAGGACCTGGACGTGTTTGGCTGCCATGATCATGTTTACTTCGGCAGAAGCCGGGACGGGGCGCTGGAAAGCGAGTTCAGCGGGAACCTGGTGGAAGTTTGCCCCACGGGGGTATTTACAGACAAGACGTTTAAAAAGCATTACACGCGCAAGTGGGATTTGCAGGCCGCACCCTCCGTATGCGTACATTGCTCACTGGGCTGCAATACCCTGCCCGGCGAAAGATACGGAACGCTGCGGCGGATAAGAAACCGTTACAACCAATCCGTAAACGGCTATTTCCTGTGCGACAGGGGCCGCTATGGATATGAATTCGTAAACAGCAAAATAAGAATTCGCACAGCATCCGTCAAAACAAATGGCGCCGCCCCGGCAGATGAAGCTGCTCCGGAATTGGCCATCAGCGAGATACGGAAGAAATTAAACGGAACGCACGAAGGTGGGATAATAGGCATCGGTTCCCCCAGGGCCTCTCTGGAGTCCAATTATGCACTTCGTGAGCTGGTGGGGGCTGAAAATTTTTACCATGGCGTATCAGACACGGTTTTTAATATGATGGGTGAGATAGTCCGGATTATAAAGGACGGCCCCGTTGCGGCGGCCTCGCTGGAAGACGCAAGAGAGGCCGATGCCGTGCTGGTGCTTGGAGAAGACGTGTCCAATACAGCTCCGATGCTTGCCCTTGCGCTCAGGCAGGCATCCAGAAATGCGCCAATGGTCAACCTTGCCAAATTCAAAATACCGCACTGGGACGACGCGGCAGCCAGAAACGCGATACAAAACGAAAAAAGCCCGTTCTTTGTCGCCTCTTTTACCGGCACCAGGCTGGACGGACTGTCTTCTGAAAAACCTTACCGCGCGGCCCCGGATGACGTGGCCAGGCTGGGGTTTTTAATAGCCCATGAATTGGCCCCGGAATCGCCCGGCGTGCCAGACGCGAGCGCAGAAGAGAAATCCCTGGCCAGGCGCATTGCCGTGGCGCTCCGGAATTCAAAAAAGCCGCTAATAGTCTGCGGCACAGGCCCGCAGAGCATTCATATCCTGAGGGCCGCGGCCAACGCCGCATGGGCGCTTAAGCGGGCAGTGCCTGATGCAAGGATTGCGTTTAGCCTGCCCGGATGCAACAGCATGGGGCTTGCCCTGATGGATTTTCCATCCGGCAGACCGGTCTCTGAAGCCCTCAAGCGGGTGCAGGCCGGAGGCGCCAAGGCCGTTATAGTGATTGAAAACGAGCTGGATGAGTCCATCGGCAAGGAAGGTGCGGAAGAAATAATGTCGCTGCCCTGCTCCGTGGCAATCGACTTCATTGCCACGCGCACCTCGCAACTGGCTGGCGTTGCACTTCCCGCAGCCAGTTTTGCGGAATCACAGGGGACTTTTGTAAATAATGAGGCCAGGGCGCAGCGGTTCTATATGGTAATGCAGCCGCAGAACAAAAATATCCATGGGGTATGGAGATGGATAATGGAAATTAAGGCTGCGCTGGGCACTGAAAAACAATGCCCGGAAATAGACGCGCTGACGGCAGAACTGGCAAAAAGGATGCCGCAGTTTGCCCCAATTGCGGACCGGGCGTATTTCCCGCCCCCAGGCTTCAGGATAGCCGGGATGAAGATACCAAGACAGCCGCACCGCTATAGCGGACGGACGGCCATGCACACCAATATTGGAATGGTGGAACCAAAACCTCCGGCAGACACAGGCTCCGCGCTTTCTTTTTCAATGGAGGGTTTTTATGATGCCTCAAA
Source organism: Nitrospirota bacterium (assembly GCA_021813405.1). Classification (GTDB taxonomy): domain Bacteria; phylum Nitrospirota; class Thermodesulfovibrionia; order Thermodesulfovibrionales; family JdFR-88; genus JAKAKS01. Next base: position 54,638 of record JAKAKS010000023.1, read on the forward strand.
AAAGCAAAAAATCCCTTCCGCCCTGCTTACGCATTACTGGGCGCCGTTCTGGAATTCCGTGCAGGCTTTAAATAAATTCCAAAGCGGCACCGGTGGGCCGCTCCTTGGCGGGGAGTCCGGAAAAAGACTGATGGAGCCGTCCGGTTCCGCGCCCGCTTATTTCACGGACATCCCGGAAAAACAGAAAAAAGCCCCTGGGCCATCCGGTGCAAACAATAAAGGATTTTTTGCCGTGCCGCTTTATCATGTATTCGGCTCCGAAAGATTGAGTATGGAGAGCCAGGCCGTTGCAGGCCTTTGCCCCGAAGAGGGGCAGCCGTTTATTGCCGCTTCGCCCAGAACATTAAGCGCGCTGGGTTTAAACAAAAGCGATACAATGGAACTGGAGATAGGCGGGGCCGTCTTCGATTTTAAAACCGTGGCGGATGAGGAAATGGCTGAAGGGCTTGCAGGCGTGTTCGTACCAAAAAACGCAAACATCGCCGCTGATTTGGCCGGCCTTTATTCAAAGCTTCCGGCCTGGGCGCGTTTTTTAGTGAAAACGGAGCGCAAACAATGAGCACCCTGCAATATCTTATATTGATACCGGGGCTTATCTTTGTATTGATGTCTGTGGCCTCCGGGCTTATATGGCTTGAAAGAAGGCTGCTTGGAATCTGGCAGGACAGGTACGGGCCAAACCGGGTGGGGCCGTTTGGCATTCTTCAGGTGCTGGCGGATATCCTGAAGGTGTTTACAAAAGAGGACTGGGTGCCGCCGTTTGCGGACAAGCCGGTCTTTATTATTGCACCGGCCATTATAGTTGTTACGGTGCTTATAACCTTTGCCGTGGTGCCGTTTGGGCCGCGCGCCGGGCTGGCGGATTTAAATATTGGGCTGCTCTTCTTCCTTGCGATGTCCTCTTTGGGCGTTTACAGCGTGGCGCTTGCGGGCTGGGCCTCGGACAGCAAGTATTCGCTTCTGGGCGGGCTGCGGGCGTCGGCCCAGATGATCAGCTACGAGGTTTTCATGGGGCTGTCGCTGATGGGGGTGGTAATGCTGGCAGGCTCCTTCAACTTAAGGACGATTGTGCTGGCCCAAAAGCACATGTGGAACATCGTGCCGCAGTTTTTAGGCTTTATCATATTCATGATAGCGGGCATAGCCGAAACGCACAGGCTTCCTTTTGACCTGCCCGAGGCCGAAAGCGAGCTGGTGGCCGGCTTCCATTCGGAATACTCCGGCATGAAATTCGGCATGTTCTTTCTGGGGGAATATTTCGGGATAACGCTGATATCGGCAATGATGACCACCCTGTTTCTTGGCGGATGGTTTGGGCCGGTGCTGCCGCCCATAGTGTGGTTTGCCGTAAAGACGCTTGCGTTCATCTGCTTTTTCATACTGTTGCGGGCAACGCTGCCCAGGCCGCGGTACGACCAGTTGATGTCGTTTGGATGGAAGGCAATGTTTCCGCTGTCACTTGTAAACCTGCTTGTGACGGGCGGGCTGATACTGGCAGGCAGATGAGAGGGGAAAACACTTGCTGGCATTATTAAGGGCACTATGGCTGATTTTACTGCACACCTTCAAAAAACGGGTGACGGTGCAATACCCGGAGCGGAAAGCCTATGTGCCCCCAAGATGGCGGGGCAGGATAATACTGTCGCGAGACCCGGACGGCGGCGAAAGGTGCGTGGCCTGCTGCCTTTGCGCCGTTGCCTGCCCGGTGGACTGCATAGCCCTGCAAGCAACTGAGGACAAAACCGGCAGGCGCTATCCGGAAACGTTCAGGATAAATTTCTCCAGGTGCATATTCTGCGGCTATTGCGAGGAGGCTTGCCCAACCTATGCCATACAGCTTACAACCGATTACGAGATGGGCGAGTACCGGCGGGCAAACCTTGTATATGAAAAGGAAGACCTCCTCATAAGCGGCCAGGGAAAATACCCCGGCTATAATTTTTACCGTGTTGCCGGGCTTGAAATCGGCGGCAAAGCCAAGGGCGAGGCCGAAAACGAGCGCCCGCCGGTTGACGTAAGGGGGCTTCTGCCATGACCACGTCCTTCTATCTGGCGGCTGCGGTGGCCCTTGCCTCCACCCTGATGGTGATAACCAGGGCCAGGATAATCCATGCGCTCCTGTATTTCATAATTTCACTTTTTTCGGTTTCGATAATGTTTTTTGCAGCTGGGGCCCCGTTTGCAGCCGCCCTGGAGGTAATCATATATGCGGGCGCGATAATGGTACTTTTCCTGTTTATTATAATGATACTTAACCTTGGCGCGGAGGCCGCCGCGCAGGAGAGGCAATGGCTTACGCCCGGCATCTGGCTTGGCCCTTCGATGCTGGCGCTCATCCTGATTGCGGACCTGGCATTTTTAATAAGCCGCGGCGGGGGGTATGCAAACGGTCTTTATGCAGTCACAGTACAGCCAAAGGACGTTGGCATTGCGCTCTATGGCCCTTATCTTTTAGGTGTGGAGCTTGCATCGCTGCTGCTTCTGGCAGGGCTGATTGGGGCACTGCACCTTGCAAGAAGAAACGTGCCGGAGGAAGGTGAAGATGGCACCGGTATCAATTGACAACGGGCTGATGGTGGCCTGGGCGCTTTTTGTGCTGGGGTTTATTGGCGTGCTGGTACGCAGGGACCTTGTATTTGTGCTGATGTCCATAGAAGTGATGCTTAATGCCGCAGGACTTGCCTTCATACTGGCCGGGGCAAAATGGGGAAAGCCGGACGGGCAGGTGATGTTTATTTTCATACTGGCCACTGCGGCGGCCGAGGTGGCCCTTGGGCTTGGGCTGGTGCTGCGCTTCCATCATAAATTCAAAACACTGGATACTGACGCGGCCAGCAAGATGAGAGGCTGATGGAAAATTTATTCTTCCTGATTCCGGCCTTGCCCATTCTGGGGTTCATTGCGCTTGCGCTTTTTGGCAGGCGCATGAGCGCCGGGGCCATACGGACAATGGGCGTGGGCTCAATCGGCTTTTCTTTGCTCTGCGCCCTGGCATCCGCCGGACAGTTTTTAAACGCATTCCAGGCCGGCAGGCCATGGGTGCAAACATTATGGCAATGGTTTGCGGTGCCAGGGCTTGCGGTCTCGGTAAGCCTGAAGCTGGATTCGCTCTCGCTTATCATGGCCCTGGTTGTTGTATTTGTAAGTTTTCTTATCCACGTCTATTCCGCATGGTACATGGATGGCGACGAGGAGTACGGAAGGTTCTTTGCCTGGATGAACCTGTTTACCGGGGCCATGCTCACGCTTGTTCTGGCCGGCGACATTCTGCTTTTGTACCTGGGATGGGAGGGCGTGGGGCTTTGCAGCTATCTGCTTATCGGGTTTTGGTACAAGGAGCCTGCAAACGCGCGGGCTGCAATAAAGGCCTTTATAGTAACCAGGGTTGGCGACACGGCCTTTCTTATCGGGCTGTTTCTTATAGCGCTGAAAACCGGGACTCTGGATATAGCGCAGGCATCCACAAGCATTGGCGCCATGAAGGCAAGCGGGCTGCCAACGCTGATAGCCATGCTTCTTCTTGGAGGGGCGGTTGGCAAATCGGCCCAGCTTCCGCTTCAGACATGGCTTCCGGACGCGATGGCGGGCCCTACCCCGGTCAGCGCGCTGATACACGCCGCCACTATGGTGACGGCCGGCGTATACCTGATAGCCCGCATGAATGCCTTTTTCGTCCTGTCGCCCGTAGCAATGGAGGCAGTGGCGGCAATCGGCGCGCTTACCCTTTTTCTGGCCGCCGTAAGCGCGCTATTCCAGACTGATATAAAAAGGATGCTTGCATATTCGACAATGAGCCAGATAGGCTACATGTTCCTGGGGCTGGGCGTGGGGGCCTGGTCCGCATCGTTGTTCCATTTTATGACGCACGCTTTTTTCAAGGCGCTGCTCTTCATGTCGGCAGGCGTAATCATAAAAGCCATGCACGAGGAGCACGATATCTTCAAAATAAGAAAAAAACTGCTGTCCGGCACGGCGTTCCCGGTCCCTCCAATTGCGTTCTGGAGTTTTTTAACAGGCGGGGCGGCGCTTGCCGCATTGCCCTTTATTACATCCGGGGCGTATAGCAAGGACATGATAATATCTGGCGCCTGGACCTCCGGCCATGTTTGGGTGTGGGCGCTGGCATTGGCAGGCTCGTTTCTTACCGGGCTTTATACGTTCCGGGTATTTTTTACCGTGTTTGCCGGGACCGGGCAATCTGTTTATTCATTTGGCGGCAAGAGGAATTTACTTGTTTTAATTCCGCTTGCGGTTCTTTCCGTATTCTCGGTAGTGGCCGGATATATAAAGTCAAACATTATTCCCTTCTTGGGTATGGTTTTGCCCGCAGTTGCCCCTGTGAAGGGCGAACCATTCATCGTATATATTGCGCCAATGCTTCTTCCTCTGATAGGCATCGCACTTGCGTGGCTGCTTTATTCGCCGCGCGCCAAGGCAACTGCGCTAAAGGCCTGGGCAGAGGCTGCTCCACTTTCCGGCTTTTTCCTCAGGGGATGGGATTTTGACCGGCTTTATGATTTTCTTATCATCAGGCCGTACAAATTTGCGGGCCGGTTGATACAGACGGACCCTGTGGACCTTATCTATTCCCTAATTGCCGTGATAAGCGGATTGTTCCATTTTGTGCTGGGGACGTCGCAGACCGGAAAGATAAGGCTGTACGCGGCCCTGATAGGCATAGGGACGGCAATTATCATTACATGGGCGGTGCTGTTTTGATGCTTGCATTGCTGATAGCGGCGCTTCTGGCAGGCGGCCTGCTGGCCTGGATGGCGGGGCGCGTTAAACCCCTGTACGCCAGGCTGGTATCCCTGGCTTCGCTTGCCGCGGCCGCGGCGCTTTGGGCCGTCACTTTTGCGCTAAATATTTCCAGCCTTGGCAAGGGCCAATTCATATCAGGGTTCAAGGCGGCATGGATACCGCAGATTGGCGTGAACATACACTTTGCAGCAGACGGGCTTAGCATGGCCTTTGTGGCGCTTACCATCGTCCTGGGGGTTGTTGCCGTATTCAGCTCCTGGAGCGAGATAGAAGAGCGGACCGGTTTTTTCCATTTCAACCTGATGTGGGTGCTTGCCGGCGTTGCCGGCGTGTTCCTTTCATTCGACATGTTCCTTTTTTACTTTTTCTGGGAGATGATGCTTATCCCGATGTATTTCCTTATTGCCGTCTGGGGGCACGAGAAAAAGACCTATGCCTCCATAAAATTCTTCATTTTCACACAGGCAAGCGGGCTTCTGATGCTTATGTCCATACTGGCGCTGTTCTATTTTCACGGCAGGGCCACGGGCAATTTCACGTTCGACTATTTCACGCTTCTGGCGGACAAGGCCAAGCCTTATTTTGGCGCAGGCACCGCGTTTATCGTGATGCTTGGGTTTTTTACGGCGTTTGCTGTAAAACTGCCTGCATTTCCGTTCCATAGCTGGCTTCCGGACGCGCACACGGAGGCGCCAACGGCGGGCAGCATAGTGCTTGCCGGTTTGCTTCTTAAAACAGGCGGCTACGGGCTTATAAGGTTTGTGCTCCCTTTTTTCCCGGATGCTTCCGCCCGGTTTGCCCCGGTTGCGCTTGCGCTTGGAGTAGCGGGCGTGCTGTATGGCGCGGTGCTGGCATTTGCCCAGCAGGATTTAAAGCGGCTGATAGCGGACACCAGCATAAGCCACATGGGGTTTGTGCTGATAGGGATTTACGCCCTTAACCCTGTGGCATTAAACGGCGCCTTTATTGAAATGATAGCGCATGGCATAAGCACGGGCATGCTCTTTTTCATCGCTGGAACACTTGCCGGGCGGGTAGGCACAAGGGACATGTCACGGATGAGCAAGGCCGCAAACGGGCTGCCGCTGTGGTCCGTAATGCCGCGGCTTGGCTCCGTTGGGATAATTTTTGCGCTTGCCTCCATGGGATTGCCCGGCACGGGCAATTTTGTTGGCGAATTCCTGGCCCTGCTAGGCGCGTTTGCCTCCTCACCGGTTATCGCCATTACAGGCTCCCTTGGGTTGATAGCTGCAACGGCCTATTCTCTCCGGATGATAAGGAAGGCATTTTTTGAGGGCTCAAAGCCCACGGAACCGGCAGGCGTGAGAATAACGGATTTTAACGCAAGGGAGGCCGCTGTATCGGCAGTGATGATACTTGCAATTGTGTGGCTTGGGGTTTATCCCCAGCCTGTCATCAACACGGCAGGACCTGTGCTGGCCAGGCTTATTCCAACATCTGCGAGCGCCGCCCCAGGCCGGCAGGCCGGTTACATCCCCGGCGGCGGGGCCGTGCAGCCGTGCCATAACTTTACAAAATGCAGCTTGAAAACCACGCCATCAGGCTTTGCGGCCGTATTTGGCAAAGGAACAAAATGGGCGCCAGGGAACTGATAGCGCTTTTGCCAATAATACTGATCTCAGTTTCAGCCGTGCTGGCGATGCTTGCCACAGCCTTCATCAAATCCGAATCGGCCCCGGCGTACGTAAGTGCAATCGGGTTTGTGATAGCTTTCATTTCATTGTTCGTTGCTTATCCGGAGCTGCCCAGGGCTGTAACGCCGCTGCTTATAATGGACTACTTTTCATATTTTTATATCGGGCTTATAATCCTTGCCGGGCTGGCCGTTAGCCTGCTAGCCTATCCGGATTTCAAAAAAAGAGGGGTCCGGCAGGGCGAGTTTCACGTGCTTTTGCTTCTGTCCGTGGCCGGATCGGCAACGTTGGCCGCAAGCGCCCATTTTGCCTCTTTCCTTTTGGGATTGGAGATTTTGAGCGTTTCGCTTTATGCGATGATAGCTTACGACAGGCCCGATATCAAGGGGCTGGAGGCGGGCACAAAATACCTGGTGCTTGCGTCGGTGTCGGCCGCGTTTCTTTTCTTCGGGATGGCTATGGTATATGCCGGAGTTGGGACAATGGACCTGGCGGGCATTGCCGTAAACGGGATTGGCGGCAGCATCTCCGCGCTTGCGGGCATCGCTATGATCCTTGTGGGTATAGGTTTCAAGCTGGCGCTGGTGCCCTTCCATATGTGGACCCCCGATGTTTACGAGGGCGCGCCATCTCCGGTTACCGCTTTTGTGGCAAGCGCATCAAAGGGGGCGGTTTTTGCGCTGGTGCTAAGGTATTTCACCCAGGCGGGAATACATGACACCGGCGCGCTTGCCTATGTGCTTCTGGCTGTTTCGATAGCATCAATGTTCATTGGCAATCTCCTGGCGCTTTTGCAGGAGAATTTGAAGCGGCTGCTTGCATATTCCTCAATAGCCCACCTGGGATATTTATTGCTGCTGATAGCTGCGGGAGGACGCGGGGCTTTCATAGCAGGCGGATATTACCTGGCAGCTTATTTCGCGGCGATTATAGGGGCTTTCGGCATTATCTCCGCGCTTAGCACGGGACGAAAAGAGCCCAGGATGCTTGACGATATCCGCGGCCTTGCCTGGGAAAGCCCCTGGCTGGCGGGGTTTTTGTCTGCTATGCTGCTGTCGCTGGCGGGCATCCCCCTTACAGCCGGTTTTATAGCCAAGTTCTATATCATATCGCTGGGGATATCAAAGGCAATGTGGTGGCCGGTAATCATGCTTATAATAAACAGCGTGATAGGGCTTGCCTATTATCTGCGGGTAATCGCGGCCGTTTATGAAAGGCCGCAAAAAGAGCTATTCAACGCCATGCAAACCGGCGCAGAGGCAGGGAAAATATCCTTAATAAGCGGTGGCGTGCTCGCAGTGCTTTCCGTCATTACAGTTATCCTTGGAATATACCCACCCCTTCTTCTAAAAATAATAGAACGAACTCTGTAACCCCAGTTCTGGCCAGTTCTGGCCAGACAATTTGACCAGGTCTCCAATGATGATTTAAAATTATCGCTGGCAGTTTCGTCCGGAAAGCCGGGGTAGCTCAGTGGCAGAGCAGCTGATTCGTAATCAGCAGGTCGTGAGTTCAACCCTCATCCCCGGCTCCATTTAAAATTCAGGGATTTCAGGGGGTTTTCCCCTGAAATCCCTTTTTTCATGCCTTCCGTAAAATGAGGGAAAATGGCGCAAAATACCCCCTTTTTGTAAGCAAAATGCACTCACCCCATCTTCCCCTAGGGTAAACAAGATTTAATTAAAGCAATTGAGGAAATTGAATCACCATCGGCGGAATCGTCCGGGGCGTCGCCAACCTGATGCCAACAGCCTAGCAGGTTTGTCACCTTTCTACTTCTACCTAACATTTAGCTTTACAAGCCTTGCATCTATCTTATAATGTATTCGAAATGGCCAAGAGAGTGTTTATTGGCTTTACGGGATCTCTAGGCAGCGGCTGCACAACCGCTGCTAAGCAGCTATCGCAAAAAGGTTATAAATACATTTCAATCAGTTCCGATATTTTGGCCCCATTTGCTGCTGAAAAAAACATGCCATTTAGTACGGGCGAAGAAAAGCAGAATTTCGGGAATGTGGCTAGAAAGCTTTTTAGAGATGAATACAAAAAAAGATTTTTGAATGCAGTAGATGACGGAACCGACAAAATTGTCATTGAAAGCTTCCGTAACCCAATAGAAATAGATTTTTTTTAAGAGATGAATTCCCTCATTTTTATCTTATTGCCTTGTTTGCCCCCAAAAATTTACGAAGAGAAAGAAAGAATATTGATGAGAAGGAATTTGATACATTAGATAAAAGGGACCAAGGCGAAGTGGACAAACTCGGGCAGCAAGTAACGCGATGTGTTACTAATGCTGATATAGTCATTGACAATACAGAACATTGGAACACAGTAATAGATGCCAGAAACTTCTTTCAAAAAGTTGATGATTTCATCCAATTACTAGAGAAACCATACAGGGCGCCAACCTCAAAAGAAATGATGATGCACCTGGCTTACTCAGTTAGTTTGCAATCTAACTGCATTGGACGACAAGTAGGTGCAGTTATAGTTGATGAGCAATACCGGGTTATGTCAACAGGGTTCAACGATGTGCCTCCAAAAAGTGAATCGTGCTATGACCTTTATAGCGAATGCTATAGAAAAATAAAAAAACAGAAGAATTTTCAAGGACTGAAAGACGTAAGATATTGCTTTGCCTGTGGGGCTGAATTATCCGAGGCCGTTCAGTAAACTGTGTCAATCCGTCTGACCCAGTAATCATATCAGACCCTCAGGTCCAGTTTCATCCTCCCTTCGAAAAATACTGAAAGCTGTGAAACGGTTTGGCCCCAGTTCCTGGG